>CBDEGN010000002.1:3627500-4298730 GCA_965237885.1 Longimicrobiales bacterium | reverse complement strand
CCGCTCGAGAGCCTCGCGGGCCCGCTCCCCGGCGTCCGCCTCCCCTCGCAGCCACGGAACCAGGGCAGCGTTGCGCAGCACGGACCAGTGGGGGAGCAGCCCACCTTCCTGCTGCACATAGCCGATGCGCCGCCGCAGCGCGACCGGATCAAACGACTCGACGGACCGGCCCCCGACCCGCACCGAGCCGGAATCGGGCTTGATCATGGCGTTAAAACAGCGCAGCAGCGTGGTCTTCCCGGATCCACTCTCGCCGACCAGCGCCAGGCAGGAGCCTCGCGTGATGTCCAGCGAAACGCGGTCGAGGGCGATCGTCGTGCCGTAGCGCTTGACGACCTCGCGCACGCTCAGCGCCGCCGCTGCGTTCCCGGCACTCACGCGGCGCCGGCTTGCGTTGGAGCCTTGCAACCGCACCTTATGCTGCGGCTATGTTTCAACCGAGGACCAGCAGCTGTGAATCCCGTCACGCGTATCACATGAGAGAGTCGGAAAACGGTCCGTCTGCAGGGCGCAGCGTCTGTGCGGCGACCGGCAAGCCGCAAGCTGCCGGGCGCAGCGAACTCCGGGCGGCTCCATGGTAGCTTCCGGGCGAGGCTCGGGACAAATGACGGCCACCGCCCTCGATCTGTCCATCCTGCGCGGCCGCCTGCGGGAGGCGCGCGACCGCACCCTCGAACTCGTCGCGCCGCTGAGTGACGCGGACCTGCGCCGCCAGCACAGCCCGCTGATGTCCCCGATCGTCTGGGACCTGGGCCACATCGCGCATTTCGAGGAGGTCTGGCTGCTCGAGAACGTGGACGGCGCCGGATCGGGCACCGAGGGACTGCGCGGCATCTACGACGCCTTCCGCCACCCTCGCTCGACGCGCGACCACCTGCCGCTGCCCGACCGCTCGACCTGCCTGGGCTTCCTTCGCGACGTGCGCCGGGCGGTGCTGGCCAGGATGGAGGAGATCGACGCCGGCGCTGCCACGCCGCTGCTGCGCGAGGGCTTCGTCTGCAACATGGTGCTGCAGCACGAGTACCAGCACAACGAGACGATCCTTCAGACACTCCAGCTGAAGGGTGGCGAGCCGTACGAGGGGTTGCCGGCGGGCGGCCAGCCGGCGCCCGAGCCCGACACTGCGCTCCGCCGCGACATGGTCTGCTTCCCGGGAGGCGACGTCTTCATCGGCACCGACGACCGCTCGCGCGCCTACGACAACGAGCGCCCGCGCACCCGACTTCGGATCGACCCCTTCCGGATCGATCACCACCCCGTCGACAACGCAGCCTATATGGAATTCATTGCGGACGGCGGCTACGAGAACGACGCGCTCTGGAGCCGGGAGGGATTCGCCTGGCGCAAGGCCGAGGGCGCGCACGCCCCCCTCTTCTGGTTCAGGCGCGACAGAGCCTGGTGGACCCGGACGCTCGGCCGCGAAGCTCCGGTCGACCCCGCGGCGCCCGTCTGCCACGTCTCCTGGTACGAGGCCGATGCGTTTGCGCGCTGGGCCGAAAAGAGGCTCCCCACCGAGGCGGAGTGGGAAGTCGCCGCGAGCTGGGATCCGGCCTGCGGCCATGCGCGCCTCTACCCCTGGGGAGATGAGCCCGCCACGATCTCGCGGGCCAATCTGGACGCCGCCCGCGTCGGCCCGGCGCCGCCAGGCAGCCATCCGGCCAACGTGTCCCCGCTCGGCTGTTACGGCATGATCGGCGACGTCTGGGAGTGGACCTCCTCCCACTTCGTGCCGTATCCGGGGTTTGAGGCGTTCCCCTATCCGGAGTATTCGGAGGTCTTCTTCGGGGAGGAGTACCGGGTGCTCCGCGGCGGCTCATGGGCGACGCGCCCGGGCGCCATCCGCAACACCTTCCGCAACTGGGACTATCCCCAGCGCAGGCAGATCTTTTCGGGGTTCAGATGCGCGAGCGACGCCCGGAACTAGACGAGCTGGTCCGCGGGCTGGCCCGAAGGCAGAAGACGGTCTCGTCCCGCTATTTCTACGACGAGCGCGGATCGGAGCTCTTCGAGACGATCACCCGGCTGCCCGAGTACTACCTGACCCGCAGCGAGCGCCTTCTTCTTACGGACATCGCGCCCAGGCTCATCGGGCGGGTGCGGCCGCGATCCCTGGTCGAACTCGGGGCCGGAAGCGCCCGCAAGACGCGCATCCTGCTGGACGCCATGACGGGGCAGGGGAGGCCCACGGTCTACGTTCCCGTTGACGTCAGCGAGGAGTTCCTGCTCGAGACCGCGAGCCGGCTACGCGAGGAGTACCCCACGCTGGACGTGCGGCCCGAAGTGGCGGACATGGAGCAGGACCTCGAGTTGGCCAGCCGCCCCCCGTCGCCCTGCGTCTACGCGTTTCTCGGGAGCACCATCGGCAACTTCCACCACGACAAGGCCGTGCGCATGATCCGCGGCGTGAGCGCCCTGATGCGGCAAGGGGACGTGTTTCTGATGGGCGCGGACCTGAGGCCCGGGCCCGGGAAGACGTCGCGGGACCTGGAGGCCGCGTACAACGACGCGCAGGGCGTCACTGTGGAGTTCAACCTGAACCTGCTGCGGGTTCTGAACGACCGCTTCGGCACCGACTTCGATCCCGCGCGTTTTCGCCATCGCGCCATCTACAACGAAGCCGAAGGGCGCATCGAGATGTATCTGGAGGCGCGCTCGGCGCATTCGGTGGCCCTGCCCGGCGGTCCCCCCGTATCCTTCGAGGAGGGGGAGATGCTGCACACGGAGATCAGCTGCAAGTACGACCGGGCCACGGTGCGCTGCCTGCTGGAACGGGCCGGCCTTGATCTGACGCGCTGGTGGACGGACGAGAGAGAACGCTATGCGCTGGCGTTGGGCGGACTCCCGGGCGCTCGGAGGATTCCCGGCGTGAGGAGCTGCCTTTGACGCCGGGACCACCCGGCGGGTATCATGCTCCATCCAGGGATCGGGTCCCGAAGAGGAGAAAGCTTGTGCGCACAGCAGGGTTCGTTTGCGTGAGCGTCGTGGTGATCGTGTTGCTGGCGAGATTTGCGTCCGGGGGCGTGGCGTCGGAGGTCGGGGTCGCTGAGGGCACCCCTGCCGGCCCGGGGGCAAGGTCCCCGTCCTCCGTGCCGGACGTGATGTCCGCACCTTCCGCCCCCCCGCCGGCCACCGTCCCGACGGCTACGAACACGCCGCAGCCCTCGGCCGCGGCCCTCCAGGAGGCCCCGCCCCAGGAAGCCCCCCGGCGGCGGCGCTGGCGGAACTACAACCGCTACCTCGGTCCCATCCCCACCCCGGCGGAGTGGCGGGCCCCCGCCGGCCCGGTACGCATCGCGCTGCAGGTGGGTCACTGGCGAACTGACGAGGCGCCCCCGGAGCTGTCGGGGCTGCGCCGCAACGGCACCGCCTGGAACGGGACCGCCGAGTGGGAGGTGAACCTGGAGATCGCCCGACGGGCCGGTGCCTTGCTGGAGGAGATGGGCTACCTGGTCGACATCCTGCCGGCTGTGGTGCCTCCCGGCTACCGCGCCCACCTCTTCCTCGCCATCCACGCGGACGCCAGCAACGACCGCAGCGCGACGGGCTACCGGGTGGCGGCCCCGAGCCGCGACGCCACCGGCCGCGCCTCCGGCATCGTCGACCTGCTCAACCGCACCTACGGCCAGGCGACCGGCATCAAGCGGCTTCCGGTGGCGACCCGGCGCATGCGCAACTACTACGCCTTCAACTTCCGCCGCTACGAGCACGCGCTTCATCCCATGACCATCGCGGCGATCATCGAGACCGGCTTCCTCACCAATGCCGGCGACCGCGAGCTGATCATGAAGCAGCCGGAGCGCGTCGCGCGTGGCATCGTGGACGCGGTTGTCGCGTTCCCGATCACGCCCCCGCCCGGCGCCACCCCCCCAGCCCCAATCCTGAGAGCCCCATGGAACTGAAGAACGCCGTCGCGCTGGTCACCGGCGGATCCGAAGGCATCGGCCGCGCCATCGCCGAAGCGCTGATCGGGGAAGGCTGCAAGGTGACCATCACCGGGCGCCGGAAGGACTTCCTGCGCCTTTCCGCCGAGGAAAGCGGGGCGGACTGGATCGCGGGCGACGTAGGGGTCGAGGCGGACGCGGTGCACACCGTGCGCGAGGTGATCAAGAGGAACGGACACCTCGACATCCTGGTCAACAACGCCGGCTTCGGGCTCTTCAAGCCGCTGGTGGACATGACGCTGGCTGAGATCGAGGGCGTCTACCGCACCAACGTCTTCGGCGCCTTCCTGATGGCGCGCGAGGCGGCGCGCCACTTCATCGAACGGGGGAGCGGCGAACTGATCAACATCGCCTCCACCTCGGCACTCAGGGGCAGCCGCGGCCGCACCGCGTACGCCTCCTCCAAGTTCGCTCTGCGCGGCATGACCGAGTGCTGGCGCGACGAGCTGCGCCGCCACGACATCCGGGTCACCCTCGTGAATCCGAGCGAGGTCATGACCAACTTCGCCGCCAAGGCGGGGTCCCAGCGCGAGCGCTCTGACAAGAAGCTCACGGCCAGGGAGATCGCCGACGCGCTGGTGGGCGCGCTCAAGGTCCGCGCGCGCGGCTTCGTGCCCGAGTTCTCGGTGTTCGCGACGAACCCGTTCTAGAGCACCCGCCGGTTGAGTTGGCGATCAATAGTCATGGCTGTAGGCGGGATCGCCTCCGCCTGCGCCTTCGAGACACCCGAGGTCGAGCACCCCGTTCCAGATAGTCTGGCGAGCGCGTACCACCCCGGTCTAGTAGCCGAAGAATCGGTTGTCCCGGCCTCGCTGCCCGGCCCGTTCGTCCCCGACTCGCTGATCGCCACGTTCGGCGCCCAGGAGATGCCGGAGGCCGACATCATTGGAAGAATCGAAGTCGCCAGTATGTGGCGCGACGAGATCTTTGTACTTGATGCGGTCCTGCATACGGTACATGTCCTGGATGTGCGAGCCCGAACGCAGGAACGGGTCGGGCGCCCAGGCCAGGGCCCGGGAGAGTTGGCCATACCACGGGGCCTGGCGTTGTCGGAAGACCGCATATACGTTGGCGACGAACGCCAGCTGATTCATGAGTTCATCCGCACGGAGGGCGGGTGGTCTTGGGCACAGGATATCTCCGTCCCGTTTCTGCCCCTGGACATCTGCGCCATGGACGACAGCCTGTACGTGCTCGCCATCGGCAATGACATATCGCCCGTCATACATCGGTTCGAACACGGCGAGCGGGTTGCTTCGTTCGGCGTCCCGTACCGTTGGGGCGACGCGTTCATTCGCCACGTAACAGCGGAAGGCCGGCTCGCGTGCCTGCCGGAGATCGGAGGCGTCGCGTGGGTGCCGGCCCGGATGAACGAAGTCCACCTGTATGGAACGGATGGCACCCTGCGGTGGATCGCCCGGCTGCCCGACTACAAGCCGATGAGCATCATCGAGGACAATGTAGCGGGCTCAGTGGCCATGGGGTTGGCTGGTGGACTGGCCGAGATGCATATGCTCCACGCAGTGGCGCCGGTTGCCGGCAATCTGCTGGTCCAGCTAAGTCTGTATGATCAGAAGGCGGTCGAGGCCGATACGCCAAAGACGATTCAAAGCTACGTGATCGATCTGGCTTCCGGCGCGACCAGTGAGATCGATTTTCCATATTCCGGCCTGATCGGGGTGGGCGAAGGACGTATGGCGTTGTTCACGAACGATCCATGGCCGAAGGTAGATGTCTTTTCCGTTTCGGAGGCAGGATGAATACTCCGCTTCCCGAGCAGAACTCCGGCCAGGACCCCGTCACCCCCGGGCGCGCCTCCGGCGGCGTTTGCCCGAACTGCGGGTCGGGCCGGCCCGACCGGTTCTGCAGCCGATGCGGCCAGAACGATCGCGACTACATGCGTGGGCTGTGGACGGTGGTGTATGAGTTCGTCCGCGAGATGTTCGAGCTGGATTCGAGGCTCTTCCGCACGCTGAAATCCCTGCTCTTGAAGCCCGGACACCTGTCGAGCGAGTTTTCCCGCAACCACCGCGCGGCCTACATGTCGCCGGTTCGGCTCTATCTTTTCACCAGCTTCCTGTTCTTCCTGGTGCTGTCAATCTCCGCCGGGGGATGGGTGTCGAACCTGGACCTGTCGGACGACGACGTGGAGACGGACATCGGCGCCGATCGCGCAACTGCGGATAGCGTCCGTGCGGCGGCGGTTGCACTCACGGACAGCGCCCTTGCGGTCGTGGACAGCGCGCTTGCCGATCGTGGGATCGCGGTTGGTGCGCTTGTGGCGGGTGTACTCGCGGACAGCGCCCTTGTCGACATTGCGCAGGCAGGCCGGGCGATCACACTGCCCGCCGCAGTGGAAGCGGATACCGCCGCTGGGGGCGAGCCCGAGGGTGCGACGGTAGAGTCCGCCCGGCTCGAAGCCTTCAAGGCCGGGCTGCGGCCCGAACACGCCCGCAAGGTGGATGACATCCTGAGCCGTCCGGACGGGTCTCTCGCGAAGCAGGTGATCGGCGCGCTCGTCTCCTCGGACGAGGGCGAGCGCACGGGCTGGCTCGGCTGGGTTGCGCGCTACTCGCGGGGCCTCGTGATTGACCTCTTCCATGACCCCGAGGACTTCCTGCAGCAGGCGATCGGCAACCTGTCGGTGGCGATGTTCTTCCTGCTCCCGGTCTTCGCCATGATCCTCGCAGTCTGCTACGCCAGCAGGCGGCGGTTCTTCGTCGAGCACCTGGTGTTCGGCATGCACATCCACACCTTCGTATTCCTGACCCTGGCGGTGGCCCTGCTCGTGCCCGGGGAAACCGACGGCAACTGGCTGAAGCTGATCTTCATCCTTGCTTCCCCAGTCTATGTCCTGATCGCCCTGCGCAAATTCTACGGGGACGGATGGGGCTGGACGCTGGTCAAGGGGTTCGTGGTGTGGAATCTGTACTCGTGCGTGCTCTTCCCCGGGCTGGTGGTCGCGTTTCTGGTGAGGACGTGAGGCTACCGCACTCGCCCGAAACGCACGTCTCGCGTGCGTCCGCTCGACAGGTAGAAGCCGATCACCTGGTCGTTGCGGTCGCGCTCGAAGCGGAAGCTGAAACCGCCGCCTGAGAAGGTGTCCCGCCGGCCCGGCACGAGCGTCGCGTCGTCCAGGCGACGCTGCTTCATGACCAGTTCGCCGTCCTCCAGCACGATGTCGTAGAAGGTCTCGACCTCGTCGCTGAAGTAGCGGCCCGCGTAGTCCGCCGGATCCCCGGGACCGGGATCGCCGCCGGCTTCGTCGTCCGGAAGACGGGGCGCCGTGTGCTCGCCGTTCTGGTGCAGCGTAAGGCTGGTTACCGCGCCGTCCCCGTCCCGGTTGAACACGATCGTGGCGTCGATGCCGACGGCGGCGAAGGTCGAATCCGAGGTCGGCACGATCTCCACGCGGGGCTGTCCCGTCGCCTGCGAGTAGAGGGCGTCGTCCTCGCGCCAGAAGGTGAGAATGAAGTCAGCGGCGAGAGCGTAGCGTCCCGCGAATTCGTCGAAGTCCTCGGGGTCGAAGTCCTCGGGGTCGAAGTTTCCCGCTTCCTCCGCCTCCTCGGGCTCCATCGCGTCCGTGAAGAACGCTGCCGCCAGCTTGTACGCCACCGCGCTGTTGAAGCCGGCGTGATTGCTCTGGGTGGTGATGCCCGCGTTGATCTCGGGGTACCAGGCCAGCATCGAGCGGTGGGCGACATCCGAGCCCCCATGACTCACCCGCTTCAGCCCGCGCTGCTCGTCGACTGAGAGACCGTACCCGTAGCCGGTCTCTTCGCCGTCGGAGAGGACGTAGGACGTCATCATCTCCTCGAAGATCTCCGCGCTGCCGAGCCGCGGATTGGCGTAGTTCTCGACCCAGGTCTGGAGGTCGTCCAGCGTGGAGTAGATGCCGCCGGCTCCGGCCGCGCCGCCCAGGTCGCCGATCTGGAGGAAGCCGTCGGGCCCCGGCGTGTAGCCTTCGGACATCCCCGCGACGATGTGGATGGGGGACGGGCGCACCAACGTGCGGGTCATCCCCACGGGCTCGAAGACGTTCTCGCGCATGAAGGTGGGGAAGTCCTGGCCGGAGGTGCGCTCGACGATGACCGCGGCCAGCCCGAACGCGGTGTTGTTGTAGTTCCACTCCGCGCCGGGCTCGTTCTGGAGCGCGGGCTGGCGCTGCACGATGTCGATGATCTCGGAACGGTCGATCCAGTCCCCGCGGTCCAGGCGGCGTCCGGTCATGCGCGTCAGGTTCAGGAACTCGCGCAGGCCGGAGGTATGGGTGATGAGATGGCGCACGCTGATGGTGTGGTCGAACTCCGGGAGCTCGGGGATGTGCTCGCGGATGTCGTCGTCCAGCGAGAGCAGCCCGCGCTCGGCCTGGAGCATGACGGCGAAGGCCGTGAACTGCTTGGAGGTCGAGCCGATGTTGGTGCGCGTGTCGGTGGCGAACGGGATGCCGTAGGCGAGGTTGGCCATGCCGTAGGCCTTCGAGTAGAGCGTCTCCCCGTCGCGCCAGACCTGTACCGCCGCCCCCGGCGAGTCCTCTCCGTCGTAGCGGGACATGAGCTGGTCGGTGAGCTTCTTCGGGTCGGTCTCGAGAGGCTCCAGACGCAGAAGCGTGATGGTGTAGTCGCCGGATTCGCCCTCGTCCGGGTACGACGCTACACGACACCTACACGACACGACACGACAACGTAGTGATCATGCGAGTTTGCGGCGCATGGCGTCCCCGCATTGCTTTGCCGTAAACGTTCCCATATCTTGCGTATGTGGTAACGAGAACGCGCAAACGTGGTAACCAAGGGGGCAACATGAAGCGGCCAACGAGACTGTCAGCGGGCTTCTGCGAGCGGGTGAGGGCACCGGGTTTCTTCTCTGACGGGTCGCAAGGCTACGGGCTCCGGCTGCGGGTCGCCGCCACGAAAGCGGGGATCGGGAAATCCTGGGTGCAGTCCTACCGGGGGCCGGACGGGAAGCAGCGGAGCCGGGGGCTCGGCATCTTCCCCGGCGTGACGCTCGACACGGCGCGCTGGATCGCGCTCTCCAACGCCATCACGCTCAAGACGGGCGTTGATCCCCGTGACGGTGCCGAAGCCGCGCAGGGGGCCGTTTCCGGCGCTTCCGTGGACGTTTCCGGGCCGACCTTCGCCGAGCTGGCATCCGATTACATCGCAACCGTCTCCGGCGGCTGGAAGGCCGGTAGCGGTGCGCGCCGGAAGTGGGAGGGCACGGCGGCGGCTGTCGCCTTCCGCAACAAGCCCGTACGCGCGATCACTCGTGAGGACGTGTTGAAGGAAGTCCGGCCGATCTGGAGCGCGAAGCCGACGGTAGCCCGTGATCGGCTCGTTCACATTCGGCGGATTCTCGACTTCGGCGACGTGGAGCCCAACGCGGCCGACGGGCTACGGGCGAAGCTGCCCCGGCGCAACGGCGGCACCAAGCACTACCCGGCCATCTCCCACACCGAGATAGCGGGCGCGATCCGCGCGATCCGGGCCTATGGCGCCAAGCCTCTGGCGCGTGTAGAGACGGCGCTTCTCATGGAGTTCTGCATGTTGACGGCCAGCCGCCCGAACGAAGCCGCGGGAGTCCGTTGGGAGCATATCGACGCCTCGACCTGGACGATCCCGGTCGAGCTGTACAAGACAAAGCGGGAGCATCGGGTGCCGTTGTCTTCGGCCGCGCTGGCCGTCTTGGAGAAAGCGAGGGACCGGACGGGTGGAACCGGGCTGTGCTTCCCGGCCAGGGACGGCGGCGAGATGGCGCGCTCGACTCCCGGGCAGGTGATTCGGCGGCAAGCGATCGGCGGCTCACTGCATGGCAACAGCCGCTCCAGCTTCCGCGATTGGGCTGCGGAGAATCGCGTGCCACGGCAGGTTGCTGAGGCGTGTCTGGGCCATGTCGTCGGCGGCATCGAGGGCGCCTATTACAGAACGGATGTTCTCGAACTGAGGCGCGAGATCATGGAAGCGTGGGGGCTTTACACGACACGACACGACGCATAACGTACAGGACGCGCCGGGTCTCCCCGGTCGCCGGCAAAGGAGTACAGCAACAGCTAGCGACCGGGGGAATCGCGGATGAGCCGCCTTCCCCATCTCACTCTTGGGGAAGGCGGTTTTTTCCATGCCTGCACCATTGCTGTACACCTATACGGACCTGGAGCGAGTCACGGGATTGAACGTGCGGACGCTTCAGCGGCTCGTGAGGGCGCGAGGCGCCTTTCCGCAGCCGGTGGACCTGGGCACCGGACGACGCACCATGTTCCGCGCCAGCGACGTTGAACAGTGGGTCGCGGGTTTGGAGACGCTGACGCCGGAAGCAATCGCGGCACGGCGTCCCCCGCAGAAGCGCGTCGGGGTGGCCTGATGGAGCAGAGGCGCGAGGTCATAGGGCAAGAAGTCGGCAACGTCGGCGACAGACTGGAGGTGCTCGCCGAAACGATTTGCGAGGCGCGAGGCCATGCGATGGCGCACCTGGAGGACTTCGCCGCTGCGGTGCTCAAGGCCGGACACGCGGCAATTGAGGCAAAGGAGCTTCTCCCGCATGGCGAATACGGGGGCTGGCTGGAGCAGAATTGCAACGTGAAAGAGCGCCAGATGCGAAACTATGTGAAGCTGGCTAAGCGTGGCGCATCCCCGGAAGAAATCGTCGAGGCGGGCGGGGTTCGGGGTCTCCTCAAGGCCATCTTGCCGAAGTCTGGGCAAAACGGCAGCGCTGCCGTTTTGGAGAAACCGCATCCCCTGGACAAGCCGCGCACACGCCGCAAAGGGCTTAGGGTGCTGCTTGCTGAACGGGAGGCGGACATCGACACGAAAAACCTTCACATTGACGAGCTCAACCGCGTCAACGATGAGCAGAAGGCCAGCCTGGTGAAGCAGGAGTCAGAAGGCCACCCTCACCTATCGGCTCGTATTGCGGAGCTTGAGCGCGAGGTCGCTTGGTGGAAAGAGAAGTGCGAGAAGCTGCAGGCCGAATTGGGGCCACACGCGCGGGGGGCTGCGTGCGCGGTTGTGAATACTTCAACCCATTTAAAGAACCTGGGAACTACGCTGGACGATGGAGCGAAGCGACAACGCAAGGGCGCGCGTGAGCCTGCGCGTGCGCAGGGCGACATCCCCGGCTTTCAGAGAGGACCACACACGTCACCTTACGATGAGGGCCATTAGTTGCAGATTCGGCGGTTGCAACCGATATTGCCGTAACCCTTTCCATGCGCGAACGGTCAGCGAGCCAGCGCCCCAACCTCACGGGAGCGATGGCTCTTCGACAGGAACCCTTACGCGGCATCCAAACGCCCCCGATGGCACCGGACAGAGCCCCGCAAGGGGCGCTCACCGGAGGGGGTTTACGTTGCGTGTAAGGTTGCTCCTTGTTTGAGCTGCGGCCGTTCCAACGGCGATTCCTGCGGGCGGCATTCCGTCCGGAGATAGACACTGTGGCGTATTCCGCTCCCCGTGGGAACGGCAAAAGTACTCTGGCGGCGCATATTTTAGCCCGCTGTATGACCGTGGGCGACCCGTGGAACGTCCCTAACCATGAGTACGTTTTGACGGCGGCGAGCTTGGAGCAAAGCAGGCATGTTTTCCGTCCTCTGCGTGCGGAGTTGGAGCCGCGCGGCGGGTATCGCTTCATTGATAGCGTGACGCGGGTCGGAGCGCTTCACGTGGCGTCCGGGACCCGGCTGCGTGTGCAATCCAGCAACGCGAAGACGGCTCTCGGACTAGTCCGGACTCCCCTGGTGATTTACGACGAACCCGGCGCTGGCGAGGTGCGGGCGGGGGAGGCGATGGCGGACGCGCTTTTCGAGGCTCAGGGCAAGCCGGGCTCTCCGCTGCGCATCATGTTTGTTGGCACGCTTGCGCCGGCTGAAAGCGGATGGTGGCATGACCTGGTGGAGAAGGGGTCGCATGGCACGACGCACGTGACCAACTATCAGGGGGACCGTGGGACGTGGGACAACTGGCATACGATCCGAAAGGCTAACCCGTTGTCCTGCTTCCCGGAGCTCCGGCGGAAGCTGTTGCAGCGCCGCGACGAAGCTCGGGAGGATTCGCGGCTGAAAGCGAAGTTCCTCACTTGGAGGCTCAATCTTCCGACGGCGGACGCGGCGACGACGCTTCTCACGGTTCAGGATTGGGAGCGCGTATGCGCGAGGCCGGTTCCGGAGCGCGTTGGTCGTCCGTTGGTGGCCTGTGACCTGGGCAACGGTCGCGCGTGGTCGAGTGCGGTTTGCATGTATGGGAATGGACGAACCGAGGCCGTCGCGCTAACTGGCGGGTTGCCTGGCATCCCCGAGCAGGAGCGCCGCGACCGAGTACCGGCCGGCGTGTATCAACAGCTAGTGGACTCGGGGCAACTTCTCGTGGCGGACGGTTTGCGGGTGCCGCATCCCTCGACTTTGGTAGATGAGATTATCCGACGTTGGGGCCGACCGCCGATGCTGCTTGCCGACCGTGCCAGGCTGAACGAACTGAAAGACGGGTGCAGGGGTATCCCGATTGTACCGCGCGTGACCCAATGGTTCGCGGCGAGTGAGGATATTCGGGCGACCCGTAAATTGGCGTTGGACGGTCCAATGTCGGTCGAGAAATCGTCGCGGTTGCTGATGATCGTTTCTCTAACGGCCGCGAAGGTGAAGAGCGACACGAGCGGCAATATCCGGCTGGAGAAAAAGGACCCTTTCAACAATTCCGGGCGCGATGATGTTTCGTCAGCGTTGGCGCTTTGTTCGGGGGCGATGGTGAGGCATGGCGCGCCGGTCCGTCGCAAGCGTAGATGGGCGGTGGCCCAGTGAGCAAATTGCACCATTCCCCGCGATGGCAGGCGGTGAGACGGCGCGCGAAGATCCGCGACGATTACAGGTGCCGGACGTGCGGCAGGATGGGCGAGCTAGAGGTCCATCACACTGACCGGCGGCCGGAGAAGTTCTTTTGCCTGCGGGCAGTGATGACACTGTGCCGGGGCTGCCATATCAAGCTGCATCGCGGCGAGCGCCGCACGACGGATCCGGGCCGGTTGGCCTGGGTGAAACTACTGGAGGAAACGGCATGACTTCACGACAGAAAATTGAGCTTTCGCTTTCCAAGGCGCGAAGCCGACTCAACGAGATTTCGGGGCTGGAGGGCGAAGCCTTCACGGACGAAATCAGGGCGGAAGCGGAGACGTTGCACACGGAGCTGGCCGACCTGGAAATCAGGTTTCAGGCTGCGGTTGCTGCGGAGCCTCCGGAGAGCAAGACGGATCCGGAGACGCTGAACGATGCTGAGGGGAACGAGTTCCGCGCGATCCGCAAGCGGGTGGACGTGGGCGAGTACATCGAAGCTGCCATCGAAACCCGGTCCGTGGGCGGGGCCGCGAAGGAGTTCAACAGCGCGCTCAAGATGAACGGCACGGCGTTTCCGTTGCGGCTTATCGCTCCGGCGCTCGAGGAGCGGTCGGTCACGGCGGTGGACGGCCAGGCCACGCAGAGCTCCCGCTGGCTTGACAGGATGTTTGCCAACACGGCCGCTCAGGCTCTCGGAATCACGTTCGAAACAGTCGCGTCTGGCCAGGCCAAGCACATGGTGACCACGGGCGGGGCGACTCCCGCGCAGCGCGGGAAGGAACAGGACATCGCAGACGGCGCGTGGTCGGTCGCCGTTGTGACGTCCGAGGGCAAGCGCGGCGGGTCGCGTATCTCCTACGTCTCGGAGGACGAAGCCCGGCTGCCTGGGCTGGCGGCTGCCTGCCTTCGCGACCTACGGGCCGGGGCAACTGAGCGCATGGATCGCGCCGTGTTCCTGGGAGACGCCACGGCGAACCCGAACGCGGGCGACATCGTGGGTCTTTCGACTGCCGCGGTTACCGAAGTCACGCTGTCGCAGGCCAACAAGATCAAGGCTGACGAAACGCTGAAGGTCTTCAGCGGGCTTATCGACGGCATACACGCCGGGTCCCCGGCTGACTTGAACATCGTCGCCACTGTCGGGAGCAACCAGTTGTGGATGAGCACGATCCACAACTCTGCGGCGAGCAACGAGACCATTGGCCAGTTTTTGCGGGCATCGGGTCTGTCGTGGACTACGCGCGGGTCCATCGAAGATGCTACGGCGGCCGCTGATTTCGGAGCCTTCGTCGGGCTCGGCCGCAACATCGCCGGGGCCGGTGTCGTGAGCGTCTGGGAGGCGGCTTCGTTGATAAGAGACCCGTACAGCTCTGCTGCTGCCGGGCGGACCCACCTCACTTTGTCCTACATCTGGGACTTCCAGATTCCGAGGACGGCGAGCTTCCGGCGCGTGACGTACGCGGCGTGAGCGCGGACCGTGTGGTCGTTGGGGAGTGCCGGGCCGAGGGTCGCGAGATTCGCGGGCTCGGGCTTCCCTACGGCGAGATTTCACCAAGCCATCATGAGCGGTTTCTTCGTGGCGGAGGTCGCGTGTCGCAGTACGCGCTGCTCGATCTCGACCATGACCGGTTGCGGGCTGTAGCGTGGATAGGGCAAGGTCTGGTGGTCGAGGACACGCCGGCGGGCATGATGGTGAGGGCGGAGGCTCCAATGACGCCCGCCGGCGACTCGGCGCTTGAAGGCATCCGCGACCAAAGCCGAAGCGGTCTGAGCGTAGAGTTCCGCGCCGTTCGCGAGCGAAGGGAACCCCAAACCGGGGTGAGGCTCGTGCAGGAGTTCGCGGTTCAGGGTTTCGCACTCGTGGCGCAGCCTAGCTTTCCGTCTGCCAAGGTCTTGGAGGTCCGCCAGCTCGGGGGCGCTCCGATCCGGGGCTCTATCTCGCTCGGTGAGGATCTGCCTTGCCGTTGCCGGTCCGGGTGCCAGGCTATCCGATTCGAGCCCGACAGCCTGGACTTGGCTCTTGCGGAAGCGGCTGCGGGTGAGCGCATCATCCCGGCGTTTTTCAGTGGATCGTTTCAGGCTCCGCTTGCAACGGTCGGGAGCGGGCTCAGGGTGACGCGGCGCGGCCGCGCGCTGAATGTAGAGCTTGCCGGTCTGCCGGAGACGGAAGCGGCGAACGCCTTCCGGGAGAGTCTCACTACCGGGACTCCGTTCTCCTGGAGGCCATATGTCCCGGTCGAGCCTGGGGTCCCGATAGTGAAGGAAGGGACTACGGCGATCATTCAGGCTGGCGCGGATTTGCGAGGGATTGAGCTGGCTCCAATCTCGGGGCCGGTCGGTGCGCTTCAAGCGGTGACTATGGGCGAGCGTCAGACACGAGCGAGAGCGAGGCGCAGACTATGGCTGTAACGAGAGCGGAGCTTGGCGGGTGGATCGGGGCAGTAACAGGAGACGCGGCGGAGGATGCGTTGCTTGACCGTTTGCTCGAGACGGGATCGGCGATGGTCGAGAAATACGCGCCAGGCGCGCCAACGTCCGTAAAGGATTCTGCCGTGCTCCGGGTCGCCGCATTGTTGTGGTATCATCGGGGGCCAGGTCCGGAGGGCCGGATACGCCGGGTCAATGTTCTTGCCGACAGCGGGGCCAAGGCCATGTTGTCAGATTTCCGGCGACCTTCATTCGTGGTAGCCGGCGGCGCATCGTGAAGTGGCCGTGGCGGAGGCGACTGGAAACCCGCGCCGGGGGCTATACCGACAGCATCCTGCGACTACTGACGGCCCGCGCATCGGGCGTAGGCATGGACGTGCTCGCTTTGTCCGGGGTCGAGATGGCGGCGGGCGCATATGCTCGCGCGTTCGGCGGGTGCCGGGTCGAGGGCGCGGCGCACGTTACGGACGCCCTAACGCCGTCTGTGCTGGCTCGCATCGGTCGAGAGCTGATAACGGGCGGCGAGAGCCTCCACGTCATTGAGACGGCCGGTGAGGGCCGCGTGAGGCTGCTTCCTGCCGCTTCATGGACGGTCGAGGGCGACGCGGACCCGGAGACGTGGCGATTCGCGGTCGAGGTCGCCGGGCCGGACACAACCCGCCAGGTCAGGACGGAGTGGCCTGGCGTGATCTTTCTCGCGTGGTCGAGCCATGCGGCGCGGCCGCATGAGGGTTGCGGGCCGCTGCAATGCGCGAGTGCGACCGGCAAGCTGGCCGCCGTGCTCGAGGCCAGCCTGAGCAACGAGCACGCCGGGCCGGTCGGCAACCTGGTTCCCATTCCGGCGTTCGACGATTCGGCCGAGGAAGACGCGCCCGACGATCTCAGAGGGTTGCAGGCTGCCGTGGGTAAACTCGCCGGCGGCGCGTTCCTCGCTGAAACAACGGCGGCGGGATGGAAGGGCGACAGGTCGGAAGCTCCCCGGTCTGACTGGCGACCGAACCGCATTGGTCCGGCTCCGACGGCTGAAACCGTGGCGCTCCGTGAGCAAGTGGTCTCCGACGTGCTCTCACTGTGCGGGGTGCCCGTCGCGATGTTCACGGCGAAAGACGCGACGGCCAGCCGGGAAGCGGTCCGGCGCTTCTGGATCGCGACGGTCATTCCCTTGCTGCGGGCACTGCGGGCAGAGTGCGCGGCGAAGCTGGAGGGCGAGGTCCAGTTCACCTACGACTCCTACGTTCTCGATATGCCGGGAAGAAGCAGAGTACTCACCGACCTGGTGACGGCCGGGATGTCTCTGGCGGACGCGCTCAAGCTCGCCGGGCTCGACGATGCCGGGGTGATCCGGTGAATCAGATTCTCAAGCTGGTGAAGGAAGGCGAGGCGTATAGGGCGACCGTTTTTCACGGTTCGGTTATCTCTGGATTCTCTGGTAGCCAGGTGGACGGGGCGGCAGAGTTGCCGGTTGGTGACCGCGTGATTGACACGGCGGCGGGCCAGTTGGCGCGCGGCGACTTCTTCCGACTGTGGGACGAAGTGTTTCAGGTGACGGGGGTCGAAGGTTTGCCGCCGTTCGGACAGGTCACGCGGGTTACCGGAGAGAAGCGGACTGGAGCGTTCCGCCTTCTCCCTTTTCGCTAACGCTGGTCCAGATGGACGGATTGCTTTTCACTATCGACGGTCAACGAGTGGGGTTCTGAATGCGCACGATGTCAAGACAGCAGATTGAGGACAAGCTGGTAGAGGTCGCGGTGCTCGCTTCCGATGGCGAGCTGAGCGAGGGCGTGGACATCTTCCGGGGCGAGGCACCTTCCGGGGCGGTGGACAAGCTGGAGCGGTTCGCCGTGGTCTTCCTCGCCGGGGTCCAGTATCGGACTACGTTGGACCAAGTGAAGGGCAGCGCGGTGACCTACGGGGTCGCCGTCCATGCTCTCGATCGAAAGGTCATGCTCGCCTTGTTAGATGGCGTCCTGGGCGAGGCGAGCGTCCTCAAGAGTGCGACGGTGGAGGCGTCCGGCGAGGCGAGGGACTCCGCTACCTGGTTCGCGCTTGTGACAATCCGGGTGGGCTAGATGCCTGCCGACCTGAAGCACAACATCCCGGAGTTCCGGCGCGAGTTCGACAAGCTCGGGGATCGCTTCGTTCGGGGTCCGCTACTGGAAGGGATGCGCGATTTCGTCACGCTCTACCTGAAGCGGGTCCGGCGGCACAATTACGGTTTCCGCGACAGGTCCGGACGGCTCCGGCGCTCCATCGACGATTACGGATACTCGATCCACAGTGGCGGGATTGGATGGACCGTGGGCACGGATCATCCGTATGCCGCTCGCACGGAGTACAGGCGCGACGGCCGCTACTCTTTTGTGCGCCGCGCGGCCGATGAATTGCGGTCCCGCTACGTCCCGACGATTGACAAGAGAATCCGCGCGTGGCTGGAGCGCCAGCCTCGGTAATGGGGCTCGGGGTCCGACTCAACAAGAGCCCGCGCCCTTACCTCAACTGCGCTTGGCCCGGGTGTGCCGGCACGATTCGAGCCCTGGGTCTTTGCAACGCGCACTCGCTCCAGTGGCGCTACCGTCGCCGACTTTCCGACCTGGAACGTCCGGGGGTGCTGCGGCAGCACGAGCTGGAGCGCGTTTGCTGCGTCGTGGGCTGCCGCAAGGACTCCTACGCCCGGAACCTATGCCGCTGGCACTACGACCAATTGCGCGCTCACAAAGCGGCACCGCACGCATGCACGCGGTGTCTGCAAGACAAGCCGCGCGACAGGTTCAAGTACTGCCCATCGTGTCGGCTGAAGGCGCGGCAGTGGCGATGGGCTAGGGAAGCGTCGCGGCCGGAGCCGCTGACCCAATCTCGCTCGTTACACTTGCTAAAAGCGCCACCGCGCGATACCCTACATCGTGCGGTGCGTAGAGGCCATCCCGTGGCCACGCAACACGTAGCCCAGAACGAAAACACCGGGCCGCTGAACCAGTTCGGCGCGACGAAGAGCATCCCGGGGCCGTCAAGTACGAAAAGCGCGTAGCAAAATCGACGGGCCACCGCAAGCGGCGCGGGTCTCCACGGACTCGCGCCGCTTCTCGTTGCCCCTTGAAAGCCCGTCCCCTCGGGGGCGGGCTTCTTGTGTGCCCGTCAGCCCGCTTGCGGTACAGTACGACGCTGCCCATTCTTGCTTCCGGCCGAAAATTGGTGGCAACCCCAACTGAAACTGGAGGCGATGGTATGAACGAAGAGGCATTCAGGACCTACGCGGCGGCGGCGTTGACCGCGCTGCTGCAGAAGGAGCAGGACACCATTGTCGCCGCAGACCAGGCCTTTAAGGTCGCGGCCGAGATGGTCCTCGCAGAGCGCGAATACCTGAAAGGTCCGAGTAGCGGATTCGGCGACATCTACTAGCCCTGAAGTGGGACATAGGGAGTGGGACAGAGGGCGGGATTACACGCCCGGAACGCCCCGGAGAAGTGGTAAGCCGCTCGCCCGCCTCCCGGCCATCCTGCGCAAAGCCCCATGCCGCCTACATCGTGGGCTGTTGGGCGGTCAGATTCGCCCTCGTCCGGGGTCAGCTCGATGGTGTAGGTGCCGGCTTCCGGAGGACGCTCGGCGAAGCGCTCGGCGCCCCGGCCCGGTCCGGACGAGTTGCCGAGGCGTTCTCCGTCAGGGGAGAGCAGGCGAACGTCGACGTCGGCTAAGATCTGGTCCACTTCGCCGAGCACGAAATAGTCGTCGCCTGCCTCGAAGGTGTAGCGCGCGGTGTCGCCTGCAGAGATGGAGCCCGCCACCGTGCGGCCGGCGGAGAGGGATGTCGACTGGGCCAGGGCATCGCAGGAGGCGATGAGCGCGCAGCAGGAGATGGCGGCGAGGGTGGCGATCCGGACGAAGCGCGGCGAGGACGGATGAGTCGGCATGAGTTGGTCGGTCATGAATCTTCTCGGAGCAGGGACGGTCGGCCTGGAAATACCGTCAACGTCATGGCAGGATCCGCGTCGGGCGCGCGCTTTCCGGCGGCTCCACGCGCCACCACCACTGGGTGGGCAGGGGACGGCGCCGGGGCCACAGCTCAGTAAGGGTCGCGGCCTCGTAGAGTCGCCCGTTCTTCATCACATAGTCGATGTCGGTCGTGTTGTGGAGGTCGTCGAGCGGGTTCGAGTTGAGCACCTGCAGGTCGGCGAGCTTGCCGGCCTCGATGGACCCGATGTCGCCGGCGAGCCCGATGGCGTCCGCGCTCATGAGCGTGGCCATGCGCAGCGCGTCGTGATTCTCCATGCCGCCGGAAGCCATCATCCAGAGCTCCCAGTGGGTGCCGAGCCCCTGCACCTCGCCGTGCGAGCCCAGGCCCGCCTGTCCGCCCGCGTCCATCCATTTCTTGAGCTGGGCGGCGTGCAGGAAGTGCGGGTACTGGTCGGTGCGGTACCAGGTGGTGGACTTCCACTTGTCCAGCTCGTCGTGGGGCGTGAAGTAGCGCAGCCGCTCGGCTTCGTCGACGCTCACGCTGGTGAGGTAGAGCTGGCGTCCGGAGGGTCCGCCGTAGGCCACGATGAAGGTCGGGGTGTAGACCATGCCGCTGAAGGCCCCCAGCTGGACCACGTCCCGGTAGAAGGGGTTGATGGGGAGCGAGTGCTCGAGGCCCGCGTAGCCGTCCTGTGCCAGCGTCAGGTTCATGGTGAAATTGGAGCCGCCCTCGGTGGTGGGCGTGAGCCCGAGTTCGCGCGCCGCCATGATGACCCACTGGCGCACCTTGCGGTCGCCGGCCAGGTACTGCTTGATGGTCTGGGTGTTGAAGTGGTCGGCGTAGCGCCGGAGTACGTCGCGTGCCTCGTCCAGGCTCGAGATGCGGTCCGCGCTGAAGACGCCGGGGCCCGTCGAGTAGAGGCGTGGGCCGATGAGCTGGCCTGCCTCCATCAGATCGCTGTAGGCGAGGATGTCCTCGGTGGAGGTCTGCGGATCGCGCTGGGTGGTGACCCCGTAGGCGAGCTGCGCCAGGAACTGCGACACCTGGCTGCGGTGCACGCCCCAGGCCACCCAGGTATGGGCGTGGATGTCGACCAGCCCCGGGAGGATGGTCTTGCCGGACATGTCGCGAACCTCGGCATCGTCGGGGATGGCCACGGTGCCGGAAGGGCCGACGGCGGTGATGCGATTGTCCTCGATGAGGATGTCGCCGCGGGGGATGACTTCGTCGCCTCGCATGGTGATGAGGCGGGCGTTGGTGAGGGCGATGGTGCCCGTGGGTTTGTCTTTGGCGAGGGTGATGTTGATGTCGTAGCGGGCGGCTTCGTAGACGGGGGCGTCGTCATCGTCGCTGTCGTCTGAGGCTTCTCCTTCCTCTCCAGGCTCATCTTCTGCTTCCTCGGCACGCGCCAGGGCGACTGAGTCGGCAATGAGCGATTCGGCAGTCGCGATGTCGTACTCGAAGAAGGAGCGCCCGATCGAGTAGTAGGCGGTGCCGCCGTCGTGTCTCCAGCCGACGAAGTCGCCGCCGACCTTGGTGAGGCGACGGGTGGGGACGGTGGTTGAGCCCCCGACCGACACGGTGGCCGGATTTCCGCCCACCGGAGGCACGGTGATCATGAAGACGTTGCGGTTGGCGCGCACGATGGCCCGGCGGCCGTCCGGGGAGAGCACGACCTCGTCCGGGGTGGCGCTGCCGCCTGGACCGGCGGAAGGCGCCGTGACCTTCACGATGGTGCGCACGTCGGTGCCGTCGTAGCGCATCGAGAGCAGCCCTTCGGAGCCGGCCCAGATATAGATCCGCTCGGGATCCGGGCCGAAATGGGGCGTGTTGCGGCCCTGCTGGGTGGTGCTCGCCCCTACCCAGGTGATGCGGGTGGCCTCGCCGCCCACGGCGGGCAGCCAGACGTACTCCATCTCGGATGCGGGATGATGGCGTCCGAAGTCCTCGAGCGTGCGCAGGCGGTGCATCATCGAGCCGCGTGCGGCGAGGATGCGGGTACCGTCCTGCGAGTAGGCCAGCTTGTCGTAGAAGGCGGAAGCGCGCGTGAGGCGTTCGAGTTCGCCGCCGTCGGGCGAGATGCGCCAGATGTCGCCTCCGGTGGAGTCGTTCCAGGTCACGTAGGCGATGTGGCGGCCGTCGGGCGACCATACCGGGCCGTGCTCGACGTCCGTGGATGAGGTGATGCGGCGCGCGCCGGTGACGTCGGGGTGTTCGCCGGTCTGCGGGTGCTCCACTTCGGGCAGGTCGGCGATCCAGAGGCGGTCGAGGGCGGCGAAGGCCAGTCGGCGGCCGTCGGGGGAGGGGCGCGCGCCCCGGATCTGGGAGACCGTCATGGTCGAGTCGTTGATCGGGTACTCGAACTTCACCAGCGGCCCCAGCTCCTGCTGGATGTGCGCCTGGAAGGGGATCTCGGTGGCCTCGCCCGACGGCACTTCGACCCGCATGATCTTCCCGCCGTAGCTGGTGATCAGCGCGCGCGAGTCCGGGGTGAAGGCCGACCCCGGGTAGACGTCCCGGTCGCGCATGCCGCCGCCCTGCGAGTCGTCGCGCTGCACATCCATGACCAGCCAGCTATCGCCGCCGGTCTGGAGGTCGAGCAGCTTGAGCGCCTCGCGCGCGTCCCAGCGGGTCGCGTACACCACCCAGCGCCCGTCGGGGCTCGGGACCGGCCGGAAGGCGCCCTCGTGTTCGTGGGTGCGCATGTGGACGCGCCCCGTCTCGCGGTCGAGAAGCGCGAGCTGGAAAGGTCCCACCTCCCGCGCCGAGCTCCGTCCGGTGGCGTGGTCGGGGCCGAACTCGAGGGCATCACCGGAGTTGATGAGGCTCGCCCTGCTGACCGTCTCGAATCCGCCCTCGATCTCGCCGCGCACGTTCAGCCAGAGGTAGCGGGGGTCGGCGTCGAAGGCCGCGCCCAGGTGGGCAGGCGGCGCGGGCTCGCCGTCCTCCCGGTGCCCGGTCATCTGGACGCCCGAGCCCCCGTCCCGGTGGTACAGCCACAGCTGGGTGCCCTTGTTCGCGGCCACGTACTCGCCGTCGGGTGTCCAGATCGGCGACATGTAGCTCTCCCGCTCGGTGTCGGTGAGCTGGCGCGCCCCGCTCCCGTCCGCGCTGGACACCCAGATGTTCTCGGAACCGTCGCGGTCGCTCACGAACACGAGCTTCGAGCCGTCCGGGGAGTAGCGCGGCTGCATGTCGTACGCCTGCCCGCCGGTGATGCGCGTCGCGTCGCCACCCGTGACGGGGAGCGTGTACAGGTCGCCGAGCAGCTCGAAGACGATGGTCTCCCCGTCCGGCGACAGGTCCAGCGAGATCCAGGTCCCCTCGTCGGTCGGGAACTCCAGGGTGCGCGTGGCGATGAGCGGCAGCGAGTTGTTGCGACGCGCCTCCGCAGCGGAACTGTCGTTCTGCTCGGTGGTCTGCGCGGTCGCGGGGCGGGGCTGCACGGCCGCGGCCAGCAGGACGGTGAGGGCGGCGAAGACGGCCAGGGCGGTCGCGGCGGTCTGGGCGGTCACGGGATGGCGTGAGGTCATGGCGGCACCCGGATGCAGGAGGGGAGGGGTACTCCCGCCACGGTAGTGCCGAGGGGGGGCGGGGGGGAAGGGAGGGGTGGGGGTGGGGGGGCGCTCGCGGCCTCGGAGCGTCACCCCGTCGGCAGCCACCGCCCCGTCGACGGCAGCTGCCACCTACTCGCTACCGGATCAGCGAATCCTCAGAGCCCAGACCGATATGTGGTCGGGAACCGGACCTCCGCTGGCCGAGGTCACCTTGATGGCTGTCGGACTGAGCGAACCGGTTGGCGTCCAGTGGAGATAGAGGGATGAGCCTGCACGGACGCTTGCGGACTGCCGGGGCCGGGTAGAGCTGGATGCATAGGGTTCCAATCGAGCTTCACTTGGGAATCGGCTGAAGATGTCGTAGAGGTTCCATGAGGTCATTCCAAATGCCCGTGAGTCCCGCTGCAGATCTAGCCAAAGAGCGGCATAGAAGTCCGCGAGGATAACCTCGATCGGCCACGGGCCGACGTCTTCCAAGGAAGCGAAACCGCGGGTCGGTGATTGGGTTAGGCGTCTCATCAGCGCCTGTTCTCCGCCAGGGTATTCGCCCCCCCACCGGTCTAGAGCGTAGCGGAACACCATTGATGGTACTCCGTAGACGGCCCTGCCTAGCAGGCCGTGGATAAAGTCCGTTCTGCGAGACCTTTGTGAAT
Source organism: Longimicrobiales bacterium (assembly GCA_965237885.1). Lineage (GTDB taxonomy): Bacteria > Gemmatimonadota > Gemmatimonadetes > Longimicrobiales > Gaopeijiaceae > BD2-11. The sequence continues at coordinate 4,275,385 of CBDEGN010000002.1, read as the reverse complement.
GAGTTAAATTAGGAGTACACAAGGACCTCAGCGAGAGGTGACGGCGATGGCGATAGGCAGGATGCCCGGGGCGCGGCAGGAGGAGCTGTTCATCGCGGCCAGTGCGGTCAGGGCGCTGGACAACCCGTTCTACGCGGCTCTGGACAAGCTCCTGCGCGAGAGCGGCTTTGACGAGTTCGCGGAGGAGACGTGCCGGGAGTTCTACGCGGAGCGGATGGGCCGGCCGGGCCTTCCTCCGGGCGTGTACTTCCGGATGCTGATGGCGGGATACCTGGAGGGGATCGGCTCCGAGCGGGGCATCGCGTGGCGGTGCAGGGACTCGATCTCGCTGCGGGAGTTTCTGGGCTACGGTCTGGCGAAGACGCCGCCGGAGCATTCCACGCTGTCGAAGACGCGCAAGCGGCTGAGCCTGGAGGCCCACGGGTCGGTGTTCGGCTGGGTGCTGGAACGGCTGCGGGAGTCGGGACTGCTGCGAGGCAAGACCGTGGGGGTGGATTCGACGACGCTGGAGGCGAACGCGGCGATGCGCGCGATCGTGCGGAGGGACGACGGGACGGAGTACGACGCGTGGCTCGAGCAGCTGGCGCGGGCATCGGGGATCGAGACGCCGACGCGGCAGGACCTTGCGAAGCTGGACCGCAAGCGCCCGAAGAAGGGGTCCAACAAGGACTGGAAGCATCCGCACGACCCGGAGGCGCGGATCACGAAGATGAAGGACGGCCGCACGCGCCTGGCGCACAAGCTCGAGGTGGGGGTGGACATGGAGACCGGCGCGGTGGCCGGGGTGACGGTGCAGACGATGGACGGCGGCGACACCGCCTCGCTGCCGGTGACGCTGGACGAGACGGAGCGGCAGCTGGCGAAGGTGGGAGCGGAGCCGAAGGAAGTGGTGGGCGACAAGGGCTACCACTCGAACGCGACCATGACGGGGGTGAAGGACCGCGGGCTGCGCAGCTATGTGAGCGAGCCGAACCGGGGCCGCCGGAAGTGGAAAGGCAAGCGGGACGCACAGAAGGCGGTCTACGGCAATCGCCGGCGGATCCGGGGCAACCGGGGGAAGCGGCTGCTGCGGCGGAGGGGCGAGAAGCTGGAGCGGACGTTCGCGCACCTGCTCGTGAGCGGAGGGTTGCGCCGCGTCCACGTTCGCGGGCAGAAGGAGATCCGCAAACGCTTGCTGGTTCACGCCGCCGCCTTCAACCTCGGGCTGATGATGCGCGCGCGCTTCGGCTTCGGCACCCCGCGCGGCCTGCAGGGCCTCGCGGCAGCGGCAGCGGCCCTCGCCGACGCCTCCGCACGCCACTTTGCGACCGTTGTCGGCCAAATCGGGCGCATTTTCGGCCTCCTAAGCCCCAACACCGGCTCCTTCCGCCCTTCAGGCCGCCTCTTGCACAACAAGACCGCGCTCACTCGCCTCCCGCCGTTCGTACAATCGGCGCGCTGGCAGACCACTTCTTCCACGGCCTGCTAGGTCTTGGCAGGGGCCACTATTTCCCTCTTCAGGCCGACCGATCCAACTGCACTGTTCGGGGGCATACCGAACCCGGCCGCTACTCCCTTCCTCCGCCCTCCATCCGAAGAATCGAGCCATATCGACGGCCCACTCCAAGTACCAATCTAGGCCGGCCGAAAACTCGGCGTACCCCATTTCTCGTCCAGATCCATGGCCGAAAACGTGGTAAGCGACCAGTTGTTCCGCTAGTGTCGCGCCTCCCTCGAGTTCCCATGACTGCTTTTGTCCCGCGCCACCGAATGCCTGCCAGGCGAACTGAACGATGTGCGTTACTTCATGAGCGATTAAAGAGCGATAGCTATCGAGTACCTGCTCCTTGGTCAACGTCCGGCCAACGACGCCGTCTGGGTCGGGAGCAATCCCATAGAAGATTTCGGCTTGGTTGCTCGTCGCGCATGTATTGTTCGGATAAAGATCTCCACCCCAGACATGACCGTTTAAACTCTCCGCGCGATTGACCTCTTGCGTCATGAGGATCAGTACCTGCCCATTGCCATCTACGTCGGAGATGCCCCCGAAATAGCTGTCAAGAACGCCCTTAATGTGATCCGCATAGAAGGCATTGAGATCCGCAAGCTCCGAATCCGCAAAGGTGCCGCTGGGGTTGTTGATATCCTCCAGCCAAGCGGTGTGGCTCCCGGCCAGCCGCACCACGGCATTCACCTGGCGGGAGTCTGCTACCGAACACGTGCGAGGGTATCCGGCATACAGCGCTATCGTATCTCCCACTTCGACCCGGCGGTACCGATTGGCTGCTATCTGTTGCAACAATGAGGGCCCCAATTCACGCAACAGTACTTCGTTCCTGGCCATGACTTCGTTGTGAGCCTTGGCGCGGCGAATGCGGAGAGAATCCTCGCCCGTGGCGAGGTCTTCGAGCCCGAAAGCCGCATGGCTAGTTGTCCGAGTCGACAGACCCTCGAGCGCAAGAGCTTCAAAGGGTCTCCTCCCCAAGAACTCGGAGGCGGTGCTCGCGGATGCGACAGCTTGGCTCGCAGCTCCCACAACGGTAGCATCTCCCGGAGTGCCATTGAGGGTCACGGCTGTAAGAGACGCAGGATCCTCCGACGTGGACACCACGCCGATCAGGTACTCTCCGCCGCTGGCATTTCCAGGAAGATGGACGCAGCCACTCCCGGCGCGTGTAATTCGATAGTTGAATGGTGGTAGCTCGAGAGCTTCCTGGCTCAGGGGCGTCACCCCAACGGTCCGAGCATCACTCTCGTTCCCCACCGAAACCCGCAACTCGTCTCTGCGCGGGGGCAGGCAATCGCTCCAAGGGACCATGATGGACAGACCCGTGGCGCTGGCCGACGTGACTCTCGCGGCGAGCCCGCCGACCGAAACTTGGTTCTGCGCGGCCGTGACTGAGAACCCCGATCCCGTGATCCTCGCGGATGCTCCCTCGACCAACACACTTGGCTCGATCCCCGAAAGCACGACTGGTGCCTGCGTCCCGGGCCTGACCGTCACCTGGAAGCTCAATCGAGCGCTCAGGCCACCGGGATCGCTGGCGGTTACCGTTACCGTTGCCGTTCCCGCTGACAGCGCAACGACGCCGAATTCGCCACCCGACGCGACCGCCAGGACGACGGCCGCATTGGAGCTGCCCATCGCGTAGGTCAACGGGTCACCGTCGGGATCACGGAAGTGGTCGGTCCCTCTCCAATCGCGTGTCTCCCCGATGGTCAGGGTCAGGCCGGAAATGGTTGACACAACTGCTGGAGCCTGATTGGCTGTCCCTACCGTCACCGCAAACCGCTGCTGGACACTGAGTTGACCCGGGTCCGTAGCCGTAACGGTGACCACTACGGTCCCCGCCGTCACCCCTGCCACCGTGATCGAGCTACCGGCAGTCGCGACGATCGCAACTCCCGCGTTGGAACTCGCAGCCGTGTAACTCAACGTTTCGCCGTCAGGGTCGTTGAAGAACGGAGCCACGTCGACCGTGACCGTCTGTCCGAGCACTACCGACTGGGCCGGGATGGTGCCGACCGAAGCCGGTCCCCGGTTCGGCACGGTTACGGCAAACATCTGTTGACCCGACAGCCCGCCGAGATCTGTGGCTGTCACCGTCAACATCGTTGTTCCAGGCGCGATCCCGGCGATCGTCATCGAGCTACCCGCGATCATGGCGGATGCCACTTGGGCGTCGTCGCTCGCAGCGGAGAAGGTCAGCGCGTCTCCGTCCGGGTCGTCGAAGTACGTAGCCACGTCCAGTCCCAGCATCTGTCCGGCCGATACCGTCTGGGTCGGGATGGTGCCGGTCGCACTCGGTGCCCGGTTCGGTACCGTGACAGCCAAGCTCTGCTGCACCGACAGCCCTCCGGGATCGCGGGCCGTCACAGTAACCATGGCGGTGCCCTTGGAGACAGCCTCTAGCGAAACGACGCTCCCGGTGACCGAAGCCGATACCACCGTCGCGTTTGAACTCGCCGCCGAATAGGTGAGCATGTCCCCGTCCGGGTCACTGAAATACGTGGACATCTCCACGGGGGCCGTCTCACCGACGAAGACGGCCTGCGCGGGAATCGTACCGGCCGGCGTTGGTCCACGATTGGGAACGGCTACAGTGAGGGTCTGCTGAGCCGACAGCCCGCCGCCATCGCGAGCAGTGATGGTAATCGAGGCCACCCCCTTCGCAGCTGCTGTTATCGTCACCACGCTGCCGGCCACGGTGACGGACGCAGTCGCGGCATTCGAACTCGCAGCCGTGTAGGTCAAGGCGTCCCCGTCAGGGTCGTTGAAATACTCGGCCACGTTAATCGTGCCGGTCTCGCCCACACCGAGAGTCTGAGCCGGAATCGCCCCTACCCGCACCGGCGCCTGGTTTGGAGGAGCGGGCGGCGGGGCTGTGGCTCCATCGCCGCAGGCAGCGGCCCATAGGGAGACCAGCGCCACGGCGGCAAGGACGAAGCTTCGATTCGAAGGAGGCCGGCTCGAAAGCGCTTTTCGAAAGCGAGAGAAAATCGGGGTAGCGGAACGTGCGGGGAGTGCGGCCGGAGGCATGTGCGTCCTGATGTTCAGGCTCATAAAGTAGCGAAAGCGCTAAAGCCTAGACGGAAGAGACCAGAAGAGCAATGGTCGAATCAGGCTCGTGAGCCTCGATTACCAAATGCGACGGATAATATCGGTACTATCGGGAGCGATGAACGAAAATGCATCATCAAAGCCGCTCCTCGGGCTTCTCCATCGCATCCTCGACAGCTGCCCGTTGCTTGTAGCCGCCGGGTGGCCGCTACAGCTCACGGAGAGCGGGCGGTTGGATCCGTCGGGATCAGCCCTCGCGGAGGTCCCGCTAGACCCAAAATAAGCGAGTGGCGTTCCTGAGGCAGGTGTCGGTGGTGGGGCGAGGGGCTTTGCCTCGGAGACCGCTTGCGGAGCCGTCCGGATGGCGGGTTTCATGGCGCCGGGTACCCGTTTCCGGGCGGTTGGGGCATCGTCGGGAGAGATGGTCCGGCGCCAGGGGACACCGGTCCCCGCAATGGTTCCACACGGTCGGCAAGGCGGGTGGAGCGAGGCGGCGTCAGCCGAACCCGGTCCGTTCGATCGTGTTCCAGGTGCTGAACAGGCGGTCGGTCGTCGGCTGCCAGCCGATGATGCGCAGCGTGGTGCGCCGGGCCCGGCGGATGACCTGGCAGGGCAGCAGGATCATCTCGCGGATGAACCGCTTGAACTCCATGGCGATGTACTTCCGGCGGTCGGCCTTCAGGTGCATCATCATCGCGAGCCAGCTCTTGAGGTTCCACGCCAGCGCCGCCATGACCATGTAGGCCCAGTTGCTCACCAAGTCGTAGACCGGCACCCGCAGTGCATTCACACCGCTCTTCAACTGGGCGACCACGTTCTCCTGGTTGCAGCGGGCGTTGGCCAGCCGGACGACCTCGGCCGCGCTCAGGTCCCGCCGGGTAGTGATGTAGAAGAAGTAGCAGATCTCGTCCATCAGGCTCAGTTCGCCCTTCATCTTGCTGATGTTCTTGCGCACCACCACCATCCGGTAGGTCTTGCGGCACTTCGTCGGCCGGTACTCGTATTCGGCCACGTCCTCGTGGTTCAGCCGTTTGTTGACATAGCCGCGCTCCCGCACGATGCGCCCCTTCTCGTCCGCGCGCTTGCTCCTTGTCCTCCCCGTCCGGGATGTGTACCGCGGCCTGCGCTCCAAGCGCTTCCAGTCGCCCTCTTCCAGCGCTTCGGCCCGCTTCACGATCGCCGGCTGGGCGTCATAGCCGAAGACCAAGTCCGCCTCCTCGCTCCAGCGGTCGAAGTTGACGGTGAGCGAGAAGTCCGTGTCCCCGCGCACGCACACCCTGGGGACATGCGGTGAGACGAGTGCGATGGCCTTGTCGATCCACTCCGCCGCGCCCTGGTGGCTCACCGCGTTGCCCGGCCGGTTCACCAGGTACAGCACCTCGCCCGTGTTGGCCAGCGAGACGATGAGCGGGTGGTAGCCCCACACCCCCTTGTAGGACATGTCCATGCCCTCCTTCTTCTTTCCCAGGGTGGGCGCCAGCGTCCCGTCCACGTCGATGTGGGCCACCGGCGCCAGCAGGTCCCGGCCCCGGCCCCGCCACAACCGCGGCCGCACCGCGTTGACGCTCTCCATCAACTCGATCACGTCCGCCTCGTCGTAGCGCCGCGTGAAGTCGCCCGCCGCCGTCGGGCTCGGAATCAGCTCCGCTCCCAGGGCGTCCATGTAGGCCGCGTCGTTGCGCAGGGCGTTGAGATCCTCCAGCCGCGCGCCCCCGCACAGCAGGTTGTAGGCGATGTTCAGCACGTGGTCCGATTCGTGGTACGGCAGGTGCCTCTTCAGCAGTTTCAGCCGCCGGTTGATCTCGCCGTCCAGCCCCAGCTTCGACACCAGCCGCCGGACCACTCCGATTCCTCCGTAGCTCATCGCGTTGATCCGCGCCCCGATCTCGTAGCGGACCTTGCCCGAACCGAACACCGGCTGTGCCCGCGACCCCCGCCGCCGCGCCCTCGCGTGCCGCGCCTGCACCTTCCGCCTGCGCCGGGCACTGTTCCCACGGCTTTGTTTGTGCGCTATTCTCTTCACCGGAAAGGCCTCCTGGTTGACATCCGACGACTCGCGCCGGAATGTGCTAAGTACAATCAGGATAAGCCTTTCCGGTACTCATTGCTAGCAACGCCGCACAAATCGTGCTTGCTTTGGGGCTAGATGAAGTAGGAATAGGCCATCGGAATCATCACCATCGCGAGGAACATGAGTGCGGAGACCCAGAGTCGGGCGGGGTGTGGAAGGAACGCGGTGGCAACGATCAGGAGACCCGCAGACGCGGACATGTAGCCGCCGACCCGATGGGTCCGACGCCAGACGGTCTCGTTGGAAAGGGTCCAGGGCGTCCTGATCCCGGTCCACCAGTTGGAGGAGATGCGCGGCAGCAGCGGGCTGATCCCGACGAAGAGGAGCCAGACTCCGATTCCGACGAGCACCATGAGAAATGCGCCAAGAGCTTTCGCCATCGTGCTGTCGGGCTCGCCGGACAAGTTCCAGTGGATCGGGATTTCGGCAGGGAGCGCGGGCAGGACCAGGACGGAGTAGCCTGCCATCCCGGCCACGATCAGAAGGCCCATCCATCTACGCGTCATCACGCACCTCCTGCAACTCAATAGGTCGGCCGGGACGGACAGTTTCGATCCGGAGCACCTGGACCGTCTCTGTATCAAGGGAGTCTCTCGCTACGCCGAGAAGCCGGTCCCTGCCTACGGTGTGAAGCTCAAACCGCTCCGGCAAGGTGAGATCGCCCAGCCAGACCCCGGCCGGATCGAACACGGTCCACGTCTCCGTGAAGATGATGGGGCCTGGGAGTCGCGAGTCGAAGAGGCCGAAGGACTCCTCGGGAAAGACGCGTGCCCAGATTCCTCCCCGGTCATCCAGCAGAAGCCGGTCGAAGAGTGGCTTGTGCGTCGGGACCTCCGGGTGTTCGTCGAGCGCCGGGAACAGCAACCTGGTCTCCGGCTCGTTGGGCGGCGCCCATGCAAGAAACTCCATGCGTCGCTCGGAATAGCGGCGCCGATCCGCAGCGCCGACGGGCTGGGGTTGACCGGGCCATCGAACAATCAGCTCGAGCCCACCGGCGGAATCGTACCGTCGGAGTTCGGGGATTCGCCCATTCCCCACGACAGACTGGCCATTGCCTGTCGCGTGCGTACGACCCGAACTCCCCCAGGGGATGAGCCACCCGCGCGAACCCCCGCCGAATGTCCGGGTCCATACCTCTAGTAGTTCAGCCGTCGTAACGGTATCGACCGCTTCAGAGAATGAGTCGACCCATGCAAAGACATCCTCGGTCAGGCCTTGACGATCCAACGGGGGCGTCCGGGTGCGCTGCTGCAGCAAGGCTCGCCCGCAGTTCGTCGAGACTCCTCGCACCGACAGCGAACCTTCGCCCAGCCGAGGCCGTGACCGGCGTTCGAACGTCCCGGCTGCGTCGAAGAAGTGGAGCGTCTGGCGGGAATCGACAACGGCGATAGAGTCTCCACCGCATACGTGGACTGCGACGATAGACTGGAGTTCGCCCGGTCCTTCCCCTCGCCCTCCAAAGCGCGTGACCAGCGTGCCGGCGGTGTCGAATACCATCACTTCGGAGGAGCCCGCGTTTGCAACGACGATTCGGCCATCGGAGAGGAATCGCGCGCCTTGCACGCGGTAGAGCGGAACCTCGTCCCGATCATCCATGGGGCTTGAGGAAGCTCCTATTACAACTTCCGGAATCGGCGCGACCCGCCAGCGCGAATCTGTTCCCCAGGCAGGGGCGGCGTTCTCCACGACGCGGATTGCCGCACTGTCTCTCCCCGTAACCGACCGGGATTCGGGAGATGTCTCGTCCCCGGAGGCGCATCCCGCAAACACGGATACCGCAAGGGCGGTGACTGTGGCCACCACGGTCACGGGACGGCATGAGGTCATGAGAGCACCCAATTGCGGGAGAGAAAGGGGGACTGCCACGGTAGTGCCATGGGAGGTAGGGGGCCAGCGGGAGGGAGCGCCGGGATGCCAGGACCCCGCACAACCGGCGCCGCAGCCCTGACTCTTTCGGGTAGTACCGTTGTGTAGTCCAAGGACCTTGAACTTCGCCCGCACGGGCTGTAAGATTTCCAAGATACCTTACTACAAGGGAAAAAGGACACCATGCTGGCAAAACTGACATCGAAGAACCAACTGACCCTTCCCAAGGCCGTGATTTCCGGGTTTGGCGGCGTGACATACTTCGAGGTGACCAGCGAGAACGGCAGGATCGTGCTGACGCCCGTGCGGTTCAATCGTGTGGATGTCGTGCGGGCAAAGCTGGCTGAAGTCGGGATTACCGAGTCGGATGTCGCCGACGCCGTGAAGTGGGCGCGCCGGGGCGAATGACCCCGCCTCGATGGGTCCTGGACACCAACGTACTTCTCTCCGCTCTTCTATTCCCGGCAGGAAGGCTCACGTGGATGCGCGACGCGTGGTGGGCAAACCGGATTGCATCCCTGGCGAGCCGCGACACGACGACCGAACTGATTCGGGTGCTCTGCTACCCGAGATTCGCGCTGACCGATGACGAACGGGAAGACCTGCTGGCGGACTACCTGACGTACGCCGAGACGGTGGTCGTGTCACCTGTCCCTGTAGTACCCGCCTGTCGCGATCGCTTCGACCGCGCGTTTCTGGAGTTGGCTCTGGCCGGCCGGGCCGACGCCCTGGTGACCGGCGACAAGGATCTTCTTGTTCTCGCGGGCGATTTTCCGGTGCCGATCGTCACCCCCGGCGAGGCACGCGATCTATTGAGCAAACTTCGCGCGGGCTAGCCTGTCCCCCCCCCCAATCGCGGTCGGGTTCCCCGTCGCGACGCGTTTCCGCCCCCCCTTCGCCGCTCAGGTAACAGAGCGCCGGCGCTCGGCCTCATTCAAGGAGGGCAGGGCCGTCCTCCGCGGTGGTCCGAGATACCCTGCAACCATCGTTGAAAGGTCTCGTTGGGCGGAGAACACAAGTCCGTCTCATTCCACCAGAAGGTTGAGAGTGGGACGCTGGTGAGTGTCTCCGGCAGAGGGCCCGAAAAGCGGTTGCGGTCGAGCAACAGTCGTTCGAGGCGTGTGAGGTTGCCAATCTCCGGAGGGAGCGTGCCGCTCAGGGCGTTTCGGTCGAGCAACAGTTGTTCCAGCCTCGCCAGATTACCCAGCTCAGGCGGAATCGGGCCCGTCAGGAGGTTGTCGGCAAGGCTCAGGGATGTCAGGTGTTCGAGGCTTCCCAGCCGCGGCGGCAGAGATCCCGTGAGGGCGTTGTTGCCGAGGAACAGCCATTCGAGCCTCTCGAGGTTGGCCAGCTCGGGCGGAATCGGTCCGACGAACGAGTTGCCGTTGAGGCCCAGGATTCGCAGGCGCCCGAGGCTTCCCAGCCACGGCGGGATCGTGCCCGAAAGGGTGTTGTTGCCCAAAGTCAAGTCTTGGAGGCTCGCGAGCCGACCCAACTCGGGTGGGATCGTGCCGGTGAGGGCGTTGTCGGGAAGCGCAAGCTGTTCGAGGCTCGTGAGGTTTCCGATCTCCGGCGGTATCGGACCGCTGAGGTTGCCGTGGCCGAGCCACAATTTCTCGAGGTCCGCAAGGTTGCCGATCTCTGGAGGGATCGGGCCTGTCAGAACGGCATCGACGGTCAATTCCTCGAGGCCCGTGAGGTTGCCGACCTCGGGTGGGATCGTGCCGGTGAGGCCGCGGTCGTAGAGCACCAGCCGTTCGAGGCTGGTGAGGGTCCACAACTCGGGCGGTATGGGGCCCGTGAGGTTGTTGTTGGGGAGCCACAAGCCGGTGACCATGACGACCCCATTCCCCCCGACACGCGTGGTGACGCCCTCCCAATCCCTCATCCGCAGGCCCGTCAGCCAGTTCCGGGTGCGTTCCCAGTTCGGCCCGCCCGTTGCGTGGTATAGCGCCACGAGGGCCGCCCTGTCCCGGTTGACCACCGTGAGCTTCGTGGTGGCCTGCACGCTGTTGGCCGTTGCGGTGATCGTGGTGACTCCCTCGGCGGCTCCCCGCACGAGTCCGCCAGCATCGACCGTCGCGACCCAGGCGAGGCTCGATGACCACCCGAACCGAGCGCCTTCTACCGGATGTCCGTTCGCATCGAGAGCCACAGCCACCAAACGCAGCGTATCGCCCGGTTCCCCATACCAGAGCAGCGTGTCCGCGGGGGGCAGCCCGCTGATCGCGACGATCTCCTGATCCACGGTCACGGTCGCGCTCACGGCGTCCCCGCCCGCCTTCGCGGTGATCGTCGCGGTCCCGTTGCTTGCCGCCGTTACCAGCCCCGAGGCGTCCACTTGCGCCACCGCGGGGTCCCTCGACGACCACGCCACTGGAACCGGATACCCGTTGGCGTCAGCCGCCTCCGCCACGAGGCGCAGTGTGTCGCCCAGCGCACGGAACGCCACGTCCTCCGGGGTCAGCCCCAGGACGACCGCCTCTTGTTCCACGGTCACGGCCGCGGTCACGGCGTCCTCGCCCGCCTTCGCGGTGATCGTCGCGGTTCCGTTGCCCACCGCCGTGACCAGCCCCGAGGCGTCCACTTGCGCCACCGCGGGGTCGCTCGACGACCACGCCACTGGAACCGGATACCCGTTGGCGTCGGCCGCCTCCGCCACGAGGCGCAGCGTGTCGCCCAGCGCACGGAACGCCACGTCTTCCGGGGTCAGCCTCAGGACGATCGCCTCCTGATCCACCGTCACGGTCGCGCTCACGGCGTCCTCGCCCGCCTTCGCGGTGATCGTCGCGGTTCCGTTGCCCACCGCCGTGACCAGCCCCGAATCGTCCACTTGCGCCACCGCCGTTTCGCTCGACGACCACGTCACTGGAACCGGATGCCCGTTCGCGTCGGCTACCTCCGCCAGAAGGCGGATCGTGTCGCCCAGCGCGCGGAACGCCACATCCTCCGGGGTCAGGCTCAGGGCGACTGCCTCCTGTTCCACGCTCACGGTCGCGCTCACCGCCGCGCCGCCCGCCTTCGCGGTGATCGTCGCGGTTCCGTTGCCCACCGCCGTGACCAGCCCCGAATCGTCCACTTGCGCCACCGCCGTTTCGCTCGACGACCACGCCACTGGAACCGGATGCCCGTTCGCATCGGCCGCCTCCGCCACGAGGCGGAGCGTGTCGCCCAGCGCACGGAACGCCGCGTCCTCCGGGGTCAGCCTCAGGACGACCGCCTCCTGTTCCACGGTCACGGTCGCGCTCACCGCCGGCCGGCCCGCCGTCGCGGTGATCGTCGCGGTCCCGTTGCCCGCCGCCGTGACCAGCCCCGAAGTGTCCACTTGCGCTACCGCGGTGTCGCTCGACGACCAGTCCACTGGAACCGGATACCCGTTGGCGTCGGCTGCCCCCGCCACGAGGCGCAGCGTGTCGCCCAGCGCACGGAACGCCACGTCCTCGGGGGTCAGGGTCAGGGTGACCGCCTCCTGTTCCACGGTCACGGTCGCGCTCACCGCCGCCCGGCCCGCTGTCGCGGTGATCGTCGCGGTCCCGTTGCCCGCCGCCGTCACCAGACCCGAGGCGTCCACTTGCGCCACTCCGGCGTCGCTCGACGACCACGTCACTTTAACCGGATGCCCGTTCGCGTCGTTCCCCTCCGCCACGAGGCGCAGCGTGTCGCCCAGCGCACGGAACGCCACGTCCTCCGGGGTCAAGCTCAGGGCGACTGCGTCCTGTTCCACCAGCACCGCCGCGCTCCCGGTCACCGAACCGGTTGCCGCGGCGATCGTCGCGGTCCCGTTGCCCACCGCCGTCACCAGACCAGTCGCGTCGACTTCGGCGACGCCCGCGTTGTTCGACGACCAGGTTACGGCAGTTCCGGCCATGACCTGGCCGTTCTGGTCGCGGACCTCGGCGGTGAGCTGCACGGCCGCATCCAGCGCGGCCAGCCGGACCTGCGCCGGGTTCACCACGATCGTCGTGGCCCGGGGAGGCTCGACGGGGGCCGGCGGCTCCGTGGCGCCGTCGCCGCACGTCACGCTCGCGAGCACCGCAGACGCCAGCACAAGGGTCCTTAGACGGCTCATCGAACTTCGCTCCCACAGTTCGGAAACGGGCATTGAGAGGACCTGCGCTCGCGGCCGCAGCTACTTGCCCTTCCCGCCCGGATAGTCAATCTCGGTCACCAGAAATTCCTTGAAGAAGTCCAGCATGTCATGGAGTTTTTCGATTGTATTATCACGCCCATATACGTAATATCCCTCGCCGGGATACGCTTTATAGCGGACAATCTTATAGTTCTGATCCAGTTTGCGGGCGAAGTCGAGAGCGGCCGGGGCTCCGCCTTCCTCCAGGCGCCAGTCGGCTGCCACGCCTTCACCTTGAATGACGAAAGTGGGCGTCGTCACCTGATGAGCCTTGAATATCGCTGAACTGTTCAGATAGACGTCTCGGTTCTCCGGATACGAGCCCAGTTCGTATTCGACCAGCTTGATGTGCTGGAGCTCGTGCACCTCCGTGTGGAAGTCGGTCATATCGCCGTAGCCCGAGAGCGAGATGGCGGCCTGGAAGACATCCGGGGCGAACGCTACCGCGGCCATGGTCATGATGCCGCCGTAGCTGGTGCCGGTGACCGCGATCTTGTCGGGGTCGACGTAGGGCAGGGACTTGAGGTAGTCGACACCCGCAAGCACGTCCTCGAGATCGCAGTGGCCCCAGCACTCGTTGTTGAGGTCCTCGAACTCGAGGCCGTAGCCGGAGCTGCCGCGGATGTTGGGCATGAGCACTACGTATCCGCGCTGGGCAAAGAAGTGGACCTGCTGGTGCCGGCCGAACTGGTCGTCGAACTGGGAGGTGGGACCGCCGTGGATCCACATCACGCCGGGGAAGCGCTCGCCCGGGGCCGCGTCCGGGGGGCGGTGCACGTAGGCCTCGATGGTGAGGCCGTCGGTGCTCGGGTAGCTGACCTTCTCGGGCATGTGAAGCTTGTCCGCGGCGCCCCCCGGTACCTCGCTGTGCAGCAACTGCCTCTCGCCCGACTCGACATCGATGACGAAGAGCTCCGCCGGACGCACCGCCGTCTCGAAGGTGTAGCTGATGCGTGTTCCATCGGGAGACCACTCCGGGCGCAGTGCCGCGCCCATGTCGGGGTCGACCAAAGCCTCGGGCTTGCCGCCGCCGGTCGCGACAACGCGGAGCGAATGCACGCCGTTCCGGTTCTCGGTGTAGCTGATCCAGCGGCCGTCCGGCGACCAGCGGGCGTCGCTCTGATTGTAGTCTGACGGCGCGATCGGGCGCGGCTCGCCGCCGGAGCGGGGCGCGACCCAGAAGTTTAGCCAGCCGCTCCGCTGGGAGCGGAAGAGCACGGTCTCGCCGTCGGGCGAGACCTGCGCCGAGCCGAAGGCGCGCCCGGCCCGGTAGTCGAAAAAGCCCGTGTCCATGACGACGGTGCGGGGATCCGTGCCGTCGCGGTCGATCTCGACCACGTCGTGGTCGACCCAGCGCTCGTCCATGCGCACGTAGAGCAGCCGCTCGCCGCCGGGGGTCCAGCTGGGATAGCCCTCGTACAGGGGATCGCTGGTTAGCCGATGTACCCTTCCGCCCGGGACCGATACCGTCCAGATATCCATGTTGCCGAAGCGATCACCGGAGAAGGCGATCGAGGCGCCGTCGGGAGACCAGGCGAGGCCGTTGGCCCTCGCGGCCAACCCGGTGAGCTTGCGGTCGGTGCCGTCCTCGGCGGACCACAGCCAGATCTCCGGAGCCCCGCTCTTGTCGGAGGTGTAGGCGATCCAACGGCCGTCGGGCGACCAGACCGGCTGGGGAGCCCCGAGCGAGCCAACTCCACTCAGGCTCAGATCTTCGGTCAGGGTCGTGAAGGTCCCATCCTCCAAGCCGACCGCCCCAAGCCCGCCGCCGGAGACGAAGGTGATCATCGACCCGTCGGGGGACCACTGGGGCGAGCGGCTTCCTCCGACCGCAGCCTGCAGATCGACCAGCGTCTCGGCGCTGATCGGGCCCGACTCATCTTCCGAAGCTGCCGGTGCTTCCACGACGCAGGCCCATCCGGTCCACAGCGCGAGAATCGCAATAGCTACGAGCGTCAACCGTTTCATCGCGTCACCCCCGATTCTACACAGCCCCGTTCGAAGTCGCGCCAATCGCTTGAAGCCCTTCCTGCCTGCCCGCGCCCACCGGCGCGATTCGCGGCTCCTCCCCTGGCGCCACCTCGACCACGGAGTAGGGCGGCACCTCCTCCCATTCGCCGGAGGCGTCCAGCGGCTCGGAAACGACCAGCGTTCCTCCCGGGGCCAGCGATGGCCGGTGAGCGACGTACAGCGAATTGGTTTCGTCCGTGTTCGAAGTCCGGCTCACGGCGATGCTCTCCCCGTCGGACATCACCATGTTGAGCCTGCAGCGGAGGCCCAGCGAACCGGCGCGTTCCGCGACCGTGGACAGTGCCGTCGCCATCGAAGCCCCCTTCCAGACCTCCGCGATCGCCATCAGAAAAAGGGTTTCCGTGTCCGAAGTGCCCTGGATGGCCCCGTACAGCTCGTCGGGGAGGGTCGAGCGCAGCGTCCGCATGGCGTGGCTGCGAAACTTCCGCACGTACCCATTCAGGGCGAAGGACCAGCGCTTGTAGACGAGCGGCGCAACCTCGCCCCGGTCCACGGGAATGCCGGGGCTGGCGTTGCGCACGACCGCGAACATGCAGCTCGAGTGCACGCTCGCCAGCAGTTGCTCAAGCTCGGCGTCGTGCCACAGCGGACGGGCCTCGCGTATGCGTATCGGGTGTCCCTCGTGGTACCAGGCAACACCGTATCCGTCCGCGTTGTGCGCCCCGCGCATCTCCCGGGGCGCGTAGCTCTGCCTTACGAGGGTGTGGGTTCCCCCGAAGACGATGGCGCGGACGGGCATTTCATCGCCTGCGTAACACACGAATCGGCACACGGTTTTCTCTCTTTCGGGATTGGGTACGAATTGCAGGGATGACCTGCGATTTCAGGTGACGTACGAGACCGCCGGGATGGTGGGCGCAAACTACGAGGGATCCGAAGCGGTCCCTCCACGCGCCGGGGCGAGAATCTCCGCCAGCAAGCTCATATCCACATTTCCGCCCGACACGATAATCCCGGCGGGGCCTCCGCCGACATCGGGTATCCGCCCGCAAAGCAGCGCGGCCACCCCCGCTGCTCCGGCAGGCTCCACCACCACCTTGGCGGTTTCGGCCAGTGCGCGCACGGCGGCGGTGATTTCAGCGTCGCTCACGCGCACGACATCCTCCACCAGAGCGCGCACATGATAGTAAGTGATTTCGCCCGCCATGGGCGGGGCCAGCCCGTCCGCGATGGAGCCGACGCGCTCGAGCCGGGCCGGACGTCCCAGTCGCAGGCTCTCCGACATGGCCGCGGCGCCGTGCGGCTCCACGCCGTAAATGCGGATCTCGGGACGCAGGCGCTTCATGGCCGCGGCGACGCCCGCGATCAGCCCTCCGCCCCCCACCGGCACCACGACCACCTGCAAGTCCTCGGCCTGCTCGGCAAGCTCCAGTCCGGTAGTGCCGTGCCCGGCCACAACGTCGGCATCGTCGAACGGATGGGTGAAGAGCATCCCCCGGTCGGCGGCCAGGGATTCGGCCAGAGCGAAGGCCTGGTGCACGTCGTCGGCAATCACTACCTCCGCTCCGTAGCCGGCGCTCGCCCGAGCCTTGGTCGCGGAGGCGCCGGCCGGCATGACCACCGTGCACGGCACATCCACGCATGCAGCCGCCCACGCCAGCGCCTGGGCGTGGTTCCCGGCCGACACCGTGACCACCCCGGATCGGGCGTCCGCGCCTGCGAGGAGCACCTTGTTGAGCGCCCCGCGCACCTTGAACGAGCCGGTCTTCTGCAGGCTCTCCATCTTGAGCCGAAGCGAGGCGCCCGACTGCTCGCTGAGTCGCCTCGACGAGAAAACCGGCGTTCGGTGAAGCCGCCCGGCGATGCGAGTCTGGGCCTGGCGGATGGAATCCAGCGTGACGAGCGGTTCGATGCTCCGGCCTCCGGGATGAGGATGGTTGCGGTGACAAGCGGGGATGATGCTCGCATGGCGCACTCGCGCGCCAGTGCCGTGTATCCTGGCATCGATGCTCGAGTGCGTCCGGGGGGAACAACCTCGCCACCCCGGGATACTTCCCGCGCACCCCTCCATCTGGCTCCTTCGGAGCGAGACCTGCACCCCGGAGCCCCTCTGATGCCGGCATCTGCGCGAAGCTCGCTGCGTCTCGCCCTGGCATTTCTGTCGATTTCGGCAGCAGCCCGCTCCGTAGAAGCCCAAATCGGTTCTGTGGACGAATACGTCGTCGAGACCGGGCTCTTCCAGCGGACCTTTGTCCGGCCCGCCTTCACCGACGCATTCGCGGGCATGCTGCTCCCCTCGGAGCGCGGCTTCCCCTCGGAGCGCGATCCTATCTCGGAGCGCGACCGCCTGGACTGGGGGCCACGGCCGCCGCCCTACGCCCTGGCCGACTCCGCGGAGAGCGCAGCGACCCTTTTCGCCGGCCAGCGGTCCCTCGCGGGAGGCGCATTCCGCCACCTGGCCCGGACCGGGGTTGGTTCCAGCGTCGTGGCCTCTGGATACTACGCCCGCGGTGACGACTGGAGCTTTGCCGACTCCGTCGAGGTGCGGTTGCGGGAACGAAGCGCGCTCCTGCCGCAACGAGACAACCAGATGGAGCGATGGGGCGCGCAGGTCCTCTATGCGCTGCGGCAGGGCGACACCGCCGACTGGGTCTTTGCGGCCGGCCTCGACCGCCAGCGCGGCAACCGGATCACCGAGGTCGGCGCCGCCCACGCCGGCGGCTGGACCGGCTGGTACGGCAGGACCCGCTACCGCCGGGGCCGTCTCATCGGCGAGGCAACGGTAGGAGGCCAGGGCGCCGAAGAGGCCGTCTTCTACCGGACCGCCGGGGGCATCGAGGGCCAGTCGCTTGTTTTCGCGGGCCGGCTCCGGCACTCGACCGACTTGGGCCCCCGCCAGAGCCTGGACTACGGCGTGGATGTACGCAACACGCTCCCCTTCACCAACGGGTCGGTCACGGGCGTCTACGAGGACGCCGACGGCATCCGGGTCGCGGGAGGCTATCTGAATTCGCGCACGAGCCTCTCCAGCGCGCTGGATCTGGAGGCGGCCCTGCGAGTCGAAAGCCACTCCCGCGTCGAAGGACTGAACCTGTCCCCGCGCGCCGATCTGGTGTTCCGGCCGGCGGTGGGTCACGGCCTCCGCGCGAGCTTCGGGCGCGTACTGTCGTCGCCCGCCACCGACAACTTCGTCATGGACGTCACCGCGGGCAGGATGAACGCCGGGGCTCTCATCTACGACTTGCTGGCGCGGGGCGTGCCCGCGAGCGGCTTCACCTTCAACGACCGTTGCCCCGGGGGTTACCAGGATCTGTGCATGCGCTCCCCGCTGGCGCCCGGCGAGAAGCTGCCGGCCGATCCGTCGGTGCTCTGGAATCTGCTCGTGGACATCGCCGCCGCCACCGACCCTCTCGCGCTCAGGCCGCTGCGAGTGTTCTTCAGGAACCCGGAGCCCGGGGAGTTGCGGCCCCGGCTGCTCCTCTACAGCCAGAAGGAATCGGAAGCCGGCCGGCCTCCGTTCCTGGGAGAGGGCGCGCTGGGCCGCGCGATCGATGTTCGCCCCGTCGATCCGCTGCAGCCGACCACCGTCAGCACCCTCGCGTTGGGATACCAGGGCGAGGCCGCGGACCGGGGACGCATTTCAGCGGAAATCTGGCGCTCCTCGGTCGACAACTTCATCGGCCCGCTCAGGGCTGAGACACCGACCGTCTTCTTCGATCCTGCCTCGGTGCGAGCCTTCATGGAACGGCGCGCCGTCCCGATGGTCCGACTGGGAATCCTGCCCCCGGAACTGGTTGAGCTGATGGTTCATGACCTGACCAACCTCGTGTCGCAGGTTCCGGTGGGCACCATCATGCCGGACCAGGTGACGACCCCAGGTCTCCTGCTGACCTACCGCAACTACGGCAAGGTGGAACTCTGGGGAGCCAACCTCTCCGCGGAGATCTCGCTGACCCCCGCTCTCCTTCTGCGGGGCGCCTATTCCTACGTCAGCGAGGAATGCTTCGATTTCGCCGCGAACGCCGCGACGGACTGCTCGGATCTGGAGGACATCTCCCTCAACCTGCCGAAGACCCGGGGCAGCTTCTCGTTTCGCTACCGGAACCCGGATTCCGGATTCTCGGGGGAGGCGCGCTTGAGACGCCTGCGCGGTTTCTACGCCAACGCCGGCATTTATGCGGGAGTAATCGAGGGATATGCAGTACTGGATGCCGAGATCCGTTTCCCGATCCCGCGGCTGTCACGCACAAGCCTCGGGATCGCCGCCACCAACCTTCTCGACGACCGCCATCAGGAGTTCATCGGCGCTCCCGAGATCGGGCGGCTGGTCATGGCAAAGCTGACGTACGCCTTCCGTTGACTGTGCGCCGATGGTAACGTTTTCACGCGAGCGCGAAGGGGACTCGACCCGTCGCGATCCACACCCGGCGGAGATTCAGGATTTGAGCGATTTCACGACCCTGCGATGTTCCTTCTGCCGTGCTCGGAACCGGATCGGTTTGGAAGCGGCGCGCACCGGCCCCATATGCGAGGGTTGCTCGCGGCCGATCCTCATCGACCGGCCGATCAAGGTCGAGTCCGAGGACTTCGAGGCGACGGTGCTGGGCGCGGGGGTTCCAGTGCTCGCCGACTTCTACGCGGACTGGTGCGGTCCCTGCAAGCTGGTCGTCCCGCTTCTGGACGAGATCGCGGCCGCGGAGCGAGGAAGGCTTCTGGTGGTGCAAGTCGACAGCGACCGGTCCGCGGAGCAGTGCCAGCGCTATTCGATCCGCAGCGTGCCGACGGTTCTGCTGTTCCAGAACGGAGAGGAGACCGGCCGCAGCCTCGGCTTCGAGCCGGAAGTCATCCGGCAGTTCGTTGCCGGAGCCGTCGCGGCGGCAGGCGGAGCGGCGGAGAACTGAGCGGAGCCGCGGAGAACCAGCCCGAAGGGGCTCAACAGGAAGCGAGGAAGGACCCCATGTCATTGAGAGTGGCCTTGGCATACTCCGGAGGACTGGATACGTCGGTCATCGCCCGCTGGCTGATCGAGGAATACGACGCGGAAGTGATTTGCGTGGCGGTCGACGTGGGTCAACCCGGAGCTCTTGCCGGGCTGCGCGAGAAGGCGTTCGCTACGGGCGCCACCGCCTTCTACGGGGAGGATGTGCGCGCCGAATTCGTCTCCTCTTTCGTGTGGCCGACCCTGCGGGCGGGCGCCGTGTACGGACGCAAGTACCTGCTGGGGACGTCAATGGCCCGGCCCATCATCGCGCGCCGGCAGGTGGAGGTGGCGCGGGCGGCTGGCGCACGCGCGCTGGCCCACGGATGCACCGGCAAGGGCAACGACCAGGTGCGCTTCGAGCTCACGTACCGGGCCCTGGCCCCGGATCTGAAGGTCATCGCCCCCTGGCGCGAGTGGGACATCGCCTCGCGCGAGGATGCACTTGAATTCGCGTGCGCACGCGGCATCGATCTTACCGGCGTCGACGAGGCCAAACTCTATTCCTGCGACGAGAATCTCTGGCACATCTCCTATGAGGGCGGACCGCTCGAGGATCCCGCCTTCGAGCCCGAGAAGGAGATGTTCCTGTGGTCGGTTTCGCCCATGGACGCGCCCGATGAGCCGGAGCGCGTCGAGATCGGCTTCGAGGAAGGCTATCCGGTTTCCGTGAACGGAGAGCGGCTCGATCCGGTGGAGCTGCTGCTGGCCCTGAACGCCGCCGGCAGCCGCCACGGGGTCGGACGGGCGGACATCGTCGAGGATCGTCTGGTGGGGATGAAGTCTCGGGGCGTATACGAGACGCCCGGCGGGACCATCCTCTACACGGCGCTGAAGGAGCTGGAGGAACTCACGCTTCACCGGCGCTCCATGTCTCTCAAGGACCTGGTGGCGGACCGATACGCGGATCTGGTCTACGAGGGCCGCTGGTGGACCCCCGAGCGCGAGGCGATCGACGCGCTGGTGGACGTGCTGATGCGGCGCGTGACCGGCACCGTGACGATGGAGCTGTACAAGGGAACGGCGCGCGGGGTGTCCCGCAGCAGCCCGAATACCCTCTACGACGGCGTTCTGGCTTCGTTCGGGGACACCGGCTCCGGCACCTACGATCACGCGGATGCCGCCGGGTTCATCAAGCTGTTCAGCCTTTCCCTGGAGTACCCGGAGGCGGGACGCGAGAGGGCAGGCGCGGCGGCGGAGCGCACCACCGATGCGCCGGAGAAGGTGCCGGCCGTCCTCTGACCTCCCGCAACCCGAAAGCCGTGCCCGACCCCAGCGAAGCAGGACCCGGAACCCCCGCCCACGGCCTCTGGGGCGGACGCTTCGAGGAGCAGATGGCGCCCGAGATGGTGCGCCTCAATCGCTCGCTCGACATGGATTTCCGGTTCTGGCGCCAAGATGTGCGCGCGAGCCGGGCGTGGGCGCGCGCGCTCGGTCGGGCCGGGGTCCTCAGCGGCGAGGAAGGGAAGGCCATCGACCGCGGTCTGGTCGCGGTGGCGGCCCGCCTTGAGGGCGTGGATCCCGCCACCGTGGAGGACGAGGACATCCACTCCCTGGTGGAGCGGCTGCTCATCGAGGAGTTGGGCGACCCCGGCGGAAAGCTGCACACGGGCCGCTCGCGCAACGACCAGGCGGCCACCGACGTGCGCCTGTGGGGCATGGACGCAGTCGCCGTCCTGGACGGCCGGGTCGTGGAGCTGGGCCGCGCGCTGGTCGACCTCGCGGCGGGGTCCCAGGAGCTGGTGATGCCCGGCTACACCCATCTGCAGCGCGCCCAGCCGGTGCGCGCCGCCCACTGGGCGCTCTCGCACGCCTGGCCGTTGATTCGCGACCGGACCCGCCTGCGCGCGGTCGCCGAGGAGACCGCCGTGCTGCCGCTGGGTGCGGGCGCGATCGGCGGGTGCCCGTTCCCGGTCGACCGGGATGCGATGGCGCGCGAACTCGGCTTCCGGGCGGTGACTCCCAACAGCATCGACGCCGTGGGAGACCGCGACTGGATCGTCTCGCTCCTCTTCGCCGGGGCCATGATCGGCGTCCATCTTTCGCGTCTGTGCGAGGACCTGGTGCTCTTCGCCTCCGACGAGTTCGGGTTCCTGAAGCTCTCCGACGGCTACTGCACCGGTTCGAGCCTGATGCCGCAGAAGAAGAACCCCGACGTGGCCGAGCTCACACGCGGCAAGACGGGACGCCTGGTGGGGAACCTGGTCTCGATGATGGTCCAGCTGAAGGGGCTGCCGACGGGATACAACCGCGACCTGCAGGACGACAAGGCGGCGCTCTACGACACGGTCGACACTCTGGAACTCACCTTGCCCGCGGTGGCCGGGGCGATACGCGGGGCGACCTTTCAGCCCGCGCGCATGCAGGCGGCGCTGGACCCGGCGCTGCTCGCCACCGACCTGGCGGACTACCTGGTGCGCAAGGGGGTGCCCTTCCGGACCAGTCACGAGGTCGTGGGCAGGGTCGTTCGCCGCGCGGAGAGGCTAGGGTGCTCGATCGCGGAGCTTTCCGAGGAGGCCCTCGCGGCGGAACACCAGGCGTTCGGCGGCGATGTCGCCGAGGTCTTCGACCCCGCCCGGTCGGCGGATGCCCGCTCGGTGGCCGGCGGCACGGGACGCGAGGCCGTGGCCGAGCAGTTGGAGTTGGCGCGTAGAGAGCTGGAACGGGCACTGTAGCGGCGCCGACGCCCTGTAGAACCGGGACCCGCGTGGCGTCCTGTAGCGGCGCCCGCGTCCTCCGGCGCTTTCGGCCTAGAGCGGCGTGAGCGTCCTTCCCGCGGCTTCCGCAAACGGGGCCAGTTGTCCCATCAACTGCTCGAATTCGCTGAAGTCGAGGGACTGATCCCCGTCCGACCAGGCGGACGCGGGGTCGGGGTGCACCTCCACCAGCAGCCCGTCTGCCCCTGCCGCGATGGCCGCGAAGGCCAGCGGGGCCACCAGGTCGCGCCGTCCGCCGGCGTGGCTCGGGTCTGCGATCACGGGCAGGTGGGTCTCCTTCTTCAGAACCGGGATCGCGGCCAGGTCAAAGGTGTTGCGGGTGGCCGTCTCGAAGGTGCGGATGCCGCGCTCGCAGAGGATTACCTGGCTGTTGCCCTGTTGCATGACGTACTCGGCAGCGAGCAACAGGTCCTTGATGGTGGCCGACATGCCGCGTTTCAGCAGCACCGGCCGGTGCACCCGCCCGACCTCGGTCAGCAGGTTGAAGTTCTGCATGTTGCGGGTGCCGATCTGGAGCACGTCCGCGTAGCCCGCCACCAGCTCCACCTGGCGGGTGTCCATGACCTCCGTCACGACCGGGAGCCCCGTGGCTTCGCGCACCTCGACCAGCAGCTGCAGCCCGGGCTCGCCCATCCCCTTGAAGGAGTAGGGCGACGAACGCGGCTTGAAGGCGCCGCCTCGAATCCCGTGTGCCCCCGCGGCGCGCACCCTCGTGGCCGTGGTGCGCAGCATGTCCTTGCCCTCCACCGAGCAGGGCCCCGCAATCACCACGATTCCGCGTCCTCCGACCTCAACTCCGCCGAGCGGAATCCGCGACGGATCCGCCTCGAACTCCCGGGAGGCCAGCTTGTAGGGCTTCATCACCGGGTGCGCGGCCACCACCCCCGGGATCGATAGCAGGGGAACGTGCTGCAGCCGCCCCTCGTCACCGATGCACCCCACCACCGTCAGCGTCTCGCCGCGCGAAACGTGCGTGCGCAGCCCCAGAGCTTCCACGCGTTCGCGGATGTGATCCAGTTCTTCGTCCGTGATGCCCATGCGGGTCACGAGAATCATGCTGTTCTCCGGCCTGAGGCGGCGCGTGCGAGTCGGCGAGTCCCCGCGCGACCACCGGGAAACGCACTTTCCGCTCCTCCCACGTCCGAATAGATTCCCGGCGGTTTCGGCGACCCAATATAGCGTACCTGCCCGTCACGACAGCCCCCTCCACGGCGATTCCATGACGACGACCCGACCCGCGCTCCACGACTTGGACCTCGACCTGGGCAAGCGCGCCCGGCTCCACAGAATCCTCTACCGGCATGGTCTGAAGAACGGCACCATGCTCGCCCTGCCCATCGACCAGGGGCTCGAGCACGGGCCGATCGACTTCTTCACCAATCCGCCTTCGCAGGACCCCGAATTCCAGTGGCGCCTGGCGGTGGAGGGCGGCTTCAACGCGATCGCGTGCCACTACGGGCTCGCCCGCAAGTACATGCCGAAGTACGCCGGCCAGGTCCCGCTCATCGTGAAGCTGAACGGCAAGACCAGTATCCCGTCGGCCGCCAGAGCGCTCTCGCCGCTTACTTCCACTGTCGAGGATGCCGTCCGCATCGGGGCGGACGCGGTCGGCTACACGCTGTACGTGGGCACGCCGCGGCAGGATGACGACTTCGCTCAACTGCGCCAGGTGCGGCAGGACTCCGAGCGCTTCGGTCTGCCGCTGGTGGTGTGGTCCTATCCGCGCGGTGAGGCCATTGATGCGAAGGGAGGCGCCAGCTCGCTCTACGCGGTCGACTACGCGGCGCGCGTGGCGCTGGAGCTCGGCGCCGATGTGGTCAAGCTGGTGATCCCTCCGGCGAACGGCCCCAACCCGGCCCAGCCTGGCAAGTACGCCGAGATCGACCACACCTACGCGGAAGGGGCGGAGCGCGTATTCCGCTCGGCGGGCCGCGCCCTGGTGCTGGTGAGCGGCGGGAGCAAGCTCTCCGACGAGGACATGCTGAACAAGGTCAGGATTTCGATGGAGTCCGGGGCCACCGGGCTCATCTTCGGGCGCAACATGTGGCAGCGCCCCTTCGAGGAGGCGCTCGACATCGTCCGCCAGGTCAAGGAAATCCTCAGCGGGTTCCCGTCCTGACGACGCCCGTTTCGCCGCCACCGACTCCAGGGAAATGCCCGGCGACGCCGACGCCCTGAAGCGGGCCGCCGCCGCCCGGGCGCTGGAGAGCGTCCGCGACGGAATGGTGCTCGGGCTGGGCACGGGCAGCACGATCCGCTTCTTCCTCGACCTTCTGGGGGAGCGCGTGCGCGCGGGCGATCTGGGCGGCGTCGTGGGGGTGCCCACCTCCCGGCGCACGGCGGAGATCGCGCGCCAGCTGGGGATCCGGACCTCCCGCCTGCGCCACCATCCCCGCCTGGACCTCACCGTGGACGGCGCCGACGAGGTCGATCTGCGGGGCAATCTGATCAAGGGGCTCGGGGGCGCGCTGCTGCGCGAGAAGATCGTGGCCCAGGCTTCCGACCGGTTCATCGTGATCGTGGACGAGAGCAAGGTTGTGCCGCGGCTGGGCACCCGGAGCCCGCTGCCGGTGGAGGTGACGCGCTTCGGCTCCTCCAGGCACAAGGCGTTCGTCGCGGGCCTTGGGGCGGAGGTCGCGCTGCGTCTGGAAGCAGACGGCGCGCGCTTCGTCACCTCGAACGGCAACTACATCCTGGACGCGCGCTTTCCGGAGGGCATAGACGATCCGGTGGCCCTGGACGGCGCCCTGCGGGCCCGGGCCGGCATCGTCGAGAACGGGCTCTTTCTGGGGATGACCAGCCGGGCGGTGGTTGCGTCTTCCGGCGGCGTGCGCACGATCGAGCCGGGCGCCGCATCTTGATCGGGGCACCCGCGGAGCGAGATGGGACACGCGGAGTGAGACGGGACACGTTGAGGAGGTAGCCAGATGAAGGTTCGCATCGCCCCGTCCATCCTGGCGTCCGACTTCGGGCGGCTGGCCGAGCAGGTGGTGGAGGCCGAGGAGGCGGGCGTCGACTGGATCCACGTCGACGTCATGGACGGCCACTTCGTCCCCAACATCACTATCGGTCCGGCGATCACGGAGGCCGTCCGGCGCGCGACCCGGCTGCCGGTGGACGTCCACCTCATGATCGAGGCTCCCGACCGCTACATCCAGTCGTTTGCCGATGCCGGGGCGGACTACCTCACGGTGCACCAGGAAGCCT
Source organism: Longimicrobiales bacterium (assembly GCA_965237885.1). Taxonomy (GTDB): domain Bacteria; phylum Gemmatimonadota; class Gemmatimonadetes; order Longimicrobiales; family Gaopeijiaceae; genus BD2-11. Next base: position 4,249,906 of record CBDEGN010000002.1, on the reverse strand, counting down.
GCCCGCACCTGCACCGGACGCTGCAGCGCATCCGCGACGCGGGCGTGCGCACCGGGGTGGCGATCAACCCGGCCACACCGGTGGAGTCGCTCGCGCCCATCCTCCCCGAGATCGACCTGCTCCTGGTGATGTCGGTGAATCCCGGATTCGGGGGGCAGGCCTTCATCCCCTCCGCGCTCGACAAGCTGGCGCGGGCCCGCGAGCTGCTGGATGCGTGCGGAGGCGAGGACACCGCGCTCGAGGTGGACGGCGGGATCGACGCGACCACGGCACCAGGCGTCGCGGCCGCGGGCGCAGACGTGCTCGTCGCCGGGTCGGCCATTTACGGCCATCCGGGTGGCGTGGCCTCTGGCGTTTCCGCGATCCGCAGAGCGGTGGAAACCGCCGCGGGCTGATCCCGTAGCCACAGCCATGCCTCTCTTCCGGCGCACCCACCGGCTACCTCATCCTCCCGGGGAGGTCTTCGCCTGGCACACGCGCCCCGGCGCCCTGGAACGCCTTCTTCCGCCGTGGGAAAACGTGCGCGTGACGGCGCGCAACGGAGACATTGCCGGCGGAGGAACGGTCACCGTGCGCGCCGGGCCGGGCCCGCTGAAGCTGCCATGGACCGTGCGCCACACGGCGTTCGAGGAAGGGGTTCTCTTCCGGGACGAGCAGGTGCGCGGCCCCTTCGACCGCTGGGTGCACACGCATCGCTTCTCGCCCCATCCCGAGGGCGGATGCCTCCTCGAGGACGAGATCGACTGGCGCCCGCCCCTCAACGTCGACGTCCCTCTCTTCGTGGGGCGCATCGAACGCATCCTCGACCGGGGCTTCGCCTTCCGGCATCAGCGGCTCGCCAACGACCTCGCCCTGCACCAGCGATACCGCCAGCGTCGGCCGCTCACCGTGGCCATCAGTGGAAGCTCCGGCTTCCTGGGGCGCAATCTGCGGCACCTGCTCACCACCGGCGGCCACCGGATTCTGCGCCTGGTGCGCTCGCGGGCGAAGGCTGGAGAGGGGGCCGTGTACTGGAATCCGACGCGCGGGGAAGTGGATCACGCCGGGCTCGCGGGCGTGGACGCGATCGTGCATCTGGCGGGTGAGCCCCTGGTCGGGGTGCGCTGGACCGAGGCCAAGAAGCAGGAGATCCTGCGGTCGCGGAAGGACGGCACCGAATGGATCGCGCACACGGCGGCCCGGCTGTCGCCGCCTCCGCGGGTGTTGGTGTGCGCATCCGCGGTCGGCTACTACGGCAACCGGGGCAACGAGGTCCTGACCGAGGAGAGCCGGGCGGGCCGGGGCTTCCTGGCCGACGTGTGCCACGCCTGGGAGAAGGCCGCGGCTCCCGCGCGCCGGGCCGGAATCCGGGTCGTCCATCTGCGCCAGGGCGTCGCGCTTTCGCCCGACGGGGGCGCCCTTCAGCTGATGTTGCCCGCCTTCCGCGCCGGGGCGGGAGGCCGCCTGGGCGACGGGCGCCAGTACTTCCCCTGGATCGGCCTGGACGACACCCTCGGGCTCATCCTGCACGCCATCGCTACCCCCGAGGTCCGCGGCCCCCTCAACGTCACGGCCCCCTATCCGATCACCAACGCGACCTTCACCAGCGCGCTGGGCCGGGTCCTCGGACGGCCCACCCTCCTGCCCGTTCCCTCGCTTGCCATCCATGCCCTGTTGGGAGAGATGGGCCGCGCCGTGCTGCTGGGCGGCCAGCGCGCGGTTCCGGAGAAGGCGGAAGAGACCGGCTACGAGTTCCTGCACCCGTCGATCGAGGAGGCGCTGCGGTTCGGGCTTGGGATCGCGTAAGGAACCAATCGTCGTGGTCGTGGCTTGTCAGGCGATCCGACGACGGGGCAGTTTCCTGCGGGTTGCGTCTGCCTGGCTGCGGTCGCGAGCATTACGGAACGGTCGAGAACGCAAACAGAGGATCGCATGCCGGTCGATGTCAACAGATTCTGGACGGAGGTCCGGCTGGGGGAGGACACCGACCTCGAGCTGAAGGAAGTACGGTTCCGGGGCGATGCCGTTGACTCCCCGAAACGCCGCGACTTGGCCGATGGATTGGCCGCCTTCGCCAATTCAAGCGGTGGGCGGCTGGTCCTCGGCGTTTCCGATGACCGGGCTCCGCAGTCTCTCGAACCGACGCAGCTCGATGTGCTGGCGCACCTCGTGACCGAGATATGCTCGGACAGCATCGAGCCCGCGCTCGACTTCAGCCTTCACCGGATGCCCGTACCCGGAGAGAAGGGAGGCGTGCTGCTTGTTGAAGTGCCGGCCGGCGCGTCAGTGCACCGTTCTGTAGGCCGCTACTTTCGAAGGCGAGGGGCCAGCAAGCGTCAGATGGACCCTGCCGAGATCAGGCGGCTCCTGCAGGCTCGTGGCCAGTCCGACATCGCAGGCACCGACATGCAGGTGGTTGCGAACACCAGCATCAACAGCCTCCACCCTCGACTGTGGCGCCGATACGTCAGCTCCCGGATAAGCGATGCCCCTGAGATAGCTCTGTCGAAGCTCAAGTTTCTGAAGGATGATCGCCAAGCAGTCCAGCGGGCGACGGTTGGCGGCGTACTCCTCGCGTCCGAAGATCCCCGGGAATGGTTGCCGAACGCCTACATCCAGGCCGTCTGCTACGACAGCGGCAAGATGGACGCCAATCGGCAGCTTGACGCCCAGGATATCGCCGGGCCTCTCGACGAGCAGATCCGGGGCGCAATGCGGTTCGTGATCCGAAACCGGCGTGTCGCCGCGCATAAGCAGCCCGCCCGCACGGACTTCCCTCAATACAGCGAGCGCGCCGTCTTCGAGGCGGTGGTGAATGCTGTGGTTCACCGGGACTACTCCGTCACCGGATCCAGGATACGTCTGTTCATGTTCGACGATCGACTGGAGCTCTACTCGCCCGGTGGACTGTGCAATTCGATGAAGATCGAGGATCTGCGAACGAGTCAATTCACGCGGAACGAACTGCTGGCGTCGCGCTTGGGCCAGTGCCCGGTGGGGGGCGTAACGGGCTCGGGAGGACGGCAGTATTTCATTGAGCGGCGGGGCGAGGGAATCGGTGTCATCGAAGACGATACTTTCGCTGTCGCGGGACAAAAGCCCGTGTTCGAGCTTGTCGGAGAGCGGGAACTCAAACTAACGATCCCCGCGGCCGAGCCGCCCCTGCCCGAGGGTCTTTCCGCCCGGGTGACGGTTCGGCACGCGGATACAGACGAGCCACTACGGGATGTGCATGTCCTGCTCGTCTACCCGAACAAGACCCATCTCGACGGGCGCACGGACGCGTTTGGATACGCGGACTTCGAGCTTCACGCCAAGCTGCCCATGACGGTGCTGTGCGCTGCTCCGGGGTTCCTCGCGTGCGTCCAGCGAGGGCATCAGGGTGATTGGCCGCTCGAAGTGCAAATGCGTCCGACTAGGAACGGCGGTTCGCTGATCATCGCCAACCGGACGGGACACCTTCCGGGCATCAGAGGAAGGCTGAATCCGACCCTGGATAGCTTCGACCGCACCTATCTCTATGCGGACAACGTCGCGATCAACGAAGGCATGCAGCAGCCGCTGCACTTCAGCCTCGACGAACCGGTTCGCCTGACCGATTCTCTGGGGGCGGCCGCCACCGTGTGGTGTCGGGAAATGGTGGGAGCTTCGTCCGTGTTTGACTACGAGTACAGGTAGGGGGCATCGCTGGCGGTCCCCGCGTTCCGCGGGTTATCGTCCTTCTGCCTGATGTCCCCAAGCTGGAGTGTGCCATGCAGCGGCTGACCGTCCTCGCGCTTGTAACCGTTCTGACCATTTCCGTTACGATGCCCGCGCGTGCGAGCGGGCAGACCGGCGCCGAGAGCGTCGTCCGACTGGAGGCGTCACCGCCCTCGGTCGTCGTCAGCACGGGCGAGACCATCCCGTTCGAAGTGCGTGCGCTCGACGCCCAGGGGCGCGCGGTGGATGCCGAGGTGCGCACGGTCGCTCCCCGCGGGGCGGCGGTCGTGCGGGGGGGCACGGTGCGGGGCCTGACCGCGGGTGAGTACGAGATCGTGGTGACGCTGCTGACGCCACCCGGCTTCGAGGGGACACCGCCCAGCCTGCGGGTGCCACTCACGGTGCTGTCGCCGGCCGTAGCCTCGGTGGAGGTGACGGCCGAGCCGGGTCGCCTCTACCAAGGCACCACCCTCCTCCACACCGCCACCGCCCGACAGACCGACGGATCGGTGCGGCCGCAGCCGGTCGTGTCGTGGAGCAGTTCCGATCCGTCGGTGGCCACCGTCGACCGCTTCGGTTACGTGACCGCCACCGGCACGGGCGCGGTCACCATTCAGGCCGACGTGGAGGGGGTGGCCGGCTCGGCCGCCTACGACGTGGCCCCATTCCCGGCGGCCTCGCTGGAGATCACCGGGCTGGCGGACGAGGTGCGCACCGGTGACGTCCAGCACCTTACCGCGGTGGCGCGCGCCGCGTCCGGTGGGGTGGTCGCGGACGTCCCCGTCACCTGGACCCACACGGCGGTGCCCGACGAAGACATCATCGCGCCCAGCGCGCCCGGCCAGATCTCGCGCGGGCGTTTCGTCGCGGACGTGCCCGGCGTGTACACGGTCGTGGCCAACGCGGGCCCGCTGGCGGCGCGCGCGACCCTCCAGGCCGTCGCCCGCGACGTGGTGCGCGAGATGACCATGGTGGGGAAGGGGAGCACCTCCGCGATGCGCGCCACCGACTTCTGGGTGTTCGAGGGGCTGGACGGGCGCGACTACGCCCTCACGGGCTCCAAGATGTCGGACGGGTACGCGTTCGCCTGGGACGTCACCGACCCCGCCAACATCGTCAAGACCGACTCGCTGCAGGTGGATGCGCGCGCCGTCAACGACGTGAAGGTGTCTCCCGACGCCCGCTATGCCACCATCACCCGCGAGGGCGCCTCCAACCGCCGCAACGGGGTGGTCTTCCTCGACCTGGCCGATCCCGCCCACCCGGTTATCGCCTCCGAGCTGGTGGAAGGGCTCACCGGCGGCGTCCACAACGCCTTCCCCGACGACGACTACGCCTACGTCCTCTCGGCGGGCGACAAGTACGTCATCATCGACGTCGCCGACATCTACAACCCGCGCGTGGTGGGCGAGTACAACCATCCCGACAGCCGCCTGCATGACGTGTGGGTGCACAACGGAATCGCCTATTCGGCCGAGTGGGACAAGGGCATGGTGGCCGTTGACGTGGGCAACGGGCGCTGGGGCGGCACCCCCGAGAACCCGGTGCTGATCTCCGAGTTGCCGGTGCCGACCGGCACTACCCACGCCATCTTCCCCTACCCGTCGCAATCCACCGACCGGTTCTACGTCTTCGTCGGGGACGAGGACATGCAGAGGAGAGGGCTGGCAAACGAGGGGCCCCGCACCGGCGGCTCGTACCAGCTGCCGTACGACTCGGAGACCGGGATGGGAGGGGTCCCGCTGGCGACCCAGGGTTACATTCAGGTGATCGATTTCACCGATCCGGAGAACCCGGAGATGGTCGCACGCTACGAGGTCACGGAGTACGGCACCCACAACATCTGGGTCGAGGACGACATCCTCTACCAGGCGTACTACGAGGGCGGTCTGCGCATCGTGGACGTTTCCGGCGAGCTGATGGGCAACCTGTACACGCAGGGGCGCGAGATCTCCGTCCACAAGTCCACCGACGTCAACGGCTGGGTTCCCAACTCGACCATGGTCTGGAGCGCGATGCCCTTCAAGGGACACGTCTTCTTCTCGGACACCAACTCCGGCCTGTGGTCGGTCAAGGTGGAGCCGCCCCAGCGGCCCGTGTCCTAAGGCGAAACTGGACGGCAAAGGGCCTCTGGCTAGGCTCGCCGGCCGGGCGCCGGGATGGAGGCCGGGGAATCGGTTCCCGCTCCCGCAAGTGTCGGCGTCATGACCCGTGACGGTCTCCTGGACGCCGTCATCATAGGCGGCGGGCCCGCGGGTTCGGCGGTGGCCCGCCTGCTCGCGCTGTGGGGGCACCCGGTAGCGCTGCTCACCCGCCCACCGACCGGCCATCCCGCGATAGCGGAGTCTGTCCCTCCCAGCGCGCGCAAACTGTTCACCCTGCTGGGCGTCACCGGCGCGCTCGACGAAGCGGGATTCTTCCCTGCACGCGGCAATCTGGTGCGCTGGGGCGACGACCCCCTGCGGCGCGCCGACTTCGCTCCCGGCGCCGTCGGCTATCACGTAGTGCGCGACGCCTTCGACGCCTTGTTGCTGGATCAGGCCGAAGAGGCGGGGGCCGGGGTGCGCCGCGCCGCCACCGTGCGGCGGGTCGATCGGGCGGGAGTGGGTGGCGATGGAGAAGGGGAGCAGCCGCAGCGCGTCGACTACGAGGAAGGACGCGGCGGCACGGCCACGCTCCAAGCTCGCTTCGTACTGGACTGCTCCGGCCGCTCGGGGGTGATCGCCAGCCCGGAGCTGCGCGTGCACGACCAGTCGAACGCCACCGTCGCCCTGGCAGGTGTGTGGCGCGCGAGCCCGGAGGCGCCCCCCGCCGAGCCCTACACCCTGGTGGAGAGCTATCGGGACGGCTGGGCGTGGTCGATGCCGGTCTCCCCGACCCATCGCTACATGACCGTGATGATCGACCCGCGCCGCACGCGGCTGCTTAAGGGACGGGGCCGCCGCAGCCTCTACCTGGCCGAACTGGAAAAGACCCGTGAGGCCCGCCGCCTTGTGGCCAGCGCCCGGCTGGCCAGCGACATCAGCGGACACACTGCCTCCCAGTACACCGCCTCGCAGTTCGCGGGGGACGGTTTCCTCCTGGTCGGAGATGCCGGCAGCTTCATCGATCCGCTTGCATCCGTAGGGGTCAAGAAGGCGCTCGCCTCCGCCTGGCTCGCGGCGGTGGTGGTACATACCTGCATCTCGACGCCCGACATGAGCGACGTGGCGATCGAGTTCTTCGAGAGCCGAGAGCGGGAGACCTGGCGCGCCCATCGGCGCCACACCGCCCGGTACTACCGCGAGGCGGCTTCGGCCCACGGCCACGGCTTCTGGAGCGCGCGCGCAACGGCCGTAGAGGCCATCGAGGCGCCCGACACCTCCGGCCTCGATCCGGCCGCCGAAGTGGACGTCCCTGTCCCGAACGAGCCTGACATCGCCGCCCTGCGCCGGGATCCCGACGTCCTGCGCGCCTTCGACGATCTCCGCGCCGCCCCCGGCATTCGCCTGCGGCCCGCGCCCGGCCTGCGCCGCCTGCAGCTTCCCGCGGTACGTGGTCGCCGGATCGTCCTGGACGAACACCTCGCCTCGCCCGCTCTCCCGGACGGGATGCGCTTCCTGCGGGACGTGGACCTCCCGCCCCTGGTCGAGATTGCCGGCGAGTACAACCAGGTCCCCGACCTCTACCAGGCCTATCTGGACCGGGTCGCCACCGTCTCTCTTCCCGACTTCCTGGGCGCCCTCTCCGTCCTCTTGGGCAAGGGAATGCTCGTCAACGCCTATTCGTCGTCGTAGTCGTCATCGTCCCGATACTGGCCATCGATGGTGACTCCAGGGAGTATTCGGCTGGCCATGGCGGGAGGCGCGCTCGCAGCCCCGCCATCGAACGCCGTCAGGCAGGATCGACCGGTTCCCCCGTGTAGAACGCGGTCGTGCGCGCTGCCGCTACGCGCGCGGCCTCGGGGTCGGTTCCGGCCGCGATCGCCGCCTGTCCCCACCACTCGCTGCTGTTTCGGATGAACGCCTTGCCGTCCCGTGAAGTGGCGAACGCGACTTCGTCCATCTTCGGCTCGGCCGGTTGCGCGAGATGGAGCGCGAGTCCCAGGAGGCCCGCCTCCCAGCCGACACCGACCGCGCCCGGGCCGTACTGGTCCCAGTGCTCCGACAGGTGCGAGGTGTGCGTGAGGGTGAGCCGCGCGTGGCCAGCTCCGCGCTGCGAGAGGCGTAGCTCCACCCAGCTGACCTCCCCGCCGAACTCCCACGTCAGCGCGAGATGCCATGGCCGTCCGCAAGCCGTGATCACGCCACCCGCGTTGCCTTCCAGCTGATAGCGGCCGCCAGGTGCGAGCTCGCCGCTGACCGGCAGGAACCAGCGCGGAATGCGCTCGCCGTTCGTCACGGCGTCCCACAAGTCCTCGAGCCTCGTCGGGTAGGTGCGCGCGAGAGTGGCCGCGCGAGCGGGTTGGCCATCGCGCTCCAGTGACGACACGGAACGCTCGACGGCGGCGATGTGTCCTGCGACATCGAAGTCCATGGTTTCTCCCTGCTAGTGTGCACCCGTGATGTCCCGAGGCGTCAAAACCGTGCCCGGGCGCGGAGGATTCTCCAGCAGGCGTCGATCGCCGGTGATGAGCCTGCTATTGGGCTGGCTTGCGAGTAGCGCCCACAGGTGGTTGTCGCCGGAGTCCGATGCAGGATCGGTGCCAGTCGGCTGGCGCCATATCGCATTCGCTGCCAGGACGGTCAGCAAGCGGTCGATCTCCTCGTCGGTTCGCTGGTGAAAGCGCGCCACGCCGGGACGGCGAAGGACCGCCGAATACTCCGAAAGCAAGGCCCCGGACATGAGGTAGAGCAGGCGCCCGTCGAGCATCGCGCCCAGAATCCGTGCCGGAGGGCTGCCCCGGTCCACGCTCATCATGCCCGACACGACTACGTTCGTATCCACGACGAAGACCCTTTGGGTCAACCGTCGTTCCCGGCTCGGTGGATCCTCGTTTCGCGCACCGCGATGGCCATCGCCTCCTCATCGCTCAGTCCGGAACTCGACTGTGCGCGGGCAACGATTTCCCGTGCGGTATCGGAAGGGAGGATGCCTCTCAGTTCCAGGCTTTCCTCGATGATCGCGCCCATCGAGCGGCTTTGCCGCGCTGCGGCTTCCTTCAATGCGCGGTGTGTCCGGTCCGTCAAGCTGATCGTGAGGCGTGGCATGGCACGAGTTCCGGCTGCAGTTCGGTGATGCTGGAACATGTACGCACCATAGCACCAAAACACCACATGGACAACCCGCGTGTTCTGGACGCGGGCTCCGCCGTTCCGCCATCGACCTGCTGACGGCCCATCCGCCGTTTGTCTCCCACCCCGGCACGCGCTATATCATCCCGTATGCCGCATAGGCCGCTAGACAAATGTTTCCCCCAATCCACGGGTCCGCGCATGGTTCACCGCCCTCGTTTGACCCGCACGCCTCTCCTGGCGGGGATGCTCCTCGCCGCCGGGGCAGCCGTCGTCTCGGGCGCCGCCGCCCAGAGCGACGACGAAGGCTTTCCCATCCAGCACGAGACGCTTCGCGCCCGCTGCGGGGCATGCCATCTGCCGGACTCGCAGGGGCGCATGTCGCGCATCTCCTTCGAGCGCAAGACGCCCGAGGGCTGGCAGGCCTCGCTCCAGCGCATGATGTCGCTCAACAGCGTGTCGCTGGATGCGGAGGACGCGCGCGAGATCGTCAAGTATCTCGCGGACAACCAGGGACTGGCTCCCGAGGAGCTGCGTCCGGGCCTGTTCGAGGTGGAGAAGCGGCTCATCGACCATCGCTACGAGGCGGATACCGACGTCGAGCTGACCTGCATCACCTGCCATTCGATGGGACGGGTGATCACCCAGCGGCGCACACGCGAGGAGTGGGAGCTGCTGATGTCGACCCATCGCGGCTACTACCCGCTCGCGGATTTCCAGGCGCTTCTGCGCATGGGGCCCGCGCCCACCGAGCCCGGCCCCAACGGGGAGCCGCCCGACACGCGCCACCCGATGGAGCGCGCCGTTGACCACCTCTCCGGCGTCTTCCCCCTCCACACCCCTGAATGGGCGGCGTGGTCGGCGACCATGCGCTCGCCCCGCCTGGAGGGCGTGTGGGTCCTCTCCGGCTACCAGCCCGGCCGCGGCGCGGTGTACGGCACCGTGACCATGGAGGCCGCCGGCGAGGAGGACGCGTTCACTACCTCCGCGATGTACACCTCCCCGGCCACCGGCGAGAGCGTCACCCGCACCGGCCGCGGGCTGGTCTACACCGGCTACCAGTGGCGGGGCCGTTCCACCGCGTCAGGTGGGGGCGATGACAGCCTGCGCGAGGTGATGTTCGTCGAGCGCGGCGTGAACGAGGTCTCCGGGCGCTGGTTCCAGGGCGCTTACGACGAGATCGGCATGGACGTGAGCCTCGAGCGTCTGACCGGCTCGGCCGTGGTGTCGGGGGTGCATCCCCCCGCCCTCCAGCTCGGCGGCGGCGAACGCGAGGTGCGCATCTTCGGGGCGGGCTTCTCGAGCGGTGTTGGGCCCGGAGATGTGGATCTGGGTCCCGGGCTGACCGTCAACGGGGTGGTGCGCTCCACTCCGGAGGAGATCGCGCTGCGGGTGACGGTCGCCTCCGACGCGCTCCCCGGCGGTCGCGACGTCTTCGTCGGCGACGCCAGCTTGGCGCAGGCCGTGGTGGTGCACGACGGCGTCGACCGTATCCAGGTGCTGCCGCGCACCGGCATGGCGCGTCTGGGCGGCGTCGTCTTCCCGAAGGGGCACCAGCAGTTCGAGGCGATCGCATTCGACGACGGCCCCGACGGGCGACCCAGCTCCGATGACGACCTGGAGCTCGGCCCGGTCGAGGTCCAGTGGAGCCTGGAGGAGTACGCGGCCACACTGGACGACAACGACATCGACTACGTCGGCGGCATCGACCAGACCGGGCTGTTCACGCCCGCCGCCGACGGTCCCAACCCCGCCCGCGACCGCAACCGCAACAACGTCGGAGACGTGTGGGTGGTCGCCGCCCTCGAGGGCGACAACGGCGACCGTCCCCTGCGGGCCCGCGCCCATCTTGTCGTCACTGTCCCCCTCTATATCCGTTTCGATCCGGGATCGGCCGTCAGCACGGGAGTGAGCCCGGAGCCAGCGGCAAGCTCGGACCCGAGGGGAAACCGGAACCCGGGTCCGAACCCCGGAATAGGAGACAGCCCGAAATGAGCATAGCCGGCATCGCACCCCTGCAAACTTCGTCCGCGCCCGCGGCGCCCGTCCCCTCCGCGCCGCCGTCCGCTACCCCGGATACCCTCACTCTGGGCGAGTTCCACTCTTTCGGCGCCGAGGGCCAGACCTTCGTCTATCTGGTTCCCAGCGCGGCCATCTTCCGCCCGGACGAGGCTTCGCTGGCGGTGATGAATGCCCTGAAAACCGCCAATCGCACGCCCGCGGAGCTGGTGGGCCTGCTGGGAAGCCGCTTCACCGCGGATGAGGTCACCGGCAGCATCGACGAACTACTGGGAGTACGCGCCGTCGGCGTCCTCGGGAAGCCCGCCCCGGCGGTTCCCGACATGCTGCCGCCCAAGGGCTTCCCGCTCACCACGATGGTCCTGAACGTCACCAGCAAGTGCAATCTGGCCTGCACCTACTGCTACGAGTACGGCGACGACCGCATCGTCGAGGCCGACAGCAAGCCCCGCTACATGGACCTGGAGACGGCGCGCGAGAGCGTCGACTTCATGTTCAAGCAGGGCGGCACCAACCGCCTGGTCCACCTCACCTTCTTCGGCGGCGAGACCCTCCTCAACTTCAAGCTGCTGAAGAACACGGTCACCTACGCGCGCCAGCGCGCCCTCGAAGTCGGCAAGGAGGTCGACTTCAGCCTGACCACCAACGCCACCCTGCTCAAGCCCGAGATCGTCGACTGGATTGCGGAGAACCGGGTGGGGGTCACGGTTTCCATTGACGGGCCCCGCGAGGTCCAGGACGGGCTGCGCGTCTTCTCCAACGGCATGGGCAGCTACGACATCATCCTGCCCAAGATCAAGGACCTTCTCGCCCGCCATCGCACCCGTCCCATCGGGGCGCGCGTGACCCTCACCAGCAAGAACCTGGACGTGAAGCAGATCTTCCAGCACCTGACCGAGGAGATCGGTTTCTGGGAAGTCGGCTTCGCGCCGGTGACCAGCTCGTCGTGCCGCGACTTCTCGATTTCCGACGCCGGCTACGACCACATGCTGGGCCAGTTCGAGGCGCTCGCGCACGACTTTCTCGAGAGCGCGTGCGCCGACCGCCATCACGGCTTCTCCAACGTGAAGGACACGCTGGAGGAGATCCACAAGGGCGTGAGCAAGGCGTACCCGTGCGGCGCCGGGCTCGGGCTCATGGGCGTGGCGACCGACGGCGACGTGGCGCTCTGCCACCGCTTCGCCGGATCGGACGAGCACAAGATCGGCTCGGTCTCGGAGGGCGTCGACGTCGATGTGCAGTACGATTTCCTGAAAAAGCACCACATCAACAGCAAGACCGACTGCCACACCTGCTGGGCCCGGCCGATCTGCGCCGGCGGGTGCTATCACGAGGCCCATACGCGGTACGGCACCACGGGAACCCCGAACCTCCACTTCTGCGAGTGGGTCCGGAGCTGGACCGATACCTGTCTGCGCGTCTACGGAGCCATTTCTGAGCGCAATCCCAGTTATCTGGCGCGTTTCGACGCCTGAAGCGGGTCATCGCGACCGCGAACGAGGAGAAAGAACCTTGGCACTGAAACCGATCAACCGCAAAGCGGACCGCATGGTGGCCTACCTTGCGAACCAGGGTGCCGTCCCCGCAGCCGAGCAGATGGCGGGCCCCGTCGCGGCAAGCCTCAGCCCGCAGGAGACCGACGAGGACGTGGTGGCGCTGGGCGGACGCCTCCCCGAGATCCCGGAGATCCCGCACATCCCACTGGGATGCTCGCTGGTCTTCGCGCCCGGCTGGGAGGTCGACGAGGCGGGCGGCACGGCCGGGCTCTGCCAGCCGGTGGAGCGAGACCTGTTCGACTGCCACCTGGCGTGCTTCTGGCCCGCCCACGTTCCGGACCAGCTCAACCACAGCCCCGACTGGACCGGCAAGTGCGCGGCGGCGCAGAGCGACTGGCGCAAGCTGGAGATGATCTTCCCGTAGGCCGGACGCGTCTTTCCCCGGGCCCGGCGGGTTTCCGCAGACCGTGCGAGTTCCCGAACGCACCTGTGCGCTTACTCTTTCTTCGACGGAAGCTGACAAAATGGCAGCTTTGACCGACAAAATGGCATGTTTCGCGGCGCTGGTCGCGCTTCTGCCCGCCGCCGCACTGGTTACGCTGATGCCCGCTTCCGCGGCCGCCCAGGAGGTCCGCTCGGGGGGCAACGGCACCATCTACATGGGGGCGTACAACCAGGCCGTCTACGTCATCGACGAGGCGACGCTGGAAGTCAGGGAGCGCATCCCGGTCACGACCGGCATCCCCAACCGGTTCGAGTTTTCCCCGGACAATGAGACCCTGTACATCCGCGATGCGGCCCTGGAGCACATCGAGGTGGTCGACCTCACGGAAGGCCGCTCCGTCGACTCCTTCACCCTGAGCGAAGCCAACACCCGGGTGCGCATCCGCTCGATGGCGGTGGATCCGGGCGAGGAGTACATTCTGCTGGCCGTGCGCAGCTACACCAAGCTGCTGGACCGCTTCGAGATCAGCGACTTCACGCTGGTGCGCGTGGACCTGGACACGCACGAGGTCACCGACACCATCCCCCTGCCGTACGCCGAGCAGCGGCAGGGCATCAACCTCAGGTTCTCCCCGGACGGCGAGCTCCTCTACTTCTTCGGCCGCGACATCATCGCCGTGGAGACGGAGAACTTCACCGAGGTGGACCGCTGGGAGCTTTCGCGGCCGCTGGAAGAGGGACTCGGGCGCATCAACCTGAGCTTCCAGCCCAGTCCCTACGATGAGGCGGGCATGTTCACCAACCTCTTCCGCATGACGGACCCCGTTCAGGGCCGGCAGATGATGGGCATCGCGCGGGTGAATCTGGCGGAGCAGGAGGTCGACTTCTACACCCTCGGGCCCAGCGAGCCGGTCAGCTTCGCGCTGGCGCCGGGCGCGCGCAAGGCGTACGGGCTCCGCTCCGAGATCGGCCTCTACGAGTTCTGGACCTTTGATCTCGAGGGCCGCCGGGTAGAGAGCCGGGTGGAGTTCCCCGGGCGTCCGCGGATGGCGCTGCAGCCCAGCTCCAACGGCGAGCTGCTCTACATCTACAACGCGGGCAACACCATCGACGTCTACGACGCCGACACTCACGAGTTGCTGCGCACGGCGACGTTCGACGCCGACATGACCCGCTTCATCCTGGTGCCGGAGATGGCGGCCGGCGGCGGCTCCGACGGTTCGTAGGCGGCCTCTGTCCGCATTTCTCAAACCGCGGTCCGCACCCTTCCTCGATCGCGAGGTCCGCTGGGCGCTCGCGTTTGTACGCCCCCATGTGAAGTGGCTGGTCCTGGTGCTGGGGCTCAGCCTGGCGAGCACCGGGCTCTCGCTCTACATCCCGTACCTCAGCAAGGACCTGGTCGACACCGCTCTGCTCGGGCAGGACTCGGCCGCGCTCACGCGCATCGTGGCGATGTTCGCGGGCATTTCGGTGCTCTCCTTCGGGATCAATGTCGTGGCGGGCCTTCGCTATACGCGCACGTCGGCGGAGATCCTCTTCGACATGCGGCTGGCACTGTACCGGCATCTGCAGCGGCTCTCGCCCCGCTTCTACGCGCGCACCCCGGTGGGCGACATCATGTCGCGCATCAACAACGACATCGGCGAGATCCAGCGCATCGTCTCCGAGAGCCTGCTGTCGTGGCTCACCAGCAGCGCGTACCTGCTGGGGACGGTGGGCATCCTGATGTGGCTGGATGCGCGGCTGTTTCTGATCAGCCTGGCCGTGCTGCCGCCGTGCCTGTGGGCGCTGGTGCGCTACCGGAGGCGCCTCGAGAGCATCACCGCGGAGCTGCGGGAGCGGAGCGCGCGCATCGGCAGCTTCCTGATCGAGACCATCCTGGGCCTCAAGCTGACCGTGGCCTCCAACGCGCAGCGCCGGGAGCAGAGGCGGTTCCGGGAAAAGAACGACGCGTTCATCCGGACGCTGATGTCGATGCGGATGCTGACCTATCTCGCGGGGGGGCTGCCGGGGCTGATCCTGGCCGGCGGGGTCGCGATCATCTTCCTGTACGGAGGTCAGAGGGTCATCTCGGGGGCGATCACGATGGGGACGTTCGTCGCCTTCATGGCCTACCAGATGCGGCTGCTCGGGCCCATCCAGGGGCTGATGGGGCTGTACGCGAGCCTTGCGACCGCGCGGGTGTCGCTCGGGCGCGTGCATGTGATTCTGGACACGCCGGTGCAGGTGCGGGACCCGGAGGAGCCGGTGAGCGCCGAGGGGATCGGCGGGGAGATGCGGCTGGAGGGCGTGAGCTTCTCGTTCGGGCGCGCGGGTGCGGTGCTGGACGGGATCGACCTGGTCGTGGGGGAGGGGGAGGTGGTGGCGGTGGTGGGGACGAGCGGGAGCGGCAAGTCCACCATCGTGGACCTGCTGTCGCGGCAGCTCGACCCGGACCAGGGGCGGATTCTCCTGGGCGGGTGCGATCTGCGCACGCTGCGGCTGCGGGACGTGCGCGCCAGCGTGGTGCCGGTCGAGCAGGAGCCGTTTCTGTTCAACACCACCATCGCGGAGAACATTCGTTACGGGCGCCCGGGCGCGTCGGACGAGGAGGTGGAAGTGGCCGCGCGCGCGACGGGGCTGGACCACTTCCTGGCGACGCTGCCGGAGGGCCTGCAGACGGGCGTAGGCGAGCACGGGCGCGAACTCTCCACGGGCCAGCGCCAGCGTATTGCGGTCGCGCGCGCCTTCCTGGCCGACCCGCTGGTACTGGTGCTGGACGAGCCCACGTCGTCGCTGGATCCGGCCTCCGAACGCGAGCTGATGGAGGGCTACCAGGCGGTGATGCGGGGCCGCACGACCATCCTGGTCTCCCACCGACTGGCGCTCGCCCGGCGGGCCGACCGGGTGGTGGTGCTGGAGCGGGGCCGCATCGTGGAGGAGGGGACGGCCGCGGGGTTGCTGGGGCGGGGAGGGGCGTTCGCCCGGTTGTTCGGGGGGGAGGGGGGTTAGTCGGATGGAGACACGGCCCGGAACAGCGCCTCGGTGCGCTTCTCGCGTTCCTCCCTCAGTATCTCGGACGGTGAAGGATCGAGTTCGATGGGGGCTAGTCGCTCGATGCGAGAGAACAGTTTCTCGCGCGCTGACGCCGGGCGCGGTCTCTCTTCTGGTCGCGGTTTGGAGGGCATCGAGCACCATTCCTGGGATCTGGAAGCGAAGTGTACGGACGGAACGCACACGCAAAGTCGCTGATCATCTGCCAAGCGACACAGTATAAGAGAGTGCTTGAAGAGACTCCAACTGCCATGGTCAATTTGCTCGCGAGTCACCGATCCACCGTCCCTCCGGATCGGTCTGGGCTTCGCCAACCGGGCTGAAGACGTCATCCACCTAACAATGGGGGCACGAGAGATCATGAACCGAGACGCAAACACGCCCAAGAAGGCTGAACGGCCTATCTGCAAGTGGTTGAACCTGATTGGGGTGAAGGACGTTAGACATGTTGACAACGAGGGCCACGGTCCCCCCGACTTCATTGGACGTTACCATGGCAAGGTGGTCGCGGTAGAATCCGTGTTGCTGCCGACAAAACCAAAGAAGGCCGTAACGAGGAATGAGCGCATCAAAGAACTTGTTCGTGAGATGGTGGAAGACCCTGACGCAGAAGACCACATCCACCAGGTGTGTTTTGAGTACGACTGCGAGTTGCCGGAGAAGCATCTACGGTTTGACGCGTGGAGAGATGGGGCTATCAAGGCCCTACGCTATGGCATGTCAGGTGAATGGTATCAGATTCTGCCTGAGGGGAAACGCATGGGCACAAGAGGAATAAAGATCGGGATCGTCTCTGGCGGAATCCCAACAAAGAACCTGGTGGTCAGCGTCCAGGAGAACATGGGTGAGAGAATTGACGCCAAAGCCATGACGGATAGCATCCAGAACGTCGTCAGCATAGTCAGGGAAAAAAGCGGAAAGGTGCAGAGGGGAGAAAGAGCGAGTCATTATGACACTTGGTGGCTGATCATCGACGGCGATCTGCTGATGGAGCGCGGTCACCTCTCCCCGGAAGAAACGGAGAAGATATCCTCAGCCGTAAGCAACCTCAAAGAATCGCGGCAATGGAGCAAGATTATTGTGATGAGCCGCATGACCGGTGATCGTTCCTGGCCCCTGTGGGAGTCTGATGAGCAGCCACGACTACCATCCACACCTTGACCGTCATGCAGATGCGACGTGAAGAAGCGATGGCCGATTGAGGGCGCTTCCGTGACTGGCGGTCCGGACTACCAGAGTCAGGAACTGCGGCTCGACGCATCGCCGCTCGGCGGGCGCCGCGGCGCGGGAGTCCGCATCGCGGTGGTGGACAGCGGCGTACACGTGCAGCATCCGCATGTGGGGGGAGTGGCCGGGGGTGTGGCCATCACTCCGGACGGAAGCGAAAACGATGACTACCTCGACCGGCTCGGGCACGGCACGGCCGTCACCGCCGCCATCAAGGAGAAGGCGCCGGAGGCGGAGCTGTTCGCCGTGAAGGTGTTCGGTGACCGGCTCGCCACCAGTTGCACCGCGCTGGTGCGGGCTATCGAATGGGCTGCGGAGCGTCGGGCACGTCTCATCAACCTCAGCCTGGGAACGGCGAATCCGGCGCATGAGGCCAGGCTGTCGGAAGCTGTCGCGGGGGCGGCGGAGCGAGGCTCGCTCGTGGTTTCGGCTCAGGAGAGCGATGGCGTGCGCTGGCTTCCCGGCTCGTTGCCCGGCGCGATCGGCGTGCGGCTCGACTGGAGCTGTGCGCGGCACTCGGTGCGGATCGCGGACGACTCGGAGAGGGGACCGGTGTTCTTGGCCTCCGGATTCCCGCGTCCCATCCCCGGTGTCTCTCCCGTGCGCAACCTGGGCGGCACCAGCTTCGCGGTCGCGAACGTGACCGGCGTGCTGGCAAGGCTGCTGGAGCGGGAGCCGGACGTGCGCGATGCGGGTGAGGTGTTCGAACTGGCGTGCAGCTACGCGGCCCTGCGGCCGGCCACCCAGTAGAAGACCAACCCGGCCGCGATGAGCCCCAGCCCGATGAGGCCGTGCGTGGGGCGGTCGAGGAGGATGTACAGCAGTGTCCACGAAGTCAGCACCAGGTAGACGACGGGCGTGACGGGGTAGCCCCAGGCCCGGTACGGGCGCTCCAGTCCCGGCTCGCGCGCGCGCAACACGAAGATCCCAGCGACCGTGAGCAGGCTGTTGAGTCCCAGCGTGAAGCCGGAGAACACCAGGATCGCCTCGAAGGACGCGCTGAAGATGAAGAGGAGGGACAGTGCGGCCTGCGTCAGGATCGCGACCGCGGGAATGCCGGCCCGGTTCCTCCTCTCCAGCCAGCGGAAGGCGGGATAGTCCTCGCCGATGACCTGCAGAACCCGCGGGCCGGCCATGACCATCGCGCTCACGGTGGAAACGAGCAGGACCGCCAGGGTCACTCCCATGATGTCGGCCCCGAGGGGCCCGAAGATGTGCATCGCGGCGATGTGGCCCACCTCCAGCCTGCCCTCCAGCTCGGCCATGGGCGCCGCGCGCAGGAACACATAGTTGAGGGCGAAGTAGAGGACCATGACGAGCAGGGTGCCGCCGGCGAGCACGCGCGGAAGCGTGCGCGCGGGGTTGTGCAGCTCGCCGGTAAGATAGGTGGCGGCGTTCCAGCCGGTGTAGGCGTAGGAGACGTAGATGAGGGACACGGCGAAGGCGCCGCCGAAGACCAGCTCCGCGTCGCCGGGGGACGGGAGCAGGGTGACAGGCTGGGGCGCGTCGACCAGGAAGAGCGCGGCGGCGCAGAAGGCGGCGATCAGGATCACCTTGCCGGTGGTGAAGCCGCGCTGGAACAGCGAGGACGCGCCGTAGTTGCGCGAGTGCACCCACGCCGCCGCCGCCACCAGGCCGGCGGCCAACCAGGTGGGCGACAGGGCGGGGAAGACCGAGGCCAGGTACGTGCCGAAGGTGATCGCGGCCAGCGCGGTGGGGGCGGCGAACCCGACCGTGGCCGAGATCCACCCGGACACGAACCCGGCGGCGGGGTGGTAGATGCGTCCCAGGAAGGTGTACTCGCCGCCCGAGCGCCGGATGGCCGCCCCGAGTTCCGCATACGTGACCGCGCCGCAGAAGGCCGCTGCGCCCCCGACCACCCAGAGCAGAAGGAGGGGAAAGGTGGACTGGATGGTCTCGAGCTGGAATCCCAGGCTGGTGAACACGCCCGTGCCGATCATGTTGGCGACCACGACCGCGGCGGCTGCGTGGAAGCCATAGCCGCGGGCGGGGGCGTCTGTGTTCCCCGCCAGCGAGTTTCGGGCCGCCGCCCGCGCGGAAGGCGTGGCTCCGCGACCGCCCGGGACGGCATTGTCGGGCCCGGTGCGTCCCGGCCGGGACCCTGCGTTCTTCTCGGGACGGAGTTGCATGGGCGGTGTGGAAGGGTGGATTCGTCACGGTTCGACCATCCAGGCTCGGTTCGACCATCCAAAATACCGCTTCGAGCCAGACCGGCGACCCGTCTGGAGAAGTTCAACCCCATGCCTGATCCTCATGCGGCCACCGCGGAATCACTCCTGACGTCCCGGAGGGACGGGGTTTTCGCGCCAGATTGCGAGCGCCGAAGGGGGGCAGCATCTTGGTGCCGGAGAGCGGCGGAACGGGATGCCGGGCATCGAAGTGGGGGCGAAGAGTACGGCGAGAGGATCGGCCTGCCGCGGATCGGCTTTGCCAAAGACAGCGCGGAGGAACACCTGAAGCATCATCATTCATTCCCGAGGACACTCGCAGGCGCCCTCGCAATGGCCTGCCTCGTCGGCGCGCAGTACGCCTGCCAAGCGGATGCACCGGGCGAGGTGGAGGCGGAGGAGCAGATGGACGCGGAGCACGCGCCGGGCGCAGGGGACGGCGAGGTTCACTGGAGCTACGAAGGCGAGACTGCGCCCGACCGGTGGGGCGGGCTGGACCCGTCCTTCGCCGTCTGTGACAGCGGCGTGCAGCAGTCTCCGATCGATCTGGCGGTCCGGTTCAGCCGCTCCATCGGCGGTTCATTCTGTCGAAGTAGCGAAGCCAGTGATCATCACCCGTCGCCCTGACCGAGGGCCACGCCACATCCCCGTCATCGGGGTCATGGGATCAGGCGCCACCCCGCACGCTCATCTCGCCGAGCCGCTGGGGCGCGCCCTGGCCCGGATGGGCGTGCATCTGCTCACCGGGGGCGGCGGCGGCGTCATGGAAGCCGTATCGAGGGCG
Organism: Longimicrobiales bacterium; assembly: GCA_965237885.1. GTDB lineage: Bacteria > Gemmatimonadota > Gemmatimonadetes > Longimicrobiales > Gaopeijiaceae > BD2-11. The sequence continues at coordinate 4,229,823 of CBDEGN010000002.1, read as the reverse complement.
TTCTCCGAGGTGCGGGGGCGTAGGGGGCTGGTCATCGGGGCGCTGCCGGCCGGGGACGGAGGCTCGAGCCGGGCTGGCGCAAGTCTGGCTCCCGTCGATGCAGATCCGGGAACTCCTCCCGGCTATCCCAATCCCTGGGTGGAGTTCGCGGTGCGCACGCACCTCGACGCCCGCGGCGACGACGGCTCCGGCATCCGCTCTCGCAACCACATCAACATCCTGTCGTCCAACGTCGTCATCGCGTTACCGGGATCCTCGGGTACGGCCTCCGAAGTGGAGTTGGCGATCCGCTACGGCCGACCTTTGATCCTGCTGGGAGACACCGCCAGGGCGGAGTGCCTGCCGGTCTCCGTACCGACTGCGGAGAGCGTGGACGAAGCCGTGGAATTCGTGCGTCGAGCCCTGCGGACGGTTTTTGGATGTGACACAAATCATGCGTGCGAGTAGCCCGTCCACGGTGTATCATGACATGCACTGAGTGAGACGGGAGCCGCAAATGGGCAAGAAGAAGAACCGTAGCATTGCCAGGCCCGAAGCGCTCGACTGCCGCTCGGATCGTATCATCGCCCAAGTTCAGCAGATCCTTGGCGTGCTCACCCAACTGTGCGTTCGTCAGGTTGCCGAACACGTCATAGGACGAACGCGACCGTTTCGCGTCGCGCATCGAGTTGAGTTCGCCGACGAGGTTACCCCATGCCATCCAAGGAGTAAAAGATGCGTATTCCATTTCGCGGTATGCTCGCCCTGCTGGCGCTGGCCTGCGTCGCATGCGCGGCCGATGGGCCCGAAGTGATCACCACCGAAAGTGGCCTTCAGTACGAGGTGCTGCGCGGGGGCGATGGCCCGATGCCGACCATTGATGACGAGGTCGTCGTCCACTATCGCGGCACCCTCACCGACGGGTCCCAGTTCGATGCGTCCTATGACAGGGGCGAGCCCAACACCTTCCCCATGAACGGCGTCATCGAAGGATTCGGCGAAGCGCTCCAGCTGATGTCGGTCGGCAGCCACGTCCGCGTCACGATTCCGTCGGAGCTGGCGTACGGCGAGGCTGGCGCGGGCGCGGTGATCGGCCCCAACGAGACCCTCATCTTCGAAATCGAGCTTCTGGAGATCGTCGGGAGATAGCGTTGTAACCCGAACCCCCGGCTCTACAGATTCCCCGTGACCAACCGGGCCACAAACACGATCATGAGGATGATCGTGGGAATGACGAACGCAACTCCCACCGCCAGCGTCAGCCCCGCCCGAAACAGCGCCGGACCGACCGGGAGCAGGCTGCGCCCCCAGATCTTGTGCAGCAGCGACTCGACCATCCATCCCAGCGTGTAGCAGACATTCGCCATGACCAGGAAAGGCAGGCCCGGCGCCCCCAGCGCCAGCAGCACTTCGAAGGGCGGGTTCAGGGTCAGCAGCCCCATGATCGCGGTGCCCGTCATGCATCCCGCGACCACCACGTTGTACGCGAGTCGCCGCTTCTCCCACCAGCGGATGATCTTGCCGATCTTGCGCTCGGCCGGAGCGGGGTAGAGGAAGCGGACGAGCTTCGACCCCTCGGCGGATCCTGTCTCGAAGTGCTCCTCGAGGTCCATTGAATCGGGTATGGTCACTGGTTCCTCACGGAATGTCGCCGCAGGCCTCAGAAGCGGGAAGTGACGGTGACGCGAAGGCTTCGGGTCGCTCCCGGATTCCGTTCCTGGACGTCCACGTATTCGGCTTGCAGCAGGTTCTCGACCTTGGCCTGCACGTCCATGTCCATGACCTCCAGCGCGAACCGCAGGTCCAGCAGGGTGATGGGCCCGCGATCGTCCAGGGGATAGACCAGGACGCTTTCCGCTTCGCTCCGGTGGCGCACGTCCAGCGCCACCAGATCAGCCCAGCCGGAGAGGGTCGTCGTGATGTTGTGGCGCGACCGATAGGCAAGCGGCCGCCCGGTGCCCAGGTCCTCGGAATCGAGGAACAGGTAGTTCGCGTGCAGGTTGAATCTCTGCGGAACCAGGCCGACGTGCACGCCCGCGTCGAGTCCCCGGACGCGCGCCTCGGCCACGTTCCGGAACTGGAAGGTCAAGGGCTGGTTCGGTGCGCCCGCCACCTCGATGAGACCGGAGTACTCGCTCCAGAAGAGTGCGGCGTCGAACCAGAGCCGTGGGCTCGGGGTAGCGGTAGCGCCGATTTCCCCGGCCCACGCCGATTCCCCGCGCAGCTCCAGGTTCGGGACCACGCGAAATCCGAAGACCCTGGTCGACGTGAACTGCTCGGAGACGCTCGGCGCGCGGTAGCCGCGGCTCAGTGATGTCCGCAGGCTCAGGCGCTCGCTGGCCTCGAAGACCAGGCCGATCTTCGGGTTGAGCGCCACATCCCTTTCGACCACCGACGCGCTGTGCACGTCGAGTCGGACCCCGGCCGAACCGCGCCAACGCTCCGAGAAATCGATCTCGTCCAGGGCGAACAGCGCCAGGTCCGCCACATCCGGACTCGAGCTCAGGAAGTTGGAAGCCACGTTGGTCCGGGCCGCTTCGGTTCCAACGGTCACGGCGTGCCGTCGGCTGGAGAAGAACGAGAGTTGAACGTCGGTGCCGTAGCGCGTCGAGCGGTGGAAGTCCTGGTTGTCGTGGAAGTAGTTCCGCAAGCGGACGTGCTGGATCTGGGGCCTCAGCTGGAGCTTGAGCGTGGAGGTGACTACGGGTGAGGCCGTCATTCCGAAGACGAGGTCGGAACCTCGCTTCCAGTCCCCGAGAACCGCCGGATCCACTTCGAGGGGGCGCTCCGGGGAAAGCCAGGTGAAGAACTCCTCCAGATCCTCGCGCTTCCAGCTGGCGAACATCTCGAGCGGCTTGGACGACTCGGCCGCGAAGACAGTCTTGGCCCGGAGTTGCCAGCGCTCCTGGCCTCCGTTCTGCCGGAAGCCGTCGGAACCTTCGCGTCCCGCGAACAAGGTGACGCCTGCGCCGCCGATCTGCCGGGAATGCTGGATCTGGAGGCCGCGCATGCTGAGCCGCTCGTCGGTGAAATCCACATTGACCGGGGTATCGAAGAGGCCGTAGTAGCCTCGCACGGCGGTTCGCGGGGGCCCCAGGGGCGGCCGCGTGATCACGTTGACGACGCCGGCCATGGCGTTGGTGCCCCACAGCGTGGAGTTGGGGCCCTTGACGATTTCGACCCGGTCGATGTCGAGGAGCGGCAGTATGCTGAAGTCGATCGCCGATCCCACGCCAGTGAGTGCCCGGTGGCCGTCCAGCAGCATGAGCACACGGCTGCCCACTCCGCGCGCGATGCCGCTGGCACCACGGATGTCCATCTGACCCGCGTTGAACGTCACGCCCTGGGCGAAAGGCAGCGCTTCCCTGAGGTTGGTGACGTCGCGGCGCTGGATCTCTTCTCCGCTCATGACCGAGACGCTCACGGGGGCCTCGCCGGGACGCAGCGTGGTTCGGCTTGCGGTCACGGTCACGCCAGGCACATCGAAGAGAAGCGGCTCCAGAGAGATGCGGAGCGGCTCGGCGCCGGTGCTGGCGGCGTCGACCGCGAGTTCGGAGCTCGCGTAGCCTTCGGCCACCACCGTCAGCGTGTACGTCCCGGCACCCGGGACGGAGATCTCGAAGCTTCCGTCCTCTCCAGTCAGAGCGCGCAGCGGCGTCGATTGAACGAGCACCTCCGCGCCCATGACGGGCACCCCTTCCTGGTCGTCCACCACGATGCCGCGAATGGACGGCCCCTGCTGCGCGGTCAGGGGGAGGCTTAAGAGCGCAAGCGGTGCGAGGAGGGCAAAGCTATTCAACGTCAATTCTTCTGCCAGACCGTGGTGGACACGCTGAGCGCTGGCTCGCTCACGTCCACCGTGAGGATGTTGCCCTGAAGCGTGTAGGTGCCCTTGCCCTGCAGGAGCTGACCGCCTTGCTCCCACGTCCCGTCGAGACGGTTGGCGTAGGGGCCTTGGTCGTCAATTGTGACGGTTCCGCCCTGACCGTCCGGGATGGTGACACTGATCGTCGTTGTGCCCGAGGCCTCGGGACCCGTGACCAACGTCTGCTGCACCGCAAAGGAGCCCGATACCGTGGGCGGTGAGAGCGGGTTTCCTGCGGTCAGGATCGGGGAGGAAAGCGACTGTAGCGTGTAACTGCCCGTAAGGTCGGGCGGGGCTTCCGGTTCCGGGTCCACTGGATCCTCGCCGCCGCAAGCCGCGACGGCGAAGACGGTCAAGAGGAGGGAAAAAAGTGGCTTCGGGATGGGACGGAGCATGGCCTTCTCGCTGTTGGCGGGGTCCGGCACCAACGATTTGGACGGGCCGTCAAGCCGCGCGCTCCCGCGCAGCGGACGCACCCGGAAGGGGGCGCAACCTCCATAACAACTTACAGTCAGGGCCGATTCCTCACCAGAAGAGGCGAATTCCCGGGTAGCCAACCTTCTGTCGATGCGTGGTTTCGGTTAACATCCAACGGGTAAACGGACGTTTCCCGTGAGACGGCTTCGTATGGGAATTGCAACCCCTACGGCCCGGGAGCATCTTGTCTTCCGAGGCGTGATGCCGGTAGCGGGGCAGTTGGGCTGGTCCAGCATTGCGGCGACGCGAGATCCGAAACCCCACGGCGGGAATGAAGAACTTCAGTGACGAAGATATCGGCCGCCAGCTAACGCTTGGCGAAGACAGCGTCTGGGAATTCAAGCAGATCGAATTCTCGGGCGATCGGCCCAGGAAGCCGCGCCCGGATGACTTGGCCGACGAAATCGCCGCTTTCGCCAACTCCGACGGCGGTGTGTTGCTCTGCGGAATCACCGACCGGGGTGACGTGCAGGGAATGTCTCGGGAGCAGATGGACGCGCTGGTTGATGTCTTGGGAGACATCTGCGCTCAAAAGATCAGGCCGCCCCTCTCCGCTACGATCCGCCGACGGATGTTGAGCGACGGCAAGCCCTTCGTTCTCGTCGAGGTGCCCAAAGGAGATGCGCAGCACGATAGCCCGGGCGGTAGCTTCCGCCGCGTCGGGAGTTCCAAGCGGAGAATGACAGGCGACGAGCGCCTGCGCCTGGCTCAGCGGCGGGGACAGGCGCGTTTTTTATGGTTCGATCAGCAACCAGTTCCCGAAACCGGATTCGGGACGCTGGACGAAGGGCTATGGAGACCGTTGCTCAGTTCCAGAGCCCTGGCCGATCCTGCGGTCTCGCTCGGGAAGATGGGACTACTGGTCCGTGACGATGCCGGTGTCGTCAGAGCCTCGGTCACAGGACTGCTGATGTGCAGCACTACACCGGATCAGTGGCTGCCGCACGCCTGTATCACCGCGACCCAATACCGGGGGCTCGACCGCGCTTCTGGCCAGCTGGACGCCCAAACCATCACCGGCCCGCTCAACCGGCAGATCACCAGGGCCGTGGCCTTCGTCATGCGCAACATGCGCGTCGGGGCTCACAAGATGCCGGCACGCGTCGACTTGCCCCAGTACAGCGATCGGGCGGTGTTCGAAGCCATCGTCAACGCCGTGGTACACCGGGACTACTCCATCCGCGGCAGCCGCATCCGACTATCGATGTTCGCGGACCGGATCGAGATCAGCTCCCCGGGTGCTTTGCCGAACGGCATGACGGTCGAGAACATGGCCACCCGCCAATCGACGCGAAACGAGGCGCTCGCCTCGGTTCTCGGGCGAATGTCTGTGGGGAGCATCTCGGGATCGCGCGACCGGGACCACTTCATGGAGAGGAGAGGCGACGGCATCCCGATCATCTGGAGTGAAACGGAGAAATTGAGCGGCAGGCTACCCGAGCGAGAACTGATCGACGAAACAGAGCTGCGACTGACTATTCCGGCGGCGGCGACAGATGCAACGCCGGCCGACACGGTGATCATTACACGCAATGCAGGCAGTCCGGCGTCTGGAGTCGAACTCCTTGTGCTGTTTCCTAACAGGACTTGGGTCAAGGCCAGGACCGATGACGGGGGCGAAGCCCGCGTGCAGTTGTACGCGACGCATCTTCCGATGACCGTGTTCGCGGCGCGAGACGGGCTCGAAGCGACGGTCCTGTACAATTGGAGACCAGCGGAGCGGGCTCTCGCCCTGGATCTGCCGGCTCTGCCAGGGGGCGGCTCGGCCATCTTCTCCGAGGCTGTCGGTGAGCTACCTGGTATCGAGGGGACGCTGAACCCGATCCGGGATACGCTCGACCGAACGTACCTGTACGCATCCAACATCGCGATCAACGAGGGACAGCCCCAGCCGGTCCAATTCCGACTCGGCGAAGCGCTACGGCTTACCGACGCGCGGGGCAGGGAGCTTCTCGCGAACATCTTCGACATTGTTGGTCGGGCGGTGCTGGTGGAGTACAGGGCGGTTGGGAGAGAGGATGGGAGAACATCGTGAACTGCTGTAAGAATTGTCATTTTCTGGCCAAGAGCCACGTTGGTCCAGGTGGCGCTGTGTCCAGACTGACATGGAACGACAAAGAACGCTCAAACTGTCATATTCCGGATCACTATAGTGCTGAATGTGCTAGAGGTGTCTGGAGCACCGGTGTTGATCCAAATCTTAGCTCAAAACTGGCGAAAATCATTGCGTTGGACCGGAAAGATGACTGCTTTTACATCGAATACCGTAAGGGGATGTTGTTTCAAGCAGCTATTGAACTCCATCGACTGAGATACGACAATCGACATTTGAAGAAGAGTTATCGTTATACTCAGATCGGATTGTGGGTTGCCGCCCTCAGCTTGTTGGCAACCCTCGTGTGGGACATTCTCAAGACATGTCCATCAATACGAACTTGAGCGAGGATTCCCGACGCTCAGGTCTGCTTGGGGAATGATGTCCATCAATACGAACTTGAGCGAGGATTCCCGTCCCGGCGAACGCTCGAGCCCTTTGTCTTCCGGCGCGATCCATAGTTCTGCGTCCCTCCACGTCAGGTATTCCATCGACGAGTCGCCAGGTTTCGTATCCTTGAATCGACCGACGAGCGACCTCGTCTTCGGTTGCCGGCGCCCGTCCACCCCTTACATTCCTCCCCCGGTGCCGGTGACTACAACCCTTCACCACTTGACAAACAGGACTAGCGCGTGACGACCCCAGCAGAGCCTCACGTCGAGTTCGAGGACATCGCCAAGAGCTACGATGGCCGTGTCCTGGCCGTTCAGGGGCTGAACCTCGCGGTGCGACGGGGCGAGTTCCTGAGCCTGCTCGGGCCGTCCGGGTCTGGGAAGACGACGTGCCTGATGATGCTGGCCGGTTTCGAGACCCCGACCACGGGCGCCATCCGCATCAACGGACGCTCCGTGCACGCGTTGCCGCCCCGCAAGCGGGGCATCGGCATGGTGTTCCAGGACTACGCGCTCTTTCCCCACATGACCGTGGAGGACAACCTCGCCTTCCCGCTGGATGTGCGCGGCATCGGCCGCGAGCGGCGCGGCGAGCTGGTCGACCGGGCCCTTCAGCTGGTCCGGCTGGAAGGCTTCCAGATGCGCAGGCCAAGGCAGCTCTCGGGAGGTCAGCAGCAGCGCGTGGCCATCGCCCGCGCTCTCGTGTTCGAACCGGAGCTCGTGTTGATGGACGAGCCCCTGGGTGCCCTGGACCGCCATCTGCGTGAGGAGATGCAGTACGAGATCCGCCGCATCCACCGGACGCTCGGCGTGACCATCGTCTACGTGACCCATGACCAGCAGGAAGCGATGGTCATGTCGGACCGCATCGCCGTGCTGCGCGACGGCATGATCGAGCAGATCGCGCCGCCCGAAGCCCTGTACGAAGAGCCGAATCGCTCCTTCGTGGCGCGCTTCATCGGCGAGAACAACCGTCTGCACGGACAGGTGGCCGGGGTCCGCGGGGACCTGTGCGAGGTGGCCGTCGGCGACAAGGTCGTGCAGGCGCTGCGCGTGGTGGATTGCGCACCGGGGGACCGGGTCACCCTGTCGATCCGCCCCGAGCGGGTGGCGATCCACCCGGTGGCTGGCTTGTACACCAACGAATTCGACGCGCTGATCGAGCACATAACCTTCGTGGGGGATCACTTGCGCATTCGCATGGAGACATGCGGCCGGCCGGACTTCATCGCCAAGATCCCCAACGTGGTGGGGCAGGGGACCGTGTTGGAGGGCGACCAGATCCGGGTGGGATGGACGCCGACCGATTGCCGCGTGCTGGACTACGGCGGTCCGGAGGCCGAGGCGTGAGGCGCGCGGTATGAGGCGCGGACTGGCCGTGGCAGCGTTCGCGGCCATGGGCGCGGCCTGTGGCGGAGACGCCGGTGATTCCCTGACTGTCGCTTCCTGGGGCGGCTCCTACACGCGCGCCTGCAGGCTGGCGTATTACGAGCCGTTTTCCGCGGACACGGACATCGTCATTCGGGAAGCGCTCTACAACGGCGGACTGGCCGAGGTCCGTGCCCAGGTGGATGTGGGCCGGGTTCACTGGGACATCGTCTCCATGGAGATGGCCGACGCGGTGCGCGGCTGCGACGAGGGACTGCTCGAGCCACTGGATCCGGCGCTGTGGGCCCCGGGAGCGGACGGTGCGCCTCCCGAAGAGGACTTCTTTCCGGGGACGGTGACCGAGTGCGGCGTCGGTGCCGAGTTCTACGCGACCGTCATCGCGTACAACCGGGAGAACATCGCTGACCCCAGGCCCGCCACCATACAGGACTTCTTCGATCTGGAAGCCTTTCCCGGACGCCGGGGCATGCGCCGCAAGCCTATGGGGAACATGGAGTTCGCGCTCATGGCCGACGGGGTGTCGCCCGCGGAGGTGTACGCGGTGCTGGACACCCCCGAGGGCATCGAGCGCGCGTTCCGCAAGCTGGACACCATCAAGGACCGGATCGTCTGGTGGGAGGCGGGTGCCCAGCCGCCGCAGCTGCTCGCCGACGGCGAAGTCACCATGACCACGGCCTACAACGGCCGCATCTTCAACGCCCAGGTGCTGGAGAACCAGCCCTTCGAGATCATCTGGGACGGCCAGCTTCTGGACTTCGGGCAGCTGGTGGTGGTGGCCGGGACGCCGAACCTGGACGCGGCCTTGCGGTTCCTGGCCTTCGCGACCTCGTCCCGGTCCATGGCCGCGGTCAGCGGTCACATCTCCTACAGCCCCACCCGCTACTCAGGCCTGCCGCTGGTGGGGACCCACGTCGAGGCCGGCGTGGACATGCTCCCGCACATGCCCACCTATCCGGAGAACCTCGAGAGGGCGCTGCGCAACGACTGGGAGTGGTGGGTGAACCACACCGACGAAATGAACGAGCGCTTCAGTTCGTGGCTGGCGCGTTGACGACCGGGGACCGGAGTAGACGCGATGCGGCGTAGGCGCGATTGGCGGCCGCGCATGCGGGCGGCCGGGCTGGCGCTGCCGCTCCTGGCCTTCATAGGCGTGAGCTTCGTCGCCCCTCTCGCCACCATGCTCAGCCGCAGCGTCTACGACCCGGTGGTGTCGGACGCGCTTCCCGAAACCCTGGCGCTGCTGGAGGGATGGGACGGCGAGGACGTGCCCGCAGACGACATCTTTGCCGTCGTGGCGCGCGAACTGGCGCAGGCGCAGGAAGAACGGGTGATCGGGCGGGTCACGGGCCGGGTCAACCGCGTCCAGGGCGGCATGCGCAGCGTCATCGCGGTGACGGGGCGGCGGCTGCCCCCGTCTCCCGAGACATCGTGGCGGGAGACGCTGACCGGGATCAACCCGGCCTGGGGCGACGTGAGCACATGGCAGGCGCTGCGCACGGCCGGCGAGCGCTTCACGACCCGCCACTACCTGGCCGCGCTCGACCTGACGCGGCTTCCCGACGGATCCGTCGGGCGCCAGGATGAGGACCGCCGGATCTACCTGCGGCTCTTCGCGCGCACCTTCCTGGTCAGCCTGACCATCACCGGGTTGTGCCTCCTGTTCGGCTACCCGCTCGCACATCTGATCGCCCACGCGTCGTCGCGCCGTGCCGGCCTGCTCCTGGCGCTGGTGCTGGTTCCGTTCTGGACGTCGCTGCTGGTGCGCACCACCTCCTGGATCGTGCTGCTGCAGGGCCAGGGGGTGATCAACGACATCCTGGTCGTGCTGGGACTCGTGTCCGACGACGGGCGGCTCGCCCTCATCTACAACATGACCGGCACCTTCGTAGCGATGACGCACGTGCTGTTGCCCTTCATGGTGCTGCCGCTCTACTCCGTCATGCGCGGCATTCCGCGCTCGCACATGAACGCGGCCGCTTCTCTCGGTGCCGGGCCTGTCCAGGGCTTTCTGCGCGTCTACTGGCCGCAGACCCTCCCCGGAGTGGGCGCGGGAAGCCTGCTCGTGTTCATCCTGGCGATCGGCTACTACATCACGCCGGCGCTGGTGGGCGGGAGCACCGGCCAGCTGATCTCCAACATGGTGGCGTACCACATGCAGACCTCGCTCAACTGGGGGCTGGCGTCGGCGCTGGGCGGAATCATCCTGACGTGCGTGATCGGGCTCTACCTGCTGTATGAGCGAGTGGCGGGGACCGAACGCGTGAGCGTGGCCTGACAATGCAGGCGCTGAGCAGAGGAGAGCGCGCCGGGCGCGTCATCCACGCGGCGTTCTGCGCGGCGGTCCTCTTCTTCCTGATGGCTCCGATCCTCGTGATCGTGCCGCTGAGCTTCAACGCCGAGCCCTACTTTACCTTCACCGAAGGAATGCTGCGGCTCGATCCGGATGCCTGGTCCCTGCGCTGGTACCGGGAGATCGCGACCAGCGACGTGTGGCGGAACGCCTTGGCCAACAGCCTGGTGATCGGCGTGGCCGCCACCGCGCTGGCCACCTTCCTGGGCACGCTGGCGGCGCTGGGGCTCTCGAGCCCGCACATCCCGGCACGCCGCTTCCTGATGGGATTCCTGGTCTCCCCGCTGGTGACGCCGGTGATCATCTCGGCCGCGGGGATGTTCTTCTTCTACTCACGGATAGGGCTGGGCCAGACCCACCTCGGGTTGATTCTGGCGCACGCGGCGCTGGGTACGCCCTTCGTGGTGGTCACGGTCACGGCCACGCTGACCGCCTACAACATCAATCTGAATCGCGCCGCCGCGTCGCTGGGGGCGGGGCCGCTGCGGACCTTCACCCGCGTGCAGCTGCCGCTGATCGCCCCGGGGGTGCTGTCGGGCGCGCTCTTCGCGTTCGCCACCTCGTTCGACGAGGTCGTGGTCGTGCTCTTCCTGGGCGGGGTGGAGCAGAACACCATCCCGCGCCAGATGTGGGCGGGCATCCGCGAGGAGATCAGCCCCGCCATCCTGGCGGTCGCCACCTTCCTGATCGTGTTTGCGGCGGCGCTGCTGTTCACGGTGGCGTGGTTGAGGAGGAGGGCGGCGGCTTGACCTGGGCGGGACCGATGTCCTGCCCAAACATCAGCACATGCCCCTCCGGGTCGACCACCTCGAACTCCCGCAGCCAGAAGCGCACCGATGCCGGCACATCGGCGCACATCAGCAGCGGTATCAGATCGATGAATGGAGAGGGGGCCATGCGGGCAGGCTGCGACCCGCCCCGGCTGCCGGCGCGGGTTCCGGGCACGGATGCCACGTCTCCCCCGGGCCCAAGCGTGGACCCGGGGAGAGACTCGGGATTCAGAGTCGGCTAGGGCTCGGGCGTGGCGGCGTCGACCATCGCCGCCAGCTCCTCGTATGCCGTCGGATCCACCTGGGCGAACTGGGGGATCACGCCGGCGATGCGCCCGTCCGGGCCCACCACGATGACCGAGCGGCTGTCGGCCATGTTGTTGTCGCGCTTGCCGCCGCCGAACGCCGCGTAGGTGGCGCCGTCGGTGCCGGCATCACTGACGAACAGGAAGGGGAAGTCTTCGTCCTTGAGCCAGGATCCGAGTTCTTCGGGGCTGTCGTTGGAGATCCCGACAACGACGACATTCTGGCCTTCGTTGAACAAGCTTGCGTACTGATCACGGTACGCTGTCATTTGCACCGTTCACCCACGCGTTCGAACGCGGAAGAAAAAGGCCAGGACAACGGTTTCGCCTCGATAGTCGCTCAGGCGAACCGGGTCTTGCAAAACGCCGAAGCGAGTGGCGCCGGGAAGCTCGAAGTCGGGGGCCATCTCTCCTACATCGAGGAGTTGGGCCTCCGCCTCCGCGGGGCTTCCGAGCCCGAGCAGCCCGGCGAGCAGGAAGAGGGCGGCGAACCTGCGCATGTGGATCCTCCCTGGAATCGGTTGGTGGGTTGGGAAGGCACCGTGAGGTCTTACGACTCACGGACCGCAGGTGACAAATTGGGTTGTCGGCTTCCATCGCGACAGGGGCAACTCGTCCCCGGCCAGGAAGAACAGGTCGGCCGCGGGACTCGTCTTGTCGGCGCTGCGTCAGGGAAGGCGGGTGGCTCCCATCAGATGGCGGTCGATCTCACGCGCCGCCTCCCGCCCTTCTCGAATGGCCCAGACGATCAGCGATTGACCGCGCCGGCAGTCTCCGGCCGCAAACACACCTTCCACGTTCGTGGCGTAGGAGCCGAATTCCGCGGCGTAGTTGGATTGAGCGTCATATTCGATGCCCAGTGGATCGGCGCTGTCCCGCTCGGGGCCCAGAAAGCCCATCGACAGCAGAACCAGGTCCGCCTCCCATTCCCGCTGGCTGCCGGGAATCTTGCGCATGCGCCCTCCCTGGAAGGTCACGTCCAGGGTCCTCACCCCCGCGAGGTGCCCGTCCGCCCCGGCGAAGAACCCCTCGGCGGTGATCGCGTAGACCCGCGGATCGTGGCCGAACCGGGCGGCGGACTCCTCGTGACCGTATTCGACCCGGAAGATGAGCGGCCAGGCGGGCCAGGGATTGTCGGGCGCCCGCTCCCCGGGCGGCCGCGGCAGGAGTTCGAAGTTGACCAGGCGACGACACGACTGGCGCAGGGAGGTGCCGATGCAGTCGGTGCCGGTGTCGCCCCCGCCGATCACGATGACGTCACGGCCGGTGGCGGGGATCTCGGGAGGGTGATCACCCAGGACCGCCTGGATGCTGTCGGTCAGGAAGTCCATGGCGAAATGGATGCCCGAAAGCTCTCGACCCCCCACCGGAAGGTCGCGCGGACGGGTGGCGCCGGTGGCCAGCAGCAATGCGTCGAAGCGCGCCCGCAGTTCGCGCGAATCCAGCGACCCGCCGCTCCCGTCCGCAACGTTCGCGTTGGTGACGAACTCGATTCCCTCGTCGCGCAGGAGCGAGACGCGCCGCTCCACGATGCCCTTGCCGAGCTTCATGCTGGGGATGCCGTACATCAGCAGGCCCCCGATGCGGTCGGCACGCTCGTAGACGGTGACCCGGTGGCCCACGGAGTTGAGCTGTGCTGCGGCCGCCAGTCCGGCCGGCCCCGAGCCCACCACCGCCACCCGCTTGCCGGTGCGCGCCGCCGGCGGCTGGGCCCTCACCCAGCCCTCGTCGAAACCGCGGTCGGCGATCGCCATCTCGATGTTCTTGATCGTGACCGGCGGATCCGCGATGCCGAGGACGCACGAGCCCTCGCAGGGGGCCGGACACACGCGCCCGGTGAACTCCGGGAAGTTGTTGGTCATGTGCAGGCGGTCGAGCGCCTCGCGCCAGCGGCCCCGATAGACGAGGTCGTTCCACTCGGGAATCAGGTTGTAGACCGGGCACCCGTCGTCCGACTGGCAGAAGGGCACGCCGCAGTCCATGCAGCGCGCACCCTGGGTCTGCAGGCGGCTGTCGACATGCGGCGTGTAGATTTCGTCGTAATCGAGAATCCGCTCGGCAGGATCCCGGTAGGGAGCGGCCCGGCGCGGGAATTCCTTGAATCCGGTGACCTTGCCCATACCGGCGAGACCTATGCGCCGGCAGTGGTGGGAAGCCGCGTGGCCCCCGCCGTCGCGGCCCGCTGCTCCACGGCCCGCTTGTAGTCGATGGGCACCACCCTGACGAACTCGCGGTGGCTGGCGCTCCAGTCGGCGAGGATTCCGGCCGCCACGGTGGAGCCGGTGTACGCCTGGTGGCGTTCGATCAGGCGGCGGACTTCCTCTCGCTCGTCCGCGTCCGAGAGGCGCTCGAGCACCACCAGATCCATGTTGCAGCGGCCCGCGAAGGTCGCGCGCGGATCCCACACGTAGGCCAGCCCGCCCGACATGCCGGCCCCGAAGTTGATTCCGGTCTCGCCGAGCACCACCACGCGGCCGCCCGTCATGTACTCGCAGCCATGGTCGCCAATGCCCTCCACCACCGCCGTAGCGCCACTGTTGCGCACGCAGAACCGCTCGGCCGCGATGCCCCGGAAGAAGCCCTCTCCGCTGGTGGCGCCGTAGAACACGACGTTGCCGACCAGAATGTTCTCCTCCGCCTTGAAGCGGGACGCCCGGGGCGGATAGATGATGATCCTGCCTCCGGAAAGCCCCTTGCCGACGTAGTCGTTGGCATCGCCCTCCACTTCGAGCGTCACCCCGCGCGCGAGCCAGGCGCCGAAGCTCTGGCCCGCGCTCCCGCGGAAACGGAAATGAATGGAGCCTTCGGGCAGCATGCCCGGCCCGACCTCGCGGATGATGTGATTGGACAGCATGCCGCCGACCACCCGGTGCCCGTTGGAGATGAGCATGTCGTGGCGTACCGGTCTGCCTTCCGCGATGGCCGGCCGCGCCAGGCGGATGAGCCTGTGGTCGAGGGCTCCCTCGAGGCCGTGGTCCTGATCGTGCCGGCGGTAGACGCCCAGGCAGTCGGGCGGCTCCAGTGCCGGCATCAGGAGCGCGTCCACATTGAGGCTCCTCGCCTTCCAGTGGCCGGGCAGGGGCGCGGCTCTCAGCGCGTCCACGCGGCCGATCATCTCGTTCACGGTGCGGAAGCCCAGGCGCGCCATGATCTCCCGGAGTTCGCGCGCGACCATGAACAGGTAGTTGATCACGTATTCCGGCTTGCCGGAAAACTTCTTGCGTAGTTCCGGGTCCTGGGTCGCCACACCCACCGGGCATGTGTTCAGGTGGCACTTGCGCATCATGACGCAGCCCAGCGTGATCAGCGGGGCGGTGGAGAAGCCGAACTCCTCCGCACCCAGGAACGCGGCGATGGCTACGTCCCGGCCCGTCTTGAGCTGCCCGTCGGTCTGAAGGACGACCCTTGAGCGCAGGTTGTTCATCACCAGCGTCTGGTGGACTTCGGCGATCCCCAGCTCCCAGGGCATGCCCGCGTGCTTGATGGAGGTGAGGGGAGAGGCGCCCGTGCCCCCGCTGTCGCCCGAGATCACCAGGTGTTCGGCGCGTGCCTTGACCACTCCGGCGGCGACCGTGCCCACGCCAACCTCGGCGCACAGCTTCACGCTGATGCGCGCCAGCGGGTTGGCGTTCTTCAGGTCGTGGATGAGCTGCGCGATGTCCTCGATGGAGTAGATGTCGTGGTGGGGGGGCGGACTGATCAGCCCCACGCCCGGGGTCGAATGCCGGATCGACGCGATATAGTCGTCCACCTTGCGGCCCGGAAGCTCGCCGCCCTCCCCGGGTTTGGCCCCCTGCACGATCTTGATCTGCAGCTCGTCGGCTGCGGTGAGATACGCGATCGTCACCCCGAAGCGTCCGCTGGCCACCTGCTTGATCGCGGAGCGGCGCAGGCCCCCGTCCGGGTCGGGGACGTTGCGGGCCGCGTCCTCTCCGCCTTCGCCCGAATTGGACTTGGCGCCGATGCGGTTCATGGCCAGCGCGAGCGACTCGTGGGCCTCCCGGGAGATGGAGCCGAAGCTCATGGCGCCGGTGGCGAAGCGCTTCACGATCTCGGCTTCGGGCTCGACCTGATCGAGTGGCACGGGGGCGCCCGGAGGATCGAATTCGAGCAGGCCGCGCAGGGTGGCCTTGCGGGTGTTCTCGTCGTTGGCGTGACGGGCGAAGCGCCGGTAGGCGTCCTCGGAGTTGGTCCGGGCCGCGATGCGCAGTCCGCGCACGGAAGCCGGGTCCCACATGTGACGCGCCCCGCCCTTGCGCCAGTGGAAGTCCCCGGGATTGGGCAGCGCGCGTCCGTTGCCGCGCGCCTCGCCCGCGAAGCCCAGTTCATGGCGCCGCTCGATCTCTTCGGCCAGCACGCCGAAACCGATCCCGCCCACGCGGCTCTCCGTGTCGGTGAAGCAGCGGTTGACCACCTCCGGTCCCAGCCCGACCGCCTCGAAGATCTGGGCCCCCTTGTAGGACTGCAGGGTCGAGATGCCCATCTTGGCCATCACCTTGAGAATGCCCTTGCCGACGCCCTTGCGGTAGGCGGCGACCACGTCGTCGTCGGAGCGGATGTGGTCGAAGTCGTCCATGCGCCCGGCGCGCCGGACGTGCCACAGCGACTCGAAGGCGAGATAGGGGTTGATGGCGTCCGCCCCGTAGCCGACGAGCAGGCAGTGGTGGTGCACTTCGCGTGCCTCCCCGGTTTCCACGATCAGGGCGATGCGCGAACGCTGGTGGGTGCGAACCAGATGGTGGTGAACGCAGCCGAGGGCGAGCAGGGAACTGATGGGAAGACGGTCGGGGCCGATCGCGCGGTCGGAGAGCACGAGCACGCGGATTCCTTCCTCCACGGCCCGGCTGGCTTCCCGCTCGATGCGCGAAAGGGCGTCGATCAGGCCCCGTTTCCCGGAGCCGCGCGCGAAGGTGGTCTCCAGGGTCCGACGACGCCAGCCGCGGTCCTCCAGGCGTGACAGACCGGCGAACTGCCGGTTGGAGAGAATCGGGTGGGGCAGACGCAGCCGGTGCGCGTGCTCCTCCGTGACCTCCAGCAGGTTGCCCTCGGGCCCGATGTAGCACTCCAGCGACATGACGACTTCCTCGCGAATCGAATCGATGGCGGGATTCGTCACCTGCGCGAAGCGTTGCTTGAAGTAGTCGTAGAGCATGCGCGGCTTGTCCGACAGCGCCGCCAGCTCCGCGTCGTTGCCCATGGACCCGAGCGGGTCGCGCCGGTCGCGCACCAGGCTCAGGAGCATGAACTGCAGGGTCTCCGACGTATACCCGCACGCCTGCATGCGCGCGAGCACGGTGGATGCGTCGTAGCCCCGCGGATCCTCTGCCTCTGCGAGCTCCACCCGCTGTCGCGCCAGCCATTTCCCATAGGGCCGTTGCCGCGCCCACTCCGCCTTGATCTCGTGGTCCGGCACCAGGCGCCCGGCATCGAAGTCGATCAGGAAGAGCCGCCCCGGATGCAGTCGGCCCTTCTGCACCACCCGCTCGGGCGCCACCGGCAGCACGCCCACCTCGGAGGCCATGACGCATCGGTCTTCGTCGGTCACGTAGTACCGGCTCGGCCGCAGTCCGTTGCGGTCCAGCACGGCCCCGATGCAGTGGCCGTCGGTGAAGGGGATGAGGGCCGGACCGTCCCATGGCTCCATCAGGCACGACTGGAACTCGTAGAAGGCGCGCTTCTCGGCCGGCATGTCGGGCCGCTGCTGCCACGCCTCCGGGATCATGGTCATGATCGACTCCGGCAGGCTGCGCCCCGTCATGAGGAGGAACTCGAGCACGTTGTCGAAGCTGCCCGAGTCCGAGCAGTTGGGCTCGATGACGGGAAACAGCTTTTGCAGATCCTCGCCGAACAGTTGCGAGCGCATGACGCCTTCGCGCGCGTTCATCCAGTTGCAGTTGCCCAGCAGCGTATTGATCTCGCCGTTGTGGCTCATGTAGCGATTGGGCTGGGCCCGGTCCCACGACGGGAACGTGTTCGTGGAGAAGCGCGAATGCACCATCGCCATATGGGACTCGTAGTCTTCGCAGCGCAGATCGTCGAAGAACTCGAAGAGCTGATACGGCGTCAGCATGCCCTTGTAGATGAGCGTGTTGGCGGAGAGCGAGCAGAAATATGGGAGTTCCCGCCCCGAGAGACGCGGATCGCCCCGTAAACAGTGGCTGGCATACTTCCGGATCGTGTAGAGCTGGCGCTCGAACGCGCTGCTGGACAGCCCCTCGGCCGCGCCGACGAAGAGCTGCTCCAGATGGGGCATGGACGCGAGCGCGGTTTTGGTGAGTCCCGCGCGTTCGGCACTGTAGGGCAGCCTCCGCCATCCCAGGCAATGCTGTCCCTGCCCGCCGATGATGGCCTCGGTGCGCTCCTTGCAGATCTGTCGTTCGCGTCGGTCGCGCGGGAGAAAGGCGAGTCCGACCCCATAGCTGCCGGGAGCGGGGAGGGAGGTCCCCAGCTGTTCTCGCGCCACCCGGGCCAGGAGCCGGTGCGGTAGCCCGGTCAGGAGCCCCGCGCCGTCGCCGGTGTCCGGTTCGCAGCCGATCCCGCCTCGGTGCCCGAGGCGACAGTTTATCTGGTTCGCGTCGTCGAGGATGGCGCGGCTCGCGCGCCCCTTGATGTCGCACACGAAGCCGACGCCACAGCTATCATGCTCGTAGCGAGGATCGTACAGTCCCCGGGCAGCCGGCAGGCCGGAGCGGAGTGCGGACCCTGCGTTCATCGCGCGCCTGTCAGTGTCTGGTTGGATTTGGATTCGCGAGCCCCGCACATGTGTGCGAGACGATCATTTGTTTTGAGCGGGGCCCAACTGCACCGTAGGGGCCTCACATCCCCAAGCGCGAGACGGACGGCGACCCTGGAATCGGCTGGATGATCTTCGCTCCGACTAACCTGTGGCGGGTGAGAGCGGTGCGCAACTGCAGAGCGACCTGCCGTGCTGTCCTTCCCTAAGTTGTTACCCACAGAACGATTTCGGATTATGGCATCCAACCCTGGGCGTTCGTGAACTGAATCCGGACTGCGCCGCCGGGATGCGAGGATGGGCGGGAATGGAGATGGAAGGTTCAGGCATGTTTCCCGTGGCGGGCTGCGCGGTCCGCCCGGCTCAGATTGTACCGCATGATCCGGCCGTGTGGGCCTCCCCGGTCGCGCTCGACCTCGAACACCTCTCCTCTGACCGTGTCCGGCACCGTGGCCTCGAGCCGTTCCACATCGGACGGCGTGAGGCGCACGCGGCGGCCGTCCACCATCAGGCCCCTGCGGCTCAATCCAACGATCACGGCCCCGGCGCCGGGTTGGCTCAGCACGTAGGCCACCGCCGCGTCCGCCATGGTGGCCCCGTGCCGGGCAGCCAAGTCCGCCAGCGCCGCGCGCGCCCGGTCGAGCACCTCGCGGCCGCCTGCCTCTTCGACGATCAGGCGGTACTTGGTCAGCGACCGGGAGTCCAGCGCCGCGCCGCCGGCATCGGACAGGAGCCCGCCCGCCAGGGCGCCGTAGCCGAGAAGGGTGACGCCCTGTTCCCGGCAGAGATCCGTCAGGCCTTTCAGGGGACGACGGTCGAGAAGGGAGAGTTGGACCTGACTGGACCGCACCGGGATGCCCGCGTCCAGAAGGGCGCCGAGGGAAGCCGGGTCGAAGTTGGTGACGCCCATGTTGCGAATGATCCCCTCCTCGCGAAGCTCCGCGAGCCACTCGGCGGTCTGCACCCACCTGGGCTGCGACAGGTCCCACCAGGCGAACTGGACCAGCTCCAGCGCGTTCACCCCAAGGCGGTCGCGTGACCGGAGCACCACGCGGCGGACGTAGTCCCGGTCGATGGTCGGCAGGTCGTCGAGATCGGGCACGAACTTGGTGTAGACGACGACGTCCCCGGCGATGTCCGGCCGCCCGGCCAGCCAGTCCCCGATGAGGCGCTCCACCCCGGTGTAGATATCGGCGCAGTCCAGGACGAGGGGGCCCGGGGCCTGGGCTGCGGAGTCCAGAGCCGCGAGGGCGCGCTCCCGGCTCCACCCGGGGCCGTGGCCGTGTGAGAGTTGCCAGCAGCCCCGGATCACGCCCGAAGGGGGTAGCCGCAGCGGTGGTCGCGCGGGATTCACCGCGGACCCAGCGGAACGCGGGTGACTTCGCTGTGGCGGAAGGTCGACGTGCCGGTCCGCGTGATGCGGAAGCGCGCGCTGCAGTGGGGGTCGGGGCAGGCGATCTCCGTGTCCGTGGTCATCCAATCGTGGGGGTGGGTCTCGCGCTGCTTCGCGGGAAGGAGGAGAAGGAGGGCGGCCAGGGGGTAGATGGGAAAAGTCTGGCCGGCGGGAAAGGACAGGTTTTCTCCGCTGAGCTCGAAGTAGTCACCTGCCTTGTGGTCGCACACCATGTCGCCCTCGCCGGCGATCACCTCGACTCGCAGGTCGTAGAGTTCAAAGAAGTCGTCTTCGCCCATGCGCGCACCCTGTTTTTTCGGCGGCGGGAGGGCCGCCGGAAGCTGGACCATCCGGGGCCAATCCCCGATGATACAGCGTGTCCCGTCACCCAGGATAGCCGCCGGCACCGTGAACCCCGAACCCGATCCGCCACCGCACGCGCACGCCGAGTCGGCGGCACCCCTTCGCTTCCACCTGGGCCTCGCGGGCGCCGTGGCCCCCATCCTGGCTTTCGCCGCCGGCGCGGCCTGGCTGGGTTTCTCGGGCGCCCCCGACGAGCGCGGGCTCTGGCCCATCCTCCTGGGGGCCCTCGGGGTCGGACTGCTGCTGGCCAGAAGTGCCTCCGACTACAGCGCGGCCGCGCTCAGGGGGATGTCCCGCCCGATCGTGATGCTGATGGTCGCCGCGTGGTTGCTGGCGGGCGTCTTCTCGGTAGTGCTCCGCGAATCGGGGCTCGTGCACTCCCTGGTGTGGGTCGGGGGCGAACTCGGTGTGAGCGGTGGAGGCTTCGTCCTTATGGCGTTCCTCATCGCAGTCCTGTTCTCCACGGCGACGGGGACGAGCCTCGGCACGATCCTGATATGCGCTCCGCTCCTCTACCCCGCGGCGGGCGTCCTCGAGGCCAGGCCGGTCGCCCTGATCGGGGCCATCCTCGCCGGGGCCACCTTCGGCGACAATGTCTCGCCCGTGTCCGACACCACGATCGCATCGGCGAGCAGCCAGGGGGCGCCCATGGGAGGCGTGGTGCGCAGCCGCCTCCGCTACGCGCTTCCGGCCGCGGGGGTCGCGGCCCTGATTCTCACCCTGCTGGGAGGCGCGGAAGCACCGGTCCCGCAGGCGGCCGGGCAAGATGCGGTGCTCGCGGGCAATCCGGCCGCGCTCCCCATGCTGCTGGCGCCTCTGGCCGCCTTCGTCATGCTGTGGCGGGGGCGCGGTCTGGTGGAGAGCCTCTTCGCCGGTGTGGCCGCGGCCGTGGTCCTGGCCCTGGCGCTGGGGCTCGTCGCGCCGGCCGACCTCCTGTACATCGACAGGGAGGCCTTCCAGGCCCGCGGGCTGATCCTCGACGGGATGGAGGGGGCCGTGGGGATCGTGATCTTCACCATCCTCCTGATGGGCATCGTGGGGGCGGCGCAAGAGGCGGGCATTCTGGACCGCCTGGTACGGGCCCCCCGGCGGACGGTCGAAACGGCGCGCGCCGCTGAGCTGCGGATCTTCGGCGTGACAAGCGTGGCGGTATTGCTGACCACGCATTCGGTCATAGCGATCCTCGCCGTCGGCGACTTGGTCAGGGACTCGGGCAGGCGCGCCGGTGTGGGACGTTTCAGGCGCGCCAACCTTCTCGACATGACCGTCTGCACCTACCCTTTTCTCCTCCCCTTCTTCATTCCGACCATTCTGGCGGCTTCCGCCACGGCTTCGGGCGAGTCCTTCGGGATCCCCCGGGTGTCGGCCCTTGAAGCCGGGCTGGCAAACCCATATTCGTGGGCGCTCCTCGTCGTGATCCTGGTGGCCATCGGGACGGGCCTGGGGAGATCCGAAGCTGACAGGGACACGATGCGAGCGTAGCTTGCAACCTGTTGGCCGGGATGGCGAAACGGTAGACGCAGGGGACTTAAAATCCCCCAGGCCATGGCCTGTGTGGGTTCGAATCCCACTCCCGGCATTCGGTGGGTGGCGGAGCTTGCACCAGCGCGCGCGTGAAAAACGCGGCCGGAGGCGTTACTATGCCCGTCGCGCACGCATACTACCGAGAACGACGTCCGTTTCGGGAAACACACCGGCGAGGAGGCCCCCAATGTCGAAGCAACACCCGTTCAGCCGCAGGACCTTTTTGAGAGGCGCAGGAATGACGGCCGTCCTTGGCGCGGTGGGGGCCAGGCCGGGCGGAATCGGCGGAACCGCCGACCTCCTGGCCTCGACATCCGGGCAGACCTTCGACTTCGACGCGATCTACGACCGCAGGGGCACCGACTGCAACAAGTGGGATCGGGCGATCGAGATGTTCGGGGAGGACATCGAGGTCGGCATGGGGATCGCCGACATGGACTTCCGTGCCGCCCCGTGCATCACCGAGGCCCTCGCGAAGCGCTGCGAACACGAGAACTGGGGCTACCTGAGCCGACCCGCGTCCTACACGCAGGCGATCGCGGACTGGAACCATCGCCGCTACGGCCTGGAGGTCGATCCGGCGACCATCGAGGTGACCACGGGTGTCCATCCGGGGCTGATCGCGGCGCTCCACGCCTTCTCCCCTCCGGGGTCGAGAGTGCTCATGAACACGCCCACCTACAACGGCTTCTACGGCGACCTTCGCTTCACGCGCACCGTGGCGGAGGACAGCGAGATGCACGTGGTGAACGGGCGCTACGAGATCGACTGGGACGACTTCGAACGGCGCGCGACGCGCGTCAACGCCTTCCTCCTGTGCAACCCCCAGAACCCCACGGGCAACTGCTGGTCCGAAGCGGATCTGCTGCGCATGGGCGAGATCTGTCTCCGGAATCGCGTCGTCGTGCTCGCGGACGAAATCCACTGCGACTTCGTGACCGCCGGCAACAAGTACACGCCCTTCGCCAGCCTCCCGGACCGGGACATCGTCAACAACAGCCTGACCTTCAAGGCCGCCAGCAAGACCTTCAGCCTCGCCGCCATGAAGGCCGCCTGGTATTTCTCCACCAACCGCAACCTGCTTGAGCGGGCGCGCTCCTACACCCGGGCCGACCTGAGCACTCTGGGGATGGAGGCCAACCGGGCCGCTCTCACCCAGGGTGACGACTGGCTCGACCAGCTCCTCCCCTACATCGACGCCAACCACGATCTGGCGGAGGCCTACCTCAGGGACAATGCTCCCGGGGTAGAGTACACCAAGGCCCAGGGGACCTATCTCGCCTGGCTGGATGTGAGCGGGTTGATGGACAAGGTGGGCGCCCGCGAGATGGCGGAGCACGAAAACAAGACATCGGATTCTCCGGTCACCCCGGAGCAGATCATGCAGCAGTGGTTCGCCGACAACGCCCGGATCTACCTCAATCCGGGCCACTCCTACGGAACCGGCGGCACCGCGCACATGCGCATGAACCTGGCAACCTCGCGCACGCTCATTCGGAAGGCGCTGGACAACATCGCCGAGGCCGTGGCAAAGGCGTAGGGCGAAAGCCTGGCGAGGCCGGAGTCATCCGGCTGCCTGGCACGAAACGGCGGCGGGTCGCGCATCGCGGACCCGCCGCCGCTTTGTTGTTCGCGGGCGGGGCATGGAGCCGGTGCCCTCGAGACTGCTGGTGCCCGGTTGATGCCGGGAACCAGCTTCGGATCAGGCCGGCAGCCCGTGCAGGATCACGCGCTCCATCGCGTCGCCGAACCGGTCGAGTTCCTCGAGGGTCGTGTACACGCTGGGGGTGATGCGCGAGCCGGTGCACTCCTCGTGCCCGATGCCGACCGCGATGATGCGTTGCTCGTTCCACAGGTACTGGTTGAGGGCGCCGGGATCGATGCCCTCGATCTGCACGTTGGCGAGCCCGCAGGCGAAGCCCGGCTCGCGGCTGGTGTGCAGGCGTACCCGGTCGTGCTGGAGCAGGCGGTCCGCCCAGTAGTCGCGCAGGTAGACCATGCGGGCCTCCTTGCGCGCCCCGCCGATGCCCTGGTGGAAGGTGAGTGCCTCCGCGATGGCGAGATAGTTCGCGGCCGGGTGCGTGCCGATTTCCTCGAACTTGCGGATGTTGTCGTCCATGCGCTCCGCGGCGGCTGTGAGCGGCCAACCTCCCCGATCCTCTCCTTGCGGACGTAGAGCAGCCCGGTCCCGTGGGGCGCGAACAGCCACTTGTGCAGGGACGTGGCGTAGAAGTCCACGTCCAGCTCGCCGAGATCGAAGTCGAAATGCGCCAGGGCGTGGGCCCCGTCCACCAGCACCGGGATGCCGTGGCGGCGGCCGAGCGCGGTGAGTTCCTTCACGGGCAGGATCTGGCCGGTGAGGTTGATCATGTGGCAGCACAGGATCATGCGTGTGCGCGGGGTGATGGCCTCCTCGAAGAGCCGCACGATTTCGGCGGGATCCTCCGCGGGAACCGGGATCCGGATCTGCTTCAGCAGGATGCCGTCGCGCCGCTCTCGCTGGCGGAAGGTCGTGATCATGCGCCCGTAGTCCTGGGTCGTGGTGAGCACTTCGTCTCCCCGCTCGAAGTCGAACCCGTGCTGCAGGATCTGCAGGCCCTCGGAGGCGTTGCGCGTCAGCGCGATCTCCTCGGGATCCACATTCCACTCGCGGGCCAGGCGGGCGCGCACAGCCTCCCGCTGGGGCTCGAGGATCTGCCACATCGTGTAGGTGGGCGCCTCGTTGGAGTAGTCGAGGTGGCGCTTCATCGCCTCCTGCACCCAGCGCGGCGACGGGCTTACGCCCCCGTTGTTCAGGTTGATCAGGCTGCGGTCGACCGTGAAGGCCCGGGCAACGCCGGCCCAGAAGTCTTCGTCGCGCGCAACCTGGCTCGGCGTGCCGGGCCAACTGCCCAGGTCATCGGCGACCTCAAGAGCGCTCGCGGAAAGGCGGGCGGGCAGGAGGGGCAGTCCGGCGGCGGCCACGGCGGGCACGGCGATGGATCCGAGAAACTGGCGGCGACTGGACATGTTCGGGTCTCCTGTCAGGTTGGACACAAGCTCGGCTCCAAGCACCATATGACGCCGGGCGGGGAATGTCACCTGTGCATGGCCGGGCGCCGACAGCCATGGCGCAGGACTCGGAACATTTGGTCAGCGGACGGGGCTATTCTCGCGGCGTCGCATCGTATTCTGAAGCGCTCTTTCATCGAAATCCCACCCAACTCGCGCGGTATTCGGGCAACGTTGGCATGAACAAGAAGAGGATTCCGCTGCCGAAGTTGCCTGGTCTGGTGTGCGCGGCCGTGCTGATCTGCGCGTCGCTCCCCGCCGCGGCACAGGCTCCGCCGGACTCGACGGATCCCGACTCCGCGGCCTACGAGCTGGACCCGCTGGTCGTTACCGCGACCCGCTTGGGCACCACAACCGACGCGCTCGCCGTTTCCGTCAACCTGGTGGGGCGCGCAGAGGTGCGTGACCAGCCGAACCGCCTCCTCCTGGATGCTCTCGCCGCCGAGCCCGGCGTGCTGGTGCAGCAGACCACCGCGGGGCAGGGGGCCGCCTTCGTGCGCGCACTTACCGGGAGCCAGGTGCTGTTGATGGTCGACGGCGTGCGGCTCAACAACGGCACCTTCCGCCAGGGTCCGAGCCAGTACCTTTCCTCAGTCGATCCCGAGATCATGGAGCGCATGGAGGTCGTGCGCGGGGCTTCCTCCACCCTCTACGGCTCGGATGCCATGGGCGGCGTGATCAACGTAATCACGCGTCGGGCCGCCGACGTGCTGGATCCGGGCCAACGCTGGGTCGCCGAGGGATCGTACACTTTCGACGGTGCCACGGACGGCAGCCGGGTGCGAGCGTCGACGGCAGCGACGTTCCCGGATTTCATGTCGGGGCTCGAGTTCCTCGGAGGCGGCAGCTTCGCCTCCTGGTCGCACCTGCAACCGGGTGGCGGGCTCCCGCACCAGGATCCGACTGGTTACGACCAGTGGAGCGGCGATTTTCGCCTGGACCTGCAGGCCACGCAACGGTTCCGGGTGGAGATGGCCGCCCAGCATTCCGAGCAGAGCAATGTCCCGCGCTATGACCGCTACGTCGATTTCCGCGCTCCCGGGTTGCCCGGCGGAGGAGTGGGCCGCAATGCGCTGTACCTCTTCGAGCCGCAGGACCGGTCGCTGGCCCGCCTGAAAGGCACCCTCGCGACCGACCGCCCCTGGATGTCCACGCTGGACGTACAGATGTCGTGGCAGGTTCAGCGGGAGGGGCGCGCAATCCGGGGACAGTCGATGCGCGAGGGGATCCTGACGCCGTCCGCCCGGATCAACCATGTCGCGGACGATGTGCGCTCCGTCGCGCTGGACGTACAGGCGCAGGCGATTCGCGGCGACGGCCGCGGAGGCGTCACCTATGGCTTGGAGATGTGGGACAACGTGACCCGCTCGCGTGGCTGGGAGGAGGATCCGGTCACCGGCGCAGAGACCTCGTCGTTCCGATGGAGTGCCGGCGAGCCGATTTCCACGGGACGCTTTCCGGACGGGTCCCGTTTCGGCGGCGCTGCCCTGTATGCCATTGTCGACCAGGCCTGGGGGCCCCTGCGGATACAGGTGGGCGGCCGTGCGAGCCTGTATCGGACGAGCGCCCGGGTGGGGGACTCCTACGGAGGCGATGTGGACTCCCGCTTCGGCAACGTCACCGGCGAGGCAGGCTTCGTCTACCGGGCGTCGGAGGCGGTATCGCTGCGGGCGCGGGCGGCCCAGGCCTTTCGCGCTCCCAACATCTACGATCTCACCCTGGTCGGGGATGTCCCCGGGGGCATCGCGCTGCCCAACCCGGATCTGGGCCCCGAGCATAGCTACACGCTGGAAACGGGAGCGAACTGGACCCGGGGTCCGTGGAGGACCGAGCTGACCGTCTTTCGCATCGGCATCAACGACTTGTTGGACCGTACCTACGGCACCTTCCAGGGCCGGAGCACCCATGGACCCGACCAGCTGCCCATCCTGACCATCCAGAACATCGGTTCGGCGATTATCGACGGGATCGAGGGGACCTTTTCCGCACCGCTCCCCGCCCGGGGACGGCTGTACATGTCGGCTTCGTGGACTCTGGGCGACGCGGTGGTGGCCAGGGACGGAGTGCTTCAGGAGGAACCGCTGAGCCGGGTCCCGCCCGCGACCCTGTCGTATCGGATGCGCTGGCCGGCGTCCCGGGACGAGCGTTCGGCCTGGATCGAGTACTTTGGCAAGATGTCGGCCGCGCAGGACCGGCTCGGCTTTCGCGACCAGGTGGACAGCCGCGTCCAGGACGGAGGGACGCCCGGGTACCATGTCCACTCGATCCGGGGGGGCGCTTCATGGAGCGATCATTTGCGCGTTTCCGGCGGAATCGAGAACCTCTTTGATGATCTGTTCCGCGTTCACGGTTCGGGAATCGACGCGCCCGGCCGCCACCTCTTCCTGCGGCTGGATGTGCGGCGCTGACCCGGCCCGTCTCAGGCGCGATCCATGATTCGAGTGACATTCCTGGGCACCTCGGCCGCCTGTCCGACCGTGCGCCGCAACGTGAGCGCCATCTCCGTGCAGCGGGAGGGCGAACTCATGCTCTTCGACTGCGGCGAGGGAACGCAGCGCCAGATGATGCGCTACGGCACCGGCTTCTCCATCTGGGCGGTGTTCATCACGCACATGCACGCGGACCACTTTGTGGGGGTGACCGGGATGCTGCGCACCATGGCGCTGCAGGGACGAAGCGAGCCCCTGCTGCTTGCCTGTCCGGTCTCCGGGCGGCGAGTGCTGGCCGATGCCGTACACCTCGGGTTCGATCGCCTGAGTTTCCCGGTCGAGATCCGGGAAATGAGGCCCGGGGATCGGGTGCCGCGCGACGGGTACGACGTGTGCGCCTTCCGGGTAGACCACGGCATGCCCGCGCTCGGCTATGTCCTCCGTGAAGCCGATCGCCGGGGGCGTTTCGATGTGGAGAGGGCGCGCGCCCTGGGGGTCCCGGACGGACCGGAGTTCGGCCGGCTGCACCGGGGAGATGCAGTGGAGGTCGACGGCCGGCTGATCCGGCCGGAAGAGGTGGTCGGGCCGAGCCGCCCGGGCCGAACGGTGGTGTACACCGGGGACACGCGGCCCGTCCGCTCGACCATCCGGGCCGCCGCCGGAGCGGAGCTGCTCATCCATGAGTGCACGTTTGCCGGCGAAGAGACGGAACGGGCGCGCGCGACCTTTCACTCCACCGCGGGGGGCGCGGCGCGCATCGCGCTGGATGCCGGAGTGGCGCGCCTGGCTCTCACCCATGTCTCCGCCCGCTACTCCGAGAATGCGTCGTGCCTGGAGCAGGAAGCGCGCCACCTCTTTCCGTCGGCGATCGTGGCCTCCGACGGTCTCACCCTGGAGGTGCCGTACCGGGAGGAAGTCTCGACCGGCGCGTCGGGTAAGGGAGCGCACGGACCCGGGTGAACGCCGCGCGCGACCCCTCCGCCCCCTCCGCCGACGAGCGGCCCTTTCGGACGGTGGCGATCGTGGGTCTGGGGCTGATCGGAGGCTCGCTGGCCCGGGCGCTCAAGGGGCTTCCCGGCCCCCCGCGGGTGACCGCCTCCTCGAACTCGGCGGAGGACCTGCAGCGGGCCGAACGGGCTGGCGTCATCGATGCCGCGGCGACCGATTCGGCGGCCATTCTCCCCGCGGCCGAGCTGGTCGTCTACGCCACCCCCCTCGACGCTACCTTGCGGCTGCTGCCGGAACACCAGGACCGCTGGCCGGCGGGATCCGTCGTGACCGACGTGGCCAGCCTGAAGGCACCGGTGGAGGAGGCGATGCGCGTGCTCGGGGAGAGCACCCGCTACACCGGGTCCCACCCGATGGTGGGAGGGGAAGGGTCGGGGTTCGCACACTCCGCGGCCGACCTGTTTGCCGGTGCGACCGTCTGGTTGACGGGGCAGGGGGCGGGGGGAGCGGCCCTCGAAGCACTCTGGAGTGCCGTAGGCGCTCGCCCGCGCTGGATCCCGGCCACCATGCACGACCAGCGCATGGCGTGGTGCAGCCACCTTCCGCAGCTGGCCGCCAACGCCCTCGCGCGCGTGCTTGAGGATGCGGGCCACACCCCCTCCGACCTGGGGACCGGGGGCACGGACATGGTGCGCCTGGCCGGGAGTTCCCCGGACATGTGGCTTCCGCTTCTCGCGCGGAGCGAGGTAGGCAACGCGCTGCGGGAACTCGCGCGCACCGCGGAAGAGATTGCGGATGCGGTCGAGCAACACGATCTGGTGGCGATCGAAGAGTGGATGAGGCGTACCCGGGACTGGCGCGCCCGCGCCCCTGGACGCACCCCGCCTGCCGGAAGCCCGGCGCGATGAGGGAAAATCCGCCGTGATGACCGAGCTGAGGGTGCCCGGAGACAAGTCCATCTCCCACCGGGCACTCCTGGTGGCGGCGCTGGCGGGCGGGGAGAGCCGCATCCGCGGTGTCCTCACCGGGGAGGATCCCCAGGCCACCGCCGCCATCCTGCGGGCCATGGGCGTCCGGGTGCCGCCCCTGGTGGCGAACGGGGAACTGCGGATCACCGGCGTCGGCACCCGGGGCCTGCGCGCGCCCGCCCAGGTGCTCGACTGCGCCAACAGCGGAACCACCGCACGCCTCCTGCTGGGCGTTCTGGCCGGGCAGGCCCTCCGGGCCACGCTGACCGGCGACGACTCCCTGCGGCGCCGGCCGATGCGGCGCGTCACCGATCCGCTCTCGCTGATGGGGGCGCACTTCGAGCCGCTCGCGGCGCCCGGGAGACTTCCCCTGCGCGTCACCGGCGGCTCGCTCCGCGCCCTCGACTACGCGCTTCCGGTGGCCAGCGCCCAGGTGAAGAGCGCGCTTCTGCTGGCCGGCGTCACCGGCGGCGTGCCGGTGCGGCTCACCGAACCCGGACTCTCGCGCGATCACACCGAGCGCATGCTTGCCGCCGCGGGCTGCACGCTGACGAGCGCCTTCCGCGGCGGTGCCAACCGGGTGGAGTTGACCGCCTCTCCTGCCGCCCTCGATCCAGTGGACGTCAGGGTGCCGGGCGACTTCTCGTCCGCCGCCTTTCCGCTCGCGCTCGCCCTGCTGGGCGGTGCCGGGGAGGGCATCGTCGTGCGCGGCGCAGGGCTCAATCCCACACGCACGGGGTTGCTGCCCGTGCTGGAGCGGATGAACGCGCGCATCGAAGTGCATCCCCGGTCTTCCCCGGAGCGCGGCGAGCCGGCCGGCGACCTGGTCATCCACCCCTCCAACCTGGTCGGCACCGAGGTCGGGCCCGCCGAAATCCCGGGGCTCATCGACGAGGTGCCCATCCTGGCGGTGCTCGCGGCGCGCGCCCGGGGCACGACGCGCATCACCGGCGCCCGAGAGCTCCGGGTCAAGGAATCCGACCGGCTGGGCGCGCTCGCCAGCAACCTCTCCGGCCTGGGCGTGCAGGTCGAAGAGCTGCCGGACGGCCTGGTGATCGAGGGAAGCGAGCGCCCCCTGGCCGGCCGCGTCGAGGTGCACGGCGACCACCGCATCGCCATGGCCTTCGGCGTGCTCGGGGCGCTTGCGGGGAGCTCCATCACCGTGGACGCCCCGGACTCGGTCGAGGTCAGCTATCCCGGGTTCTGGGAAGTGCTGAAGCGCGTTTCCTCACAGGCCGCGGGGACGTCCGCCGGGGGCGCCGCGAGGACCGGACGAGCGCGGGGCCCGGTCATCGTCATCGACGGTCCCGCGGGTTCCGGCAAGTCCAGTTCGGCCCGCGCAGTGGCGCGCAGGCTGGGGTACCGGCACCTGGATTCAGGGGCCCTCTACCGGGCTCTCACCTTTGCCCTGCTGGAATCCGGCACATCACCGGATTCCTGGCCCTCGCTCACGGAGTCCGACCTGAACGCGTACCCGGTCCGGATGACGCCCGCGCACGCGGCCTTTGTGGTGAAGCTGGGAGCACGCACGCTGGTGTCCGAACTCAGGAGTCCCGACGTCGACCGCCACGTCTCGGCCGTCGCGCGGCTGCCCGCCGTGCGCGCCTGGCTCCTCGGCCAGCAGCGCCAGGCGGGGGAGGATGGGTCGCTGGTGGCCGACGGGCGCGACCTGGGGACGGTCGTGTTTCCCGAGGCGGAGGTGAAGATCTTTCTGGTGGCTGCCCTGGCCGTGCGCGCCCGGCGCCGCGTGCGCCAGATGGACCCGGGCAACCGGGCCGGCGGGAGCGAGGTCGGCGAGGAAGCCACCCGCCTGCGCGCCAGAGACCGGCTGGACGCGACCCGGAAAGTCGCGCCGCTCAGGAAGGCCGCCGACGCGGTCGAAATCGACGGAACCCACCTCTCTTTCGAAGAGCAGACGGAGGCCATCCTCGCCGTGGTGCGCGCCGGTGTGCGCTGGGGAGGCGACAGCTACCGGCACCGCGGCGCGTAATTGACGTAGTAAGCGCCCGCGCATATTTTAGTCAGCTGAAAAACAGTCGTTTATCCGTAAATTATACACACTTAACCCGGGCCGCACCGAGTGGCTCCGGCCAAGCAGGGCGTTCCCTCCCGGGAGACGCCAGGGACGACAACCAATGACCGACCAGCCCGATACCAGTACCTCCCCA
The DNA here is from genome assembly GCA_965237885.1 of Longimicrobiales bacterium. Classification (GTDB taxonomy): domain Bacteria; phylum Gemmatimonadota; class Gemmatimonadetes; order Longimicrobiales; family Gaopeijiaceae; genus BD2-11. The sequence goes on along the minus strand of CBDEGN010000002.1, from coordinate 4,198,624 downwards.
CTGGAAGGCTCCACACCTTCCGCCGCCCTCTCTTCCGGCGGCCCTGCCGACCCGCCCGTCGCCGCCCTCTCTTCCGGCGGCCCTGCCGACCCGCCCGTCGCCGCCCTCTCTTCCGGCGGCCCTGCCGACCCGCCCGTCGCTGCCCCCGCCTCTCTTCGGGCGGCCCTGCCGACCCGCCTTCCGCCGCCCTCTCTTCGGGCGGTCCTGCCGACCCGCCCGTCGCTCCCCTCTCTTCGGGCGGCCCTGCCGACCCGCCTTCCGCCGCCCTCCCTTCGGGCGGTCCTGCCGACCCGCCCGTCGCTCCCCTCTCTTCGGGCGGCCCTGCCGACCCGCCCTCCGCCGCCCTCCCTTCGGGCGGTCCTGCCGACCCGCCCTCCGGCGGGCCGGAGCCTGCGAATGATGTCGCGGAGACGCCGTCGCCGCTCATTCAGGCCTTCGGAGACTTCACAACCTTCGACGGTCCGGACGAACTCTTCGCGGACCCGCGGGGCGAGACAGGCTTTGGCTTGTCGGACGACCCTGCGGACGGCGAGGATGATGCCCTGTCGAGGGACGATTTCGGGAGCATGCTCCAGGAGTTCGAGTCCGGCCTTCAGGAGGTGCGCGAAGGCGAGATCGTACGGGCGAAGGTGGTACGCGTTACGGACAAGACCGTCATCCTCGACTTCGGCTTCAAGAGCGAAGGAGCCGTGCCCCGGGATGAATTCCGGAAGAACGAGGCTCTCGAGCCCGGCTACGAAGTGGAAGTGCTGCTCGAAAGCCTGGAAGATGACGACGGTGTGGTCGTCCTCTCCAAGAAGAAAGCCGACTTCTTGCGCGTCTGGGAGAAGATCAGGGAAGCCCACGAGAGCGAATCCCCCATCGAGGGCACGCTGGTCCGCAAGATCAAGGGCGGCATGACCGTGGATCTCATGGGCGTGGATGCCTTCCTTCCCGGCTCGCAGATCGCGTTGCGCAGGGTGCCCAACATCGAGGACCTGGTCGGCGAAGTCTACGACTTCATGATCATCAAGCTCAACAAGAGGCGTCGCAATATCGTCGTTTCGCGGCGCGTGATTCTGGAGGCGGAGCGCGGCAAGAAGCGCGATACCCTGGTCAAGGAACTCCTTGTGGGGCAGGTGCGCGCCGGCATCATAAAGAACATCACCGACTTCGGGGCATTCATCGATCTGGGCGGACTGGACGGGCTCCTGCACATCACGGACATGTCCTGGGGACGCGTGGGGCATCCGTCCGACATGGTGACCATCGGCGCCGAGCTCGACGTCAAGGTTCTCGACATCGATTGGAAGCGGGAGAGGATCTCGCTCGGTCTGAAGCAGCTGCTGCCCTACCCGTGGACCGACATCGACCTGAAGTACCCGGTTGGCGTGCGGGCTTACGGCAAGGTCGTCTCGATTACCAACTACGGGGCCTTCGTCGAACTGGAGAAGGGCGTCGAAGGGCTGGTCCATATCTCGGAGATGTCGTGGACGCGCAACATCCGGCATCCCTCCAAGCTGGTTTCCATCGCAGATGAGATCGAGGCCGTGGTCCTCAAGGTGGATCCCGCCGCCGAGAAGATCTCGCTGGGAATGAAGCAGATCCAGGAAGATCCCTGGCTGGCTCTCCCACTGAAGTATCCCAAGGGGACCCGGCTGCGGGGCAAGGTGCGCAACCTGACTTCCTTCGGTGCGTTCGTTGAGATTGAACCGGGCATCGACGGGCTGGTGCATGTCTCCGACATGAGCTGGACCAAGCGGGTGGAGCATCCGTCGGAGATCGTGCACAAGGGCCAGGAGATCGAGGTGATGGCTCTCGACGTGGACGGCGAGAACAAGCGCATCTCTCTCGGCATCAAGCAGGTGCTTGAAGATCCCTGGCCCTGGCTGTCGGAGCGGTTCGCGCCCGGCGTGGAGTGCCAGGGCCACGTCGTGCGGGTCCAGGAGAAGGGCGTCGTCGTTGATCTGGGCGACGATGTGGAGGCCTTCGTGCCCATCTCCCACAGTCGGGTCCGGGACGGCCAGTCTCTCGAGGACTACTATGGAGCGAGGGACGAGGTCGACCTGAAGGTGCTCGATTCCGACGCCGGCAACCGCAGAATCGTGATGGAAGTGATGACCGCCCCCCGTCGCCGCGTGCGCGACGTTCCCGCCGAGGACGCCGAGGCCGACTCGCCCGAGGCCAGCAGTTCGCCCGAGGCCGGCAGCCCGCCCGAGGCCGACTCGCCGGAGCCCGACTCGCCCGAGGCCAGCAGCTCGCCCGCGACCGAAGCCGAGGATACGCCTCCTGCGTGATGGGTAGCGCGCTCCGTGTCCGAGGCCTGGTCGCTCTCGCGGCTCTCGCTGGCTGCGTGCCGGTGGGAGCCGGGGCGCCTCCTTCTCCGGCGGAGATTCAGCAGCCGGTCACAGACCTCACGGGCGTGCCCGCTCCCGAACCGGAGGCGCTCGGCCCCGACCGCGAGTTGGCGGCCCCTGTGGTCGGTGTCATGCTCCCGATTTCAGGGTCTCCGTTCATGCGGCAGTACGCCGGGCTGATCGAGGAGGGTCTGCGGGCTGCCATAGCTTCCGCACCCGAGGGTGAGGCGCTGCCCGTGCTGCGTGTCATCGACAGCGGGGGAGCACTCTCGCAGACGAGCCAGGCGCTCGCGGAGCTGGAAGCGGAAGGGTTGTCGGCGATCGTGGGGCCCCTGCAGGAAGCCGCGGTGGAGCAGGTGGCCGGAAGCCGCACTCGTCCCGTGCCCCTGATCGCTCCCGCCGCCACGGTATTGCCCGATGGGCAGGAGGGCGTCTACTCGCTGGCCGGACCCGATCCGGGTCCCGCCAGGGCGCTGGCAGGTTACGCCTGGGAGAACGGCATCCGGCGGGTCGTGGCGATCGCGCCCTCCACGCCGCACGCGCGTTTTGAGGTCGACGTCTTCAGCGAACGCTTTCGCGCCGGCGGCGGGATCCTTGCCGGGGCCTTCTACTATCCGCCGGGGCAGACCGACTTTCGCGCGGAGGTCGCGGAACTGATCCGCATCGACCCCGATGCCGTGCTGCTTCCGCTTCCCGCCCCGCCGGTGATGGACATCCCGCAGGTGGCGGGTCAGGTGCAGCACTACGGGCTCGACGATTCCCTCAAGGTCGAGGTGCTGGGGACGGCCGCGTGGTCTACGCCCAGCGTGCTCCGCGATGTCGACTCCAACTTCACCGAGAATGTCTTCACCGTGACGGCCCGGCTGCCGGGACGGCGGGAGGAGGCGTACGCGCAGTTCGTGCGGGCCTACGAGAGCGTGCACCGCAAGTCGTTGCGCAGCGATATTCCGGCCCTCGGGTGGGACATCATGGGTCTGCTCCTGACGGCCTTTCGCACCGGGGCGCGCACACCGGAGGAGGTGTGGGTGGCGCTTGAGGAGATCGACGTCTTCGAGGGCGCGACCGGCACGCTCGCGGTGGAGAATGGCCGCATCACGCGCAGGTACGAAGTCGTCGTGATCCGGGACCGGGAGCTGGTCCGGGTCTACTGATGTCTCGCCGCTCGCCCGCTGACAGCCGGGTGACGCCGGCCCCGCGCGGCCTTCCTTCCTCATGAGCATGCGAGAGAAGCTGGACCGGCTCCGGCAGTTGCGCCGGGAAGCGGAGTTGGGCGGGGGAGAGGAGCGCCTGGCCGCGCAACGCGCGCGGGGCAAGCTCTCGGCCCGGGAGCGCCTCGATCTGCTGCTGGACCCCGGAAGCTTCGTTGAATTCGACCGCTTCGTCACCCATCGGTCGACGGACTTCGGGCTGGAGGCCAGGAAGGTCCCCGGCGACGGCGTCGTCACCGGCTACGGACGCATCGACGGCCGCGTCGTCTACGTCTTTTCCCAGGACTTCACCGTCTTCGGCGGGTCGCTCTCGGAGGCGCACGCCGAAAAGATCGTGAAGGTGCAGGATCTGGCTCTGAAGACCGGGGCGCCGGTGGTGGGGCTGAACGACTCCGGCGGTGCCCGCATCCAGGAGGGCGTTGCCTCGCTGGGAGGCTACGCGGACATCTTCCTGCGCAATACCCTCGCCTCCGGTGTGATTCCGCAGATCAGTGTCATCATGGGGCCGTGCGCCGGCGGGGCGGTCTATTCTCCGGCGATCACCGATTTCGTCTACATGGTGCGCGGCACCAGCTTCATGTTCGTGACGGGTCCGGAGGTCGTGCGCACCGTGACGCACGAAGACATCGACATGGAGAGCCTGGGGGGCGCACGCACGCACGCTTCCACCTCGGGAGTCGCGCACTTCGCCCACGACTCGGAGCCCGAAACGTTGGCCGCGGTGCGCGAGCTCTTCCGCTACATCCCGCAGAACAACACCGAGCCCGCGCCCCGGCGCGACACACAGGATCCGGTGGATCGGGCAGACGAGACACTACTGGATGTCGTACCCGCTAACCCGAATAAGCCCTATGACATACAGGATGTCATCGGACGTATCGTGGACGATGGGGTCTTCTATGAAGTGCACGCCGGCTTCGCCGCCAACCTGGTCACCGGCTTCGCCCACCTGGGCGGGCACGCGGTGGGCGTGGTGGCCAACCAGCCGGCGGTCCTCGCGGGCGTCCTGGACATCGATTCGTCGGCGAAGGGGGCGCGCTTCGTAAGGTTCTGCGACGCCTTCAACATTCCACTGGTGGTCTTCGAGGATGTTCCCGGGTTCCTTCCGGGGGTGGGACAGGAGCACGGCGGCATCATCCGCCACGGCGCCAAGCTCCTCTACGCTTTCGCCGAGGCGACCGTGCCCAAGGTCACCGTCATCACCCGCAAGGCGTACGGTGGCGCCTACGACGTGATGAACTCGCGGCATATTCGCGGGGATATGAGCCTGGCGTGGCCGACGGCGGAGATCGCGGTCATGGGCCCCAAGGGCGCCGTCGAGATCCTCTTCCGCAAGGACATCGCGCGCTCGAGCGACCCCGAGGCCGCGATCGCGGCGCGCATGGAGGAGTATCGCGAGCAATTCGCCCATCCCTACATCGCCGCAGCGCGCGGCTACGTCGACGACGTCATCGACCCGCGCGAAACCCGTGCGAGACTCGTTGGCGCGCTCGACATTCTCCAGAACAAACGCGACGCCAACCCGGCCAGAAAACACGGCAACATCCCGCTCTAAGGAGTCCAGCCGGTGCTCGAATCGGTTCTGATCGCCAACCGGGGCGAGATCGCGTTGCGTATCGTGCGCGCCTGCCGGGAGCTGGGCATCCGCAGCATCGCGGTCTATTCGGAGGCGGACCGTTCGGCGCCCCACGTGCTGGCGGCGGACGAGGCCTATGAAATCGGTCCCGCGCCGTCTGCCGAGAGCTACCTGCGTATCGATCGGCTTCTGGAGGTCGCGGCTTGCTCCGGCGCACGCGCGCTGCATCCGGGATATGGCTTTCTCTCGGAGCGGGCCGTCTTCGCCCGCGCGGTCCGGGACGCCGGGTTGGTGTTCATCGGCCCGAAGCCTGCCACCATCGACGCCATGGGCGACAAGGTGCGCGCCCGCAAGCTCATGCAGGAGGCGGGCACGCCGGTCATTCCGGGTTCTCCGGGCCCCGTTCACGATCCCGCCGAGGCGCGCCGGCAGGCCCGCGAGATCGGTTATCCGGTGCTGCTCAAGGCGGCGGCCGGGGGCGGTGGCAAGGGGATGCGGATCGTGGAGGAGCCCGATGGCCTGGAGCGCGCGCTGGCGGCGGCCCGCCGGGAGGCGCAGGCCGCCTTTGGAGATCCGGCGGTGTACCTGGAGCGGTATCTGGACGCGCCCCGCCACATCGAGGTTCAGGTGCTGGGCGACGCGCACGGAAACCTCGTCCACCTGGGCGAGCGCGAGTGCTCCATCCAGCGTCGGCACCAGAAGCTGGTGGAGGAGTCGCCCTCTGCCGTCGCCACGCCGGGGTTGCGGGCGCGCATGGGCGAGGCCGCGCTGCAAGCGGCGCGCGCGGTGGGGTATGTCGGCGCCGGGACGGTGGAGTTTCTCTACATAGACGGCGACTACTACTTCCTGGAGATGAACACCCGGTTGCAGGTGGAGCACCCGGTCACCGAGCTGGTCACCGGGATCGATCTGGTCGAGTGGCAGCTGCGGATCGCGGCGGGGGAGGCGCTCACCTTCGCCCAGGAGGATGTCCGCCTGAACGGTCACGCCATCGAGTGCCGCATCACCAGCGAGGATCCCTTTCAGGGCTTTCTGCCCGCCACCGGTCGAGTGGAGGTGCTGGAGGTGCCCGCGGGCGCGGGGGTGCGCTGGGACGGCGGCATTGACGCCGGGTTCGAGGTGGGGCGCCACTACGACCCGCTGTTGGGCAAGCTGGTCGCTTGGGGGGCGGACCGCCCCACGGCGGTGCGGCGCATGGCGCGCGCCCTCGACGAACTGGCGATCGTGGGGGTGCCCACCAGCGTGCCCTTCCATCACCGGGTGATGCGCCACGAGGCGTTCCGGCGGGGCGACCTGAGCATTCGCTTCCTGGAGGACCACCCGGAGCTGACGGCCGAACGGATCAGTCCGGAGACGCTCGGGGTGGTGGCGGCGGCAGCGGCGCTGCTGTCGGAGGGCGAGCGTCGCCATGCCCCCGCGCTCGGTTCCCGGGCCCCGGGGCGCTCGCGGCTTCTCGGCGTGGCGCCGGGCAGGCGGGACGTGGGGGGTGCTGCCGTGATGGCGCCGCTGCCGGTCCTGCCCGGAACCGTGGGAGACCCATGCGCTACTACATAACGGTTGCGGGGCATGTCCTCGAAGCCGAGGTGGACGGCGGCGCCGTGGTGGTGGACGGCACCGGCGAAGTAGCACGGCTGGTGCCGGAGCGCGAAGGGCCGGCCATGAGCCTGCTCGTCGGGAACCGCCCGCGCCGGCTGCACGCGCTCCGCCGGGCGGATGCCACCTGGACGATCCACTACCGCGGGCGCTCCTTCGAGGTCGAGGTGGCGGATGAGGGAGCCTGGCGGATCCGCCAGGCCGGGGGGGTCGGCAGCGCGGTTGCCGGTAGGGAGCCGCTGCATGCGCCCATGCCGGGGCTCGTTCTGCGTGTCGATGTCGAGGAAGGGCAGGAAGTTGCCGAGGGCCAGGGGTTGCTGATCGTGGAAGCGATGAAGATGGAAAACGAGCTGCGCGCGCGCGCCTCGGGACGCATCCGGCGTTTGCACGTCGTGGCCGGGGCGTCCGTCAAGCGAGGCGATGTTCTCATCGAATTCGAGCAGGACGACGCCCCGCAGGACGAGGGCGGCGGGCGGTGACGATGAGCGACGACGCGCGCCGGACCACGGACAGCGGCATCCCTGTCGAGCGGCTGTATGCCGCCGACTCGTCGCGTCTCGATCCCCGGGAGGATCCGGGCGAGCCGGGAGAGTTCCCCTACACGCGCGGCATCTACCGCACGATGTATCGGGGCCGCCCCTGGACCATGCGCCAGTACGCCGGCTTCGGCACCGCCGCACAGACCAACCGCCGCTATCGCTATCTGCTCGACAGCGGCACCACCGGGCTCTCGGTCGCCTTCGACCTCCCGACCCAGATGGGCTACGACTCCGACCACGCCATGGCCGGCGGGGAGGTCGGGCGCGTCGGGGTCGCGATCGACTCCATCGAGGACATGCACCTGCTCTTCGAGGGAATTCCCCTGGAGGACGTGTCCACCTCCATGACCATCAACGCCACCGCGGGCATTCTGCTGGCGCTCTACGTCGGGTTGGCCGATGAGCGGGGCATACCGCGCGCGAAGCTGGTTGGGACGCTCCAGAACGACATCCTCAAGGAGTACATCGCCCGCGGCACCTACATCTATCCCGCGGAGCCCAGCCTCCGACTGGTGTCGGACGTCATCGCCTTCTGCTCGCGCGAGATGCCGCGATGGAATCCGGTGTCGATTTCCGGCTACCACATTCGCGAGGCCGGCTCTACCGCCCCCCAGGAGGTGGCCTTCACGTTCGCGAACGGGCTCGAATACGTGCGCCGCGCGCTCGCTTCCGGCGCAGCCCTGGAGGACTTCGCGCCCCGTCTCTCGTTCTTCTTCGCCGCGCACGGCGATCTTCTGGAGGAGGTCGCCAAGTTCCGCGCCGCCCGCCGGCTTTGGGCGCGGCTGATGCGCGGGGAGTTCGGCGCCTCGGACCGGAGCGCGCGCCTTCGCTTCCACACGCAGACGGGAGGCTCGACGCTCACGGCCCAGCAACCGCTCAACAACGTGACCCGCACCACCCTGCAGGCGCTCGCGGCGGTGCTGGGGGGAACCCAGTCACTGCACACCAACGGGTACGACGAGGCGCTTGCGCTTCCCACCGAGGAATCCGCCCGCACCGCGCTGCGCACGCAACAGATTCTGTTGCACGAGAGCGGGGTGGCGCGCACGGTCGACCCTCTCGCGGGGAGCTATTTCATTGAATCGCTTACCGATGAGATCGAAGCGCGCGCGCGCAAACATCTGGAGCGTATCGCCGGGCAGGGCGGGGCCGCGCAATCTCTCGACTACATGCGCGACCACATCCACCGGTCGGCGTACCGCACCCAACTGGCCGTCGAGGCCGGAGAGAAGGTCGTGGTGGGGGTGAACCGCTTCGTCAAGGAGGGCGCGCAGCCGCCGCGCGGGGCCCCCGACTACCGGGCGCTGGAGACGGAGCAGCGCGGGAAGCTGGCCGATCTGCGCGCGCGCCGGGACGGCCGGCAGGTTGCCCGCGCCCTCGACCAGGTGCGGGAGGCGGCGCGCACGGACGCCAACCTGGTGCCTCCCATGGTGGCCGCCGTGTGCGTCCGCGCAACGCTGGGCGAGATCAGCGAGGTCCTGATGCGGGAGTGGGGGAGATACGCCGGCCAGTAGTCGCGCGTGACCCCTGACTGGGGCGCGTCCCGGTTTCGCATGCTCGGAAAAGACGGTTAGTTTGGCGGGTCGCATCCACCCTGAATCGCTCATCCATGCCTACCTACGAATATCTGTGCAGCGGCTGCGGGAAGGCCTTCGAGGTCTTTCAGAAGATGTCTGACGAGCCGCTTTCCAGCTGTCCCGAGTGCGGGGCTCCCGCGCGGCGCAGGATCTCGGGAGGAGCCGGATTCCTCTTAAAGGGAGATGGCTTCTACATCACCGACCACCGCAGCCAGGACTACAGGGACAAGGCCGCGGCCGACGAGGGCAGGGAAAAGCCGGCAAGCGCGCCCGCGGTCGAGGCAACCGGGGGCGACAGGAGCGGGTCTGCGAAGAAGCAGGAAGACAAGCCCGCCGCACCGGCTCCCAAGGCTGCCGAGTCGTCGTCCGGAGGCACGTCCGACCCATGAGCCGGCAGGCGGTGCGCGACATCCTCGGCCGGGCGCTCGACGAGATGGGCGTGTCCGGGCAGGAGATCCGCCTCGAGCGGCCACGCGACCCCGATCGCGGCGACATCGCCTCGTCGGTGGCGCTCGCGCTGGCCTCCCGGCTGCGCCGTCCGCCACGCAGCATCGCGCAGGAGATCGCCGGCCGGCTGGCGCTGGAAGGCACCGGGATCGCCTCGGTCGAGGTGGCCGGCCCGGGCTTCCTCAACTTTCGGCTGTCGACGGCGCGGGCGTCGTCGGTAGTGGCCGAGATCCTTCGCAAGGACGAGCGCTACGGCCGCTCCGCGGAGGGACAGGGGAAGGCCATCATGGTGGAGTTCGTCTCCGCCAACCCCACCGGTCCCCTGCACCTCGGGCACGGTCGCCAGGCGGCGCTGGGAGACACGCTCGCGAACCTCCTCGACTGGACTGGCTGGGCGGTCTACCGGGAGTACTACTACAACGATGCCGGACGCCAGATCGAGCGGCTGGGAGAGAGCGTCGCGTGCCGCTACCTGCGCCACTTCGGCGTAGATGCCGCGATCCCGGAAGACGGATACCGGGGGGAGTATGTCGGGGAGATCGCCGAGCGCCTGGCCGGGGAGGAGGGCCGGCGGCTGGTCGAAGCGGATCCCGGCGAGCGTCGCGTGGCCTGCGAGCGCTTCGCGGTGCGCCTTCTGCGGGCGGAGCAGGACCGCGACCTCGCCGACTTCGGCCTGCGCTTCGACCGCTACTTCCTCGAGTCCTCGCTCTATACCGACGGCGCGGTGAAAGAGACCATCGCGGCGCTGCGGGAGGCCGGACACGTCTACGAGCGCGACGGAGCCACCTGGCTCGCCACGACCGCGTTCGGCGACCAGAAGGACCGGGTGATGGTGAAGAGCGACGGCAGCCCGACCTACTTCCTGCCCGACGTGGCCTATCACATGAGCAAGTGGAGGCGCGGCTTCCACCGCGTCGTCAACGTGCAAGGGTCCGACCACCACGGCACCATCGACCGCGTGCGCGCGGGGCTGCAGGCGCTCGGGCGCCCGGCAGGGTATCCGGAGTACCTGCTTCATCAGATGGTGACCGTGGAGCGCGGCGGAGCCGAGGTAAAGCTCTCCAAGCGTTCCGGCGGCTACACCACCCTGCGCGAGCTGGTCGACGCCGTGGGCGTGGATGTGGCGCGCTATTTCTTCCTGATACGCAAGCCGGACGCGCATCTGGTCTTCGATCTGGGCACGGCCCTCGACCATTCCGACCGGAATCCGGTGTACAAGAGCAAGTACGCGCATGCCCGCATGTGCAGCATCTTCCGCAAGGCGGGGATGGACCCGGACGCCTCGGGTGCGGACGCGCTCGAGGTCGATGCCATCGACCTGACGCGCCTCGTCGACCCCAGGGAGCGCGAGCTGATGGGGCGCCTGGGAGAGTTCCCCGAACTGGTGCGCCGGGCCGCCCGCGCCCGCGCGCCGCACCTGGTTTGCGAGTATCTGGAGCACACGGCCGGAATGGTGAACTCGTGGTACCACGCCGGCAATCCGGCTCGCAACCCCGGCCTCGCGGTGCTGGCCGACGATGCGGGGCTGCGCGCGGCCCGTCTCGCCCTCACGGGTGCCGTGCGCGTGGTGTTGCGCAACGCCCTGACGCTGCTGGGCGTGGAGGCCCCGACCCGCATGGACCGGCGCGAGGGCTGAGGCCGCGCGGGATGTCTACTCTGGTCGTGGGGAGCGTCGCGCTGGACACGGTGGAGACGCCTTTCGGAAGAGCGGAAGGGGTGCTCGGAGGTTCCGCGTCGTTCTTTGCGGCGGCGGCGAGCCTCTACCAGCCGGTCCAGGTGGTCGCCGTCGTCGGCGACGACTTCCCGCTGGCCGAGCTCGAGTTTCTGCGCGACAGAGGCGCCGACCTGTCGGGGCTGCAGATTGTGCCCGGGGAGAGCTTTCGCTGGGGCGGCGCCTACAACGCCGATTTCAGCGAGCGGGAGACCCTGTTCACGACCCTGGGCGTCTTCGCCGACTTCAGCCCGCGCATCCCCGCGCCGTTCCGGGAGGCGCGCATCGTCTCGCTGGGCAACATCCACCCCGTGCTGCAGGCGGCAGTCCTCGACCAGGTGAGCCGCCCCGAGCTGGTGGTGTGCGACACCATGAACTACTGGATCGAGCGGGAGCGGGAGGCGCTGATGCGTCTTCTGCAGCGCATCGACCTGTTGATGGTGAACGACTCCGAGATCCACCAGCTTTCCGGCATCGCCGATCCCGGGCGGGCGGCGCACTGGGTGCGCCAACACGGGCCGCGATGGGTCGTCGTCAAGGAGGGAGCGCGCGGCGCGCTTCTCTTCGACGACAACTCGGCCTTTCGCTGTCCCGCGTATCCGGTGTCGCGGGTCGTGGACCCCACAGGAGCGGGAGACGCCTTCGCCGGAGGGTTTGCGGGCTATCTGGCGGGCGTGCCGAGGTGTACCGGCGAGGCGCTGCGTCAGGCCCTGGTGCACGCCTCCGTGATGGGGTCCTTCGCCGTAGAGCGCTTCTCGCTCGATCGCTTCCGCGACCTGGATCCCGCCGAGGCGACTGCTCGCGTGGGCACCCTCGGCGAACAGGCGGCCATCCGCCTGCCGGCAGGAGCACGCCTTGTCTGACAATTCCCCGAGACTGGACTACCGCACCGCAGGTGTCGACCTGGAGGCCGCGGACCGCGCGAAGCAGACCATCAAGTCGCTGGTCGCGAGCACGCACGACCGCCACACCCTCTCGGGCATGGGCTCCTTCGGCGGCATGTATGCCGTGCCCGAGGGAATCGACGCGCCGGTCCTGGTGTCGAGCGCGGACGGAGTGGGCACCAAACTCAAGGTGGCGTTTCTGTCCGGCCGCCACGACACCGTGGGGGCGGATCTGGTCAACCACTGTGTCAATGACATTCTGGTGCAGGGGGCTCGCCCGCTCTTCTTCCTCGACTACCTCGCCACGGGCGGAATGGATGCGGGCGTGGTGGCCCAGGTGGTCTCGGGGGTCGCCCGCGCGTGCCGCGAAAACGGCTGCGCGCTGCTGGGTGGGGAGACCGCGCAGATGCCCGACTTCTACGCCGCCGGAGAGTACGACCTGGCGGGGTTCATCGTGGGGATTGCGGAGCGCGCGGCGCTTCTGGACGGCTCGCGCACGCGCGCCGGCGACGCGCTGGTGGCGCTGGCCTCCACGGGGCTTCACACCAACGGCTATACCCTGGCCCGGCGAATCGTCTTCGACGTTCTGGGGCTGGGGGCGGAGAGCCCGTTCCCGGATTCCGGCGCGACCGTGGCGGAGACATTGCTGGCCGTGCACAGGAGCTACCTGGGCTCCCTCGGCCCGGAACTGGAGCGAGGCGCTGTGCGTGCGCTGGCACACGTCACCGGCGGGGGCATCCCCGGGAACCTGCCTCGTTCGCTGGGCCCCGGGCTGGGCGCGCGCGTCGACACCGCCAGCTGGCAGCCTCCCGGCGTCTTCGCCGTGCTGGCGCAGGCGGGGGGAGTGGAGCGCGAAGAGATGTACCGCGTGTTCAACATGGGCGTGGGCATGCTGGTCGCGGTCGCCCCCGAGGAAGCCGATGGCATGGTCTCCCGCCTGCGGGCGCGCGGGCAGGAGGCGTGGATCGCGGGAGAGATTGTCCCGGGTTCGGGAGTGGAGTTGGGGTGAGGCTCGCGGCGGGGGCAGGGTTGGTGCTCGTCGCCCTGAGTCTTGCGTCACCGGGGGGAGCGCAGCCGGTCGCGGAGCTCGCTGGCCGCTGCACCGCCGCTTCCGGAGGGGCGGTGTGGTGCAGCGCCGGGGCGGCCGCCTACCAGGCCGTCGTCTCCGGGATGGGGCTGGCCGCGTCGGGCGGCAGCGAGATACCCGGCACTTCCAGCACCCTGGGATGGCGGCAGGGCCTGGGCCCGCGCATGGCCATCAGCGCCCGTTTCACCGGTGCCCGCTTCCCCTTGCCGGCGCTCGCCGAAGCCTCCGCAACCGGTCTTCCCGAGCTCCGGTCCTTCCTCTCCGGAGCCTCGCTGGAGGGTGTGATCGGGCTGTTCAACGGCTTTCGTCTCGCACCCCGGTACGGAGGCATCCTGGCGCTGGACCTTGTCGCTTCGGCTGGCTTCCTCGGACTTCCGCGGGAGGATGGCTTCCGTGGAAACGTCCTCTCCGGGGGCGTCGGTGCCCGCTTGGGCCTCCTGCGTGAGTCCTTCGACGTTCCGGGCATCTCGGTCTCCGCCGTGAGACGCTTTCTTGGCGAAGCCCGGCTGGGAGCCCAGGGGGCCCCGGTCGCCCTCCGCCTCGAACCGGCTGTGACCTCGGTGCGTGCGCTGATCGGGAAGGATCTCGCCGCCCTCGGGGTCATGGCCGGCGCGGGCTGGGAGCGGTACTCGGGGGATGTGACCATCGAGGGCACGCCATCACGGGAAGGACAGCCGGGCAGCGTACGGCTCAGCGGCCCGGCTGTGGATCGCCTTCTCTTCTTCGGCGGGATCTCCCGGACCTGGCTGGTGGTTCAGGTGGCGGCAGAGGCCGGCTGGGCCACGGGGTTCGACGATCTCGCCGATCCGGCGACGACGCCCTTCGATCCCGGTGCCGGGAGTCTCTTCGGCTCCCTGAGCCTGCGGCTGACGCGATGACGGACGAGCCGGCGCGCGCCCGCGAGAGGGCCCGGAGAGCACACGTTTCCGGGGAGGATGCGGGCTTCCTCGACCGGGCCGCCGAACTCGGCCGCCGCGGCTGGGGACGGGTCTCGCCCAATCCGATGGTGGGATGTGTGCTGGTGCGCGGAGGCGAGGTCGTGGGCGAGGGGTGGCACCGGGAACTGGGCGGTCCGCACGCCGAGGTTCACGCGCTTGCCCAGGCGGGCCCGCGGGCGCGGGGAGCCACCGCCTACACGAGCCTCGAACCGTGCGCTCACACCGGGCGAACCCCACCCTGCACACACGCCCTGATCGAAGCCGGGGTGGCGCGCGTGGTCTTCGGCGCCTCCGATCCGGGTTCGGGCGCGGGCGGAGCGGCCGCCCTGCGCGCCAGAGGAATGCACGTTGACGGGCCGGCCTTCTCGCACGCCCGGGCGGTGGCGCACAACCCGGCGTTCTTCCACGTTGCGCAGAAGCGCACGCCGTACCTCGCCCTCAAGCTGGCGCTCAGCCTGGACGGCCGCATCTCCCGCGCCGGCGAGCAGACCGCGCTCACCCAACGGCCAGCCCGCGAGCACGTTCACCATCTCCGGGCCGGCTGCGATGCGATCATGGTCGGAGCGAACACCATGGAGATCGACGACCCCCGCCTCACGGTCCGCGGGCCGCTCGCGCCGCGCCGCGAGCCGGACCGGATCGTGCTCGACTCCAGGCCCCGCATCTCCCCGCGAGCAAACCTCCTGGGCCAGGCGGGAGCGGGGCCGGTTCGTGTCTTCACGGCTCCGGACGCGCCCGAGGACCGAGTGCAAGCGCTTCGGCGGTGCGGCGCCATCGTTCACGCCGTGCCTCGCTCCACGGAGGGCCTCGACCTGGGCGCGGTGCTGGACGTCTGCTACCGGGAGGGGCTTACCTCGCTCCTGTGCGAGGGAGGAGGGGTGCTCGCGTCCTCGCTGCTGCGGGCCGGGCACGTCCAGCGCCTCTACCTCTACTTCGCCCCGCGCACGCTGGGGCCGGGTTCGGTTCCGGCCTTCCCCGGCCCCCTGGACGACTCGGTCTGGGCGGGCTGGCTACCGGCGGAGCCTCCGCTCGTGCTCGGGCGCGACATCCTCTGGGTTCTGGACCGGAGCGGCTGATGTTCACGGGACTGGTTGAGGAGGTAGGGACCGTCGTCGAGGTGGCGAGCCGGCCGGAGGGCCGTCGCATGACGATTCGCGCTCCCGCCGTCGTTGCCGACCTTGCGGAGGGCGCTTCGGTGTCGGTGGACGGGGCCTGCCTCACCGCGGCCGCCGTGGAGAGCGATGCGTTCGTGGTGGAAGTGGTTCCCGCCACGCTGGCGCGCACGGTGGCGGGCGCCTACCAGGCGGGGGCACGCGTCAACCTGGAGCGGGCGCTCCGCCTGGGCGACCGCCTGGGCGGCCATCTGGTGCAGGGCCATGTGGACGGGGTCGGATCGCTGATCTCCCGGAGCGACGCCGGCGCACAGGACGGCGCGCGCCTGCTCACCTTCCGCATCCCCCCGGAGGTGGCCCGCACGACTATCCTGCACGGATCCATCACGATCAACGGGGTCAGCCTCACCGTCAGCGAGCTTCCCGGACCGGACCGGGTGCGGGTCGCGATCATTCCCTTCACCTGGGACCACTCCAACCTGGCCGCGCTCGCGCCGGGCAGTCCGGTGAACATCGAAGGGGACCTGATCGGGAAGTACGTGGGTAAGCTCCTGTCAGTTCGTTCCCTGGATCCTCCGCGAGGCTGAATCCCCATGCTCCTGTCCCGCGTGAAAGCTGCCATCCGCGATATTCGCGATGGCAAGATGGTCATCGTCGCCGACGACGAGGACCGGGAGAACGAGGGGGACCTGGTATGCGCCGCCGCCGCCGCCACTCCCGAGGTCATCAACTTCATGACCAAGTTCGCGCGCGGTCTTATCTGCGTGGCCCTCACGCGCGAGCGCGCCGGCGAACTCGGTCTTCCGCCCATGACCGAGCACAACACCGATCCGCAGAGCACCGCCTTCACCGTGTCGGTGGACGCGCATCGCAGATTCGGGGTGACCACCGGCATCAGCGCCTTCGACCGGGCCAAAACCATCGAGGTGCTGCTCGACCCGGCCACCCGTCCGGGCGATCTGCGGCGGCCCGGGCATATCTTTCCGCTGCGTGCCGTGCCGGGCGGGGTGCTGCGCCGGGTGGGGCAGACGGAGGCGTCCGTCGATCTGGCGCGCCTGGCCGGGTTCGACCCGGCGGGCGTCATCTGCGAGATTCTCAACCAGGACGGCTCCATGGCGCGCCGCCCCCAACTGGAGCTGTTCGCCCAGGAGCACGGTCTGCTCTTCATTACTGTGGCGGAACTGGTGGCCTATCGCCTCGTGAAGGAGCGTCTGGTGGAGCGGGTCGCCACCGCCAGGCTGCCGACCGGCGTGGGCCACTTCAACGTCATCGGCTACCGCAGCCCCCTGGACGACCGCGAACATGTCGCCTTGGTCAAGGGTGACATCGACGGCCGTGCCGATGTGCTGGTGCGCATGCATTCGGAGTGCCTGACCGGCGACGTCTTCGGGTCGGTACGCTGCGATTGCGGCCAGCAACTGCGCGCCGCGCTGCGCCAGGTTCAGGAGGAAGGCCACGGCGCGATCGTGTATCTGAAGCAGGAGGGCAGGGGGATCGGTCTGCACAACAAGCTCCGGGCCTATCAGCTGCAGGACGACGGCCAGGACACCGTGGAAGCCAATCGCAGCCTGGGCTTCGATCCCGACCTGCGCGACTATGGCATCGGCGCCCAGATCCTGCTCGACCTCGGTCTGAGTTCGATCCGCCTGCTGACCAACAATCCTCGCAAGATCGTCGGGCTGGAGGGCTATGGCTTGCGAGTGACCGGCAGAGTGCCGCTGCAGATCGAGCCCACCGACTTCAATCAGGGCTACCTTGATGCCAAGCGTACGAAGCTCGGCCATCTGCTCTGAGTCATGGTGACCGTGCCCGTGCGGCATCGCTTCGGATCACAAGTGCTTTGGACTGCGAGCAATAGATGACCGGCTCCAACGTCTATAACGCTTCCCTCGACGGGTCGGGAAAGCGATTCGCGATCGTCGTTGCCCGCTTCAACGAGGACATTACCGACAGCCTGCTCGCCGGAGCCGAGGCCCGCCTGGATGCACACGGGGTAACCCCGCAGGACATCGACGTATACCGGGTTCCCGGAGCCTGGGAGCTTCCCCAGACCGCCGCGCGGCTGGTGCGGCGTGGGTTCCATGACGGCATCATCGCGCTGGGGTGCGTCATTCGCGGCGAGACCCCGCACTTCGACTACGTGGCCGGCGAGGCGGCATACGGACTTGGCGCCGTCGCGCGCGCGTCGGCCATCCCCGTCGTCTTTGGAGTGCTGACAGCGGACACCCGGGAGCAGGCTGAGCGCCGTGCGGACCCCGACGGAATGGACAAGGGCGGGGAAGTGGCGTCGGCCGCGGTCGAGATGGCGCTCCTGTTCGAGCAGCTTCCCTGAGGGGACCATGGCTTCTGTCAAGCGACCCCGCCGCAACCGCACCCGAGCCCGGGCTTGGGCACTCCAGGTGCTGTATCGATGGGAGTCGGCGGAAGGCGAATCGGTCCTGGATGCCCTCGCGACCACCCTGGACACCCGCTATGTGGCACCCGAATGCCGGCCCTACCTGCGCCGGGTCGTGCAGGAGTTCGCCGAGCACGCGGAGGAGGTCCAGGCGGCGGTTAGCGAGGCGCTGGACAACTGGAGGATCGAGCGACTCGCCCGGGTGGACCGGTGCATCCTGTTCCTCTCCGCCACCGAGATGCTCTTCCTTGACGGGATCCCGCCCGCGGTCGCGATTCAGGAGGGCGTTCGCCTTGCGCAACGCTACGGCAGCGACCAGTCGGACCGCTTCGTGAACGGGGTTCTGGACGCCGTCTTCAGGGCCCGGCGCGCCGGAGATGCCGGCTGACCGGACACCCCCGTAGACCTGTGCACCCGTCGTGTCTACCTTCGACGGGGCGATCATCCAACCAAGGGTATTCGGGTCGGGAGAGACCATGATCATCAACACGGTCGCGCGCCACTGCGACGTGCCGGATTCAGTCATCAGCCGGGCGAACGAGAAGCTTGCCAGGCTCGTCCGTTTCGAACCGCGTCTTGCCTCCGCCGAGGTTGTATTTCACGTCGAGCGCTACATCTATCGCGCGGAGGCCATTCTCTCTCTCCATGGAGACGGCCCGGCCGTCGCCCGCGGCGAGGGCAGCGACTTCAAGGCCGCGCTGGACCAGGCCACGGATCGCCTGAGCAAGATCCTGCGCCGTCGCCGGGCGCACCTGTTGGAGCACCGGGGCGATCGGTGAGCGGGAGGCTCTTCACCTCCGAATCAGTCACGGGCGGGCACCCGGACAAGCTCGCCGACCAGATCTCCGACGCGATCCTGGACCACATTCTGGCGGAGGATCCCCGTGCCCGGGTGGCGTGCGAGGCCCTGGTCGCGACCGACTTCGCCCTGGTCGCGGGGGAGATCACCACCGCCGTCCAACTCGACTTCACGGAAATCGTCCGCGACACCATCGTTGCCGTCGGCTACACCCGCCGGGAGTACGGCATCGACGGGCGAACGTGCGAGGTGGAGTCGAGAATCGACCCGCAGTCGCCCGACATCGGCCGCGCCGTCGATTTCGGAGGCGCGGGGGATCAGGGGCTCATGTTCGGCTACGCGACCGACGAGACCGCCGAGCTGATGCCGGCCCCCGTTCTGCTCGCGCACCGACTCGCCAAGCGCCTCACCTGCGTCCGCGAGACGGGTGTGCTGCCGTGGCTGCGGCCGGACGGCAAGACCCAGGTCACCATGGAGTACGACGGGGACCGTCCCGTGCGCGTCCACACCGTCGTCGTGAGCGCCCAGCACGACGATGCCGCAAGCGACTCGCAGATCCGCCAGGGAATCACCGAAGAGGTCATCAGGCCCGTGCTCTCCGCCTCCCGGTTTGAATGGGAGGGGTGCATCCGGCACATCAATCCCTCGGACCGGTTCGTGATCGGCGGCCCCTACGGCGACGTCGGCCTCACCGGCCGCAAGATCATCGTCGACACCTACGGCGGGTCCGCGCGCCACGGAGGCGGCGCCTTCAGCGGCAAGGACGCCACCAAGGTCGACCGCTCGGGAGCGTACGCCGCTCGCTGGGCCGCCAAGAACGTCGTGGCCGCCGGGCTCGCCCGCCGCTGCGAGATCCAGGTGGCCTACGCCATCGGCAGAGCAGAGCCGGTCTCGGTGGCCGTGGAGACGTTCGGCACGGGTGCGTGCGGGATGTCGGACGAGCGGATCGAGGCTGCCGTGCACGATGTCTTCGACTTCCGCCCCGCCGCCATCATCGACCGTCTGGGTCTTCGCAGTCCCATCTTCACCCCCACTGCCGTTCTCGGCCACTTTGGCCGCACCCCCGGGTGCATACCATGGAAGGGAGGCCCCCGCGTCGACCTGTTTCGCTGGGAGAAGACCGACCGGGTGGAGGAAATCAGGCAGGCGCTCGGGATCTGACCCGATCCATCCCGCGCCCGCCCCGGCGGTCGGAACTTCACCCGGTACCGGGTGTCTAGCCTCCGGTATCTCGCACGATCCTCGTCCGACACGGGAACCGGTCCACACCCCGTTTCACCCAGGAGCGTCCCGCACAACATGCCATCGCTAGTAAAACCCCCCTCGGTCTCGCGAGCGACCCCGCGGCCAGCCTACAGAGTCAAGGACCTGGGCCTGGCCGAGTGGGGCCGCCAGGAGATCGAACTCGCCCGCAAGGAAATGCCGGGACTGATGGCGTTGCAGGAGGAGTACGCCGGTCGCAAGCCCCTGGCGGGGGCCCGTATCTCGGGTTCGTTGCACATGACCATCCAGACGGCCGTGCTCATCGAGACCCTGGTGGAATTGGGCGCGAGGGTGCGCTGGGCGTCGTGCAACATCTACTCGACCCAGGATCACGCCGCGGCCGCCACGGCCGACGCCGGCGTGCCCGTCTTCGCCTGGAAGGGGGAGACGCTGGAGGAGTATTGGTGGTGCACCTGGATGGCCCTCGCCCACCCCGAGGGCGGCCCCGACCTGATCGTCGACGATGGCGGGGACGCCACCCTTCTGATCCACCACGGCGTCGAACGCGAGATCCAGGCGGAAGCAGGCATCGCGCGCACCCCCGGGAACTCCGAAGAGGAGGAAGAGATCGGTCGGCTGCTGGACCGGGTGCTGGCCGAGGACCCGCGCTTCTGGAGGTCGCTGGCGGCCAATGTCCGGGGTGTCAGCGAGGAGACCACCACCGGGGTGCACCGGCTCTACCGCATGGCGGACGAGGGCAGCCTTCTGTTCCCCGCCATCAACGTCAACGACTCGGTCACCAAGTCCAAGTTCGACAACCTGTACGGGTGCCGGGAGTCGCTGGTCGACGGGATCAAGCGCGCCACCGATGTCATGGTCGCGGGCAAGAAGTGCGTCGTGCTCGGGTACGGCGATGTCGGAAAGGGGTGCGTGCAGGCCTTCGCGGGTCTCGGCGCCAACCTGTACGTCACGGAAATCGACCCCATCAATGCCCTGCAGGCGGCCATGGAGGGGCACCAGGTCGTCACCATGGACGAGGCCTGTGCCTTCGGCGACATCTTCGTCACCGCCACCGGCAATGTCTCCGTCATCACTCGCGAGCACATGGATCGCATGAAGGACGGGGCCATCGTCTGCAACATCGGCCACTTCGATTCGGAGATAGAGGTGGCCCGGCTGGCGGATCTGGAGTGGACCGAGATCAAGCCGCAGGTCGACAGGATTGCATGGCCGGACGGGAAGAGCGTCGTTCTGCTCGCCCGCGGCCGGCTCGTCAACCTGGGCTGCGCCACCGGTCACCCGAGCTTCGTGATGAGCGCCAGCTTCACCAACCAGTGCATGGCGCAGGTCGAACTCTGGCAGAAGCGCGGGACGGAGGCGTACGGGAAGCAGGTCTACACGCTTCCCAAGATCCTGGACGAAAAGGTCGCCCGGCTTCATCTGGACAAGCTGGGAGCGCGGCTGACGACGCTCACCTCTGAACAGGCGAAGTACATCGACGTGCCGATCGCCGGCCCTTACAAGCCCGACTACTACCGCTATTAGAGAGCCGCGTCGCGGTTGCCCGCGACGACCAGCGGGGTCGCGTCCCGCGAGGAGGACCGTTGGTCGAGGTCAGGGTACAGAGCCTGGGGCTTGACCCCTCATCCAACACACCCGTCGTCATTCTTCGCGAAGTGGACGGCGAGAGGGTTCTTCCGATCTGGATCGGTCCGGGAGAGGCCAGCTCCATCGCCATGGAACTGGCCAGCATGAAGTTCACCCGTCCGCTCACGCACGACCTCATCGTTTCCGTCATCGGATCTCTCGGCGGCACCCTGAAGCGCGTCCTCATTACGCGCGTCCTCGACAACACCTTCTACGCGGAGATGATCGTGCAGAAGGAAGACGACATGGTGTCCATCGATGCCCGGCCCTCGGATTCGATCGCGGTTGCGCTGCGAACCGAGGCGCGCATCTTCGCCCAGGAGGAGCTGCTCCACGACACCGCGGTCGAAGTGACGGATGAGGATGACGAAGTCGGCGCCCAGTCCGGGGAGGAGTCCCCGCCGGGCATGGATCCCGAGGAACTCAAGGAACACCTGCGCAAGCTGCACCCCGAGGATTTTGGCCGCTTCACGCCCTGACGCGCGCGCGGCGCGCTTCGCACGCCCGCTCCGCTCTTCGCCCTTCACGCGGGTTCCCCTTCCCCCGTTGTTGGGCGTCCTGTGGCTGGCCGTGTTCCTGGGGGCGTTCAGCCCCGGGGCCGCCCCGGCCGCCGCCGCGAGTGTCCGGCCTCCCGGGAGCGGTCTGGCGCCCCAGGACGTCGGGGCATCAGGTGCCGTCACGAGCGAGCAGGCGACGGCGACGCTGCGGGGCAGGGTCGTGCTGGGCGAGGCGGGGGTCGCATCGGCAATGGTGACGCTGCATGAGGTGTTGCTCGGCGGAGGAAGCGAAATCGACTCCGTGCAGGTCGCGGCCGACGGATCCTTCGCCTTCGAGTTGCCCGGGGTCCCCGACCCGGAGTCCGGCACCGTATTCTTCGCCTCGACGTTGCACGAAGACATTCTCTACTTCGGCATTCCGGTAAACAGCGTCATCCAGCTCGACAGCACCTACCTGATCCGGGTCTACGAGACGGAGCCCGCTCCGCCCGGCGGCGGAGACTTCACGGTGTCGGTGCGCAACCTCTTCCTCCAGGACATGGGTCCCGGATGGAGCGTCGTCGATCTCATCCAGATCCGGAACGACGGCGGCAGGACGTTGGTCCCGGCGAATGGAGGGCCTGTCTGGTCGTATCCGCTGCTCGGGGGTGCTCGCGACTTCGAAGTCGGTGAGAGCGATCTGGCGGAAGACGCGGTAAGCTTCGCCGACGGACGCATGTACATCACGGCGCCCGTGCCGCCGGGAGAGCGCCTCTACGCGGTTCGCTACACCGTTCCCGGCCACGAATTCGTCGCGCCTCTCCCGGGCCGCACCGAGACCATGGAGCTGCTGGTGCGCGAGCCGGCCCGGTTCACCGCGGTGACGGGTCTGCAGCCGCTGGCGCCGATCGAGGTGGAGGCGGGCGTGACCTATCGCCGCTACGCGCGTGGCGACATCGTCGACGACGCAGTGGGTGTGATTCTCGCGGAAGAGCCCGATGCTCTTCCACTGGAATGGATGGCGGTCATCCTCTCCCTCTTCCTCGCATCGCTTGCGCTCTACGCGGTATACCGCGGCCCCGGCAGCGGACGGGTCCCTCTCGCCGACGAACGGCGCAAGCTGCTGCGCGAGGTGGCCATCCTGGACGAGGCCTATGAGCGCGAGGGCAAGGTGGGGAGCAAGGCTCGAAAAGCGTACCAGCGCAGACGCAGCCAGTTGATGGCGCGTATCGGTCTCTCCGATGACCTCGGGGGATAGGGGATGTCGCTCCTGTCGACGCCCGCGATCCTGCTCAGGTCGCACCCCTTCAGCGAATCCAGCCTGGTCCTGCGCTTCTTCACGCGCGAGAGAGGAATGATGAGCGTGATGGCGCGAGGCGTGCGGGGGCGCGGGACGCCTCTGGAGATCTTTTCCTCCGGACAACTCGTCCTGTACTACCGCCAGGACCGGGATCTGCAGAATTTTCGCGAATTCGCCGTCACCGACGCGCATCGCGCTCTGGCCGGGGACGTGCAGCGTTTCGCGGGCGCGTCCCTGTTCGCGGACCTGGTCCTGCACCACGCCGGAGAGGAGCCGAGCGAGCTCCTCTTCGCGGGTCTTGACGCGGCGCTCGGGCGCCTGGCCGAGGCTCCCCCGGAAGCGATCCCCGCGCTCATTCTGGCCGGTGCGTGGGGGCTGGTGGCGCTGCTGGGATACGCCCCCGAACTCACGGTCTGCGTGGAATGCGGAGAGGAGCTGGGCCATGCAGAGGTGGGTCGCCTCGACTATGCGGCGGGAGGCATGCGCTGCCCGCCGTGTGCGGGAGGGAACTCGGGGGCCCCGCGCATCGGGCCGCGCGCACGCGAACAGCTGGGAGCGTTCCTGCAGGGCAGGCCGGTGAACGGGCTCGATCGTCCGGCCACCCACGTGAAGGTGCTGCGCAACTACGTCAATCATCACATTTCGGGATCCCGACCGCTGCCCTCCTTTCCCTTTCTTGAGAGCGTAGTTGGGGAGCCAGCCTGATCCCGGGCTGTGCCGCCGGAGCTGCTTCGTGCGGGCGCTTGCGCGGATCGTGCGGGAGTGCGTATGCGCCGGCTGATCCTCGGCACTGCCGGGCATATCGACCACGGCAAGACCGCCCTGGTACAGGCCCTCACCGGCGTGGACACGGACCGGCTGGCGGAGGAGAAGGCGCGCGGCATCACCATCGATCTCGGGTTCGCCGAGTTGCCGGTGAGCGCTGATCTCGCCTTCGGCGTGGTCGATGTTCCCGGACACGAGTCCTTCATCCGCAACATGCTGGCGGGCGCGACCGGGATGGACCTGGTTCTCCTGGTGGTGGCGGCCGATGAGGCCACCATGCCCCAGACGCGAGAGCACTTCGCGATCGTCCGGCTGCTGGGGATCGAGCGGCTCGTGGTGGCCCTCACCCGCATCGACCTGGTGGAGGAGGAGTGGTTGGAGCTGGCGCTGGACGACGTCCGGGAGCTGCTGGCCGACACCCCCTACGCCGATGCCCCCGTTGTGCCGACCTCCGCGGTAACCGGGGCCGGCCTGGACGAACTGCGCGCGGCGCTCGCGCGGGAGGGAGCGCAGGCGCGCGCGCGCATGAATGCGGACATCGTGCGCCTGCCGGTGGACCGGGTCTTCACCGTGCGCGGCACCGGCACGGTGGTTACGGGCACGCTCTGGTCGGGGTCGCTGTCTCTCGACCGGCGGGTGCGGCTTGAGCCGGGTGGGGGCTTGGCGCGCATCCGTGGTCTGCAGGTGCACGGGCGTGCAGTGAAGACCGCGCGGGCGGGAGAGCGCACCGCGGTCGCGCTCGCCGGCGGCCGGGTGGGGAAGGAGACGGTGGGGCGGGGTCAGGTGGTGGTCGGCGACGATCCCTGGGTGGCCACCGAGCGCGTCACCGCCCGCATCGAGCTGCTCGCCGACACCGCTTGGCGCATCGAGCGTGGCCAGCGCGTGCGGGTGCACCTGGGGACGGCCGAAGTGATGGCCAGGGTCTTTCTTCTGGACTGCGACGAGATCGGGGCGGGGGAGTCGGCCTGGGCGCAGCTGCGGCTGGAGGCGCCCTTGGTGGCGCGCGGCCGCGACCACATCGTCCTGCGTTCCTATTCCCCCATGACTACGATCGGGGGCGGGGTCGTGGCAGAACCCTCGCCGCCGCCGCGCACCCGGCTGCGGGGCAGGGAAGGTGAACGGCTGGAGAGGATCCTCGAGCCGGACCCGGACGTGCGCCGCGGGGCCGTCCTCGACCTGGCGGGATGGGCGGGAGTCCCGGGGGCGGAGCTGCCGGTTCGCACGGGCGACCCTCCCGAGGCCCGCCCGGCCGCCGGGCGGGGCGGGGTTCTGGCGACCAGCCGGGCGCTCTACTCGAGGGCACTGGCCGAGGAGGGCCGTCGTCTCCTCCAGAATCAGGTTGCGCGCTACCACCGGGCCGAGCCGCTCAGGCCCGGCATGCCCCTCGCGGAGGCGCGCAAGGCTCTACCCCGGGAGGCCGGTGCGGAACTCGCCGATGCGCTGCTCGGCCAGCTGGCCGAAGAGGGCCAGCTGGAGGTGAGCCGTGACCTGGTGCGGGAGCCGGACTTCAAGCCCACCCTCTCGCCGGAGCAGGAAGACATGCGGTCCGCGCTCGCGGCGCAGTATCGGTCCGCAGGCCTCTCGCCCCCCGCGATCCACGAGCTGTCCCCCGCCCTCCGGGATCATCGCGACCTGTGGCCCATCCTCAAGCTGCTCGAGGAAGCGGGCAGCATCGTCGCGCTCAACGACGACTTCTTCGCGAGCGCGGACGCCGTCTCACAGGCTGCGCGTGATGTGCAGTCCCGGCTCACGGGCCGGTCGGGACTCGGCCCGGCGGACTTCCGTGAGGTCCTCCCGGTGACGCGCCGGCATCTGCTGCCGCTTCTCGCCTGCTTCGATCGTCTTGGGGTTACCGTGCGCCGGGACAGGGGGCGCGACGTGCCCGTCGCCTAGCGGTTTGGTGCGTCCGCGGCAGCCGCGAACATTTCAGGCCTGCCAGGTGTCTTAGGATCAGATACAAAGGCACCCGGTGTTGAGTCTCGCCCATGTTGACAGAAAGGGTGCGAGCCTCGTACGATGCCTTGGTAGTGTAGGCTGAATTTGCTAACAGTGCCTGGGAGGGCCATCGTTCCTAAGCTACTGCACAGAACAACCTGTGCGGAGGTTGATATGAGACGCTTCCTACGCGTCTTGACAGGTCTCCTCCTCATCCCGCTCGCAGGTCTCGACCCGACCTCGGCTCAGGAGACGGGTGATCGAGGGAGCCGGCAGAATTCAGGATTCGAGCTTCGGCAGAACTATCCGAATCCATTCAACCCGGAAACCCGCATCCCCTTTTCGCTGGGCGAAGAGCTGTTCTCGGATGGGGAGCCGGTCGTAGTGACAATTCGCATCTACAACGTGCTCCAGCAGTTGGTCGCGTCCCCCACCGCCCTCAACAACCCGGGGGGCGACGGTTTTCCCGTGGCGGACATGGAGTACGAGACCCCAGGGGACTACGAAGCCTACTGGGATGGTAGCGACGATGCCGGAAACCAGGTGGCGTCCGGAATCTATATCTTGGAACTGGTCGTGAACGGACGCTCCAAGGTCAGAAAGATGTTCGTGACCAAGTAGGCTGCGGCCTCTTTCAGGAGTGCATGCCGTCCGGGCGCATCCGGGCGGCTGGCCTCCGCTCCTCCCCCGTCGTACGATTAGCGGGTCCGGGCCTGATTCCTGGATCGAGCCCACGAGTCAGCCGCGCGCCGCGGGCGGCGTTACCGGGAGGAGCCGCATGAAGTCACTCGACCGCCGCAACTTCATCCGAACCACGGCGGCCGCCGGGCTGGCGGCACTCCCCGCCTCCGCGCTGGCGCAGCAGATCGCCGCAGGAAACGGCGCTTCCGCGGCCGACGCCCCGCCTCCGGGTCCCGCTCGCAGCCGACCCTCCGGCTCTCTCGACGATCCGCTCGGCGTTCGCGCCAGCTTCCCGGTGACGGAGGAACTCGCGTACCTCAACACGGCTTCGGTGGGACCCATTTCGGTCCCCGTCCGCGATGCGCTGCACGCCTACGCCGACGAAAAGATGCTGAGACGCGGCGGCTCCGGCCCGTCCCCGCGGGAAAGGGCCCGGGCGCGTTTTGCCGAGTTGTTCGGGGCCGACGAGGATGAGATCGCCTTCCTCTATTCCACGACCGACGCGGAGAACATCGTCGCGAGCGCGCTGGATTGGCGGGAAGGCGACAACATCGTTGTCGACGAGCTGCACTTCGTCTCGACCTACGTCCTGTACCGGCAGCTGGAAGAGAGGAAGGGCGTCGAACTGCGCGTCGTGCCGCCGCGCGACGGCCTGGTGACGATCGACGATTTCGCCAGGGTCACGGACCGGCGTACCCGGCTCGTCAGCGTGGCCTGGGTATCCAACCGGAACGGCTTCCGCCACGACCTTTCCGCTCTGGCGGAATTCGCCCACGCCAACGGGGCCTACCTCTACACCGACGCGGTCCAGGCGCTGGGCACGTTTCCCGTCGACCTGCAGGCGGAGGGGGTCGATTTCGCCGGCGCCAACGGATACAAGTGGCTGCACGCCGACTTCGGTTGCGCACCCTTCTTCGTCCGGCGCGAACATCTGGAATGGATGGAGCCCGACCGCTACGGGCACCGCCAGGTCGCCGAGACCCTGCCCGGCCGCCGATACCGAATGACGACCAGCGCCGCGAAGTTCGAATACGCGAGCGCCGCCAGCGGGCCGGTCGCCGCGCTTGACGCGGCTCTCGGTTTCCTCGCCGACGTGGGCCTCGAGCGCATCGCCGGCCACACCCACGCCCTGGCCGGGGAGTTGCGGGCGGGGGCGGAAGCTCTGGGGATGCAGCCGTTCACGCCGCCGCGCAACCCGTCGCCCATCGTCAGCTTCTACCACGGGCTCGACCACGGGACGCTGTCGAAGGCCCTCGCCGAGGAGGGCATCGCGGTGACCTTCCAGGAAGAGGGCAGGCTGCTGCGCGCGGCGGTCGCGATGTTCAACAACCAGGAGGACATGGACCGGCTGATGGGAGTGCTGAAGCAGCTGGTCTAGGCGCGTTCCACGCCGGGCCGGAGTGGACTGCGCGGCGGTTCGGCGAGCCGCGACGAGCGCTACTCCAGCAGCGTCTCCACGTGTGCGGCGGCCGCGAGCGCGGTGCCGCCCAGGTTGTATCCGCCCTCCAGCAACGACACCAGGCGCCCCTCGCAGCAGTTGTCGGCGTAGTCCATGGCCATGCGGGTCATGCGGCGGAAAGCGTCGTCCGTGAGGTCGAAGCACCCCAGCAGATCGTCGCGGCGGCTGTCGAAACCGGCGGACACAATGACGAAGTCGGGATCGAAGGCGGCCACCGCCGGTGACAGCGCGTTGTCCCAGTAGCGCAGCATGTCGGCGTCGCTCGCGCCGCATTCCAGGTGCGCGTTGATGTTGAGGCCCGTGCCCTCTCCTTCG
Source organism: Longimicrobiales bacterium (assembly GCA_965237885.1). Classification (GTDB taxonomy): domain Bacteria; phylum Gemmatimonadota; class Gemmatimonadetes; order Longimicrobiales; family Gaopeijiaceae; genus BD2-11. Next base: position 4,170,641 of record CBDEGN010000002.1, on the reverse strand, counting down.
CCCGTGAGCGCCGGATCTCCCGTGCCGGGATACGCGTTCCAGTCGTGAGCGGAGAAGAACAGCACCGAAGGGTCGTCGTAGAACGCGTTCTGGGTGGCGTTGCCGTGGTGGTAGTCCCAGTCGATGATCAGGACCTTCTCGTATCCGTGTATCTCCTGGGCGTACCTGGCCGTGATCGCCGCGTTGCTGTAATAGCAGAAGCCTTCCTCTGCGCGGGTGTTGTTCGCGTGGTGCCCCGGAGGCCGGATGGCGCAGAACACGTTGCGCACGGTGCCCCCGGCGACAGCGTCGACGCCGGTAAGGGCTCCGGAGACGGCGAGTTCGGCCACGTTCGCGGTCACGCCCAGGTCGCGGACCGAATCCACATGCTCGCCGGTGTGGTGGGCGCGGATGCGGAGCAGGGGGTCGACGCTCGGTGCCATGGGCACCGTCGCCTCGATCAGACCGCGCGCGGCCAGCTCGGCCCGGATCCTCACCAGCCGCTCGGGGATCTCCGGGGGGCGGCCGCCGTCGGGGCGGATGAGGACGTGGTCGAGGTAGCGCGGGTCGTAGATCAGGGCGGTGCCGGTGGCGGGCGCGCGCGGCGGCGGCGCGCCGACACCGCGGACAACGGAGGGGACCGCCAGGGCGGGCACGGCGCTCACGGCGGCGGCCGCGGTCTTCACGAAGTCACGTCTGTCCATGACGATGCTCGGCTGTGGCGGGGATTCCTCGCGGTCCGGTGAAAGAAGTCGCTCGCGCTCTGCTGCAGCAGCGTCAACCCACGGGCCGTGCGACGCAGGACATTGTAGAATGGAGATCCCCCTGCGGGCCAACTCACCCCAGCCCCGGCGGCCACCTCCGAATCCCGAATGAGTCCCGATGTCGCGGACTTTCGGCTGCGGGCCGCGGGCGGAACCATCGCCATGTCACCCACACCCGTTCTGGTTTCCTGGTCGTCCGGAAAGGATTCCGCGTGGGCCCTGCACGGACTTCGGCAGCAGCCGGAGACCTGGGACGTCCGCGGAGTCTTCACGACCGTGACCCCGGCGTTCGACCGCGTGTCGGTCCACGGAACGCCGCGCTGGGTCCTCGCCGAGCAGGCACGCCGGCTTGGATTGCCGCTCTACGAGATCGAGATCCCCTATCCCTGCACCAACGACCTCTACGAGGCCGCGACGCGCGGCTTCCTGCAGCGCGTGGGCCGCCTTCCCGAGGCACGCACGGCGCAACACCTCGCTTTCGGCGATCTCTTTCTCGAGGATATCCGGGCCTATCGGGAGGACCTGCTCGCAGGAACGGGATTCACTGCGGTGTTTCCCGTCTGGGGCTCGGACACCGCACGGCTGGCCCGGACGATGATCGCGTCGGGGCTGCGGGCGGTCGTCAACGCGGTCAATCCCCTGCTCGCGCCGGCCGAGATCGCGGGCCGGTGGTTCGATCGCGAGTTGCTGGCGGCGCTGCCCGCGGAAGTCGACCCGCTGGCGGAGCGAGGCGAGTTCCACACCTGTGTGCTGGACGGGCCCATGTTCTCGGCGGCAGTCCCTGCGCGCGTCGGCGAGATCGTGCGGCGTCCCGTGGCCAGCGATCCGGATGACGATGGGACAGACGACGGGAGTGCGTCTACGCGGACCTGGTGCCTGCCTGGCCATCGCCATGTTCCTCAAATCCGGGTGACCCAGCGCGATCACCGCAACCCGGTAAGCCAGGGCATTCTCAGTGTTGAGCGGCAGCGCGAGAATATGACGGGCATAGGAATCGGAAGGGAGATGGCTGAACGACGGAGATTGCCTTGATGTTCAGAGTCGGCACCATCACAGTCCTGATCACTCTGGCGTGGGGCGGAGAGCTACAGGCCCAGGCCCGGGCCGGGCGAGGGCGCCGATGCGCCGACCCGGACCATCTTCGAGGGCGCCACCGTGATCGACGGAACCGGCGCAGCGGCGCGGGCCGACATGGCCGTCGTGGTGGAGGGAGAGTTGATCACCGCCGTAGTGCCCGCCGGTGAGCTCGGCGAAGAACTGCGGGAGGGTGCCGAGATCGTCGATGCGAGCGATTGGTTCGCGATCCCGGGGCTCATCGAGGCGCATACCCACGTGGCCACCATGGCCGACCGCGCGCGGGCGGAGTTCATCCTCAACCGCCAGCTCTACGCGGGGATCACCACCGTGCGCGACATGGCGGGCGATGTGCGTTCCCTCATGGACCTGCAGCGCGCCTCGCTCGTCAAGGAGATCGACGCTCCCGACCTGCATTTCTCGGCGCTCATGGCGGGACCGGAATTCTTCACCGATCCGCGCACGGTCTCGTCGGCCGCCGGAGAGACGCCGGGCGCGGTCTCGTGGATGCAGGCGGTTACAGGAGAGACCGACCTGGCGGAAGCCGTGGGGCTGGCGCGAGGCACGTGGGCGACCGGCATCAAGACCTACGCGGCGATAGAGGGAGATCTCCTGGCCGCGATCACGGCCGAAGCCGCCAGGCAGGACATCCCGGTATGGGCGCATGTCCATATCGGCCCTGCGCGGGCGCTGGAGGTGGCACGCGCCGGAGTGCGCTCCATGTCCCACGTGTGCGACATCGGGAGCGCGGCGATACCCGACGACGTGTTCCAAGAGGGCCAGGAGGGACGGCGCGCGGGGTTCATCGATGTCGACCTGAACGACCCGGCGGTGGACTCGGTGTTCGCCGTGATGAGACGGAACGGGACGGTGCTCGACGCGACCATCCGGGTCGTGGTCGAGGTCGGGCAGGCGCGCATGGCGGCCATAGACACGGTCAACGCCCCCCGGCCTGGTGAGGCTGCGGACAGCGCGCAGGCACGCCCGGGCCCCCGCCGTGCGCCGATCGACCGGCGCCGCCGGGGCGTGCGGCCCCGGTGCGGTACGGCGGAAGCGGTCGCGCTCACCCGCCGGGCGTACGAGGCCGGCGTGATGGTCGCGGCGGGCACCGACGGGATGTCGCCTCCCGCTTCCGACTTCCCGGCCCTGCACGACGAAATCCGCCTCCTCCATGAGGATGTGGGAATGCCGATGATGGATGTGCTGCAGGCAGCCACCTACCACGGGGCCGTCGCCCTGGGAATGGAGGACGAAATCGGGACCATCGAGCCCGGCAAGCAGGCCAGCATCGTGTTCCTTCGCGATGATCCGCTGACCGGACCGGAGAGCCTGCGCTCCGTGGAGCTCACGGTGAAGCGGGGCACGCTGTACTACCGGAGGGACTTCGTGCTCGGCGCACCCCCGCCGCCGCCGGGTCCACCGGGGCGATGATGGCCGGGGCCGCCTCGGCAATTCATCTCGCGGGACGGCTCAACAGGAGGTAGACCCCGCCAGGGACAGATGCCGTGTAAGCGCCTTTCCCCCTTTTTTGCCTCGAAGCCTTGGATCCACCCGGAGAAGGCCGAGCATGGAAGCGATGGCGGGGGGGCCGCGCCTCCCCGATGGACTATCGTCATCGTCCTTTGCCCGAGCATGGCGCTCGCATGCGTCGCCTGTCGCGGCACGTCGGGAGGCCGGGTCGCACCCGCGGAGAACAGTGGCCCTGTGCCCGCCGCTTGACATGGTGACCACATTCTAGTGTAGTGTCCGCAATATAACCTTGTTACGATGGTGGTAAGGGTTATGGTTTCTCTTCGGGCGGGATCGAGAGGCGTCGACAGGGAGGAGCCATGCGGAAGGCGGTCGGGATCGAGCTTGCGGACGGGGACCGGGAGGTTCTGGAGCGTTGGTCGCGGTCGAGGAGCGCGACGGTGCGGCTGCGGGAGCGGTCGAGGATCGTGCTGATGGCGGCCGGGGGGATGACGAACACGGCGATCGCCCGGGAGCTCGGGACGAACACGGACAAAGTGGGCCGCTGGCGGCGGCGCTATGCGGACGAGGGGCTGAAGGGGATCGAGAAGGAGCGTCCCCGCGGGGGCAACCACGGGGGCTGGTGCCCGAAGGCTCAGGCGGCGCTGAGGACGGAGATCATCCGGCGTACGACGCAGGAGAGGCCGCCGGACGCGACGCACTGGTCGTGCCGGTCGATGGCGAGGGCGGTCGGCACGACGCACAGCTTCGTGAACACCGTGTGGCGGGCGGCGGGGTTGAAGCCGCATCTGTGGCGGACCTTCAAGGTGAGCACCGACCCGCGCTTCGAGGAGAAGCTGCAAGACGTTGTGGGGCTGTACCTTGACCCGCCGGACAACGCGGTCGTGTTCAGCTTCGACGAGAAGAGTTCGGTCCAGGCGCTTGACCGGACGCAGCCGGGGCTGCCGCTGAAGCAGGGGCCGCTGCGGGACGATGACGCACGACTACAAGCGCCACGGGACCACGTCGCTCTTCGTCGCAATGGACGTGGCGTCGGGCGAGGTGGTCGGCGAAACCTACGGCCGGCACCGGCACCAGGAGGTTCTCCGGTTCTTCCGCAAGGTGGAGAAGGAGGTGCCGAAGGGCCGGGAGATCCACATCATCCTGGACAACTACTCGACCCACAGGCACCGGCGGGTCCGGGACTGGGCGGCGGGCACGGGGCGCGTCCGGTTCCACTTCGTCCCGACGAGCTCCTCGTGGCTGAACCTGGTCGAGCGCTTCTTCAGCACGCTGACGCAGAAGCGGATCCGCCGCGGCGTCTTCCATTCCGTCCCCCACCTCGAATCGTGCCTGAAGCAGTACATCGAGACCTACAACGAGAACCCCCGGCCGTTCGTGTGGACGAAGTCGGCCGCGCAGATCATCGAGAAGGTGGACCGGGCCCGCAAGGCACTCGCAGCCGCCTCAGCATAGGCGTATTATGTTTCGGACACTACACTAGGCACCCCGAGGGACTGGAACTGGTGCGAATCGGCAAGCCGTTGCGGCCGGAGTTCGCGGCATGGAGGTACGGGGATCAGTTCGGAAAGCGGAGGAATCGGAGGATTCTCCTTGGGAGCATCACAGGGCTGGCAACCGCTGGAGGCATCCTGGCGGGTGGGGCGCTTGCGGGTGGGGTTGGAGGAATCCTCGCCTATCAGGTTGCCGAAGTCTGGTACCTGCTGTCTCGGCCGCGAGCGGGCATCCGTTTCCGCACTTCCGACGGCCGTCTCCTGGCCATGAGCCGCAGCGGTGTCCTCTCGCATACGCGCATCCGTCCCGCGGACGACGAAACCGGCTTTCGCGTCCAGACCGTGACCGTAACCTGGCTGGATGGGCAGCGGGAATGGCTGGAGGGTGAGGACGCCCGCCGGGCCATGGACGTCATTCTCCCCGTATTCAACTCGATGGGAGGCACTTCGGGAACCGTGCGCCGGGCCGTGTCCGAGATCGATTCGCGCGGAAGCCCGCAAAGCTTCCTCGGTGACATCCTGGGACGGCCCTCCGCCTTCGAGTACGACGGAGTCCCCGGCTACATCCACAAGATGCCGAAGCCGACGCGTCTCGCTCTGGAGATGGCCCTCCACGAGGAGCAGGAGCGCCGTGCACTCGAAGGGGAACTGTGGCGGCTGGACCGGGCCTGGCGCGAGGCCGAGGAGATCGCCGCGATCGCGGACAACCTGCTGTTGCCGAAGGGCGCCGCCGAACTGCTGGACGAGCGTTCTGGGCGTGGAAAAGCGCCTTGGCGTCTATAGCAAGGCAACGACCGCTTCCGGCCCGCTATCTTATGTGCCTGGACGGCGGTCATTCTGGTTCTCGACATCGAAGGAGGCGAAATGCCGGACCGTCCGCTTCGAGATCAGGTGGCCGTCGTTGCCGGTGCGACGCGCGGTGCTGGCCGGGGCATCGCCCGCATGCTGGGCGCTGCGGGTGCCACCGTATACTGCACCGGTCGCAGCGTGCGGAGCCGGCCCGCCACCCCGGGACGGCCGGAGACGCTGGAGGAGACGGCCGAGCTGGTCGCGGCGGAGGGTGGCCGGGGCATTGCCGTCCGCACCGACCACACGGTCGAGTCGGAGGTCAAGCAGCTCTTTGCCCGCGTCCGCGCGGAGGCGGGTCGGCTCGATATCCTGGTCAACGACATCTGGGGCGGCGACGCGCTGACCGAGTGGGGAACGCCCTTCTGGAAACTCTCCACCGCCAGGGGGATGGAGATGCTGGAGCGCGCGGTTCACAGCCACATCATCACCAGCCGGCACGGCGCGCCGCTGATGGTCAAACGCAACGCCGGGCTCATCGTCGAGTCACCGATGGCGACACGTTCGGCTACCGCGGCAACTTCTTCTACGACCTGGCGAAGAACGCGGTCATCCGGCTCGCCTACGCGATGGCTGCCGACCTCCACGCCCACCGCGTGACGGCGTTGGCGATCACCCCCGGATTCCTGCGGTCCGAGGCGGTGCTCTGCACCCTGGGGGTCACCGAGGCAAACTGGCGCGAGGCCATCGAGAAGGACGAGTACTTCGCCGAGTCCGAGACGCCGTGCTTCGTCGGCCGCGCGATCTCGGCGCTTGCCGCCGACCCTAACGTCGCCGCAAAGAGCGGCGGGCTGTTCTCCAGCTGGGGGCTGGCGAAGGAGTATGGCTTCACCGACATGGATGGACGCACGCCGGACTGGGGCAGCTTTTTCCCGCGCAAGGTGCAGGGAATCCTCGAGCGGGAGACGCCGCCTGATGAGATGGACCTGTTCATCGTTCGCAACCGGCTCTACCAGGCGGAGCTCGATCCGTCCGCCGCCGAGGAGGCCGACCGCCTGCGCGCCTGGCTAGGGCGCCACGAGTGACGGGTCGCTTGGACGATGGCCGTTTCCCGGGGGGCCTTCCCCACGGGTGAATCTCCCCGGTTTGCTGACTGGATCGGCGGGCGCTTAGGTTGTCGAGTTCGATGGACGCCTTCTCGCAGGAGAAGATGGCCGAGGCGGCGGCGGGCGCGCGGCGGCTCCGGCGCTGGCCTGCAATCTCAGCTTCTTCGAGGACCGGATCGTGCGCTGGGATCCTGATGAGATGAGGCTCATCTGATGGGTGATATACACCAAATGCGTAAATGTAAAACGCAGACTCGCTCCTCGGCGGGCGATGAATCGGCGAGGTCCGGGAGTCTCGCGCGCGCCACATTCACCCTTCCAGCCAACGCACTGGGACAGCGACACGAGGGCGCCGGCTACGCGACGTTTCTTCGGCAGCTGCGTCCCCATGCCGCAAGTGCATTTCGAGTCTTCGGCGAGCGGAAAGCGGGTTGAGGGCATTCTGGAAGGAAGCGAGCGCGCCGTGAGAACGGTGAATCGGCAAGCCCGCGCTCCGAGGCGCTGCCGGTCGATTGTCGTTCGTCTGGTGTCCGTGTTGTGCCTGGTCATCGGCTGCGGAGAAGAAGCGCCCACCGAGCCGCCCCGGCCGGTAGCCACGACAGTGACCGTGGCACCCTCGCCGGTGACGCTGTACGCACTGAGTGACACGACTCGATTCACCGCTACGGTGCTTGACCAGAACGGTCAGGTCATGACCGAGGTCCTGGTGGCCTACTCGTCGAGCGACGAGGCCGTGGCAACGGTGGTCGGTTCGGGCCTGGTGACGGCGGTGGGGAATGGGATCGCGACGGTGACGGCCACGAGTGGTACGGCGTCCGGGATCGCGACGGTGGTCGTAGCGCAGAGGGTGGTGGAGGTGCACGTGTCGCCCGACTCGGTGACGCTCTTTGCGATCGGGGACACGGTGAGGCTTGCGGCCACGGGGCTGGACTCGAAGGGTCAGGCAGTGGTGAATGCGGAGTTCGTCTGGTCGAGCGACGAGACGGTGGCGACGGTGGGCACAGGCCTGGTGGGGGCGGTGGGCAGGACAGGCCTGGTGACGGCGATGAGGAACGGGAGCGCGGTGGTGACGGCCACGAGCGGTACGGAGTCCGGTAGCGCGACGGTTACCGTGGAGCAGAGGGTGGCGGAGGTGCGGGTTTCGCCCGACTCGGTGACGCTCTTTGCGATCGGCAACACGGTCCGGCTTGAGGCGGCGGCGCTGGACTCGAACGGTCGGGCGGTGGCGAATGCCGAGTTCGAATGGTCGAGCGACGAGGCCGTGGCGCGCGTGGACGCCTCCGGCCTGGTGACGGCGGTGGGTGAAGGGAGCGCGGTGGTGACGGCCACGAGCGGGTCGGCGTCGGGAAGCGCGACGGTGACGGTGGCCGTCCTTGGTGGTCCCGGCAAGGACCGATCGATACTGGCGGCGCTCTACGAAGCGACCGGCGGTCCCGACTGGAGGAACAACGACAACTGGCTCACCGACGCGCCGCTGGACGACTGGTACGGTGTCGGCACCGACCTTCAAGGCCGGGTTGTGGAGGTCATACTCATCGCCAACAATCTGGAGGGCCAACTCCCTCCCGAACTCGGCAGGCTTGATGAGCTCAGACACCTTCGACTCGATGCAGCACTGGCCTACGCAAATGCGTGTTCTCGGCCGTTCAGCCCACCTGAGTCGCGTACGCGCAGCGGGGGTAGCAGCGGTTGGCCTGGATCCGCAAGCGCGGCCGGAAACCACTATTCGCGCTCGTGGGTCACGCACACCGTCGAGGGCCTGACGCACGGAGTCGACCTTGTGGCCGAGGCAACGGCGCGCACAGTCCCCGGTTCAGGAACCCGCCTGCAGGGTGCCGGCAACCGATTGGTGGGCCGCATTCCACCCGAACTCGGCGACCTGGCCAACCTTGAAACGCTCTCCCTCAACCTGAACGAGCTGTCGGGGCCGATCCCGCCCGAGCTGGGCAAGCTCGTCAACCTGAGAACACTGCGGCTCGCGAGAAACCAGCTGACGGGCTCGCTCCCGCCCGAGTTGGGCGACCTGACCCGTCTTGAGAGGTTGGACCTCGCCATACGCGACGACTATTCGCTGGACCCCCCGCGCCCGCGCCATGTGCTCTCGGGCCCGCTCCCGCCCGAGCTTGGGAAGCTGGTCAACTTGAAAGAGTTGAATCTCATGGGGCACAAGTTCACAGGCTCGATCCCGCCCGAACTCGGAAAGCTCACGAACCTGCAATATCTGGCACTGGCCTGCAATTCGCTTACCGGCCCGGTTCCGCCAGAACTCAGACGGCTCCGCGACCTGCGCCAGATGGGTCTTTTTGGCAACCAGCTGCAGGGGGAGATCCCCTCGTGGCTCGGCGAGCTGACCCACCTCGAAGTCGTCGATTTCAACGCCAACTATTACCTGACCGGGCCCATACCCCCGAGCATTGGCGCACTGACTGAGCTGGTCAAGCTGTACCTCGGGACCAACCGGCTCTCTGGTCCGATCCCGGCGGAGCTCGGTCGTATGGCCAACCTGGAAATCCTCTCGCTGGGCAACAACCAGTTGACCGGCGCGCTTCCGCTCCAGCTCGGGGACCTGACGAATCTGAGGAGTCTCTCGGTTTTCCGGAACGTCGGCCTCGCCGGGCCGCTTCCCCACGAGCTCATGCAAACCCCATTGCGGAGTTTCGAGTGGAATGGAACCAGCCTGTGTGCTCCGCGGGATCGTGTGTTTCGGGCCTGGGCGGCGAGCATTCTGAACCACCACCGGGGCGATGACTGCACCCTGATTCCGCGAGAGGTTTTCGGCGCATTCTACGAGGCGACCGGTGGTTCGGGCTGGGCAAGCAAGGCGAACTGGCTCACGGACGCGCCTGTGTCTTCCTGGTTCGGCGTGACCGTGGAGGACAGTCTGGTCACTGCACTGGAACTCCCGGGCAACGGGCTTTCGGGCCCACTCCCTCCCGCGGTGGGGGACTTTGTGGACCTGAAGCGCCTCGACCTGGGGCGCAACGCGCTGACGAGCGATCTGCCCGCGGACCTCGGGGACCTGACAGAACTCGAAGCACTCGATCTCTCGGGCAACCGGTTCTCGGGACGGGTCCCGCGCGAACTCGGGGGCCTCGGCGCGCTGGAGCGCCTGGACCTGTCCGAAAACGAACTGGAAGGCGCGCTGTCGGGGGTCCTTGCGAACCTGCAGTCGCTTTCGGACTTTAACTGGAGCGAGAGCGGCGCGTGCGCCCCCGAGGTGGCGTGGTTCCAGACGTGGCTCGGGTCGGTCGCGACCCGCTCCGGGCCGACCTGTGAAGGGCTCTTCTCCCTGTCCGTCGCGGACGCCCACCTTTCGCAAGCGTCCCAGAGCCTCGGCGGCGCGGTTCCGCTCATCGCGGGGCGGCCCGCGCTGGTACGGGTGTTCGCGACTGCGGACCGGGCCAACGACTACAGGCCGAGTGCCCGGGCCGCGTTCCTCCTGGATGGCCGGGAGGTTCATACGGCGGAGATGGCGCTCGGCTCGTCCCGCGGCCTTGCCGACTACCTTCCCGGGCAGCCGGACCAGTGGTATCACGCGGTGATCCCTGCAGCGGTGCTGCGTCCCGGGGTCGAGATGGCGGTGCAGATCGATCCCGACAGCATTATTCCCAGGACGGCGCTGGACGAAGTGCGGCTGCCCCTCGACGTGCGCGAGATGCCGCTCATGGAACTCACGATCGTGCCCATCGTGACAGGATTCAGAAGGGATGCGGGTGTGCTGGACTGGATCCAGCACGCTGACGATCCGCCCTTGGAGTTCATGCGGGCGGTGCTGCCGGTCGGGGAACTCGACCTGACCATTCGCGAGCCGCTTACCGTTGCAACCGCGCGGCCCGCCGAAAGCTTCGGTGACTGGATCGCCATCCTTCAGGACCTCAAGCTGCTCAGAACGACCGAGGGCGGCAGCGGATACTGGTACGGCGTGTTGAACCGCGAGGGAGACGAAGGCAACGCCGGGATTGCCTACGTGGAGGGCCGGGTCAGCCTCGGCATTCCCGACGCCGAGGTGTTCGCGCACGAGTTGGGCCACAGTATGAGCCTCATGCACGCACCGTGCGGGAATCCAGGGCAGTTGGACCCGGACTACCCCTACCGCGATGGGAATATCGGCGTCCACGGCTACGACGCCCGATCAGGGGCGCTGGTGGACCCCTCGACCCCGGACCTGATGTCCTACTGCCGTCCGCGATGGATCAGCGACTACAACTTCAACAAGGCGCTGGAGTACCGGATCCAGGCGGAGGCGCCGCCGGCTGCCCTGGCCGCCCGAGGCGAATTCCGGGGCAGCCAGCTGCTGCTGTGGGGCCACGTGAGCGCGGAGGGCGAGCTTCGCCTCGACCCCGCGTTCACGCTCGACGCCCCGGCGAAGCTGCCGTCGGGCTCCGGCCCGTACCGCGTCGAGGGCTTCGCCCCGGATGGCACCAGCGCGTTCGCGCTGGACTTTGACATGGAGAAGATCTCCGAAGGCGGCGGCAGCTTTCTCTTTCTCGTCCCGTTCGCCGAGGATCGTCTCGCCTCCCTGGAGCGTATCACGCTGTCGGGACCCGAGGGCGCGACAGCGCTGGAACGGGACACGCCCGCGCGGCCGATGGCCATCGTAATCGACCCGGCAACCGGGCGGATCCGATCCATCCTGCGGGGGGAGACCGCCGGAGACGCGATCGCCGCGGCCGCTGCGGACGCGCCCCCTGGTACCGTGCCTCGCGAGCAACTGCTGGTCAGCTATGGATTGCCGGGACAGGTGCCTCGGTAGGGCAACTGCGCCCAGAGCGGCGAGGACGCCCGGCGTGTCAAGTTGCCGGACGTGATCTCGCTGGTGCTGGAGAAGGCGCTTCACGAGCAAGAGCGCGCCGCGCACTCGAAGGTGAACTGTGGAAGCTGGAACGGCGGGCGCTTAGTTTGTCGGGCCAGCCCTTGGGCGACACCCGCCCTCAGGCAGACTTTCAACACACTTGCACTATGAGCGAAATCAGAAAGATCAGCCCCGAGCCACCCGCCGTCAGCAGCCGGCGGACCTTCGTCAAGTCCGTCGCGGCCGGTTCGGCGCTGGCCGCGGGTCTGCCATCGCTGCTATCGGGCGAGGAGACGTCTGCGGTCGTCCGCCGGACGCTGTCCCGCCGGAACATCCCGGCACCCTCGGGAAAGCCCCGCGCCACCCAGGTCGCCCCCTCCGACCGCGTCGGCCTGGCGGTTATCGGCGCGGGTGGCATGGGGATGGCGGATGTAGACACTGCACTTCGCATCCCCGGCGTCGAGCTCGTGGCCGCGTGCGACATCTTCGATGGCCGCCTGGACGCCGCCCGCGAGCGCCACGGGGACATCTTCACCACCCGCGACTACCAGCAAGTGCTCGCCCGCGACGATGTCGACGCGGTCATCGTGGGCACCCCCGACCACTGGCATCAGCCGATCTCGATCGACGCGCTCGGGGCAGGGAAGGCCGTCTACTGCGAGAAGCCGATGGTCCACGATGTCACCGAGGGCCGCGACCTCATCCGCGCCGAGGAGGCGTCGGGCCGCGTCTTCCAGGTGGGCAGCCAGGGGATGAGCTCCCTCGGCAACGAGAAGGCGAAGGAGCTGTACGAGTCCGGCGCCATCGGCGAGCTCAACTACGCGGAGGGCTTCTGGGCGCGCAACGATCCGATCGGAGCATGGCAGTATCCGATCCCGGTCGACGCGTCGGAGGAGACCGTCGACTGGAAGCGCTTCCTCGGGCCGGCGCCCGACCGTCCCTACGACCCGCTGCGGGTCTTCCGCTGGCGCAACTACCGAGACTACGGGACTGGGGTCGCCGGCGACCTCTTCGTCCATCTCTTCTCGAGCCTGCACTTCGTCGTGAGCTCGCGGGGTCCGACGCGCATCCAGGCCGCGGGCGGGCTCCGCTATTGGAAGGACGGGCGCGAGGTGCCGGACGTGCTGCTCGGCATCTTCGACTACCCCGAGACCGACGCGCATCCGGGCTTCAACCTGTCGCTGCGCGTGAACTTCGTGGACGGGACCTCGGGCAGCACGTTCCTCCGGCTGGTGGGGAGCGAGGGCGCCATGGACGTGACCTGGACGGATGTCGTCCTGCGCAAGAACATCGCGGTCGACCCGATGGACGCGTTCTCCCAGGAGAAGATGGCCGAGGCTGCGTCGGACGAGGATGGCCTCCCGGCGCGGGTCCGCATGCTGCCCCCGGCCGAGACTCGCTACGAGGTCGAGCCCGGCTACCGGGGCGCGCACGTCGACCACTTCTTCAACTTCTTCCAGGCGATCCGGGGCGGACCCCCGGTTCAGGAGAACGCGGTCTTCGGGCTTCGGGCTGCGGCTCCGGCGCTTGCCTGCAACCTCAGCTACTTCGAGGACCGGATCGTGCGCTGGGATCCCGACGCGATGAGGCTCATCTGATGGGTGGAATACACAGAATACGGAAAATCCACAAGATACGTATGCGGCGAGTCACCTGGCTGCTGGCGGCGGCTCTGGCCGGCGGGTGCGCGGACGCCTCCGAATCCTCGCCCCGCGGAGCAGCCGGCGCCGGGATGGACGCGCCCGCCGCGGAGCAGCCTGCGCCCCCCAACACCCTCACCGAGGCCGAGCGTGCCGCAGGCTGGCGCCTCCTCTTCGACGGCGAGACGACGGACGGCTGGCGCGGCTACAACCGCGAGTCGTTCCCGGACACCGGATGGGCGGTGATCGACGGCATGCTGGTCGTGGGCGCGACCGCCACGGATCCGGATGTCGCGATCGGCGGGGATGTCGTCACCACCGAGTCCTTTGCCGACTTCGATCTGAAGTTCGATTTCATGCTCTCCGAGGTGGCGAACAGCGGCGTCCTCTATCGCGTCATTGAGGAGGAGGGCGCCGAGATCTGGTTCAACGCCCCCGAGTACCAGGTGCTCGACGACACCGCGTACATCGAGATGGGCACGATGGACATGAACACGCATCTCACCGGGGACAACTACGACCTGCAGGCGTCGGCCGAGAAGACCCTGCACGGACCCGGCGAATGGAACGAGGGCCGCATCCGCGTCCTGAACAATCACGTGGAGCACTGGCTCAACGGGGTCAAGACGGTGGAGTACGCGCTCGGGTCGCCAGAGTGGGAGGCGCTGGTCGCGGCCAGCAAGTTCGCGCCGTATCCGCGCTACGGACGGGCGGCGTCAGGCCCGATCGGCCTTCAGGACCACGGGCGCAACGTCTGGTACCGGAACATCAGGATCCTCCCGCTGGGGCCGGTCTCCCTCTTCAACGGCGAGAACCTCGACGGCTGGCGGGTGCATGGCACCGAGCGCTGGTATGTCGAGAACGGTGAACTCGTGTGCGAAAGCGGCCCCGAGGCGGAGTACGGCTATCTTGCTACAGTAAATACCTTTAGAGATTTAGACTTGACAGTTGACTTCAAGCAGGAAGCGGATGGCAACAGCGGGGTGTTCTTCCGCTCAAGCGTGGAGGGCACGGTGGTGACCGGCTGGCAGGCGGAGATCGCGCCGCCGGGGCTGTTCAGCGGCGGGATCTACGAGTCGTACGGGCGGGGCTGGTTGGTGCAGCCCGATCCGGCTCTGGATGCGGCGCTGCGCATGGGCGACTGGAACACCCTGCGCGTGCGGGCCGTCGGCGCCCGGGTGACCATCTGGCTGAACGGGACCCGCATGGTCGACTTCGAGGACGAGCAGATCGGGGCAGGGGATGGCTCGATCGCGCTCCAGATCCACGATGGCGGCGGGATCAGGGTGCGCTGGCGGAACATCCAGGTGGTGGACCTGGGAGGATGAGGCGCCCGGCCGCTTGAGAGAAACTCTCATACCAGCACCCGCCTGTCCCGTTGCACCACCCGGCCATCGACGGCGATGGTCGGCTCCCACATGAGCAGGTCGTAGTGCGTCGGCGCCATGATCTCGCCTCCGAGGGTGTGGCTGGTGCCGATGCCGATGTGGATCGTGCCCATGACGCCCTCGTCCTCGAGCATCTCACCGGTGAGGCGGGCGTTCGGATTCAGGCCCACGCCCAGCTCCGCGACGTTGAAGCAGTGCCGGTCCGCGAAGGACTCCAGGTGTTGGCGGAGTAAGTCGGCCTGTGCCCCGCCGGTCATCTCGACGATGTAGCCCTCTCGCACCGAGCAGACGATGGGCTCCTCCAGGATGCCGATGCCCAGATAGGGCACCGAGGCGTCGGCGATGATCGTGCCTTCGGCCGAACCGGTGACCGGCACCACGTTGACCTCGATGTCGGGGACCGGAGCCAGCTGCCCGGGTTCCGGGATGTTCGTCAGCACGTTGGCGACGCGACCCTCGATGCCGAAGCGGAGATCGGTGCCGCGCGGGGAGGTGAGACGTACCGACTCGCCCTCGGTGAACGCCGCCCCCAGACGGCGACAGATGCCAGCCTGCGCCTCGAAGTCGGTCTCGAGCAGCGCGAGGCTGGTCATGATCGCGTCGGTGTAGGCCGTCATCATGCAGACGCGCGCCCCCGCTTCGAGGGCTGCCCGCATCGCGCGCGTGTGGGTGATCGAGATGCGCACGGGGGAGAAGATCACGGCCGCTTCGGCCATGGCGCGCGCGACGGGCGCGGGCGGCTCCTGGCCGTCCTGGTCCCGCATCGGGATGATGCAGACGGTCACGGCGGCTCCGGCTTCGCGGGCGGCTGCGCCGACGGCATCCGCGTACCGCAGCATCGTCGGGTCGGTCACGACCACCACCACTTCGCCGGGCTGGACGCGTGCGTTGACGTGCACGAGCCGCTGCGCGCCCGGTGACAGGTCCACGGCAGGCGAGCGCCGCCCAGCTCCCGGCGCTGGCGCGGGGCTTCCCCCGGGGCCGCTGAACTCAGCCACGTTCCCTCGCGAAGAACTCATCGAACCTGCCATCGAAGATGATCGCGGTGTAGCCGTCTCCGGTGCAGTTGGTCGCGGTGCGCAGCATGTCTGGCAAGCCTCCCGAGAGCGCGATCCAGCTCGCGACGAACTCGCCCTGCGCCTGGCCCTCGAGCCCCAGCATGCTCGCGAAGAGCGTGGCGCTCCAGAGCGCGGTGCCCATCCCGGCAGGCAGCCCGGGAGCGGCGATCGTGAACAGGACGACGGCCGGCCAGGCGGCCAGCATCATCGTCCAGCTGAGCTCCATGCCGAAGACGTAGCTCACGACGAACGGCCCGTACGCGACGTAGGCCAGCGCGCTGGCGTCGAGGTTCACGACCGCGCCGAACGGCAGGACGAAGTCGGCCACCTCGTCGCGGACACCGACCTGCTTCGCGTTGGCGAGGTTGACGGGAAGTGTCGCCAGCGACGAGCATGTGCCCGCCGCGAACAGCGCGGTCGGCAGGTAGTATTCGCGCAACACGGGGCCCACGGGTCGGCGTCCGACCCTGCGAACGAGCACGAACGTGTAGAACGCCCACCAGATGAGCACGAGCGCGGCCGTGTAGGCCGTCATGGTGAGGTAGTGCGAGAGCCCCAGCCTCGCGCCGAAGCGCACGCCCAGCGTGATCCCGAAGGCGAGGATGAGCGGGAGCATGACGTAGGCGAGTCCGCTCCCGGTCCTCTCGATGGCGTCGGCGACTCTCTTGAGCACGCGGTACGTGGGATCGTGACGGGCGCCGAAGAACCCGAGCAGCACGCCCGCGAGGATCGCCAGGAGCGGCCACGAGGCCCCGCCCGCGCCGAGGCTCTCGAGCATCGCCGCGGCTTCGGTCCACACGCCCCGGTCTCCGGTGCTGAGGGGGATGCGGAAGATGGCGGCGGAGGCCACGAGGGCGATGAACCCGGCGACGGTCGAGGTGAAGACATACCAGAGGACGACCGCGCCGGCGAAGCGGCCGGCGAGCCCGCGGCGCACGAGGGTCGCGATGGCCGGGCTGAGGGCGGCGAGGATCAGCAGCGGCACGACGGCGACGATCCAGCCGATGAGCGCCGACGTGGCGGCGGCCACGGGCGCGAGCAGCCTCGGGAGCAGACCGCCCGCGGCCAGGCCGGCTACCAGAGCCAGGAACGTCCAGACGTAGGTGGGGATCCCGCGCGTCACCGGGAGGCGCTCATCCGTTCGATTGGGCGGGGAAGCGGCGTTTCGCAGCGCAAATGGTCCTGGGCCTCGAACAGCCGGAAATCAAATCGGTCGGGGTAGTGATGCAGCGCCCATGCAGCCGCCAGCCCCGATATGCCTCCGCCGACGATGGCTACGCGCCGCAGCGTTGTTCTCCTCCCGCCGGTCGCCAAGCCGCGCCGTGGCATCAGAAAGGCCAGCGAAACCGTCGGTCGAGCAACTGGTCCCTGCTCTCTACCAATGACGGGATTGCCCTCTCGGCCAAGCCTTCCTGTATGACGCGGTTGAGAAACTCGATCTCGCGAACGAGGGGCGGAAACCAGGCCAAATGGGCCAGCAGCCCTCCGTCCGCGTCGTATGCCAAGGATCCGGACGCCCGCATCGGCAGCAGCACCGTCGTGGTCAGCTCGCTGAAGCGGTCCACGCGGTCCTCAAGCTGGGCCAGGACAGGCAGTGACTGACTGATGTTGCTCAGGTCTTCCGGTCGAGTGATTCGAAGTTCTCGCTGTCGAAAGCGGCGGCCGCCACTATGCCCTGATAGGTGTAGGACAGATGCCTGACGGGGAGATCCGGCTGGAGGCCCTCCTCCATCTCGGCAACAACCGCCATGTGTTGCTGAATCGTCCTGTCCTCTGCCATGAGGTGTTGGCCGAGTTGCTCAAGCTCGAGAATCAGGCTGTTGTAGTACTTCACGCGAATCGCCCGGTCCTGCAGGCCCTCCTGATAGTCCGAGAACAGGAAAGCCAGATACACCCCCACGAACACGATCACCAACTCGACGGCGAAGCCGGCGACGCTCTTCTTGGAAAGGCCTTTTCCCAACACGCGGTCTCACTCCTTGGTGTCTGACAACCTCACTAGGGTAATCTCCTTCCGGTTTCCAGGGAAAGGAGGACCTGGCAGCCTTCGTCAGGTGCCTGACCGAGGCTGCATTCGCGACCGTATCCAACTCGCGATCGCTTCCTCATCCAACTTGCCGGACGCCAGAGCCAGCATCCTCTCAACTACTTCGTCTCCGGGCGCGACGAGGTCGAATCCGTTGAGGCCGAGAAAGATGACCGCGGCCAGGAACGAGATCCGCTTGTTTCCGTCACGGAACGGGTGGCTGGTGCAGATTCCGAAAGCGTAGTTGGCGGCGAGACGCGACAGATCCGAGTCAGCCTCATCCGTCCATCTCTGCCTCGCTCGGGCCAGCGCTGACTCGAGGGCGTTCTCGTCCCGGATACCGAGCAGGCCCCCGTGTTCGCGAACCTGGTCGAGATGGACAGCCTCAATCACAAGGCGGGGAACCCACCGTGGCTCCGGCTGCGTCACTTCGCGAGTTCTCTGAGAGCTCCTTGATACCGTTTCTGAGCCTCGACCGCGATCGCCAGTCCTTCCTCCACGTCCGGATCGTAGGGGGTCAGCAGGATCCCGTTTGCCGTCTCGATGGCAAGCACATCGTCGCCAGCCGCAAGGCGGAGGCGTTCCGCCATATCTTTCGGTAGCGTGGCCCCGACGGACCCACCCATTCGCCGCAGTTTCACACTTCGAACCATGAATCTCCTCCAGGTAGCACCGCAATGCTACTCGATTCCAGGGTCTCCAACAAGCGACCATGCTGGCCTGAGCAGCCTATGGATCACGGAAGAAGCAGGGGCCCCAGCCACAGGACCCACAGAAGGCCACCCAGAGCCACGCCGGCCAACCACTGCCGGATCGCAAGCCAGCCAACTTCTCCGTCATGGATGCCGGGAGCGATGTAGTGCTCGGCGTGTACCAAGGCGAGTTGGATGTTCGAACATCGATGGATGCTTCCTGTGCACCGCAATTGATGAGGACAACGAGGACTGGGGAGTGTTGAGATTCCGGCCAACTTCTCGGTCATGGATCTCGGGATGGACGTGGTGCTCGGCGTGTACCAGGACGAGCTGGACGTCGAACATCCTTGGGTGCTTCGTCTGCACCGCAATTGAGAGATTGGGGCCTACACGTGGGATATCATGGATCGCGGCGCGCCCAGACCCATCTGGCGAATTGCGATCCGCTTCGGGGGGAAGCGATGAGCATGAAGATTACCTCGCCATACCGACTCGCCGTCTGCACTGCGCTCGGAACGGCATTCCTCCTGATGTGGGTCATCGGTGCCGTTGGCCTCATCGGTGTTGAGGGCGATCCCTTCGACCGGATCTACGGCGGTGTGCTCGCCGTCGGAATCATCGGCGCCATCATCGCCCGCCTCCGGCCACGGGGAATGGTGCGCGCGTTGTTCGCGACGGCGCTGGCTCAGGCGCTGGTCGTTGTGATCGCGCTGATCGTCGGGAAGCAACACGTCGCGGTCAGCTCCGTGCCCGAGATCGTGCTCTTAAACGGGTTCTTCGTCGCGCTGTGGCTTGGATCGGCCTTGCTGTTCAGGCGTGCCGTGCGGGAGTAACGTCTCGCGGAATCACGCCGTGATCCGCCACGGATCCCCTCGTTTGGACGACCCATAATCTTTCAGTTAGACGACCTCTAACTTTTCGTTTAGACGACATCGACGCTACGTTTGATCGATGATCGACACCACCGTTTATCCCCGTCTCATCGAGCCGCACCTGGTCGAAGCGCTCGCGGACTCGCCGGCCGTCCTGATTCACGGGCCGCGCCAGTGTGGCAAAACGACGCTGGCCCGGATCGTGGGCGCGTCGCGCGGATACAGGTACGTCACCTTCGACGACGACGTGGTCCGGAGTGCCGCCCAGGACGACCCGCTGGGCTTCGCCGCTGGCCTGCCTGCACGAGTCATCCTGGACGAGGTGCAGAAGGCGCCCGCGCTGTTCGCCGCCCTCAAGATGGAAATCGACCGGCGGCGCACCCCCGGGCGGTTCCTGCTGACCGGCTCCACCCATGTGCTGCTCGTGCCGAAACTCTCGGAGTCGCTGGCGGGCCGATTGCAGACGCTCCGGCTCCACCCGTTGGCACAGTGCGAACTGGAGCAGCGTGGCTCCGGCTTTCTGGACGCCCTGTTTGCGGGGGTGTTCACCATCGAACGCTCCGAGCGGCTGGGCGGGCAGCTGCCCGATCGCATCACCGCGGGAGGGTACCCGGCAGCGCTTACCCGCCCGCCCGGACGCCGGCGCTCCAACTGGTATCACGACCACGTTGACGCCCTGATCCAGCACGATGTCCGTGATCTGGCGCGCATCCGGCAGCTCGAAATACTGCCCCGACTGCTCGCCGCCGCCGCCAGCCAGACCGCGAGGATGTTCAACGTGAGCGACCTGGCCGCGCCCTTCGAGGTGAGCCGGCCCACAATTCGGGACTACGTGACGCTGCTCGAGCGGGTCTTCCTGCTGGAACGCCTCCCGGCCTGGCACAGCAACCGCCTGAGCCGACTGGTCAAGAGGCCGAAGCTGCACCTCGGGGATACCGGGATCGCCTCGGCACTTCTCGGCATGGACGGTCCGGCGCTGGCGTACGACCGCACGTTGTTCGGCCAACTTCTGGAAACGTTCGTGTTCCAGGAACTCCGGCGGCAGGCCAGCTGGCACGATGCGCGGATGTCCTTCCACCACTTCCGCGACAAGGACGGGACGGAAGTGGACATCGTCATCGAGCGAGGCACCACGAGAGTCGCGGGTGTCGGGGTCAAGGCGTCGGGGACGGTGCGTGCAGCCGACTTTCGTGGGCTCCGCAAGCTCCAGGGAGCACTCGGATACCGGTTCGCAGGCGGCGTCGTGCTGTACGACGGAGAGGCCACCGTCCCCTTTGGCGACCGACTGCATGCGATGCCGGTGCGGCGGCTCTTCGAGGCAACGGGGTAGGGAAGGACGGTGCTGGATGGCACTACACTTTCAGTTAGACGAGCGCTTATTTTTCATTTGGCCGCACTTAATGTTTCATGCAGACACCCAGCCCGAGGAAGCCGATGGGGGCCGCTCACGGTCCCCTGCTTCGACGGATTCATGCGGCGGATCATGCCGAGCAATGGCTGGAAGGGCTAGTTCGGGACTACACGACCCGCGCCCGGGGCGGTGATCACGTTGTTCGCAACGGCGCTCGCCATCTATTCTCCATCTTCTCCCAGATCCCCTGTCGCCAGGAGCACCCAAGTGACCATCGCCTCGCAACTCTTCGATTCCCGGGTCGCGGCGGCCCTCCTCATCTCGCTCCCTCTCGCTTTCGCGGCGTGCGCCGACGCCGGGGATGACGGGGCCGCGTTGGAAGACCAGTCCACCGTGGAGAACGAGTCCACCATGGAGGATCTCGTGAACGGGTACGCGGTCTTCCGCCTGGAAGCAGACCTTTCGCACCTGTCCGAGAACGATCGCCAGGTCGTGCGCCTCCTGATCGAGGCCGCCCTGCCCATGGACGACATCTTCTGGAGGGAGGCGTACGGCGACAAGGAAGAGGCGCTCGCGCTGGCGCAGGGTGACGAGGCGACCCGCCGTTACATCGAGATCAACTACGGGCCCTGGGACCGGCTTCGCGCCGACAATCCGTTCGTCGACGGCATCGGGGCCAAGCCGGCGGGCGCCAACTTCTACCCTGCCGACATGACCGCGGACGAATTCGAGGCCGCCGCCGCCGGAAACGCCGCGCTCCGCTCCCTCTACACCATCGTGCGGCGGGGCGAGGACGGCTCGCTGATGGCGGTGCCGTATTACGAGGTCTTCGCGGAGCAACATGCGGCCGCCGCGGCCAAGCTGCGGGAGGCGGCCGGGCTGGCGAGCGACCCCGGGCTGGCGACGTACCTCGGGCTGCGCGCCGATGCCCTCGAGTCCGACGACTACCAGCCGAGCGACATGGCGTGGCTCGACATGAAGGAGAACCCGATCGACGTCGTGATCGGGCCGATCGAGACCTACGAGGACCTCCTGTTCGGCGCCAAGGCGGCCCACGAGGGATTCGTCCTGATCAAGGACATGGAGTGGAGCGAGAGGCTGGCGCGTTTCGCGGCGCTCCTCCCGGGCCTGCAGGAGAGCCTGCCCGTCGCCGGTGAGTACAAGGCGGAGACGCCGGGGACGGACTCCGACCTGAACGCCTACGACGCCGTCTACTACGCCGGCGATGCCAACGCGGGGGCCAAGACGATCGCGATCAACCTTCCCAACGACGAGGAGGTCCAGCTCGCCAAGGGAACGCGGCGGCTCCAGCTCAAGAACGCGATGCAGGCCAAGTTCGACGAGATCATGGTGCCGATCACGAGGGAGCTGATCGTCGAGGATCAGCAGGAGTACGTCGTCTTCGACGCCTTCTTCGGGAACACGATGTTCCACGAGGTGGCGCACGGGCTCGGCGTCAAGAACACGATCACGGGGAAGGGGACGGTGCGGGAAGCGCTGCGCGAGCACGCCTCCCCAATGGAAGAGGGGAAGGCGGACGTGGTGGGACTCCACATGGTGACCCAGCTATTCGAACGGGGCGAACTCACCGAGTACTCGGTCGAACACCATTACGTGACCTTCCTGGCTGGGATCTTCCGCTCGGTCCGATTCGGGGCCGCGAGCGCCCACGGCCGCGCGAACATGGTGCGCTTCAACTACTTCCTGGAGGAGGGAGCCTTCAGCCGGGACGAAGCCACCGGTACCTACCGGGTCGACTTCGATGCGATGAGGTCGGCGGTGGAGGGACTGAGCGAGTTGATCCTCACGCTCCAGGGCGACGGCGACTACGAAGGAGTCGCGTGGCTGATCGAGGAGAAGGGGATCGTGCCGCCCGAGCTTCAGGCCGACCTCGATCGGCTGGATTCAGCGGGGATTCCGCGCGACATCGTCTTCGAGCAGGGGGTGAGCGTGCTGTTCGGGGGGGAGTAAGGCTGTTGTGGCCCAGGGATACCACGTCAGCCGAAGACCTTCACTCTCGTAGTTGACGGCATCGTCTTCATCGTCCTGAGGAGGCTGGCTCCATGAGCAACGACTCGCGTCCAATCTGTATGCGGCGAGCGTGTGCGCTGTTGATCGCGGTTGTGCTCGGCACTGCGACCTGCGGAGACGAAGAGGGTCCGGCGGAGCCGCCGCCCCAGGTCCCGAGTTCCGTCATCGTGTCGCCCGCCACGACGACGATGCGGGCATTCGACGAGACGGTGCAGTTGACGGCTGCGGTGCGCGATCAGAATGGACGGGCCATTTCGAACGCCACTGTCAATTGGGCGAGCGGCGACCCCTCGGTTGCCACCGTAAGCGCTAGCGGGCTGGTCACGGCAACGGGAAACGGCGGCACACGTGTGACGGCGTCGGCCGGGACGGCGACGGGGACCGCGGAGGTCACGGTGCAGCAGCAGGTGTCTTCGGTCCTGGTGTCGCCGCCGAACGCGAGCGTGGCCGAAGGCGATACCCTTCGTCTCCGCGCGGAGACCCGCGACGCAAGAGACAACGAGGTGGCGGGCACCTCGGTCGTCTGGACATCAGCCAACGCGTCCGTCGCCACCGTCGATTCAACCGGCCTGGTGCACGCAAGAGCCCGGGGCACGGCACGGATCTCGGCGACTGCCGAGACCATCTCGGGCACGGCGGAGATCACGGTTTCGCTACCACGCGTTCCGCCGAATCCTGCCGTGGACGCGGGCACTTCGCACACCCTGCAGACAACCGGAATGCGGATCCCACATGGAACGATCCGGCGCGGCAGAGAGGGAACATCCCAGACCGTAGTGTACGCCGATTTCGATGCGGACGGGGACACGGATCTCT
Source organism: Longimicrobiales bacterium (assembly GCA_965237885.1). Taxonomy (GTDB): domain Bacteria; phylum Gemmatimonadota; class Gemmatimonadetes; order Longimicrobiales; family Gaopeijiaceae; genus BD2-11. The sequence goes on along the minus strand of CBDEGN010000002.1, from coordinate 4,147,300 downwards.
TCTACGCACCCTTGAACCGAACTCCCAACCTGCTGCCCCCGGAAGTCTATCTGAATGATGGAAATTCCGGCTTCGTCTTTGCTTCCGGATTCTTTGGCAATGATCCGCCCGCCACCGTGCACGCCCGCAAGGCACTGCCCGGAGACTTCAACGGGGACGGACGGCCCGACGTGTTTGTGTTGGCCCACGGATACGACAGAGAGCCGTTCCCTGGCGAGAGCAACTATGTGCTTCTGTCTTCCGACGAAGGGTACGTTCAGGGATCCGGACTCGACAGCATCGTCGCGTTTCATCACGGCGGCGCGTCGGCGGACGTCGACGCCGACGGGGACCTGGATGTATTCGTTACCGAGGGACCGTACTTCCTGATCAATGACGGTACCGGGTCGTTCAGAAGGGACACGACACGGCTGGAGGGCATCGGTCGCCAAGGGGGCATCTACACGGCGGAACTCGTAGATGTCGACAGAGACGGCTATGTGGACATTCTGGCCGGCGCCCTCTCTGCCAACGCAGCATGAGACACGAGAGGAGCAAACGCTTAGAGTAGGGCGAGGTGGAGAGTTGGAGGATGGGACGAGGAGAAGGAATGAAATCGAACGGAGTCCCCCCTGCTGCGGGGGAGAGGAAGCGAGGCGCGGCGGTCCCGCCGGACCCGGAGGTTTCGGCGAAGGCGAAGCGGCGGCGCTTCACGGCGGGGTACAAGCTGTCGATCATCGAGCAGGCCGACCAGTGCGGGACACCGGGCGAGATCGGTCGTCTGCTGCGGCGCGAGGGGCTGTACAGCTCGCATCTGTCGGCGTGGCGGAAGGCGGCGCGGGAAGGGTCGCTGCGGGAGCTGGCCAGGAAGCGCGGCCCGAAGCCTTCGGCCGGGAAGCGGGATTTGAAGAACCTGCGAAGGCTCGAGCGTGAGAACGCGCGCCTGCGTGAGGAGCTCCGCAAGGCGCGGATCGTCATCGAGGTGCAGGGAAAAGTATCGGGGCTGCTGGGGTTGAGCCTCGGGGACGGGAAGTCCTCTTGAGCGCGGCCGGAGAGCTTGCCGGGCATGTGGGCGTGAGAGCCGCGTGCAAGGCGCTGCGGGTTGCGCACTCGACGTACTACCGTCGCCGGAGGCCGAAGAAGACCGGGCAGCGGCAGCCCCGGCCGACGCCTGCCCGGGCCTTGAGCGAAGCGGAGCGGACGGAGGTGTTCGAGGTGCTGTGCTCGTCGCGCTTCGCGGACCGCGCTCCCGCGGAAGTGTACGCGACGCTGCTGGACGAAGGCGTCTACCTGTGCTCCGAGCGCACGATGTACCGGATTCTGGCCGAGAACCGGGCGGTCCGTGAGCGCCGCGCCCAGCGCAGCCACCCGAACCATCCGAAGCCCGAGGTCGTGGCCCGCGGGCCCAACGAGGCGTGGTCCTGGGACGTCACCCGGCTTCTTGGACCGCGGAAGGGGCAGTACTTCCACCTCTACGTGATCCTGGACATCTTCAGCCGCTACGTCACCGGATGGATGGTGGCGGAGCGCGAAACCGCAGGCCTGGCCGGACGCCTGATCGAGGCAAGCTGCCTTAAGCACGGCGTCCGGCCCCAAGTGCTTACCCTTCATTCGGATCGGGGATCTCCCATGACGGCCAAGTGCACGGCGCAACTGCTGGCCGACCTGGGCGTCACGCAATCGCTGAGCCGTCCCCGGGTCTCGAACGACAACCCCTACTCGGAGGCGCAGTTCAAGACCGTCAAGTACCACCCCGGCTTCCCCGGCCGGTTCTCCAACATCGAGGAGGCGAAGGAGTTCTGCCGGTCGTTCTTCCCGTGGTACAACACCGAGCACCGGCATGGCGGCATCGGCCTGCTCACCCCCGCCCAGGTCCACTTCGGCGATGCCCCCGAGGTGATCCGCCAGAGGCAGGACGTTCTCGCCGCCGCCTACGCCGCCCGTCCGGAGCGCTTTGTGGCCGGCCCGCCCCGGGCCTCGGAACTCCCCGCGCAGGTCTGGATCAACCCCCCACTCCCCGTCAGCGCAGTTGACGGTGAAGATCGGACAGCGGATGGTGAGGGTGACGACGGAAAGGAGGGCTCACTACACTGAATCAGCAACGTGTCTCAAATTCGTTGACAGGTTCCGCTTCCTGTACGACATCGCCTGGCTCCATTTCTGGTTGCCATGGTTTCCCGCGCGTGCCTCGGTCGACCCACGCGAAGAAGCACGGCGCCACTACGAGGCGACCGGGCTCGCCGTGCCCGGGTTCGAAGCGCGGCTCCGCTGCTACACGGCCCATATCGGGATCGATGGGATGGCCTACAGCGCGTTTCTCGGTGACTGGGTAGAGTTCGAACAGAAAGCGGAGCGCGCTCTCCGCCTCGTGTCGGAGGGGTGAAATAGCGTCGTCCGCCATACATGCGCGGACGCGCACCAGGATAATCCGGTCAGGTCTCGCGGGCTCGCGCCAGCAGTTCAGCACCCGTCTCGCACTCGATGATCCGATCGCCGATCCGGGCAATCCTCTCCGCGTCGGTGATCCCCTCCAGGAACCTGGAAAGATGCTCGGCCGTGTCCGCGCCGAACTTCAGCCTCGCCAGCCGGCAGATTAGGGTGGCGCGTCCCTGTCCAAGCCCTTCACTGTGTGCCCGTTCCTTCGCTTCCTCTACGCCTGCATAGATCACTTTCGCCTCCTTCAGCGACTTCACCTGCTCGAGAACCTTTCCCCCGATCCCCCACGATTCCGCCGCCCCCAGAACCCATTCCCGGAACGCCTCCCGCAGCGTCGCATGTTCCGGTCCGGGGTACTTCTCAAGCACTTCCTGTACGACGCGCGAGACGTTTTCGGCCGAGGAGTCCAGCTCCATCCTCGCGATCCACGACACCACGTTCGATTCCGGTAGAGGTTGACGAGCAAGGGCCCGCAGGTCAAGCACATGGTGCCGAAGCCTCGGCTGGCGCCGGGACAGCCATCCCCGGACCGGCTCGATCAGATCGGATACGTCGTCCGGGGCGGTCCACGCTTGGCGCCCGTTGTAGATCGTCACTGCCAGCACGGGTGGCAGGAGCCCTCCGGGGGCCAGTCTTCTGCGGCGCCCTCTCTTGGTGATGAGGCCGTGGTAGACGATGGCGACGTAGTAGAGGACTCGCACGGCCATGTATCGGTCGACCGCCGACTGGAACTCGATCGGCAGAAGCATGAATTGAGTGCTTCCCCGAAAATGGATCTTCCAGAGCAGGTCCGCGTGAGAGCGGATCAGTCCCTGGGTGGTCCGTTCGGTGGCCAGGTTCTCCACCCTCTCGAAGTCGAGCTCGTCTGCCAGGTCAGTGTGGATGAAACGGCGGATGAGTTGCTCGACCGCCAGGGGCAGGGAGAACAGGAGCTTGTAGGATTGGTCGTGTCTTCGGGACAAGTATGGGCTCCGCCGCGGTGCGTTCTTGCGGGGGTTGGCCGGGTTCCCGGACCGTCCATCGGTCCGCCGCGGCCAACGCCCCCGCGAACACTCGCACCAGGGCCGGGGCGTTTCCATGGCGAAACGGGACTGTCGTTCTGACGGGAACCAGGTTGGGTGGGCTTTGACGCCCTCAACCCGCGCGGGTGCCACTGGGGACCCGGCGCTCCGGGGTCAGGAGCGCCGGCTGAAGGCCGTCCTCATAGCCGACGTCGAAGAGCATGCCCTCCGAGACCTCCCCCATCATCTTCCTCGGCTTCAGGTTGACGATGAACAACGCCTGCCGACCTTCGATTTCGGTCGGATCCTCGCGCTCCTGTTTCATCCCCGCGAATATCGTCCGATTGTGGTCGCCGAAATCGACCTTGAGTCGAACGAGTTTGTTGGACCCCTCCACCTCACTGACGCTCTCGATCGTGCCAACGCGGGCGTCAACTTGATTGACGACATCGATGTTGATTGCGGGCTTGACCCGTGCGGGCTTCATTTCCTCCATTCGACCCTCCCATTAAGTGCTCCCCGGCCGTCTCGCCAGCGAAGATAGCCGCGAACGCAGCTGAGCGAGCCGGTCAACCTCTACCGCTGCCAAGGCTCGCACCTGCTGCGAAGTGTTGACCAACGCACACATTGCCGCCGGCCAGCGGGCTCACTCGTTTGATTTCGTGCGGTTCGGACGCCAAGATTCCCCCAATCGCTCGACGCCATGCTTGTCGCCTGAATCCGCGCGCGACTCGCAACACCCGAGGAGGCTCCGATGACCGCCCGCCGCCACTTTCCCGCCGCCCCCGCGCTTTTCGTCCTCGCGATCGCCCTCGCGCTGCCGGCCCTATCGGCCGCTCAGCAGCCCAGCGGTCTCCTCGACATGGACACGTACATGGAGATGGAGTCGGTCGGCAGCCCGAGCATCTCCCCGGACGGGAACCACATCCTCTTCACGCGCGGTGGCGTGGACAAGATGAACGACCGGAACAGGAGCGAACTGATGATCATGGATCTCGCCACCCGGCGGATCAGCGAGCTGGAGACCGGCAGCTTCGAGGTGTCGTCGCCGATCTGGTCGCCCGACGGCAGCAAGATCGCCTTCCTGTCCGACAAGAGCGGGACGAACCAGATCCACGTGATGTGGCTCGACACGCGCGAGACCAAGCAGCTCACGAACCTCGACCGAGCCCCCGGCGGGATCCGCTGGTCCCCCGACGGGATGGAGATCTCGTTCACGATGTTCCTCCCCGAGACCGGATCCCCGCTGCCCATCGAGATGCCCGCCTTCCCGCGAGGCGCGAACGTGGCCGCGCCGGCTGTGGTGGAGGACCGGATCGCCTGGCGGCGCGACGGGAGCGGGTACACCCGCAGGGGCAACACGCAGATCTTCATCGTCGACGCGGATCTGGGCGGGACCCCGCGCCAGATCACCTTCGGCGACACCTCGCACGGCAACCCGCGCTGGTCGCCGGACGGCACCAGGCTCTACTTCAGCGGCGACCTCATCCAGGACGAGGGCTACGAGCGCGGCAACTCCGAGGTCCACGCCATCGACCTCGCGACGCTCGACATCACCACGCTCACCGACCGCCTGGGTCCCGACAACGGTCCGGTCGTGTCGCCGGACGGAAGCATGATCGCCTTCACCGGCTACGACGAGAACGACAACTACAGCAACCTGTCGAATCTCTACCTGATGGACTCGGGCGGCGGGAACAAGCGGATGCTCGCCGGCAGCCTCAAGAATTCGCCCAGCGGCGTCACCTGGGCGCCCGATGGCTCCGGGCTCTACTACATCCTGGGCGAGGAGGGCTCATCGAACCTCCATTTCGTCTCCACCCGCGGTGACATCAAGAAGGTCACCGACGGCGTCCACTACATCTCCGGCGTCTCGATCGCGGACAACGGCCGCGTGGCCGCCACCAACTCGACCTTCTACAGCCCGAGCTACCTGGTCACCTTCGACCTGGACGACCCGGACGAGCTCACGACCTTGGTCGACTACAACGAGGACGTCCTCGGGAGCATCAAGCTCGGCGAAGTCGAGGAGATCTGGACCGAATCCTCCGACGGTTGGCCCGTGCAGGGCTGGCTCATGAAGCCGGCCAACTTCGAGCCCGGCCAGAAATACCCGCTGCTGCTGTGGATCCACGGCGGGCCGGTCTCGATGTACACCGTGCGCTGGAACTGGAACTGGCAGAACTTTGCGGCAGACGGCTACGCGGTCCTGTGGATGAACCCGCGCGGCAGCACCGGATACGGCCAGGACTTCGTGAACGGCATCAACTACCTGTATCCCGGCAACGACTTCCACGATCTCATGGCCAGCGTGGACGCGGCCGTCGACCGCGGCTTCGTTGACGAAGACAACATGTTCGTGACGGGGAGCAGCGGCGGCGGCGTCCTCACCGCCTGGATCGTCGGGCACACCGAGCGCTTCCGCGCGGCCGTGTCGCAGCGGCCGGTCATCAACTGGCACTCCTTCGTGGGGACGACCGACGGATCAAACTGGTACCGCCGCTTCCGCTCGATGCCCTGGGAGGACCCGATGGAGTACGCCGAGCGCTCACCGCTGCACTATGTCGGCAACGTCACCACCCCGACGATGCTCCTCTCGGGCGTCGAGGACCTGCGCACGCCGATGCCGCAGGCCGAGGAGTTCTACCGCGCGCTGAAGGTGCTCGGCAAGGAGACGATGCACGTCAAGATCCCGGACGAGTACCACGGGTCGAGGGCGGCGTCGCACCGGATCATGACGCAGCTCTACATCAAGGCGTGGTTCGACAAGTTCCGGGAGAGGCCTGTGATGTAGGAGGGACATTCGGTTTGCTGGTGGCTGTCAGAACGTCAGGCCGAACCGTGCTCCCCCCGTCACCCACCCGTTGTCCACGGCGATGAGATGTTCCCCTCACACCGATCCACGGCCTCGCCAGCGACGCTAGACCTGAGCGCTGAAGCACGGAAGCTGATGATCTACGGCGCGACCGGATACACCGGCCGGCTGGTCGCGACGGAGGCGGTCGAGGCCGGATTGTGGCCCGTGGTCGCCGGCCGCAATGCGGAAAAACTCGGCGCCATGGGCGATTCCTTCCGAGCTGCTGTGCGCGGGGAATCCCGGCGCGGGCCGCTTGAGATCCGCGCGTTCGACCTGGACGACGCGGCGAGGATCACGGCGGCGCTGCGGGACATCGATGTCGTGCTGCACTGTGCGGGGCCCTTCTCGCGGACCGCGCCGCCGATGTTCGAGGCCTGTCTCGGGACCGGCACGCATTACGTGGACATCACCGGCGAGATCGCCGTCTGCGAAGCGCTCGCGTCCCGGGACGCGGAGGCCAGGGAGGCGGGGATCATGGTGCTGCCCGCCGCCGGCTTCGATGTCGTGCCGAGCGACTGCCTGATCGCCGATCTGGCCGCGCGGCATCCCGGGGGACGCGTCCTGCGGCTGGGTCTGTCCGTGCGCTCCGGAACCTCGCGGGGCACGATCAAAACCGCCCTTGAGAGCGTAAACGCGATTCGCATCCGGCGCGACGGCAACATCAGGCGGGTCACTGCGGGCAGCATGCGGCACGAGTTCGACTTCGGGCGTGGACCGACCGGAGCTCTCGTGGCACCTCTGGCGGACGTGTCGACGGCCTGGTGGTCGACGGGAATCGAGAACATCGAGACCTACAATCGCGCCGGAAGACGACTTTCGCGGCTGATGAGGTTGAGCCGATGGCTCGGCTGGCTGCTGGCCGGCCGGACGGCCCAGGCGCTGCTGTGCAGACAGGTTGACCGCAGGCCGCCAGGACCGAGTGACGCGGAGCGAAGGACGAGCGAGGGGATCATGGTGGCGGAAGTCGAGGATGCCCGGGGCCGGCGCGCCGCCGCCCGCATGCGCGTTCCCGATCCCTACGGGTTCACCGCGAAGGCCCTGGTGGCCATCGGAGCACGAGCGCTGAGGGGCGACTTCAGGGCCGGATATCAGACGCCGTCGTCGGCATACGGCGCCGATTTCGTTCGCCAGTTCGACGGCGTGGAGTGGGAGGTGCTGTAAGAGGGAGCGGCTTGTCGTCCCGCAGAGTTCAAGTCGCCGATCGGCAAGGCGACCGGTCCGGTGCCGGCATAATGAAGGCGAATACGATACATTACGCGTTCACAACCACGCTGACGCATGCGGAGGACACGTGGGAGTACTCACCATTCGGAAGGTGGACGACGATGTTATCGCCGCGCTCAAGGCAAGAGCCAAGGCCAACCATCGCTCGCTGGAAGGCGAACTGCGCTACCTGCTTGCCCGGTCCGCGGCCCCGAGACCCACGCTCGGCGTAGTGCGCGAGCGAGCCCGGATTGCCGCCAGGTACCGAGCGACTCCGACCGTCCGGAGCACTGTGGCCGAGGCGGCCGGACAAGCCGCTGAAACGGCCCCCGCTGTCCAGGCGGGCAGCGGAGAATGGATGGGAGCCATGAGCGACCTCGGCGACATCGTCGGCGACATCGTTTCCCCGGCGACCGAGCCCTCCGATTGGGCCGCACTGCGCACGGAGATGCCCGAGCCGAACGACGTTCAGACCCGGTGAATCTGCTACTCGATACCCACATCTGGCTCTGGAGCTTGCTGGATCCCGATCGGCTCTCCGACCGGACGCGGAACGAACTGACTGACCCGGCGAACACCCTGGCGCTGTCGCCGGTCAGCGTTTGGGAAGCGTTGGTGCTGGCCGAAAAGGGACGCGTGCTTCTCCACCCCGATCCCTGGAGCTGGATCCGTACCGCCCTGACTGTCCGGCCCATGCGTGAGGTCCCCTTGACGTTCGACATCGCGCTTGGCAGCCGCAGCATCCGCCTCGGTCATGACGATCCGGCGGATCGCTTCATCGCGGCAACCGCCGCAGTGTATGGACTCACCGTGGTCACAGCGGACGAGTCGCTCCTGAAGTGTCCCGACATCCGAGTGATCCCCGGCACCTGACCGGCTTCCCGGATCCCGGCGTGCCTTCTAGCGCGCCAGCCAATTGCTGAACCGTTCGTTCAACTCGTCCTGGTGATCGACCCAGAAGGACCAGTCGTAGGGCAGTGCGCGCGCGGCATTGGCGGGGCTCGCCGGCATGTGCGGCTCCATCTCGACACCCGTCGCCAAGTGGGTCGTCACGAGTGGCATGCCGGACCTGCGCGTCGGCGAGTACGAGATACGGCTGCCGATCCGCGCCAGCGACTCGGCACTGGTGGCGAAGCCCAGGTAGCGCAGCGCCGCTTCCAGCCTCGGTGTGCCCCTGACGATTCCGATCTGGCCGACCGCCAGCAACTGGCCATCCCAGACGATCACGAACGGCTGGCGCTCCAGTACCTGTGCGTTGAAGATGCGCCCGTTGTATGCGGTGCTCATCACCACTTCGCCGTCGGCCAGCATCTGCGGTGCCTGGGCGCCGGCCTCCCACCAGATCACTTCGTCCTTGATCGTTTCAAGCTTTCGGAAGGCACGGGCAAGCCCTTCGGGCGTGTTCAGAGTGGGGTAGACCTGGTCCAGCGGCACTCCGTCACCGATCAGCGCAAACTCCAGATTCCCCTGCGGAACGCGTCGCATCCTGCGCCGGCCCGGAAACTTCTCCAGATCGAAGAAGTCGGCCATGGTAGCGGGTTTTCCCCCTGGGATGTTCTCTTCGTTGTACGCATATACCGTGGACGCGTACAAGAAGCCGGCGCCGCACCTGGTCTGGCTCTCGGCGACGAAGTCCTCGGCCGCGGGCGTTCCGTCGGGACCGGGAGGCAATGCGTCGATGTCGATCGGCTCCAGCAGCCCTTCGTCGCACCCCCGCACCGCGTCGGCGATCTCCAGGCTGACCACATCCCAGTGGACGCTGCCGATGTCCACCTGGGCGCGGATCTCGGCGAGCCCGCCGTTGTAGTCCTCGACGTCCACAGGGATGCCGGTCGTCTCGGTGAATGGGATGATGGCGCCCTCGTCGACGGCACGGCCATAGGAACCGCCCCATGACACGACGGTGATCGACTGCGGCAGGTCCTGCCCGCACCCGGCGGCAATAAGGATCACCGCGAACACCAGAATCACTTTTGCCGGCAACTCGCCGCGGTGACGCTGCATGGCTATCTCCCTCTCCCGACTGGAGCCAATTGTCACGAATCGTTCATGGCGGTGGCTGAGTCGGCCTGTGCCCGGCCTCCAGCCCGCCCCTCGGGGCATCAGCTTGAAGGCGGCCCGGTTGACATGATGCGGAGTGAGTCACTTTCTGACTTTCCGGTCCGTACGTCAACCTGGCCTGCTTCCGCTTCGCCGTCACTTGCCGCCGACTTCGAAGTCGTGGCAGAAGTGTTGACAAAGCGCACACATTGGCTATTGATTGGACCATGCAGGCAGACTTCGATTGGAACCTGGAGAAGAACCAGCGGCTCGTCGAGCAACGAGGCATCTCGTTCGAGCGTGTCGTCTCTGCCATCGAGCAGGGCGGCTTGGTGGATGTCCTGGAGCATCCAAACCAGGAACGGTACAGGGGCCAGATGATCTACGTCGTCGACGTTGAAGAGTATCTCTACCTGGTGCCGTTCGTGACCGACGCGGACGGCACGCGCTTCCTGAAATCCATCATCCCCAGTCGAAAGGCGACGAGACACTATCGGAAGAGGCGATCATCGTGAACGACCAACTGAACACCGAAGAGCGGGAGATCCTCGAGGAGTTCGAACGGGATGAATTGAGGCCCGCTTCAGGGGCCGACAGCGAGATACAGATCGCGCCTCAGGCCGCCCGCAATACCTTCAACAAGACCCGGCGGGTCAACCTGCGGGTAACGGAACTCGACTTTTCCCGAGCGCACGCGAGGGCGCGCGAAGAGGGCATCCCCTATCAGACGCTGTTGTCGAGCGTCATCCACAAGTACCTGGCAGGACGCCTGGTAGAGAAGCGATAGGGGCGAGCACGGCGAGGGCCGCGACCCTCCGAAACGGCCTCACAACTCTAGACGCCGTGCCTGGTGAGCGGCCCATTCGTGAAGCCCCTCGAGGTTGCTCTTCGCCCGTCGCATTGCATCAGGTGCGGTTTCGACGATACACATCTTGAAGTGGAGGTGAGGGCTCACCTCCCGCTCAACCATTTGACCTGAACGGCGCAGGGTGACCTTGGTTCGGCGACGCCCACGATACTCCCGCTTCGGATCCAAGCAATCCCTCGCGCGTCGCAGTGCACGAGTCCAGCCGTCGCCGTCGAGCCGATCCAGCTCAATCGGAGTGGGGGAAAGCCTTGACTCCTTGATCCGGACGCGGCTAGAGACCTGCCACGCGTCCCGCTGCCAACTCACCGTGACCATCTCAGGTCTCGCAACCCTGGCGCGATACTGAGTGAGCAGGATCGGGTGGGACATCTCCCGCTCAATGAGCCGTGCAACGGGCCAGTCGTCGTACTTCTTGCCCTCAAGGTTGACCCCCAACGAAGCGGTCTGCTCCGACCGGGAGTACCCGGCGTTCCATTGCACACCGTCTAGCCCATCCGAGATTCCCAATACGCCAAGCGAAGGACTGCCGAATCGCTGTCCGTCGCAGTCAAACAGGTCACGAAAGAGACCGATCACGACCTCGGCTCGCTCCTCGAACTCGCTCATAAACGCTCTTGCCTCCTAATCTCGGCTCCGCCAACCGTCCGCCTCAAGGTCAGGTGAATTCCCGGTACTGCATTATGGACGCGGATCGAGGTGTCGCGAGGCCCAAGCCACCCCCCTCTCTGCCAACGCAGCATGAGACACGAGAGGAGCAAACGCTTAGAGTAGGGCGAGGTGGAGAGTTGGAGGATGGGACGAGGAGAAGGAATGAAATCGAACGGAGTCCCCCCTGCTGCGGGGGAGAGGAAGCGAGGCGCGGCGGTCCCGCCGGACCCGGAGGTTTCGGCGAAGGCGAAGCGGCGGCGCTTCACGGCGGGGTACAAGCTGTCGATCATCGAGCAGGCCGACCAGTGCGGGACACCGGGCGAGATGGGTCGTCTGCTGCGGCGCGAGGGGCTGTACAGCTCGCATCTGTCGGCGTGGCGGAAGGCGGCGCGGGAAGGGTCGCTGCGGGAGCTGGCCAGGAAGCGCGGCCCGAAGCCTTCGGCCGGGAAGCGGGATTTGAAGAACCTGCGAAGGCTCGAGCGTGAGAACGCGCGCCTGCGTGAGGAGCTCCGCAAGGCGCGGATCGTCATCGAGGTGCAGGGAAAAGTATCGGGGCTGCTGGGGTTGAGCCTCGGGGACGGGAAGTCCTCTTGAGCGCGGCCGGAGAGCTTGCCGGGCATGTGGGCGTGAGAGCCGCGTGCAAGGCGCTGCGGGTTGCGCACTCGACGTACTACCGTCGCCGGAGGCCGAAGAAGACCGGGCAGCGGCAGCCCCGGCCGACGCCTGCCCGGGCCTTGAGCGAAGCGGAGCGGACGGAGGTGTTCGAGGTGCTGTGCTCGTCGCGCTTCGCGGACCGCGCTCCCGCGGAAGTGTACGCGACGCTGCTGGACGAAGGCGTCTACCTGTGCTCTGAGCGCACGATGTACCGGATTCTGGCCGAGAACCGGGCGGTCCGTGAGCGCCGCGCCCAGCGCAGCCACCCGAACCATCCGAAGCCCGAGGTCGTGGCCCGCGGGCCCAACGAGGCGTGGTCCTGGGACGTCACCCGGCTTCTTGGACCGCGGAAGGGGCAGTACTTCTACCTCTACGTGATCCTGGACATCTTCAGCCGCTACGTCACCGGATGGATGGTGGCGGACCGCGAAACCGCAGGCCTGGCCGGACGCCTGATCGAGGCAAGCTGCCTTAAGCACGGCGTCCGGCCCCAAGTGCTTACCCTTCATTCGGATCGGGGATCTCCCATGACGGCCAAGTGCACGGCGCAACTGCTGGCCGACCTGGGCGTCACGCAATCGCTGAGCCGTCCCCGGGTCTCGAACGACAACCCCTACTCGGAGGCGCAGTTCAAGACCGTCAAGTACCACCCCGGCTTCCCCGGCCGGTTCTCCAACATCGAGGAGGCGAAGGAGTTCTGCCGGTCGTTCTTCCCGTGGTACAACACCGAGCACCGGCATGGCGGCATCGGCCTGCTCACCCCCGCCCAGGTCCACTTCGGCGATGCCCCCGAGGTGATCCGCCAGAGGCAGGACGTTCTCGCCGCCGCCTACGCCGCCCGTCCGGAGCGCTTTGTGGCCGGCCCGCCCCGGGCCTCGGAACTCCCCGCGCAGGTCTGGATCAACCCCCCACTCCCCGTCAGCGCAGTTGACGGTGAAGATCGGACAGCGGATGGTGAGGGTGACGACGGAAAGGAGGGTCCACTACACTGAATCAGCAACGTGTCTCAAATTCGTTGACAGGTTCCGGTCCTTGGTGCCGTGGCGCTGGTTCTGAGCTGGAACAAGGCCGATATCCGTCGATTCTCGGAAATCGTTGGGAGCTTGGGCTTGTCGGCGCTCGTCGGCGCGAACCCACTCATGGTCATGGTCACGATTGTTGGGCTGGCCAAATGCTTTCACGAGGCCAGACACGGAGCAGGGTTCAAGCGGATCCTGAGCGGTAGCGGTCGTGGAATGGTCGGAACGACGGCGTTGCTGGGCGCCTCGCGTCTGATGCCGGCACCCGCGTGGGTGACATTGATGCTGGGCGTGGTGAGCTATCTCGTGGCAGCCAAGCTCTACGATGAGGCAGAGCCCAAGGCTGAGGAAGTAGCCCGAATCGTCCGCGACTGGTTCGGATCGCAGGAATGGACCAACTCCTGTTCCGACTTTGCGCGGAACACCTACCTGCGGGGGAAGGCCGTAGTCGGTAACGTTGCCGACTCGGAGCTGAAACGCGACGTGGCGAGTACGGTGTCAGCGTGGTCCCGCGCGAGTGCCGTGGCGATCGAAAGCGCTTGGTCGACAGGATACCGGAGCACGATCCGGCTTGCTTGCGCGGCGGTTCCGCAGTGGAGGCATGCTGGGGGCTGATCGGGTCCGTCCCGCTCGGCGGCGGGATCGTCGACGTTCGCCTGACGTCAGGCCAACCGCACCCGTTCGATGAACTCCTCGCCCGTTACGCATTCCAGCAGCGCGTCGGTGACCCTGTCGATGCTGTCCAAGCCGGTCAGCTCATCAAGCAGCTTGGACAGCTGCCCGGCTGTTTCCTCACCGAACTTGCGGGCGGCCTGTCGACGCAGAACCAATGCCTGGCCCTGCCGGGCTCCCTGTTGGATTCCCTGCCGCAGCCCCTTCTGGACCAACTCGTCCAGACTGCGCTGAAACCTGTCTACCAATCTCAGCCATCGTCTTCGCTCCTAGCTGCTTCAGTCCTTCCGGGTACTTCCTCAACGTTAACATTGTATCCACCATCTCGACCATGAACGCGTCCAGATCCGCCTCCCCGCGCTCCTCGACCGCGAATCGCAGAGCCGACAGCTGCGCGGCCATGTCCTCAGCCGAGAGGCTGCGGGCCAGGCCGAGCACCAACGCCGCGAGGTCATCCCGTGATTGACCATCTCCCCACGAGACCAAGCGGTACTGACCCGGGTCCGAACGTTCGAACAGGTCCGCTACGCGGGCCGGAGCGCTCCACGGGCCCTCGCCGTGGTAGAGGACCAGATAGACGAACTCGGGGAGCCGATCTCCGGCCCGGATCCCCCGGCTAGCGGCAATTCCCTCGAGTGTCAGGGCTGTATAGGTGGTCGTGCGCAAGGCCATAAGCCGCTCCATGGTGCGCTGGAACTCCATCAGAAAGATGACTCGCCTGCCACCGAGGGTGTGCGCCGACCAGATCATGTCGGGATGGCGTCGCTGCAACGTCTTCTTGCTGATCAGCTCGGTTGACTCCTCGCGCAACGTCGAGAAGTCAAGTTCACCGGCCCATTCGCGCACATGGCCCCGGATGAGGATCTCGATCATCCGGCGGTCGGAGAAGACCGACTTGAGGAAGGCGTCGTGCATGGAGTCTCTGAGATTGGCGGGGCTCCAATCTCGCCGGAATCCGTGGGCGTCCGAATGGCTGCGTGGGCCGACTCGGAGGGCAAGCGCCACGGAGCGCGCCAGTCTCGACAGGTGCGCCATTCCGCGGCCCGCCGACCGTCCCGGCGTGCTCGTTGCCTGGAACTCGATGGCCCAGCGGCCATGTGTCGATTAGGGTAGCGGCTGAATGTCGGTTAGATGATCGGCCAAGTGGTGGTTGGGGGGCTGGGAGCCGCGCGTTTCATGGGAGCCTCCGCACCAGTCCGATCCCGGTGGTGAAGCCATCCATCCGGACCCCCACCGGCCTGCCGGTGGCCTCTTCGACATACTCGGCCTCTCCGCCCTCGAACGTGATTTCGCCGATGATCCGGTTGGAGTTCCGTATCCCGGTGAGATCAATGCCGGACTCGAACTGCGCGGGAGTGCCAACCGTCACCAACACGGCTCGGACGCTCATCTGAACACGGGTTCCCTGCACGCGCCCCGTCACGAGTCCTTTGCCTTCGAGCGCGTTGGGCACGACCATCTCGAAGCTTCCGCCTATGGCTCCGTCCGAATGCTCGGTCAGGGTGTAGTGAACGGTGATCGCGCCGACCACGCCCGACCAGACGCCGTTCAGGAGGACATCGTCACCGTTGTCAGCGACGATGTCCTCCTCGCCACATCCCGGCAACAAGAGGGCAAGCGCTACAAGCAGCAGCCTCATCGTCTCATTCTCCGGCAGGGCGTGTCCGATCTTGATCCCGACGATCCTTTCTTACCTGCGGCCGTCGTTAGTCAAGCATATGGATCCCCTGCCAGGACATGCACGCCGGGGGATGCCAGGCCGACTTCCGAGTTGGGCGGGCTTTTTCGGAACCAAGTGGGGTAACATCAGCACTGCATGGCACAGAACTCGGAGCCGGTATCGGCGCCGTCATGGGAGGAGGCTGGAGTGCTAGAGCCGTTCCGCACGATCCGAAGGGCACCCTTCCGGTTTCTCTCGGGCGTCGTCATCATCGCCTCCGGGGTAGTCCTGCTCACGGTGTTCCTCGCCGATCAGCACTTCGGTTTGTTCATCGGTGTGTCGGCGGGATTCCAGGGAGCCGGGTATATGATCCTGATGCGGCACCTTCGGAAGGCGCGGGTCGGACAGTAGTCGAAAGGCGGTGAGGCACGATCGGACGAGGTGTAGAGAAGCGATAGGAGCGGGCCCAATGCGCACCCGAAGCTTGGCTACTTTCTGCTTGGCGACCTTGGTCCTGGTCGGCTGCGACCTTCTCGGGCCCGAGTACCTTGAGACACGGGAGGTGACCGTTGGCCCTACCCTGGCCAAGTGCTACGGCGTGGGTCTGCAGTCATGCATGGTGGTCGACGGCGGGTTGTTCTATGACGGAATCGAAGGATTCGATTACGAGCCCGGCTACGACTATCGCCTCCGGATCGGCAAGTACGATCCCTGGGGCGGGAATGAACCGCCGCAGGATGCCGGGCAGTACGCCTACCGTCTGCTGGAGCAACTGGAGAAGACCCCCGCACCGTCCACCCCCGCAACCTTGTCGGTGGGTCCGACGCGGGTAACCTGCGTCCGCGGTGACGACTTCTGCCTGGTGGTGGGCGGCGGGCTGTACGACGACATGATCACCAGCTTCGAATACGAGGCCGGCGATCACTACATCCTCGATGCCAACAGGTATCGCGATGGCCGCTACGTGCTGAGTGAGGTCTCCTCAAGAACCAGGGCAGCGGGCACTGAAGAGGAGATCACCATCGATCGCCACCGGGTAGAGTGCGACGACGGCCATCCCGGGTACTGCAAGGTCATCAACGACACCCCTTTCCGCGGCGAGATCGTCGGCTTCCAGCCCTTGCACGACTACGACTACCGCCTGCGCGTCGAGAGGTTCGACATGTTCCCCGAAGGCATGACCGGAGCGGCCTACATTCCGGTCTACGGCTACCGCTGGCTGGAGACGCTCGAGCGCACCCCGAGCGGTTGATCCCGGACTGAGGCCCCACTGACCAGCTACTTTGTCCGCCACTTCGAGCCTGATTTGGCGGACAATCAGGCCGGTGCCGCTACGTGGATCTCGCGTGTCGCCGCGGCGAAGTGGCGCATGTGCCACGTGATGAGCGTAGTGGCGCCGGCTTTCAGGGCGCATGCCGCGATGAGCATGTCGTAAGTCTGTCCTCCGATCACTCCCTGCTGCTGCGCCGTGCGCAGCGTGCGCCAAGTCTCGGCTGCAGTCAAATGTACGACCGGCGTCTCCCGCCAGTTCGCCTCCAACAGCTCGATGGCGTCCTCCGATCGAAGGCGGTTGGGCGCGGGAAGCCGGGTGAGGACGGCGTACGCTTCCGCCAACGAATGAGCGGCGAGCACAAGTTCTTCACCGGCGCGCTCGCGTCGCTCGAGTTCCGCAACGGTTCGCGCATGGTGTTCGTGCCAGGAACAGACGGTCGCGACGAGGACGCTGGTGTCGCAGAGGTATCGAGTCACCCGGCAGGTTGACGCTCGCTCGCCGACGAGGCGCGAGTGCGGAGGTTGGTGGTCGTCTCATCGACCTCCTCTGCCGTCAACACGGGGCGTCCCTCTCGCGGAACCGCGACCACGACGGAGCCACGCCGTTCAAGCGAGACGTCCAGTGGTACCGGCTCGATCTCGATACGGCCGTCTGCGACCCGGAATCGGACGCGAGTTCCGGGACGCAACCGGATTGCTTCGCGAACCGCTTTCGGCACAACCACGCGGCCTGCCTTGTCAATGGTAGTTTCCATGGTAATAACCATGCCATTCCTGGTGCCATCGATCAAGGGCTTGAGTGACGACTTCCTTCCGGATCGTGGCTTCTCACGGCTTCAAGGCCCGGGGGGTCCGACTCAACTGCCCCGTCGTCGGCCAGATCGGTGTGGATGAAGCGGCGGAATCGCCGAGGATTGACTGGTGCCGTGACCACCATACACGGTGATCTTCAGGGAAGAATCAGCGGCCCCAGCCACAGGACCCACAGGGGACCACCCACAGCCACGCTGCCCACCAGCGTCGGGACCACGACCCGCACCCTCCGGCCGCGAGGAATGGCGGCCACGAGGAACCAGTATCCGAGCATGAGGCAGGTGAGGCCGAGCAGAAGGAGAAGGGTCTCGGGGATTCCCGTGAGCGCCGCCAGCCAACCCTCGTCCGTGTTCGATGTGGATTGCAGCCGTCCGCGGAGCCTTGAGAAGAAGATCGGAATCGCCCCCAGCCAGCGCAGCGGGGTCACCAGCCCGACTCCGAGAACCAGAGAAAGCGGGCCGGGGCCGAATCGCCGGACCGCAAGCACGCAGGCGATGACTGTCAGATAGGTGACGATCACTCCCGCAGCCACGCCGACCGCCACTTGCCACGGTTGAACAAGCGCCGCCGCAGCCTCCACGTCCCCTGCCCGTATGTGCCTGGCGAACTCTCCGGAGCCGGACCAGCTGGTAGAGGCGTACCGCAGGACCGGATCGGGGAATCCGAACGCGGCGAATGCCCCAAAGTGCCCGAGTTCGTGAACCAGCACCGCGATGGGGAAGGCGATCGCGCCGCCGGCCACGCTGGCCAGCCATCTGCCGGACCGCGACCGGTCTCCGACTACCGCGTCCATAGCTCGCTCAGCGGCACGGCCAGCATCCCGTCGCCGGCCAGCGGGCGGGGTACAGCCTGGGCGAATCGACCATGGCCGGAATGATCGCTCATCAACCGGGGGTGGCCATCCGGGCCTCGTAGGGCGCTACGCTGATCTCGTGCTCGCGCTGGCGCGCCTGGACCAGATCGTAGGTAGTTTGCCGACGGAGCCAGAACTCGGCATTGGACCAACCAGCCTTCTCCAGTCGAATGGCCATCTCGGGCGAGATCGCCGCGTGGCCATTCAGAACCCGCGACAACGTGTGACGAGCGACCCCCAGGACCTTCGCTGCTTCGGTCACGTTCAAACCGAGTGGGGTCAGACAGTTGTCCCTGATGCTGCGGCCGGGATGTGGGGGATTCTTCATGGCCATCTTGATCTTCCTGCTTGAGGCTAGTGGTAGTCCACCAAGTGGACATCGTAGGCGTCGCCATCGTCAAAGCGGAAGATGATCCGCCAATTGCCGGAAATCGCGATGCTCCAGTACTCCCTCAGATCGCCCTTGAGTGGGTGAAGCCGATATCCGGGCAGGTCGAGGTCCGATGGTCTGCGGGCATCGTCGAGGTCCGCCAGCGCCACAGCGAGGCGCTCCGCCTGGTCGGCACGAACCCGACTTCGGTCGCCTCGCTGGTACAGCCGCTTGAGACCCCGATGGCGAAAGCTTCGAATCACTCGCTACTGTACCGTATACCGCTACGCGCGTCAACCAGTGTAGGACTCACTTGCCGAGCGCGCGCAGTACGCGGTCCGGTGCGCTCCACGGGCCCTTGCCATGGTAGAGGACCAGACAGACGAATCGGGGAGCCGAGTTCACCCGCCCACTCACGCACATGGTCACGGATGAGGATCTCGACCATCCGGCGGTTGGAGAAGACCGACTTGAGGAAGGCATCGTGCATGGCGGTTCCGGGATTGGCGGGGCACCAATCTCGCCTGAGTCCGCGGGCGGAGGAATGGCTGCGCGCAGAGCGCCAGATGGATCGCGGAGTCTGGAGGCAGGAGCAGGAGCCAGGCACACTGATCGGTGAAGCGAAACTCGGGAGCGCTCGGCTTCGGAGTAGCTTCCGAGTTGTTGACTCCTGGATGGAACCGGGCGTTGACGGGAAACCGATCAGAGAAGCGGCCGTCTGGCGGTTGGATGCGCGGCTAACTGTAGGTTGATCTTCTCCGGAAGCCCGGTTACCGATTCTCCGCTAGCGCGTGCACCGCGACGCGCTGGACATCCACGTCATCCCGGGTTCGTACAAGCGCCCAGTCAGCGCCGATGTCCAGGAGGAGCGTGCGGGGAGGCAGCACGAGCGTACGGATCCATGTGCCATCCGATGCGAAGGCGAACCACTCGCTTCGCTCTCGGGGACGAACGTAGTCGTGCACCCACAGCACGCCGTCGTCTCCCATCATGAGCCTGTCGTAGGCAGGAAAGACATCGGGCGCGTTCGCGCTTTCCCATGCCCAACGGCGCTCGAAGCGCGGGCGCCAGTCTGCATCGCCGCTACGCTGGAAGTTTGCTTCAAGAGCGTCACGGTATCGGTCGATGTCCTGCTGCGCCACCTTCAGATCCGGCCCATCCCAGCGGACTCGCCGAATCGTCTCCCCCGTCCACCCAATCAGTTCCACCTCGTAGTCCTCGCTGCTCCCAAACCATATTCCCTCGTTGGCTGCGGCGATCGCTACGTTGTGCTCCCAAATGCTTCCGGGCATGGCGGCCCCGGGCCCGAGATACCTCACCTCCGCCCCCGGGATCCGCTCGCGCAGCGTGGTGGCGGCCGTGTCGCCCAACTCCACCCAGCCCAGCGTCATCAACTGACGGTAGAGTTCCTCCGACGCGAGGCCCTCGACGGTCCTGTCGCTGTCTCCCGTGAAGATCAGGTGACCGTTCGGTGCACATGCGAAGCGGCGGATCGGCAGCCCGTTGTACAAGAAACCGTAGTCGTTCACGAGATCCCCTTCGTCGTCGAACACGGAGACCCGTTGGGTCCAGATGTCGTAGATGACGATCCGGTTCGCGCTCGCGCACCCGTTCACGATCTGTACGCGCTGGAATTCCCCTGGGCCTTCGCCTTCGCGGCCGCGGCTCCACAGGTGCTCGCCGTCCTGTCCGAAACGCTGGATCCGGAAGTTCATCTGGTCGGACAGTACCACGCTGCCGTCGTCGAGGACCGCGCCAGCGTTGATGTCGCCGAAGAGGTATTCGTCCGGCCCGTCCAGCA
This sequence comes from Longimicrobiales bacterium, assembly GCA_965237885.1. Taxonomy (GTDB): domain Bacteria; phylum Gemmatimonadota; class Gemmatimonadetes; order Longimicrobiales; family Gaopeijiaceae; genus BD2-11. Next base: position 4,127,154 of record CBDEGN010000002.1, on the reverse strand, counting down.
TCCCGACAGACAACACCGGATCGGCCGATAGGCGCACTTCGGCGGCGGGTCTCGTCTGAATGGACTGCGCGCCGAGGAGTTGGGTTCCGGTGGCCAGTGCCGGTGCCGACAACGCGGCTGTCAGAATCAAGGACTTCACCGCAAAGACTCCGTGTGTCGCGGAAACTCGGGAGGCTGTCAAGGTAGGCCGCAGGGGTTTCGGCTACAAGCGCGCCGGTTCGGATTGCGATCCATTCCCTGGAGCCGTCGCCGGTCAGCGCGGAAGCGGGAAGCTGAGGAAACTTGGCTGGATCATGCACAGGCGGGAGGAGTACCGCTATCAAACTGTTGATTATTCAACATCACGAACCTAAGCTAAGCTGGACTCCCGGTCGACCGGGAGGGACCAATGCGACGCTCTGGCAGGAGGGAGGCCATCATGAAATGGCGTTGGACGGTTTGCGGACGAATGCGAACGACCCTGGTCGCCGTGGTGTGGGGCGCCCTGGCCGGCTGCGGAGACGCTGCGTCTCGGAGCAACTGGACCACGGTGCGGGACACGTTGCCTTCCGGGGCGGTGCGCGTCACCAACATTCCAGCCGCGGACGCATCCCCCACCTGGACGCTGGTAGAGGAGCTTCGCGTCGGCTCCCTGGAAGGAGCCGGACCGGACGGGTTCGGGTACCTGAAGGGTCTCGTCGTGCTGGACGGCGGAACTTTCGCCGTCCTCGATTCCGAGGTACAGGAACTGCGTGTCTTCGGCCCGGATGGCGCTCACCTCGCGACTCATGGCCGCCAAGGCCAGGGACCCGGGGAGTTCATGGGCGCGAATGGTCTCATGCTCGGCCCCAACGGACGAATCTGGGTCCCGGATGCGCGCAACGGATGGATGTCGGTCTTCGATCCGGAGGACGGTTTTATCGAATCGTTTCCGTTCGACGACGGGAATTCCGGCTGGGTGTGGAACGGCGCGATGGTGGACGGGAGCCGCATCTACCGGCCGTGGTCGGACGGGACCCGGGAGCAGATTCGCGTCTACGATCTGACGATGACGCGGATCGACTCCCTTCCTCTGCGCGCCGACCGCCCCCGGGATGAAGAGTACGACCCCGCACGTCAGCCCGGCGCCTTCTACCAGGAGAGGGGCGGCGGCTACATGACGTATGGTATCCCGTTCTTCGCGGCCGAGGTCAGGTACATCGATACGCGAGGTGCCCTGTGGTCCACCGGAGCCGGCGATCCGGAATACCGCATCGCACGATGGGAACCGGGTGGGGACACCACGCTCCTGGTCGAGACCCGACGACCCGCCGTCCCCGTGCTTGCGGTCGAGCGCGACTCGGTGATCGATGAGATGCGGGAAATGCTGTCGACCATGGGTGTGGGTCGCCAGTGGGACTGGTCCCGGATCCCCAACGTCAAACCTGCCGTCGAGGCCATCTTCCAGTCAGCCGAGGGCAACCTGTGGGTCCGCACTCCGTCCGGCGGAGAAGGAGCCCTGTTCGATGTCTACTCGGGGGACGGCGCCTATCTCGGAACGGCCGGCCTGGAACCCGGCCTCGACCTCTTCGACAGAGTCGCTCCGGTTGTGCGAGGCGACACGGTATGGCTGATCGCGACAGACGAGCTGGACGTGCAATACGTCGTCCGCGGCCGCATTCGGGCCAGCTGAATCAGCGTATCTCCTCCGGCAGACGCTTCACCGCCACATAGGGGACGTCCGGATGCGCGAGCTACGAGCCTGCGGAGGCGCGCAGGGCGCGCGGATGGCGGGAGGACATCAGGGTAAGCGATGTGGTCCCCCGGCAGCCCATCGAGAGTGGCCGGAGGGTTGCGGCCATGTGTCGATTAGAGGAGCGGCTGATTGTCGGTTGGAAGCGCGGCCAAGTGGTGGTTTCCGATCCTGGTCCAGCGGGCGCGGGTACAGCCTGGGCGAATCGAACATGGCCGAAAGGGTGTTGACAACATGCACACATTGGCTATTGACTGGGAAATGAACCCTGACTTCGATTGGAACGTGGAGAAGAACCAGCGACTCGTCGAGCAACGAGGCATCTCGTTCGAGCGTGTCGTCTCTGCGATCGAGCAAGATGGTTTGGTGGACATCCTGGAGCATCCAAATCAGGAACGGTACGCGGGCCAGATGATCTACGTCGTTGATGTCGAGCAGTATCTCTACCTGGTACCGTTCGTGACCAGCGCGGACGGCACGCGCTTCCTGAAGATGATCATTCCCAGTCGAAAGGCGACGAGACACTATCGGAAGAGGCGGATCATCGTGAGCGACCAACGGCTGAATCCCGAAGAGAGGGAGATCCTGGAGAAGTTCGAACGGGATGAGCTGAAGCCCGCTTCAGGGGCCGACCGCGAGATGCGGATAGCGTCTCGAGCGGCCCGCAACACCTTCAAAAAGACCCGGCGCGTCAACCTGCGGGTAACGGAACTCGACTTTTCCCGAGCGCACGCGAGGGCGCGCGAAGAGGGCATCCCCTATCAGACGCTGTTGTCGAGCGTCATCCACAAGTTCCTGGCGGGACGGTTGGTAGAGAAGGGATAGGGGCCATCGCTACCCGGTCAGGGTCGCCAGACAGAAGAGGTCAGGGGACGACCTCGACGAGTCGCCCGGACAGGAATCCGCGCTACCTTCCATCACTCGTCCTCACCGACCCCGAACCACATCGCTACCACAAATGGGCATCCAGGGCATCGAATACGGCCACGAGCACGAGCAGCTCGAGCAGCTCCTGCGTTCGGTCAACCGTCCCGGCGACTATTGCGTCGGCGGGCGGCTCTATGCACCGATGCCGCGTGTCCTCGTGGACGGTGCCGGAGAACTCTCGTTTCCGGTGCCGGACGCGCAGATTCGAGCGCTGATCGGGGCAGCCGAGCGCGCGCCCTACGGCAAAGGGACCGAGACCGTCGTGGACACGTCGGTTCGCGACTGCTGGCAGATCGACGCCGCGCAGGTTCGTCTGGCCGGGCGCGCGTGGCCGGATACCTTCGCGAAGGTGATGGGCCTCGTGGCCGACGGTCTCGGGCTCCCGGCCGAGAGGCTGAACGCCGAACTCTACAAACTCCTCATCTACCGCCCGGGAGGCTTTTTCGCGGAGCATCGAGACACCGAGAAGGTGCCGGGGATGGTCGCGACCCTGTCGCTGTCGTTGCCCACGCCGGGGGCCGGGGGAGAGCTGGTCGTGCGCCATGGAGGGAGGGAAGAGGTCTTCGACCTCAGCGCGGGCGAGCCGTCCGAGCTGTCTTTCGCGGCGTTCTACGCGGATTGCCCGCACGAGGTTCGGCCGCTCGCGGAGGGCCACCGCGTCACGCTCGTCTTCAATCTGTTCCTGGGTGCGTCCGGTGCCCCGCCCGGCGCGCCGGATTTCTCGGACCTGGCGGCGCCGGTCGCGGAGTGTCTCGTCCGCTGGCGCGACGAGGGAGTCACGGACAAGCTCGTGTGGCTGCTCGACCACGAGTACAGCGAGGGCGGGCTTTCCTTCGACACGCTGAAGAATGCCGACGCCGCCGTGGCGCAGGTGCTCGGCGAGGCCGCGGACCGGGCGGGCTGCGAGCTTCACGCCGCCGTGCTTCGAATCGAGGAGGTGGGCTCGCCGCGGTACCAACCTCCCACCCACGGCTGGGATGGAGGGTTCGACTGGGGGTGGGCCGAATACGAAGACATCGGGCCCGAAGCGGACATGGACGACGTGCACGAGCGATGGGAGGCACTGGACGGCTGGGTCGCGCGCGACGGGGGCCATCCGCCCTTCGGAGAGATCCCGCTGAATGTGCTGGAACTCCTTCCACAGGGAGCCCTCGACGACGCCGAGCCGGATGGCCGGAGGCTGAAGGGATCGACGGGCAACACCGGTCCCACGCTGAAGTTCTTCTATCGCCTGGCGGCGCTCGTGATCTGGCCCGGGGACACGACGGTCGACATCGTGGCCAGCGGGAGCATCGACCGAGCCGTCGCATGGGCGGAGACGCAGTGCGCCAAGGGGGGGCATGGCCGTGACGGCGGGAGCGCGGGCGGCGCGCGGACGGGCGACGGGGGGAGCGAGCGGATCCGGCGACTGCTCGAAAGACTGACCGGCCTCTGGCCGATCGGAGAGGACGCCTGGGGGCAGCAGGATCGCTCGGCCATGCTGCGGCTGCTGCACAGCACGGGGGAGGCGGAGATCGCCGCCGATTTCCTGGACCGCGTGGTCCTGGCCAACTACGATGGCAGCGAAAACGAGGCCCTGGCGGCCATTCTGCCGGTGACCGGGCCTGGGGAGGCAGCGGAGTTTCTGCCCGGGTTCGTGGAAGAGTACCTCCCGCGGCGGTTCAAGGACGTCGTCGAGGTCCTGGTCCTGGCAGCCGTGGAGTGCACCGGGAGCCGGAGTGCGAGAGATGTGGCGGACCCCGCCGCTGGTCCGGCGGACCCGAGCACCGGTCCGGCGGACCCGGCCTCCGACGCGGCCTGGCACCGGGCGCTGCGCCCGGCAGTGGAGGCCGCCCTGTCAGGCCTGGGTCCCGCGCTACGCACCGAGTCGGAGATGCGTCCCGCCGAAGACGACGAATGGCTGCCTGGAACCTGGCGGCGGTCCCGCGCACGGGCTGGCCGCGCGCCGCACGACGAGTGGATCGACCACACCGCCATCTGCGGCCTCCTGGTGCTTGCCAACCACCTTGGCCTCGACGACGAAGCTGCAGCGGCCGCCGACGTCTTCGGCGATCATCCGGATATCGTGACCCCGGATCGAATGCTCCCCGCGGCGCTGGAGCTGATGCACGGGCAGGGTACGCTCGCCGCTACCGCTGCATACGGCGTGTTGTGGCGCCGGGCGGCGGACGTACTGCTCGAGCGGAGCTCCACGGTGCCCGTCGAGCCGACCGACTGGACCATCGCGGTGGACATCCCGTGCGAGTGCGAGCTCTGCGCCAGGCTGCGCGCGTTTTGCGAAGATCCCTTCAAGCGCGTGGAGCGCTTCAAGGTCCGCAAGGATCTGCGGCAACATCTCCACCGGGTCATCGACCGCCGGCGCCTCGCCATGTATCACAAGACCGAGCGGCAAGGCAGCCCATATACTCTGGTCTGCACCAAGAACCGATCCGGCCATGAACGGCGTCTCGAAGAGTACCGGGAGGACCTGCGGTGCATGGGTACGCTGCTGCTATCGATGCCGGAGGGTGAAAGTCCGGAGGTGGGGACCGGGAGGGCGGAACAGCTTGAGGAGGCGTTGGCCAGGGGTGGGGAATGAAGATGGGCGGTCGGCTGCGGGGTACCCGTAGGGAAGGGTTTACGGCGCCGAGCATGACTCCACTAGTGCATGGTCGATCAGGGGCCGGTCCACGCCGGCGTCCCACTGTTGCCGGAGGGTCTCGACGATGTTGTTCCCCGTCCTCCGGTCGGGACCCAGGTTCTTGATGAAGGCGAGGGCCTGCCCCGTGATCCTGTAGGGGCCGTCCGCCTCCGCCCATTCCGCCACCACGACGAAGACATGGCGGTCGCTCTCGCGTCTGATCGCCGCCGGCCCACCCGTGATGGGGCACTTCTGAGCGCGCCGGGCGTCCCGGAACAGCCTGTCCAGCAGGTCCAGGACATGGGGCACATCGGAGGGGATGTCCTTCTTGTCCATCGACCGGACCAGCCGGTGCAGATCGCCCCGGGGAAGCAGGCTGTCGTCGCCGATCCGGTCCGCCAGGCGGCGGAAAAACTCCCGGACGAACTCGCTGGGGCTGCGCTTGACGCGCTCGGGGTCGTCCAGAAAGCGACCGCCTTCCGGATGGACGCTGTAGGTGACGTCCAGCAGTTCGTCTTCGATTCGGTCGATCACCGGCCGGTTGAAGTACCGGCTGGCGGCATAGATGCCCAGGACCTCGGACCGGAGGAGGTGCTTTTCGACCTCTCCCCGGCGCCACCAGGCGGTCAACAGGCCATCCTCTTCGGCGTCTTGGCGAGGCTCCGTTTCCATGTCGAGGATCGCGAGGCCTCGCAGGTTGGGGTCATCGCGGCGAAGGGCCCGGAAATGCTGCGCAGGCGTCAGCGCAAACCTGGTCCTGCCGGATCGGGGATCGTGACTCGATCCCGCGTCCATGCCGGCCTGGGTGGCACTCGGGCTCTGTCGCAAGTCGCGAAGGTAGAAGGCGTTGGCCTGGTCGTCCCACACGTCGGCCGCCGGATGCCCCAGTCGCTCGGCCAGGGCCCGCAGCAGGAAGAGGTCGGACGGCCCGTCCACGTAGAGCACGTATCTGAGGACGCCGGCGCTCTTCGAGTGGCTGGGCCGGTGGGACGTGAGGCGCCGCGCCGGACGCGGATTGAGATCGAGTTCATGCACCCTGGCCAGCGGCAGCGCCGTGATGCGGTCGTGCATGGGATACTCGGTGGGGCCGGGGTACACGACCCAGAGGTGCTGCAGCGCGAGGTCCCGCAGCACCGTGTGCATCGACTTGGTAACGCGGGGTGCCTCGCTCACCTTGAACTCGAAGCCCCAGTGCCGCCCGTGCCGCCGCAGAAGCAGGTCCAGCTCCGCGCCCCTCTTGGTGGCATAGTAGTAGGACTCGCGGTCGCCGTGGGCCAGGAGCACCTGCTCGAGCGCGAATCCCTCCCAGCTTGCGCCGTATCGGGGATGACCGGCGAGGTCGCGCATGCTCTGCAAGCCGAGCAGGTAGTGAAGCATCCCGCTGTCGCGCAGGTAGACCTTGGGCGATTTCATCACGCGCTTCGCGATGTTCTCGGACCACGCGGGCAGCAGCCGAATCATGAACGTGCCGACCAGCAGGTCCCGGTAGCGGTTCGCCGTGGGCGACCGGACGTCGAGCGAGCGAGCGACCTCCGCCGCGTTCCAGCGCTGCCCGTGCAGATGGGCCATCATCCTCCAGCAGCGGCCGACGGCCTCGGTCGATACGCCCGGCGTTATCCCCGGGATGTCGCGCTCGACGAAGGTCTGCGTGAACGAGTCCATCCAATCCACCCAGTCGGCAGGCGAGTCCGCCAGGAACGCGCGCGGAAACCCGCCCCGCAGCCAGAGCCGGTCGCCGCCCCGGGACCCTACCTCGGGCAGCGAGAACCCGCCCATTCTGACGAATCGGATCCTACCCGCCAAGGTTTCCGAGACGCCCTTCACAAGGTCGGGCGAGGCGCTCCCGAGAAGCGCGAAGACGGCCTTGCGATTCGGATCGTCGCAAAGGGGCCGCAGGATCTCGAAGATCCGGGGCATGCGCTGCACCTCGTCCAGCACGACGAGCCCTCGGCAGCCGCTCAAGACCCGTTCCGGCGCGAGGGTGAGCGCCTGCCGGTCCCGGGGCTTCTCCAGATCGAAGTGCTCCGACGGGCGCGGCCATGCGTTCATGAGCTCGCGCGCGATGGTGGTCTTGCCGACTTGGCGCGCGCCGAGTATTGCGACTGCGGGCGAAGCCAGCAGCCGATCGCGCAGAGCGGCGAGGAGATGGGGGCGGGGGATAGTTTGTACCATATCGACTAGTCCAATAGGTGATATGGTACGAAGTCTAATGAGAATTGGGGGGTGAGGCCATGGCCGGCCGCCGCCGCATTCGCGCCGGCTGACTCAGCGTATCCCCTCCGGCAGACGCTTCACCGCCACATAGGGCACGTCCAGGTCGTCCGTCTCCACGAAGGCCACAAGCCCGTTCGGGCCGAAGGCGGAAGGCATCGCGGTGGAGCCGGACGGGAAGGTGCCCAGGTAGCGTCCGTCCGACGAAATGAGGTCGATCCGGTTGCCCTCCGTGCTCCCGTCACCCCGGTGAAGGACCCAGATCGTGCCTTCCCAGCTCGTTCTCAGGCCGACCACGACGGGGATCTCGTCGAAGAACTCCATCGCCTCGATCTGGCGGCGACGGAATTCTCTCATTCTCTGTAGCATCGGGTCGCCGCCGCGAACGTCTCCGAGGGCTTCCAGGCGCCGCTCGATCTCGTCGGCCCTGATGCGGCCCGTCACGGGGCGGGGTTGGAACGGACGGGTCAGGACCCGGGTCACGCGGCCGTCCGGCCCGGCAAACTTGATCGCATACGAAGAAGAGTCGGTGTACACGACCGTCCCGCTGGGCAGCACGCCCGCCCTGAGCAGCGGCCTGAATCCCTCCGGATCACCGGACGGCCCCCATCCCGCGGCAACCGAGTCGATGCGGACCTGGTCGCCGCTCAGATCGTAGCTCAGGACATGCCGGAACGAGGGTTCCGACGGCTCGTCGTCCGGATTGGTCTCGGTCCTTCTCAGGTAGTTGACCTCGGATGTCGCGAGGACTCGATCCATTCCCGGGAAGGCCTGAATGCCAGCAATCATTGCGGAGCTCGTCTGCGTACCTGGAAAGCGGACCGTGCGTTCGAATTCGCCGTCGGCACCGAAGAGGGCGAATCCCATTCGTCCCAGGTCGTAGACGGTCACCCGCCCGTCCCACATGACGGCGAACTCCAGCGCCGCCGCGGTGTTGCTTCCGAACTCCCCGGGGCCTTGCCCTTCTCGAATGAACTGCCGTACCAGGTTGGCTTGCAGGTCGACGACATTCATCCGCACTGCCTGCGTGTCGAGGATGTAGAGGTTGCCGGCACCGTCGAAGCCGACGCGGGCAACGCGGCCGAAGGTGTCCCAGCCATCCCCATCCAGCGAGCCCACCCGGTAGATTCCCTCGAAGTCGGCGTCGAGGGGCCGGTCTTCGGCCGGCAGTTCGATCACGTTCTGAGCGGCGAGTGGACCGGTCGGCGGCGCGAGTACCGTGATGAACAGCGTGGCCACAGCGACGGCCGTCGCACGCTCCGTCCGCCCCAGCGTCGTCTTCGCACTCATGGTTCGTCTCCTGCAGCGTCAGAGATCCGTTTCCCCGGTTCACTATCCATATTCAACGTTATCCGTTGGCAGTTCGCCGAACCAGCATCGACCCCACCGCCGTGTCGGCTCGGGCGGGCTGCCCGTCTGGGTTGCGAGCGAGGCACGCTATCGCGGCTGCTGAATGGCAAGGCGGGTGTGTCGGCGAACATGGCGCTCGCGTTGGAGGCCCTTGGCTGGGGCACGGCCGATCACTGGATGCGGATGCAGGCGAGCTACGAGCTTGCGGAGGCGCGCAGGGCGCGCGGATGGCGGGAGGACATCAAGGGTAAGCGATGCGGTCCCGCGGTAGCCCATTCGCGGGCCGGGCCGTGATTCATACGGCGGAGGAGTAGCCGGATGCGCCTCTCTTGGAACGCGGATCGGGCGGGGTAACTCACACCGTTGGCCAGGTCGACCCGCGCTCGCCCTTCAGCCGAACCCAGGCGATGCCGTCCACATGCTCGAAGCGGCGGTCGGCCGACACCAGATCGGCCCCCGTCTCCATGGCGTGAGCCGCAACCCAGACGTCGTTGGTGGGTATGCGACGGCCCTTCGCGCGGAGCGATGCCGCGATCCTCGAGTAGCGGTCGGCAGTGGTCTGGCCTACCGGCACGAATGACACGTACGGATTGTCGAGGAAAGCGCGCATCCCGCGGACGTTACGCTCATAGCGCGAGCTGTTACGGAATCCATACAAGAGCTCCCCGAGCACAACCGCCGACAGCAGAACCTCCTCGGCGCCTCGCACGATCCGGCTCACCTGCTCGCGCCCTCGCATGAGCTGCGAATACGCGCCCGAGTCGAGCAGCACCCTCATTCCCACGCGCCCTCGTCGATGGCCTCGAAATGTCGCAGCGCCTCGTCGATCTCGTCCGCCTCCGCGCGGCTCCAGGTCCCGATCAGGTGGTCCAGCGACGAGCCGACGACATCCGCGTCCTGTCCCTCCGCCAGCCCCGCGCCCCTGCGCATCAACTTGACGGCTGCCCGGTTGAGTGACGTCCCATCACGACTCGCAAGCCGCCGGATCGCCCGCGCCAGCTCGTCTCCCAGGCCACGGACGGTAAGCTGCTTCACGGCTGCCTCCCGGGTGACTCATAGATTGATCTAGAATGAGTCACTGTATGACCTGACCGGTCATGCGTCAAGCTCGACAAGGAAGATTGGGGGCAGCCCAAGGGATTTCTCAAGGTGGCCGGAGGGTTGCGGCCATGTGTCGATCAGAGGAGCGGCGGGTTGTCGGTTAGAAGCGCGGCCAAGTGGTGGTTTTCGAGGGCCTCGGGGGCGGATACTTTCACGCCGTCCGCACCCGCTCAAGGAACTCCTCGCCCGTACCGCATTCGATCAACGCGTCGGTCACCCTGTCGATGTTGTCCAAGCCGGTCAGGTCATCGAGCAGCTCGGACAATTGCCCGGCTGTAGTGTCGCCGAACTTCCGGGCGATCTGTCGGCGCAGGAGCAGCACCTGACCCTCGTGCCGCCCTTGCCGGGCTCCCTGCTGGATCCCCTGCCGCAGTCCCTTCTGGACCAACTCGTCCAGGCTGCGCTGAAATCTGTCGACCATCTCAGCCATGGTCCTCTCCCGTAGTTGAGTCAGTCCTTCCGAGTAGCCTCTCAATTCTAACATCGTGTTCGAAGGGCCATGAGCGGCTCCACGGTACGCTGGAATTCCATCAGGAAGACGACCTTTCTGCCATCGAGGGTGTCCACCGACCAGATCATGTCGGGATGCCGCCGCTGCAACGTTCTCTTGCTGACTAGTTGAGTCGACTCCTCACGCAAGGTCGAGAAGTCGAGCTCACCGGTCCATTCACGCACATGCCTTTGGATCAGGACTTTGATCATCCTGCGGTCGGAGAAGACCGACTTGAGGAAGGCATCGTGCACGGCGGATCCGGGATTGGCGGCGCACCAATCTCACCGGAATCCGCGGGCGGACGAATGGCTGGATGGGGCGGTTTCAGGGAAGAATCAGCGGCCCCAGCCAAAGGACCCACAGGGGTCCACCCACGGCCACGCTGCCCACCAGCGTCGGGACGACGACCCGCACCCTCCGGCCGCGAGGAATGGCGGTCACGAGGAACCAGTATCCGAGCACGAGGCAGGTGAGACCGAGCAGAAGGAGAAGCGTCTCGGGGATCCCCGTGAGCGCCGCCAGCCAACCCTCGTCCGTGTTCGATGTGGATTGCAGCCGTCCGCGGAGCCTTGAGACGAAGATCGGAATCGCCCCCAGCCAGCGCAGCGGGGTCACCAGCCCGACTCCGAGAACCAGGGAAAGCGGGCCGGGGCCGAATCGGCGGACCGCAAGCACACAGGCGATGATCGTCAGATAGGTGACGATCACTCCCGCAGCCACGCCGACCGCCACCTGCCACGGTTGAACAAGCGCCGCCGCAGCCTCCACGTCCCCGGCCCGGAGGAGCCGGGCAAACTCTCCGGAACCGGACCAGCTGGTAGAGGCGTACCGCAGGACCGGATCAGGGAATCCGAACGCAGGGAATGCTCCGAGGTGCACGAGTGCGTGAACCAGCACCACAGAAGGATGACATGCGAGTTCGCGATGCCGGACGCGCTGGCGGAAAGAACTGGAGCGCTGGCCAAGCGCCACCTCGCGTAGATGATCCGACGAAATCGCTGTAACCGTTGACTTGTTCCAATAGGGAAGCGACCGTGCGGCGTCCGTACAGGAGGCAGACCAAGGCCAACCAAGTGGAAGCAGCTACAATGTCCTGAGTCCGCCAAGAGAAGCCACTACGGGAGAGCGTATGACGCGGGAACTGATCAGCAGACGGACTCGCATCGAGTTCCGGGAGGTACTTGTGGACTTCGTCCTCCGTGAGATCGAAGACTTCTTCGCTGGAGCGGGGCTCGAAGCGAACCACGAGTATGATCCGGGTATCGGCGGGGAGAGACGTAGCCTTGTCGAACAGTTTTATTTCAATATTGATTTCACGTCACCGATGGATGTGAAGAACGTGCTTGCGGCCTACAGCGATATCGTCTCGTGTCTTGAACGCGAGCACGTGGATCCCCTCCTACGCCGGCTGAAGCAGGACGGATTCATACTGGACGCGGATGGGCGCTTCAAGCCCATTCCAGGGAAACACAACCCGTTGGCTGGCACCCTCGATGATCTTGCCAAGTCCCTCGAATACCCGCGGCTCGCAGAGCATGTGGATTTGCTGGTCAACTCCGTTGAGTCCAATCCTTCGCTGGCCGTGGGTACAGCCAAGGAAACGATCGAGACAGTCTGTAAGACGATCCTCGGCGAACGTGGTTTGGACCCAGGACAAGAAACCCTTGGTAAGTTGGTTCGTTTGACCGCAAAGGAACTCGCACTTCTTCCGGAGTCCATTCCGGATCGGGCGAAGGGAGTCAAGACGGTTAGACGACTCCTGAGCAACCTCACTCAGGTCTCTGATGGCTTGGCAGAACTGCGCAACCTCTATGGAACAGGACACGGTCGTGCGGGTCGTCGTGGTAGTGTTCACCCCAGGCATGCAAGGCTTGCCGTAGGGGCCGCAACCACAGTGGCGACGTTTTTGTTGGAAACGCACCGGGAAAGGCCTTTGGGGGTGACGAACAAGGGGGAATCGTGAGGAGACGCTGAAGTTCAAGCGGGATCTATCATCTTCGCAAGGCTTCCTGCGCTCTGTCGCGGCCTTCGCCAATACGACCGGAGGTACCGTTCTGATCGGTGTCACTGACCGGACAAGGGATGTACGCGGAGTCAAGAAGCCCCTGGACCTGGGGGAGCGCGCCGCGAAGCTGATCAGCGACTCGATTCAGCCGAGACTTCTCCCAAATCTCGAGGTCATCCGGTATCGGGACAGACAGTTGCTCGCGGTTCAAGTCCACCCGAGCCCGTCACGTCCCCACTTCATCAAACGAACCGGGCGGGGGAGCGGCACCTACGTACGCGTGGGGTCAACCAACCGTCAGGCCGACGCGCAGCTAAACGGACAAGGCGGCCATCCTCGACCACGTCCGGCTCGAAATGCATCCGGTTCAGGCCATCGAAGAAGCGGTGTCCTTCGTCGAGAAGCACTCTGTACGCGGGGCCGTCATCAGCCGGCTCCGGCGCCGGGATCGATGGAGCCTGCCCCCGGAGGCGGTCCGAGAGGTGATCGTCAACGCTGTCGTTCACGCCGACTACTCGCAGCGGGGAGCTCCGACCCGGGTCGCGATTTTCGACGACCGGCTGGAGGTTGAGAACCCGGGACTGCTTCCCTTCGGCCTCACCTTGGAAGATCTGCCTCTCGCAGTCTCCAAGCTCAGGAACCGCGTGCTCGGGCGGGTCTTTCACGAGCTCGGGCTGGTTGAACAGTGGGGAAGCGGAGTGCAAAGGATGATCGCGGCATGCCGCGACAACGGGTTGCCCGCGCCGTTCTGAGAGGAAATCGGGGTTCGCCTGCGGTCACTCTGCGCACCGAAAAGGTCCGGCCGGCGAGGGTCGACCCGACGGACCGGATGATCGTCAACCTCCTCCGGGGCGGCGAGGGATGCGGCGCCCGCGAGATCGCGGAAGGAATCGGCCTCTCCACGCGTTCCGCACGCAGGCGACTGGCCCGCCTTGTGGAGCGCGGCCTTGTGTGTGTGGTGGGGGCCCGGCTGACCCTTGGTCACGCTGGGACGCTAAGTGACGAGATTCACAAGAAAGAAGATGCTGTCCTCTACTCGCCGCTTTACAGCCTTTAGCTGCAAGAGAGAGAGCCTACCGGCCGAGCCGTGCGTCCCATCGTTGAAGACGCGGAATAATCCGAGTACGTCATCAACGTTCTGAGACACGAAATGCTCCGAATCGGGTCCGTTCAGACCTTGCCTGGTCAGCAATAGTTTGATTCGGGCTCGCCGTGTCGGACGCTCATCATGGGTTCGAGCGCAATTCGGGAAAGCCTTGACGACTTCGTGGTCGGGGGCGTGACGCTCCAGGAAGCGGGCGAATATCTCCCGGGCACTCGTGCAGAAGTGCCGCGCCGCATCTGGATTCCTGGGATCGAGCGCAAAAAGCGCTCCGCGCCAGCGTTGGTCGAGATCTGGAGAGATATTTCGGAGCTCGTTGCCTATCTCCGTCTCGCGAAGTCCAGGGCCACCCGTGTCCTGGTCCTCGTCCGCATTGCCCTCAAGGGCATTCAGGGCGGCTAGGCTGTTCGCCGTTTCGCGCTCGGAGAGATCACGAAAGCGCCTCTCTCGATCGGTAGCCATTTCTCCACCAAAGCGGGTCTCTACGCGAGTGAAACTACGGTACAGCTGAGTGGATGATCTGGAGTGCCGCGAGTAGCTACGGCGGCTGAGCCGCGCAAGCTCGTCTTGCAGCCGGCGCCGATTCGCACGAACTTTAGAATTGTGAGCCCCAGCAGCCCGATTGTAGTTGTCGACTGCCCGCTGGACCTTCCGGTTTCGGTCTCGGACCTTGCGGTTGTAGTCGTTGATCGCCTTCTTTGCTTTTGCCTCTGCTTGTCGAATCTTACTCCGCAGTTGCGAGGGGCTGATCCTGTGAACCATGCTGTTCTATCCTCATTTGGAACCGAACGAATACCGAATCAAAACCTAAGTTAACTACATTGGTGGCGTGCGGGTAGTCGTGGCCAGCCTAGGGACAACGGGCAGTTATCTGGAGTCCGCTCGGCGCTGTCTGGGATGATCGCCAACCCCCGCCCACCTCCCCCTCCCAGGAATCAAACCGCCAGACGGCTTCGGTGCATCTCGGGGGACGGGGCCGATGATCGCAGGTGTATCTTGCTGATCAGGTTGTGGTGAGCGCCGACAAGGAGCAGCGGGGCGCCCCTCGCGGGATAGCCATCTGGCGCCCCGAGGGCACGAGCATATCTTCCGTAACGACAAGTGGGCGACATAACCGGCAATCCCGGAAGGCTCGCCCGAACAAGGTCCACCGGCGAGGATCGGAGCCAAACATGACGACCACTAACCTTGGCCGCCTCGAACCTGTGGCTGTTCGCGAGGTTTGGCCAAACGAAGAGAGCGACTTTACTCCTTGGCTGGCAGAGCCGGAGAATCTGGGAGTCCTCGCCGACGCCCTGGGAATGTCGCTGGAGTTTGTGGCGCGCGAGGAAAAGGTGGGGCCGTATTCAGCCGACATCCTCTGCCGGGATCCGAACGACCAGACCAAAGTCGTGGTGGAGAACCAGCTGGGGCAGACCGATCATGATCACCTCGGCAAGCTTCTGACCTATGCCGCCCATTTCAACGCACGTGTGCTGGTGTGGGTCGCCAGAACATTCACTGACCAGCACCGGGCCGCGCTGGACTGGCTCAACGAGGTGTCCGAAACCGGCACCCGGTTCTTCGGTCTGGAGATCGAGCTGTGGAAAATCGGCGAATCGGTACCGGCACCGAAATTCAACGTCGTCGCCAGGCCGAACGACTGGACGAGGGACGGAATGGACGCGGCGGCGCTCACGGACACGCAGCGAATGCAACTCGCTTTCTGGGAGGGATTCACGGAATTCGTCTCCCGAAAGGGCACGATCGTCAAGAAGACCCACGCACCCAGGCCTCACAACTGGCTGGGGATGGCCGGAGTCGGCCGCGGAGGCTTTTTCCTATACGGCGTGATGTCCACATGGTCAGAGGCGGGCGGTCACGAACTGAGGGCGGAGCTCCAAATCACCGGCGAGGACAGCAACCACTACTTTGATATGCTTCACGCCGACCGAAACGATATCGAGAAGAAGCACGATTTCGGCGAAGAGCTGGAATGGTACAACCCCGCTGGCGTCGAGAAGCGAAGGATCTACTGGCGCCTTGCGACCGACTTTGCTGATCCTGACCAGCGTACCGAGCAATACCGCTGGCTGTTGGAAAGGGTTGAAGCGCTCCACCGGATTCTGGCGCCTCGGGTCAAGGCGCTGCCGCTGCCGGGGTAGCCGACACTTAGCGTGGCGGCGGCTCTAGCGGGTTCGACCCCGCCGGATCCCGCAGGGGCGCACGGAGTGCGTCCGGACCGTCGCTCCAGCGATTCTCCTAGCCGTGCCAGGATACCGCCGTCTGGAGTGATCGCTTCGAGCGGCTCGCCCCTAGCTAGCCAAGCCTTAACGTATCTTCTCGTCAGTGAGACTCGACTGCTCAGCATGTACATTCTTTCGTGGTGGCCGTCTCATTGGATCCGGGACAGGAGGAAGCTCGCTCGCGAGAAAACAATTCTCCATAGTCAACGAGTCAAGAAGCTCTCGTTGCTCTGAATAGCACGCTGTCGTTGCCTCAAGGACCCAGAGCAATTCGAGCAGCTCCGTCGTTGCCTCCGCGGTCCAGCACCGAGGGCGAATCTTGTCGAGCGGAGACGATTTCTTCCCCGCGCCATGCTTCATGCGGTACTTTAGCCATGACTGTACCACCTTGAGGCCGGACACACTGAACGCGAACACCCTGGATGGAACGGGAGCGAATTGACCGTTTCCCACTTGAAGCGTCTCAGTCTTCTCGTCGTAACTGAATGCCCTAGGATATCGGTCGGTATCACCTGGTATAGGCTTGATGCATCTCGCCTTCCCGGGAGGGATCCGGGCGTGGGGCTGCTCTGGAGTCACGAAACGTTCTCCATACGTATGCAGCCAGAGCAGTCGTTCACCAATTGCACGCAGACGATCAAAGATCTTCGCGTCCTTGGTGATCGGTACACGCAACTCGCGCGTAGCTGGATCTGGGAAAAACCGTGCGGTGAAAGCAGGGTGGGCGAGCGTTGCGTAGATGTAGGCCAGGAAGCCTTCGGGCGTCACAGATCGCCGGTACTCTCCGGCGAGCAAATCGAGGACGCCCGGTGTGATGTTTTCTTCGGCGGCGTTCGAATCGCGGTAAAGGGGAATCACGTGTTTGCCACCATAGGAGCCGCGGAAATGGTGCAAATCAGGGATCGCCGTGCAAGCACTAAGTGCTGGACCCGTGCCGAGTCTCCCTCGTAGGAGGCTGGTCAGATAAACTTGGCGATCTCCGTGGGCACGCCACAAGTCAGGACGCGGGCGATCACACACCCGTGAATCGGCAATCATCCACTGTCGATCCAACGTCCGATAGGAATAGCGCTCCACCGGGGGCGAGGGAGCCCCATCGGAAAGAACGGTGATAGGATTCAACGTATGGGTACCTGGGAGCGGTGTGACTGTCGAACTCACGGTGCGGTCGCCAGTCTCCCTAAGAGCCGTACCCCGATCCTCGGATACCAGGAGTGCTTGCCAGCGCTGATCGAGTGTCTCGCGATCAGGCGCGATCGGCCAGGTGCGCTTGAATTGTGTCCCAGAATGCTGCCACGGCATCAGATCGATCAAGAGCGGCCAGCTGTGGTATGTGCCCTCGCCCGCCGGCAGGTACGGGGCTGACCACGAATCAGGGCAGCCGAGCCAGTCGATCGACGAAAAGCCAGCAATCTGGTTGAGTTGGGCGAGCTTGGACTCCCGTGAGCCGCTCACCCGTGCATAGTGTACTTGGGCGCGGGCGGTAGGATCCGGTTGCCCAGATCGGATTGCTACTGTAATCGCCACGGGTGTCCGGATCGCAAAGATGTTGTCATCTTGATGGGTACCACGTCCCTCGCCGCCACAGTCGATGATCCAAATCTCGTCACAGACTCTGCGCATATGCTCCCGCATTCCAGAAAACGCTAGTCCGTCAAGAAAACTAGACGCAGTAATATAGCTCACGATTCCCGGTCCAAGATCGTGGCCCTGCTCAAATACCTTCCATAGTGCCCAGCGCCAGAAGTAGACGTAGAGATTGTATAGATTCTTGAGATGGATGCCATGGCCCGCCGCAATAACAGGTGCTCGAAAGTCCTCTAAGATGGCCGTATTCGGGTCACCGTGATCGCCCCAACGGACCCAACCTCCAGTCGTCGCTTGATCGTTATCCGATGAGGCCGCATGACGGTCATAGGGAGGATTCCCAAGGCACACGATCACAGGCATCGTAGTCTTAACTACTGCCGCCTTGGCTCGCTGCTTCGCGATCGGTTCATAGAAAAGTCCCAACTGTGAGGGCGTCGCGCTTGGGGTTTCCAATGTATCAGTCAAATAAACCTTAATCCCGTCGCTTGGTAGCTCCGCGCGCAGGTCGTGGAGTGCCCGGCTTACCCGGAGCTCTGCGACAGCGTAGGATCCCACCATCTGTTCGAAGCCATATAGATTGCTGGCAAGCTCGGTAGCTAACCCAGGAATCGCACCCAGACCTTGCTCGTCCTTGAGTCTCCCAATCGTCTGCTCTATGACGCCGAGCAAGTACGTACCTGTTCCGACAGCTGGGTCGAGGGTGATAACATTCGGCGATGCAAAGCTCAAAGGCATGTTTAGACGCTGAACCAGGAGTTCGTCGATCAACCGAACCTGGGCACGGACAACTTCCATTGGCGTGTAGTAGACACCGGCGTCTTTGCGCAGTCGAGGGTCGTAGACAGCGAGGAAATCCTCGTAGAAGTAGATCCATGGGTCTCTTGACCCCTGAAACTTGTGTGGGGGCACAGCACCTATGACACGTACTAAGAGATCGAGGGAAACAGCAAGCGTAACATGGATCTGGGAGTCCGTCAGAATCTCTAACGCCCGCGAAAGGAGTCCATGCTGAGCGGATAGCGTCTCTTGGGCGCGCCGGATAGTGAGCGGGTCGGCACCCTCGCTGCGTCCAAGGAGGAGCGCGAAAGTAGTCGTTTGCGCGTAAGCATCCGCGAACTGGCGGTCTGAAGCGTTCGGGAACAGGAGGTGTCGCCAATCGTCACGCAACTTGATCAGTGGAGAGCTTGGATCCGCAAGTGCATCGGTCACCTCATCGCGCAACATGCGACACAGCGGCGCTAGCGCCTCAGCGAAGCCTCTGAAATCGAGTTGCCCTTCCGCATCGGTTGGCAACATGGGCACCCATGAGAAATAGATGCGCAGTAGAGTCGCCAAGGCGTTCGCATTACCGAGTTCGACGGCAGCCGCGCCGTCGGTGGAAACATCGCCAGATAAGCGGATGAGGTTCCCAACTCGCTCACCACTTCGATAGAGCGACCACTCGTTTCCATCGGTGTAGAGAATGTTGGGTATGGCAGCAAACCGCTGAAACTGCTTTTTGTTGCGCCCTTTTAAGCGTTCGTGCGATGCTCCAACCCCGGGGGCTTTCAGTTCGGCATATCCTACGAGCAGTTGGTCGAGATGAATCGCGTAGTCGGGCTTGCCTATTCCACCAGGTAAGGAAGTCTCCCCTGTGCACACAGAAATCTTGTTGACGAGCACCTTGGCCGCTTCCTTCATCAGGGCCTCGAAGGGTGCGCGCAGTTGATCTTCGTCTTCGCCTGAGGAAAGCTGCGACGATTTCGCCGTAACCTCCGCCGCGAACGATCGGAGGGCCTGATGAATGGCGTCTCTAGCCACTATTCACCCCGGATTGAGTGGGGCAAACCGATTGCGATGCGCGTTTCCCGTGGAGATTTCCTCCAATCGGATCACCCGCGCCACGGGATCCCCCGCAGTTTAGACGAAGGACTTGTCGTGGGCCCCACTTCCCCCCTACTCCGCCACTTCCCCCCTACTCCGCCACCCCCTTCTCCCGCAGAATCTCCCAGACCCGATCCGGCCGGATCGGAATCTCCACGTGCGTCACGCCCAGGTGGGACAGCGCGTCCACCACCGCATTGGCGATCGCAGGCGGCGCTCCCACCGTAGCCGACTCACCGACCCCCTTCGCCCCCAGCGGATGATGCGGTGACGGGGTAATCGTATGCCCGGTCTCCCAAGCCGGCGTCTCCACCGCGGTCGGCACGAGGTAGTCCATGAACGAGCCCGCCATATTATTCCCGTCCTCGTCGTAGGTCATCTCCTCGTACAGCGCCGGCCCCAACCCCTGGGTCAGCCCACCATGGATCTGTCCCTGCACGATCATCGGGTTGATGATGTTCCCACAGTCGTCCACGGCCACGAAGCGCCGCACCTTCACCTCACCCGTGCCGCGGTCGATGTCCACGACGCAGATGTACGTCCCGAAGGGGAAGGTGAGGTTGGGCGGGTCGTAGTAGTTGGTCGCCTCCATCCCCGGCTCCATCCCCGGGGGCAGGTTCGTGTAGGCGGCGAAGGCGCAGTCCTGGATCGTCACCGACTTGGCCGGCGCGCCCTTCACAGAGAAGGTTCCGGGCTCCCAATCCAGGTCCTCTTCGCCCACCTCCAACAGATGCGCGGCGATCTTCCGCGCCTTGTCCCGGATCATCCGCGCGGCCATCGCACCCGCGGCCCCCGCGGTCGGGGTCGAGCGGCTGGCGTACGTCCCGAGCCCGTACGGCGCCGTATCGGTGTCGCCCTCCTCCACCTGCACGTGCGCGGCCGGGAGCCCCAGCTCCTCGGCGATGATCTGTGCGTAGGTGGTCTCGTGGCCCTGGCCCTGCGACTTGGTGCCGAAGCGGGCGATCGCCTTGCCGGTCGGGTGCACGCGCACCTCGGCCGAATCGAACATCTTGATGCCCAGGATGTCGAAGTCCTTCGACGGCCCGGCGCCCAGCACCTCGGTGAAGCTGCACACGCCAATCCCCATCAGCTCGCCGCGCGCGCGCTTCTCGGCCTGCTCCTTGCGCAGGTCGTCGTAGCCGATCATCTCCTTGGCCTTGTCCATCGCGGCCTGGTAGTCCCCGCTGTCGTACTCCCAGCCCAGCGGCGAGTGGTAGGGGAAGGCCTCCTTCGGGATGAAGTTCTCCTCGCGCAGCGTCGCGGGGTCCTTGCCCACCTTGAGCGCGAGCGTGTCCACGATCCGTTCCAGGCAGTGCACGGCCTCGGTCACGCGGAAGGAGCAGCGGTACGCCACGCCCCCCGGCGGCTTGTTGGTATAGACCGCGTCCACCTCGGCGTACGCCTGCTCCATCTCGTACGAACCGGTGCAGATCGAAAACAGACCCGCCGGGAACTTGGATGGCGCGGCCTGCGCGTCCGTATAGCCGTGGTCGGCGATCGTCTTGATGCGGAGCGCCCGGATCTTCCCGTCGGCGTTGGCCGCGAGCTCGGCGTCCATGTGGTAGTCGCGCGCGAAGGAGTCGGCCTGGAGGTTCTCCATCCGGTCCTCGATCCACTTGACCGGCTTGCCCAGCACCACCGACGCCGCGATCGCGATCACGTAGCCGGGGTACACCGGCACCTTGCCGCCGAAGCCGCCCCCGATGTCGGGCGAAATCACGCGGATCTTCTCCTCGGAGAGCCCCACATGGCCCGCCACCAGCGCCAGCACCGTGCGGATCGCGTGTGGCGCCTGAGTGGTCATGTAGACCGTCAGATGCCCTTCGACCGGGTTGAAGTCGGCGAGGCAGCCGCAGGTCTCGATGGAAGCCACGTGGATGCGCGGCACGTGCATCTTCTCGCGCACGACCACATCGGCCTCGTCGAAAATCTTGTCCGTCGCCTCCTTGTCGCCCGCCTCCCAGTGCCAGATGCGGTTGTCCTCCTGTCCCTCCTTGTCGGTGCGGAGGACCGGGGCGTCCGGCTCGAGCGCCTTGAAGGGGTCCATCACCGGCTTCATCGGCTCGTACTCGACCTCGACCGCGGCCACGCCGTCGGCGGCCGCATAGCGCGAGGTCGCGATCACGCCGGCCACCTCCTGCGCCTGGTACATGACCGTGTCGGTCGGCAGCACCATCTGGGTGTCCGACATGAGCGTCGGCATCCAGTGCAGCCCGTAGGCCTCCAGGTCCTTGCCCGTCAGCACCGCGAGCACGCCCGGAATCTCGAGTGCCGCGGAGCTGTCGATGTTCTTGATCTTGCCGTAGGCGACGGGGCTCCGGACGATGTCCAGCCACAGCATCCCCGGAAGCGTGAAGTCGTCGATGTAGTGGCCCTTGCCCTGCAGGAAGCGCGGGTCCTCCTTGCGCTTCATGGAGTGGCCCATGCCGCAGATCTTGGCGGAAGTTCTCGGTGCCATCAGTTGTCCTCCCCCATCTTGACGGCGGCGTACTGCACCGCCTTGACGATGTTCACGTATCCCGTGCAGCGGCAGAGATTACCGGAGATGGCCTCGCGGATCTCGGTGTCGCTGGGGTTCGGATTGCTTTCGAGCAGCGCGGTCCCGGTTATCAGCATGCCGGGGGTGCAGAAGCCGCACTGCAGGCCGTGCTCCTGCTGGAAGCCCTCCTGCAGCAGGCTCATTCCGTTGGCGCCGGCGAGCCCCTCGACCGTGCCGATCTCGGCGCCGTCCGCCTGGACCGCCAGTACGGTGCACGACTTGGTGGGCACGCCGTCAATCAGTATGGTGCACGCGCCGCAGTGCGTCGTGTCGCAGCCGATGTGGGTGCCGGTGAGCGCGAGTTCGTCGCGGATCAGATGCACGAGCAGGAACCGCGAATCGACCTCGCGCGAATGCGCCTCGCCGTTCACGGTGACGGTGATGTTGTGCCTGGCCATCGCTCTATCCTCCTGAGCGCGCGAGCGCCTTGCGGATGGCCCGGGTGGTCAGGACGCGGGCCATGTTCTTCTTGTATTCGACGGAACCGCGCCGGTCGGCGACCGGATCGGCTGCGTCGGCGGCGGCCTGAGCGGCCGCGGCGATCGTGTCGTCCCCGGGTGCCTGGCCGGTCAGCGCAGCCTCTGCGGCGGTCGCGCGAATGGGCGCGATGCCCAGGTTGGTGAGCGCGATGCCTGCCCGCGCCACCGTGCCGTCCTCGGCCAGCGTGAGCTGGACGGCCGAGCCGGCCACCGCATAGTCGCCCACCTTGCGCTCGAGTTTGACGTACGCGCCTCCGCTGTGGGCGGGCGGAGTCGGGATGTGGAGCTCGGTCAGGATCTCGCCCTCTCCCAGCGCCGTCATGAAGAGCCCGAAGAAGAATTCGTTGATGTCGATGGTGCGCTCGCCGTCCGGGCCCACGGCCACGACCCGCGCGCCGAGCGCAATCATCGTCGCGGGATGGTCGTTGGCGGGGTCGCCGTGCGCGATGTTGCCGCAGAGGGTGGCGCGGTTTCGTACCAGCGGGTCCGCGATCACCCGGGCCGTGTCGAGCAGGATCGGGTACCGTTCCGCCACCGCCGGCGAACTCTCCAGCTGCGCCTCCGTGACCAGGGCCCCGATGCGCAGGAATCCGTCCCGCTCCTCGATGCTGTCGAGGCCGGGAATGCGGCCAATGTCGATGATGTTGGCGGGCGATGCCAGGCGCAGCTTCAGCATCGGCAGCAAGCTCTGTCCGCCCGACATCACCTTCGGGTCGTCGAGGGAGCCGAGCAGCCCCAGGGCCTCGTCCAGAGTGCCGGGGGCGTGATAGTCGAACTGCGGGGGGATCATGGTTGTCAGACTCCTTCGCCTGCGCTGGCAAGCGCTTTCTTGAGGTTGCCCGAAAACTCCTGGAGCATCTTCCTGGATACGATCTGGATCATGCCGCGGCCCATCTGCGCCAGGATCCCGGTTACGATGACATCTGAATCGATCGTGACTTCGGTGCGCGAGTCGTCGAGCGCCACCACCCGGCTGGTCATTGTCATGTCGGCCGTGCCCATGCCTCCCTTGCCCTGGCCCCGCGCCCGCACCGCCACGGATCGATCGTGTTCGTCCAGCTGAAAGGATACGGTACCCTTATAGGCTGCCGCGAGGGGGCCCACCTTGACGACCATGCCGCCCGAGTAGGTGTTCTCGTCGAGTCTGTCTCCCATTTCGGCTCCGGGAAGCAGGGCCGCAACCCGCTCCGGGTCGGAGAGAAGCGCCCAGACCTCCGCCGCGGGCGCGTCGATGGTGAAGCCATCCTCAATCTTCATGCGTGCTCCTCTCTGGTCTTCATGCGGGCTCCTGTACGGTCATGGAGTAAGCTCCCACATGGAGCCGGTTCGCTCAAGAGACGAGCATCGGCAGCAGCGCTTCCAGCGCCTCCAGATTGTGGGCCGGCACCAGCCGGTCGACATGCGGCAGCGCCGCCTTCATGCCCTTCGCCTCCGGACGATAGCGCGGATCGCCCATGAGCGGGTTCAGCCAGATGATGCGGCGGGCTCGCCGGCGGATGGCCAGCAGCGCCGTGTCCAGCGACTCGGTGCCGCCGCGGTCGAGTCCGTCGCTCAGGATCAGCACCGTGGTGTCCGCCCTCACCGTTTGCCGCAGGTAGTCGTCGACGAAGGCGAGCAGACACTCGCCGATGCGGGTTCCGCCGGACCAGTCCTCCACGTTGCGGGCGAGGCGCTCGAGGGTGCCGGCCACGTTGCCGGCCGTGATCCACGGGGTGAGGCGAGTCAGCGAAGTGTTGAAGGCGAAGCTCTCGGCCCGGCGCGCGACCCGGCGCAGCGCGAATACGAAGGCGAGCAGAAAGCGCGAATAGGCGTCCATGGATCCGCTGGTATCGCAGAGCACCACGAGGCTGGGTACCTCGATGGCCCGGGCGCGGCGCGCGAGCTCGACGAGTTCGCCGCCATGGGCCAGCGAGCGCCGGAAGCTGCGGCGCACATCCACGACCGGCCCGCGCGCGGCCGGCACCATCCGGCGGCTGCGGCGGGTGGCGATCCGTTGCGCCACGCGCTCGAGCAGACGCTCCATCTCCCGCAGGTCCTCTGGCGTGCACTCGTCGAAGACCTTCTGCCGGAGCAGCGCGCGCGGGCTGTAGCCGGGCTGGTCGCCCTCGCTTTCCGAGGATTCCCCCTCCGTGGCCGGCGTGCGCCTGTCCAGCTGGCGGCGGATGCGCATCAGCGGAGGCTCGCTGTTCTCGTCGCCACGCCAGCGACTCGGCGGACGACGCGCGTTGCGGTCCCGGGGGGAGCGGGGCAGGGGAGCACGTCGCCAGCTTTCGTCGAAGAGCCGGTCGAACTCCGCCCACCAACGACGCGGAATCTTGAGCGAGCTGCGCAGGGCAAGCCGCACCTCCTCCGCGTCGCCGATGTCGATGAAGCGCAGGGCGGCGGCAGCGTCGATCTCGTCGCGCAGCCCCACCGGGACGCCGATCCCGCGCAGCTCCCCGGAAAAGCGAGTCAGATGGGCCACCAGTTCTCTCTCGGGGGCAGGCGCGGTCGCCGGCATCAGCTCGATCGCGCCGCAGCCACGAGGGTCTGGATGTCCCCCTGGCCGAGCAGAGTCATGTCGTGATGGTCCTTGACCAGACAGCCCAGTGTCTCCTCGACGATGTCGGTGTCGAGGCGGTCCTGGTGAAGGGTCACCAGCGCGCGCGCCCAGTCCAGCGTTTCCGCCACTCCCGGGGGCTTCATGAGACGCCGTGTGCGCAGCCCCTGGACGACGTGCGTGATCTGCACGGCGAGGGCGTCCGATATGCCCGGCACCTTGGTGCGGACGATCTCGACCTCCTTGGCGAACGCCGGGTGCTCGATGTAGAGGTAGAGGCAGCGCCGCCGCAGGGCGTCGCCGATCTCGCGCGTGCGGTTGGAGGTCAGCACGACCAGCGGCCGGTGGGTGGCGCGGATGGTGCCCAGCTCGGGGATGGTCACCTGGAAGTCGGAGAGCACCTCGAGCAGGAAGGCCTCGAATCCCTCGTCGGCGCGGTCGATCTCGTCGATCAGCAGCACCGGCGGCCGCTCGGGCCGGGTGATGGCCCGCAGCAGCGGTCGCTCCAGCAGGTACCGCCGCCCGAAGATGATGTCTTCGAGCCGGTTCGCCCCCGCGTCGCCCGCGCTCGCGCCATCCCCATCCGCCTCGTCCGTTCCCATGCGCAGCCGCAGCAGCTGCTTCTGATAGTTCCACTCGTAGAGCGCCGTGTTGGCGTCGAGCCCTTCGTAGCACTGGAGACGGATGAGCTCGGTCTCCATGAGCGCGGCCATCACCTTCGCGATCTCGGTCTTGCCAACCCCCGCGTCGCCTTCGACCAGAAGCGGCTTCTCCATCGAGCGCGCGAGGTGGATCGCGGTCACGATGGAGGGCTCGGCGATGTATTCCGCCCGGCGCATCGCCTCCTGCAGCCTGCGGATCTCGGGTCTCACGCCGGACCCGTCGCGGGGCTGGAGGCGAAGACCTCGGGCGTCGCGTCGAAGAGGCCGCGGCAGCCTTCGCAGCAGAAGTATGCCGTCCTGCCCCGGAACTGCGACGAAGGTGATCCTGCCACCGGGACCGTCATGCCGCACACCGGATCGGTGGCCCAGGCGCCGTCTGTGTCGCCTCCGGGCTCGGATGGCTCGTCACCCGGCACGGCCGAAGTCGCCCGGGCGACGCCCGCGCTGTCCGCGGCGGACAGCCGTCCCGCGGGCGGCTGCCTGGACTGCTCGACGATCTCGGCGAGGATGCTGACGGCGATCTCCACGGGGCTCTCCGCGCCGATGTCGAGGCCGGCTGGTCCGTGTATGCGCCCGATCTCCGGGTCGCCGAGGCCGAGCCCGGCCAGCACCGCGCGCACGCTGCGCATGCGCTTGGGAGACGCCACCACGCCCAGGTAGTCGGGCTCGGCGGCCGCCAGCCGCGCCAATGCGCGCTCGTCCTCGCGTCCCATGGTGGCCACGACCGCGAAGAGCCGCGTGCCTGGGGGCCGCGCCGCGTACACATGCGCCGCCTCGGTCAGATCGCGCACGCATTCGTCGGCGAGCCGGGCCACTTCCTCGTTGTCGGATGCGGTCGCCACAGTCTGGTAGCCCATCGCGCTTCCGAGGCGCAGCAGGGCCAGCGCCACGGGCGATTCACCCGCGACCAGCAGGACGGGAGCCGGCAAAACCGGATTGATGTGCACTTCCACTTTCCCTCCGCTGGCGCACGACATGGAGACCTGAACCAGGTCGTCCGGCCTCCCTTCGGCCGCGCCGAAGGCGAGCAGGCGGGGTTCACCCAGCCGGAGTGCCTCCAGCGCGTGCCGGATCACCTCCGAGCGGGTGCAGCTTCCGCCGATCCAGCCGTGCATTGTGCCGTCGGCAGCGATGAGGGCGCTGTTGCCCGGCTTGCCGGACGTCGGGCGCTCGCTCCTCACCACGGTGGCCAGCGCGAACGGCTGCCGCTCGCCTTCCAGGCGGGCCGCCAGGCGCAGCACTTCGCCGGTCAAGGTTCCCCGCGGGCGCTGCCCGGCGGCTCCACCGCGCCCGGCTCGGCGCGACCGAGTTGCTCCCGCACGGCCTCATAGTCCTCCGGGTGATCGAGGTCGCGCAACCTGGCGGCCGGCCAGTCGACCTGAAGCGCCCGGTCGTGGTGGCGGCGTACCACCTCCCGCCCGCACCCCTTGCGCATGCGGGCCACTTCGTGAAACAGAACCCGATCGTAGAGCATCGGGGGTGCGTTGACCTCGCCGCCATAGCGTGACACCACCAGCGGCGGCCCCTCCTCCCTGTAGCGCGCCACGAGCGCCCGCAGCATGCGCGCGGTCACGAACGGCATGTCCGCCAGCATCACCACGGCGGCGTCGCAGGCTCCCGCTACCCCCGCCACACCCGAGGCCGCGGAGGTCTGGATGCCCGCGGAGTGATCGGCGTTGAAGACGGGAATGCAGTCCATGTCCGCGATTTCCCGCTCCACGGTCTCGCGCGCGTGTCCCGTGACGACTACCACGGGGTCGAGGCCTGCTTCATTGGCCACGCGCACGGCACGCCGCACCAGGCTCTCGCCCGCGACTTGCAGAAGGAGCTTGTTGCGGCCCATCCGTGTCGATGAACCCGCCGCCAGCACGATGCCGGCGACTCCGAGTTGTTTTGTCATCGGGGTTCCGGGGATTCCCGCGTCATCCCTCTCCGTCAGGGAAACAGGCTTATCGCAAAGACGAGGAACGCGCGGTCCGTGTCATCTCCCGCGTCTTCGTCCATGTCGTCGTTATCGGGACGGTTCGGGTTGAGGATGTAGGATACGCTCATCGGCAGCGAGAAGCTGTCCGAGATCTCCCAGTCCGTGCTCGCCGAGACTCCCAGATTCACGAATGCCGTTCCCTCGGTGCCGTAGAATTTGCTGGCGCCGGCAACCATCCCCGCCGTCAGGCCGAGGTCGACCCCTTCGAAGCCGGAGACCGGAACGCTCGCTTCCAGATACAGGGAATTGTCGGGGTCGTTCCGCGACATCCTCCCGGCGTAGAGCGATATGGGGAAGCTTTCCGGCCCGGTGAACGACGCGGACAGCTCCAGCAGGTGGGCTTCGGTGACGAAGAAACCGTCAGCCCCGGGTCCCGGGAAGTAGTAGTCGGTGAACCCGAACGAGAACGACGCGCCGCTCGAGGCGGCGACGGTGTATGTGGCCCAGATGTCGTTCTCGTTGGCGCCGGCGCCCGACGCGGACACGGAATAGGAGCCCCAGGCGCCTACTTCCAACCCTCCGAAACCAAGCGTCAACGCGGGCTGGACGGCCATCGATTCGCCGAAGTCGGTACCCCGCCAGACGTAGCGGCTGACGATGTCGGCGCCGATGGACGCCGATTGGGCCTGCGCCGGGCGCGCGACCGTGGCCGATGCCACAATGGCCGCGAGTGCGAGCGCGAACAGAAACGGGCGATGATTGCGAGTCAACTTCACGTTTCCTCCAGGGTGATGGGTTGCTGTTCGAATCGACATGCTTCAAACCGCTCTCGACTGGCGCCGGACCACCTCCACGCGAGTGGTGAGCATCGAGCCCGCCGATCCGCGAAAGACGCCCCGTACCGGGGGAACGTCGGCATAGTCCCGGCCGACGGCCACGCGCACATGGCGCTCGTCGCAATCACAGTCGTTTGCGGGATCGAAACCACTCCATCCCCACCCGGGCAGCCAGCACTCCACCCAGGCATGACTCTCGTTGCTGGTAGTTGGATAACCATTGGGCCCGAGGTACCCGGATACGTAGCGGGCGGGGACGCCCCAGCTCCGCAATATCGAGGTCATGACATGCGCATAGTCCTGACAAACGCCTCGGCCGGTCTCCAGAATGTGATCGATGGGGGAATCCACTACAGTACTTCCGGGTGTGTACTCGAAGACCTTGTAGAGCGCGGACCGCAGTGCTCGGACGCTCACCAGAACGTCGTTTCCTTTCTCGATGCCGTGAGCGGATACGAACCGTTCCAGCGCGGGAGACGACGGCTGCGCGAAGCTGCTGTGCTGCAGCATGAGCCATAGTTCGAGGGTCCCGAGGTTGGAGCGCAAAGCCTCCCAGGATCCCGACGGCAGGCGGTCGGGGAGAGAAGGCGGCGGCACGACCTCCACAGTGGAACGGGCACGAATCCGGAGGCACTCATGGCTGCCCGGCCGATTGAAGAAATGGCCCCGGTTACCGAAGGGCCCGCTGAACTCGAAGACCGCCCCTCCGGGGTCCGTCTCGATGGTGAAGTCACACAACTGCTGCCGGCGGTCACGTACGGGAGAGACGAACACCGTCATCACCGACCCGTGGACCGGCGCATCGTAGCGAAACTCCAGGTCGTGCCGGATCGAGTAGCGGGTGGTCACGATGGAAGCCCCTCCTCCACGGAGTAGTCGACGTACGTGGCCACGGTGAGCTCGTGAAGGCTTCGACCGTCTCCCAGGAGACCCTCGAAGGAGCTCCTGCCCTCCGAGGCGTTTTCGCCGTGTCGAAGATCCGTCGTCTCGACCGCTGCGGCGAGGCGGAGCGCCATGCGGTGCGGCGCCGCCAACGGGTAGCGGGCGCCCCGGGGATCGATTCCAGACAGGAGTTTCTCAATTCGGTGGACCGAGAAGCACAGAGACCGGGGCAGTTCCGGATTGCGCACCAGAAGGCCCATCGCCGGATCCCGACGGACAACCATGGAGTGCGTCCGGCAGTAGAACTCGTAGGCACCGCAAACCCGCAGCAGGCCCGCCCACGACAGGGAGGGCGTTCCTGTCCCTGCCGGCGCCTGCCCGAACCTGTCCCAGGCGTCGAGGAGAGCCGTCTGGTGCTGGAGGCGCTCGACGAAGCGGCCCAGTTCCAGAAAGCGCCACGCGTCATCCCGCGACATCCTGGCCTCCACGACGCCCGCCAGCAGCCGCAGGCGGTCGATGGCCTCGGCCACCAACGCCGCGGGGCTCTCGGCCCAGGCTTTCGGAAAGTCGCAGTCCCGAATCCAGAAGAATCCCTGGTTGAGGCAAGTCCACACGCGGACCGGAAGCCAGGGCCTGAGCTGCTTCGCGTTCTCCCGCGCCTGGGTCCAGCAGGAAATCATGGAGTCCGGGTTGGCCGTGTCTTCCGCCAGGCTGGCGGCCAGGGTGTAGGCGTCGGCGATCAGAAACGCTTCGGCCTCGTCGGTCAGGGTGGGGGTCACCGGCGACGACTGCCCCAGTGCCCGGTAGATCACCCGCCACCCGAGTGCCAGCTCGTCGACGGGCGTGTCGACCAGCCGCATGAGCTGGTACCGTAACAGCCGCGCGGTGTGCTCGGCGCGCTCGAAATAGCGCCCCATCCAGTAGAAGTCGGCCGCGGCCCTGGACAGCATCACTCCGCCACCTCGAGGTCCCGGAGGACCCAGAGGTCCTTGCAGCCGCCACCCTGGCTGGAGTTGACCACGAGACCGCCCCTGCGAAGCGCCACCCGGCAAAGGCCGCCCGGGGCGATGTAGGTGTCGTCTCGACCCTGAAGCACGAACGGGCGCACATCCACGTGGCGAGGCTCCAGGTGGCCGTCCACGAAGCAGCTTGCGCGGGAGAGATCGAGCACCGGCTGGGAAATGAAGTTGGTCGGGTGGGCGCGCAGGCGGGCCGCGTACGTCTCCCGCTCGGCCGCCGTGGAATGGGGACCCACCAGCATTCCGTATCCGCCCGATCCACCGACCTCCTTGACCACCAGGTTCTGGAGGTTCGCCAGCGTGTAGGCGAGTCCCTTGGATGTGCGGCAGAGGTGGGTCTCGACGTTGGCCAGAATGGGATCCTCGTCGAGGAAATAGCGAATGAGGCGGGGGACGTAGGCGTAGACCGACTTGTCGTCCGCGACGCCAGTGCCAGGGGCATTGGCGATCACGACATTGCCCGCCCTGTAGGCGTGGAACAGGCCCGGGACGCCCAGGAGTGAATCCGAGCGGAAGGTGACCGGGTCCAGGTAGTCATCGTCTACTCGCCGGTAGATGACATCGATCCGCTTCAGTCCGGACACGGTGCGGGCGTATACGGTGGCATCGTGCACAACCAGATCCCGCCCCTCGACGAGTTCGGCGCCCATCTCGCCGGCGAGGAAGGCGTGCTCGTAGTAGGCGGAGTTGTAGTGCCCCGGCGTCAGCACCGCCACCCGCGGCGAGCCGGCCCAGGACCCCAGCGAGGCCAGGGTGGAATAGAGGCGCTCGGGATACCGGGAGATCTCTCGCACCTTGTGCGCCCGGTAAAGCCGGAGAAACGCCTGCTTCATGGCGGCTCGGCAGGCCAGCATGTACGAGACGCCGGATGGAACCCGCAGGTTGTCCTCCAGGACGGCGAATCCGTCGTGGGTGCGTACGACATCCGTCCCGCATACGGAGACGTAGATGTCATGGGGCACCTTCAGTCCCCGCATCTCGACCCGGTACTGGGGGCAACCCAGAATCAGGTCGAGGGGCACGACCCCGTCGCGCAGGGATCTTCCTTCGTGATAGATGTCCCTGAGAAAGAGGTTGAGCGCGGTCAGGCGCTGCCTGAGGCCACGGTCGACGTG
Organism: Longimicrobiales bacterium; assembly: GCA_965237885.1. Lineage (GTDB taxonomy): Bacteria > Gemmatimonadota > Gemmatimonadetes > Longimicrobiales > Gaopeijiaceae > BD2-11. The sequence goes on along the minus strand of CBDEGN010000002.1, from coordinate 4,095,961 downwards.
GTCCCATTCCCGGGCCGTCAGCAGCCGAGGCACGCAGTCGATGGGGATGATCTGCTCGGACGCCTGGCCGCTGCCGAGCACCGCGAAGGTGATGCCCTCGTGGACGAAACGCCGACGGACGCCTTCCTGAAGCTTGGCCAGCTCCTCCGGCGAGGCTTCGGAAAGCGCCGTGCCCAGCCGCTGCGATGCCGTCCGGAGGGTCCTGTCCTCGTGGAACATCTCGTCGTAGAAACGCGCGTCCAGTTCGTAGCGCGCGAACGCCCCGGAGCCGGCCGAACTGGCCCGGGACGTGTCGCGGGAGCCGCTGTCGAGTGACGCGTACGAGGAAGCAGACAACGCCTTCTGGCTCCGGTCTAGGGGTCGCGGTAGTCGTTGCCCTCTTCAGGATCCACCATGAGCACGAACTCCGGATACGCATCGAGTCCAAGCTCCGCCGCGTCCTGCCCGATCTCCTCCACAGTACGGGAGACCCGGGCACCCATGGTCTTCTCCAGAACCGTCCACAGCACCCAGGAAGTGCCGAAGACGAATGCGCCGACGCTGAGAACGCCGATCAGCTGTACGCCCAAGTTCGCGCCCGCGACGATGGAGGTAGCGAGCGTGCCCCAGATGCCCGCGAAGAGGTGTGCCGGGACCGCGCCGACCACGTCGTCGATGCGACGCCGCTCGAGGAACCCGACACCCAGGGTGCAGATAACCGCACCCACTGCACCGATCAGGATCGCCCACCTGGGGTCCACGATGTCGGGACCCGCGGTAATGGCAACCAGCCCGGCGAGGGCGCCGTTGAGCCCCACGAACAGATCGAGGCGCCCCAGAATCCGCCTGGCCACCAGAAGCGCGGTGATCACCCCCGCCGCCGCGGCCAGATTGGTGTTGACCAGGATGTTGCTCATCGCCACCGCGTTAACGGCGCCATCGAGCGCAAGCTGGGATCCGCCGTTGAACCCGAACCAGCCCAGCCACAGGATGAACACGCCCAGGGTGACGACCGGGATGTTCGAAGGCGGCGTGGACTTGACGGAGCCGTCCTTGCGGAACTTGCCCCACCTGGGGCCCACGACGAGCGCGCCGGCGAGCGCGGCCCATCCGCCGGTGGAGTGAACCACGGTGGACCCCGCGAAGTCCTGGAAGCCCATCTCGGCGAGCCAGCCGCCGCCCCAGTGCCAGGCGCCCACGACCGGGTAGATGAAAGCCGTCAGGACCGCGGTGAAGACGAAGAAGGCCCACAGGTTGACCCGTTCCGCCAGCGCCCCCGAGACGATGGACGCGGTCGTAGCCACGAAGACCATCTGGAAGAACCAGTCCGAGGTGACGGCGTAGTTACCGCTTTCGACAACCGTGGCTGCCGCCGCCGCTTCCGCCGCCGCCGCCGCTACCGCCGCTGCTGCTAATGCTGCTGATGCTAAATCTGCCGCCGCCGCTTCCGCCGCCGCCGCTGCCGCCGCCGCTGCGTCTAGAAGCGCGATCTCGTCAGCCGAGGGGCCGTAGAACAAGTCGATCGAGCCGATGAAGCCGCTCACGTCCACGTACATCAGCCCGTAGCCGATGAAGTAGTAGGTGAGCCCGGCGATCGCGTAGATGCCGATGTTCTTGAGACAGATCACCGACGCGTTCTTGGACTTGACGGATCCGGCTTCCAGCATGGTGAAGCCGGCGGACATCCACATCACCAGGGCGCCCCATATCAGGAATGAGAAGGTGTTGAGGACGAAACCGGTTTCCTGGGGAGCTTCCTGCGCCAGGGCAGCCGCCGGCGCGGGCAACAGGAGGAGGACGGCGGCAAGCAGGCCCGCGAGAGCGCCAGCGTGACTGGTCCGGAGGAGAGGGTGGTGGGTACTCATGCTGCGTTCACGTGAGGACATCGTGTCTCCAGCTGTGGTTGTATCTGGCTTATGGATCCTTTCAACTCGTGTCGCTCACAGCAGACGAGAACGGCGCGGCTGCTGGGAATCGCGGTATGTTTCGTTCAATGTAACGGTCTCCGGCGGGGCGCTGGATGGTGTCCTGCAGGGCAGTGATCTGTCATTATTCGTTGCCGTGCCCGCTTCCGCAACCCATCCGCCAGAAGCCGTCACCCTTGCGCCAAAATCAGCACCGCCAGCTCTGGACCGCCTCGATTTCCCGCCGGCAGACGCTATCTTGCATTCATGAAATTCCCCTACCTGCCCGATGCTCCGGATGGCGACGTGCCCCTGTTTCTCGCCCCGCAGGCCGGAGTCAGCGAGTCGCCTTTTCGCCGACTGTGCCGGCGCTTTGGCGCGGATGTGGTGGTGACGGAATTCGTGAGCGCGGAAGGGATCTGCTACGGCGGTGAAAAGACCCGTGCGTATCTGCGCTTCGAGGAAGACGAGCGGCCGATCGGAGTACAGATCTTCGGTGCCCGGCCTCACCGCATGGCGGAGGCGGCCGCGCTGGTCTCCGACGTATACCAGCCGGACTTCATCGACATCAACTTCGGGTGTCCGGTCAAGAAGGTGGTGAAGCGCAACGGTGGTTCCGGGTGTCTGCGGGACCTCGCGCTGGTGGGGCAGATCGTGCGCGCGGTCGCCCGCGCGACGCCGCTCCCGGTCACGGCGAAGATCCGCAGCGGCTTTGACGAGAAGACCCGCGACCCGGTCACCATCGGTCTTCGCTGCCAGGACGCGGGCGCCGCGGTCGTGACCCTGCACCCGCGCACACGGGCGGACATGTATTCCGGTGAAGCCCGCTGGCACGAGATCGCCGCCCTTGTGGAGGCGCTGGACATCCCCGTGGTGGGAAACGGCGACATCAGGACCGGCGAGGACGCGCGCCGCATGCGTGACCAGACGCGGTGCGCGGGGGTGATGATCGCGCGCGCTTCCCACGGCAGCCCCTGGGTGTTTGCGGGTGCCCGCGCCGCCCTGGAGGGAGAGCCCGCTCCGCCGCTCCCGGATCCCGCCGAACGGCTGGCCATCTGCCTGGAGCACGCGCAGAACGCGGTGGACTTCGAGGCCGACGCCCGGAAGGCGGTCATGGAATTCCGCAAGCACATGGGCTGGTACACCAGGGGCCTCCCCAACGGGCGCACGTTGCGGACACAGCTCTTCCGTCTGACGACGCTGGAGGAAACACGCGAGGTGTTGAAGTGCTATCTTGAGCGGGAACTGGCGAGCGCCGCCTGAAAGGCCGGCGCGAGCGGTCGCGACACACCGGACAAAGGAGATCGTGCAACGGATCCTGGACCGTCTGCACCAAACCAAGGGGGCGTAACGGCTTCGACGTGTTTGGTAAAATGTGAGGTAGCGTGCCGAGGTCCCGGGAAGCCTCGCAAAACACCCGGAATTAACACAATTGCCAACAATCAACTGGCACTGGCTGCCTGAGTTTTTCTCACAGCCCGTCTCCTGGTCCGCCCGCCCAAGGCAGGCCTTGCAGGCGTCGATAAGTTGGGCTGGTCCGCGGCGGTGTCGTCGCGCTTCGGGCGAGACGTTCGACGGCTAATCGGTAGTCCGGCGGATCACTGGCCGATCTTCCGAAAAGCACAACAGTGATCTACGCACGTAGAAGCTTCGCAGGACCCACTCGCGGACGCGGGTTCGACTCCCGCCGCCTCCATCCCCGTCCTTCGAGGAAAGTGAAAAGCAAACTCCGTATTCTCTGCGCCCTCCTCCCCGCCGTCCTCGTGCTGGACATCGTCACCAAGCGGTGGGCGCTGGACGCCCTGGCCGGCGGGAACCGGATGGAGCTCTTCGGTGGGATTGTTCCCCTGACGCTGGCCTTCAACCGGGGCGCGGCCTTCGGCCTGTCCATCGGGGACGATCCGCGATGGTTCTTCATCCCGGTGACGATCGTGGCCATGGGGCTGCTGGCGGTGCTCTTCGTCCAGTGCGAGAGCGAGGATCGGGTCAAGGTGATGTCGGTCTCGCTCATTCTCTCGGGAGCGCTGGGCAACCTGGTGGACCGGGTCCGCTGGGACCGCGGTGTGGTGGACTTCATCGGTCCGGTTGACCTCGGCTTCATGGACTGGCCGATCTTCAACGTGGCCGATTCCGCGATTACCTGCGGCGCGGTCCTGCTCGGAATCTCGTTCTGGCGGGAAGAGCGAAGCCGGGCCCGGGAGACCGCATCCGAGGAGGAGGCCGCTGTGCCGGAGATCCCGGAGGCCGCTCTCCCGGTTGCCTCCGAGGACGCCTCTCCCACCACGGAAACAACCCCCGGCGGCTGAGGGCCCGTTTCGGGCTCTGCAACCACCGGGGGCCGTAGTCCCCCTGGTACCGGCCGTTTGGCGCCGCGACCTACAGCACCAGGTGCTCCTGCAGGTCGAGGTTGGAGACGTGCAGGCGGAACTTGTCCGCCTCGCTCATCTTGGTTTCGATCAGCTTGCGGTGCACGTCCTTGCCCAGCGCGTTCTTGAGGAAGTCGCTGAACTGACCGATGCGCGCTGCCTCGAACAGGTCGTGGGGCAGGGCGTCGATGCCCAGCTGCTCCCGCCACTTCGCCGTGAGGTGGTAGATGTCGACCATCACCGGATCCGGGCAGGGCATGGCGTTCTCAACCCCTTCGAGACCGGCGGCGAGCATGACCGCGAAGGTCAAGTAGGGATTGCAGGTCGGGTCGGGGAAGCGCAGCTCGATGCGGGTGGCGACCTCCTTGCCGGGCTTGTACGTCGGGATGCGGATCGCCGCCGACCGGTTGCGCTCCGCCCAGGCGATGTACACCGGGGCTTCGTATCCGGGCACCAGGCGCCGGTACGAGTTGTGGGTCGGGTTGGTAACGAGGGCCATCTCTCTCGCATGCGTCAACACCCCGGCGATGAAGTGCTTGGCCATCGCGCTCAGGTTGTGCGGATCGCTCCCGTCGTAGAAGGCGTTCTGGCTTCCGTTGAAGAGGGACAGGTGCGTGTGCATGCCGCTCCCGTTCTCTCCCGCCAGAGGCTTCGGCATGAAGGTCGCAAAGGCCCCGCAGCGGCGTGCGATCTCCTTGACCAGGTACTTGTAGGTCTGGAGGTCGTCCGCCATGCGCAGCGCGTCCCTGAAGCGAATGTCGATCTCGTGCTGCGACGGTCCCACCTCGTGGTGATGGTACTCGATCACGATTCCCATCGCCTCCAGCGCGCAAACCGTCACCTCCCGGATGTCATCTCCGATGTCGACCGGGTTGATGTCGAAGTATCCGGCGTTGTCGAGGAGTTCCGTCCCCCCCTCCTCCTTGAAGTAGAAGTATTCCGCCTCGGGGCCGACGTACATCGTCGTGCAGCCGTGACCGGCGAGGCGACCCAGGGTCCGCTCCAGAATGTTGCGGGGATCGCCATCGTACGGGACCCCGTCCGGATTGCGGATCTCGGCGAACATGCGCATCGCCCGCGACCCCCCCGCGCGGAAGGGCAGGACCTGGGCCGTACTGGCCACCGGCACCGCGACCATGTCGCTCTCCTGAATCCGCTTGTAGCCCTGGATCGACGAGCCGTCGAAGCCCATGCCCTCCTCGAAGGCTGCCTCCAGCTCCTTGGGAGTGATCGAGAACGACTTGAGGAAGCCCAGGATGTCGGAGAACCAGAGGCGAACCGAACTCACGTCGTGCTCTCTCACGTAGTTCAGGACATCTTCCGGGGTCTGGAGGAACAGGCCTGCCCGACAGTCCATCTCGTTGATGTACGCCTCCATCTCCTCACGACATTCTTCCGCTGCGTACAGGTACTCGTTCCGGTCCATGTTCACGCTCCACTTGGGAAGGGGAAGGTTCCGGGGTGACGGCGTGTCGCGCCCCCCGGGACTCCAGAAAGCCGGGTGGGAAATCTGAAACAGAAAACGGCCAGGCTCCCGGAGACAACTCTTCCAGGTCCCGGCCGGAGACACCTCCGCCTGGCGATGATGGCCCTCACAGGGCCAATCCATGCGGCTGATCCAATCTTGGCACGAGCCACGTTATAGCCCGGTCATCGGCGTGTCAACGGTTGATTCCGGTTCGAAGGCCACAAACCCCACACGCCGGCCGGCCATGTGTACGACCCGCAGGAGCCCGCCCTTGACCGGCACCTCGTCGCCCGTGCGAGGGACTCGGCGCAGCGCACCGAAAACGTAACCACCCACGGTGTCGAACGGATCGGAGGGAAGGTCCAGCCCCAGCCGCTGGTTTGCGTCGCGCACGGAGACTCCGCCCCAGACGCGGGTGCTACCGTTGGCGAGGAGCTGGAAGTCGGCGGGTTCGTGGACTTCGTGCTCGTCTCTGATCTCGCCGACGATTTCTTCGATCAGGTCTTCGAAGGTGGCCAGCCCGGCCGTGCCGCCGAACTCGTCCAGCACGATCACCATCTTCGCGCTCTTGCCCTGAAGCTCGGGGATGAGCTCCTGAACGAGCCTTGATACCGGAGCAAAAAGGGGTGCACGAGGCAGGCCCCGGATCTTGGTGACTCCCTCCTGGTCCGCCCGCCACAGGTCGCGCGCCACCAGAACCCCGACGATGCTGTCCAGCGACCCGGTGTGAACCGGAAGGCGCAGGTGGCCGTGGTCGAGCATGACGCCCTTGGCTTCGTCGACCGAGGCGCTCACGTCTATGGCCACGATGTCGGTGCGAGGCGTCATGACCTCCCCGACCGGCACCTCTCCCAGCCGCATGACCTTGGACACCACTTGCCACTCGTCTTCGGCGAGGGTTCCCGTCATTCGCGCCATCTGGGCCATCACCTCGATCTCCTCGCGGCTGACGCCCGGGCTCTGGCTGGAGCCCTGCACGAGCTTTTGTACCCACGACAGGGGCAGCAGCAGCGGCGTCATGGTGATGGTGAGCGCCTTCAGGACATACGCGGTCGCCGGGGCGAGTCGCTTCCAGAAGCGCGCGCCCACCGTTTTGGGGATGATCTCCGAGAAGATCAGGATGGCGAAGGTGAGCATGCCCGAGAAGGCGGCCATCCAGGCGCTTCCGAAGAGCTCGAAGGCGATCGAGCCCGCAAATGCGGCGCCCGCCGTGTTGGCCACCGTGTTCAGCGTGAGGATGGCCGCGATCGGCTTCTCGATGTTGCTCTTGAGGCTGTGCAGGAGCCGGCCGGAGCGCCGTCCTTCGGCACGCCTCATCTCGACAAAGGTGGCGTCGATGGACAGGAGCACCGCCTCCAGGATCGAACAAAGCCCCGAGACGGAAAGAGTGGCGACCAGGGTGACGAGCAGAACTGTCATGTGCGCCGAAGATCGCGGTGCGGAAAGGCGGAAGGGTTCCTGGAGCCCCTGAGCGGGCCTGCCGCCGGGTGAGACCGGACAAAAAAAGGGTAGCGCATGCCGCGCGCCGGGGCTACCGGAGGCGCGCCGTCCATCGAGACCGGGACGCTTCGTCTTCCATTTGGGGTGCGCGGGCTTAAGTTTGAATCATGAGCCGCACAGAGCGCCTCGGCGCCGACTCCGCAGCCCCGCCTTCGCCCCGCCGCACCGGCCCGCGGCTGGCCCCGGAGGTCTTCGGGCTCCCGGTCATGGCGATGCGCGCCGGGCACTACACCGACCAGTATTTCAACTGGACTCGCCGGGTTCTGCGGGGAGAGGGTCACACGCCCTCCGTAACCGTGCAGGTTTTCCAGAAGAAGGATGTTCTGGTCGCGGGGACCGACGAGGCGGTCGCCATCCTGAGGCTGTGCCTGTCGGACGGATTCGGGTGGGAAGACCTCGAAGTACGGTCGCTGCGCGACGGAGACCGCGCCCGCCCGTTCAAGCCGGTCATACACATCACCGGGCCCTACCCGGCCTTCGCGCACCTGGAGACGCTCTACCTGGGGGCGCTCGCCCGGGGCACGCGCATCGCCACGGGTACCCGCAGGGCGGTCGAGGCGGCCTGGCCGCTGCCCGTGATGTTCTTCGCCGCACGCCACGACCACTGGGCGGTGCAGGCGGCGGACGGCTGGGCCGCCCATGTGGCCGGGGCGTCCGGTGTATCCACCGACGCCCAAGGGGCGTGGTGGGACGGGAGCGGACAGGGAACTCTGCCGCACTCGCTGATCGCGTCATACATGGGGGACACCGTCGAGGCCACGCGGGCGCTTGCCCGTCGGATACCCGAGTCGGTGCGCGTCGTCTCGCTGGTGGACTTCGACAACGACTGCGTCACGACAGCGCTGGCGGTGGCCCGGGCTCTGGGCGAGAGGCTGTACGCCGTCCGCCTGGACACGGCCGAAGACATGGTCGATCGGTCACTGGCCGGCGAAGGGGCCGGAGACGGCGCGGGCGGCGAGTCTCTCCGGGGCGTAAACCCGCGGCTCGTCCACAAGGTGCGGGACGCGCTCGACCGGCACGGGTTCCACCATGTGCGCATCGTCACGTCCGGAGGCTTTGGCGCCGCGAGAATTCGGCGCTTCCGGGAAGCCGGCGTTCCCGTGGACGCCTTTGGCGTGGGCTCGTCGCTGATTCGGGACCAGGTGAATTTCACGGCGGATGTCGTGCGGGTGGACGGCAAGTTTGTCGCCAAAGCCGGACGCCGCTATCGGTCCAACCCCTCGCTCGCGCGCGTCGAGTGAAACTGGCGGGGTGCACCGGGGTCGGGTACGGTCGTCGACCCGGCGAGATGTCCCGTGAGGGACCGGAAGGAGTGACGGGATGACCCGCATCGGCTGGGTCGTGGATGTCCAGCGTGACTTCATGCAGCCGGACGGACGGCTCTACGTCCGCGATCTCTTCGACGAGCGCGACCCCGGCGCGGTGCAGGCGGAGCCCCGCCTGGTCGAGGCCGTGGGCTGGATGCACGCCCGCGCCGCGCTGGTAGTGTACACGGGGGACTGGCACGGCTACGACGACGCGGAGATCGACTCCGAAAACCCGGATCCGGACAAGGGCACCTATCCGCCCCACTGCATGGGTCGCTCGGCCGACCCGCGGGAACGGCGCGGCGCGGAAATCATCCCCTCGCTGGCCGCCTCCGATTGCCTGGTGCTGGAGGTGGACGCCACCCCCGCCGACGCGCGCGCGCTGGTGGAACGCTGGCAGCGCCGCCCCCGGCCGGTGTTGATCCGCAAGAACCGCTTCGACGTGTTCGAGGGCAACCGCGGCGCCGACGCCTTCGTGCAGGCGATTACCCGTTCGCTCCAGCCGGCGGAGTTCTACGTGGCGGGCGTGGCCCGTGATGCGTGCGTGACCCAGGCGATCGACGGGCTTCAGGCGCGCGGCTATCGGGTGACCGCGATCCGCGACGCGATGTGGGGGCTCGGGCTGGAGGCGGAGGAAACCACCCTGGCACGCTGGAGCCGGAAGGGGCGCGTCCTCACGGTGGCTGATCTCCCGGGGCGGGAGGAACGGCCGGTGGGCCCGAAGATCGGCGAAGCTGCGGCCCCGCCCGCGCTGGCCATCTGAGCCATGTCCGGCGCAGCCCCCCCATCTCAAGGCGGTTCCGGCCCCATCGCCTTCGGCGGCATCACGGCGCCCCGTCTGGAGCCGTCCGTGCGCGCCATGCTGGAACGCGCGCAAGCGGAGATTGATGAACTCGCCGCGAGGGACGGGGAGCCCGGGAGCTACGACGGCACCATCCAGCGCCTCGACGACATCGTTCAGGGATTGGAGGAAGAGCTCGCGCCCGTCATGGTTCTTCTTTCGGTCGCGGAAACGCCGGAACTGAGACGGGCCTACAACGCCATCCTGCCCGAAATCGCCGCTTTCTGGTCGCGGCTGCCGCTGAACGCGGGCCTCTGGGCGGTGGTCCGGGCTTTCTCGCGTTCCACCGCAGCGGAGGAACTGGACCCGCTGCGCCGCCGCAACCTGGACAAGATGCTGCACCAGTTTCGCTCCGCCGGAGCGGATCTGGGCGCGGAGGACCGGGCGCGGGTGCAGGAGCTCCGCGTCGAGCTGTCCCGCCTGGAGCGGCGCTTCTCGGAAAACGTCCTCGATGCCACCGAGGCCTTTCAGCTGCACATTCCCGAGGATGCCCGCTCACGGCTCGAAGGCATCCCGGCGAGCGCGCTCGAACTGGCCCGCTGCAAGGCTCGGGAGAGGCAGCTGGACGGCTGGTTGCTGACGCTGGATTTCCCATCCTTCGAGCCGGTTCTCAAGTACGCGCACGACCGCGCGCTGCGAAAGCAGCTTCACGAAGCCTATGTGGGGCGGTGCCGGGAGGGAGATCTGGACAACCGGCCGACGATCGCCCGCATTCTGGAATTGCGCCGCGAACTGGCCAGGTTGCTCGGGTATGGGGACTTCTCGGACTACCGCCTCGACGACGCCATGGCGCGCAGCGGCGCGCGAGCCTTCGGCTTTGTCAGCGATCTGCGCGAAAGGACGCTCCCTTACTGGCAGCGCGACCTGGCGCTGGCCCGGGAGCAAGCCGGGCGAATGGAGATCGACGGGCTCGAGCCGTGGGATCTGGCCTACGTCTCCGAGGCGCTGCGCCGTGAACGGTATCAGGTCGACGACGAGATCACTCGCCCCTGGTTTCCGCTCGACCGGGTTCTGGCCGGCCTCTTCGAGATCGTCGACCAGGTGTTCGGGATCCGGGTCGAGGAGGCGCGGGCGGAGGATGTCTGGCACGAGGATGTCCGCTTCTACCATCTCCTCGCCGGAGATGGAACACACCTGGGTTCCTTCTATACGGACTGGTTCCCGCGCACAGGCAAGCGCCAGGGCGCGTGGATGGCGACCCTCACTACCGGGGGGCCACGGGAGGATGGCGGCTTCCTTCCGCACACCGGGCTGATCGCGGGCAACTTCGCACCCCCGGTGCCGGGGAAGCCCGCGCTGCTCACGCACCGCAGCGTCGAGACCATCTTCCACGAATTCGGGCATCTCCTGCACCACTGCGCCTCGGGGGTTCCGCTGCCTTCGCGGTCGGGCATGCAGGTGCCCTGGGACTGGGTGGAAGTCCCCTCGCAGATCATGGAGAACTGGACCTGGGAGCCTGAAGCGCTGCCCGTCTTCTCCGGCCATTGGGAGACGGGAGAACCCCTCCCGGAGGAGCTGTACCAGCGCATGCTGGCGGCGCGACGGTTCATGGGGGGGCATGCCCAGATGAGACAGCTCGGCTTTGCAACCCTCGACCTGCGGCTGCATCGGGAGTACGATGGCAGGCAGGAGTTGATGTCGTACACCGAAGAGGTCATGAAGCCGTTCGCTGCGGATGCGAGCTTTGCAAGGAGCCACATCCTCACCACCTTCAGCCATCTCTTCTCCGGCGGATACGCCTCGGCCTACTACAGCTACATGTGGTCTGAAGTGCTGGAAGCGGACGCCTTCGGCCGGTTTCGGAAAGAGGGAGTTCTGTCGCGCGCGACCGGCGCGGCGTTCATGGACGCGGTTCTCGCACAGGGCGACAGCCGGGATCCGGAGGAGATGTTCCGCGCCTTCATGGGGCGTGATCCGGATCCGGAGGCGATGCTGCTGCGCAACTTGGGCGAGCTGAACGAGATGGGCGGGGTTGCCGGCGCCCCGGGTCCCGGTGGACGGAGACGCGGCCTCGCGGCCACAGGCATGCCGGGCTCATCACCCGCGACAGGGAAGGAGTAAGCGAATGTTGTCGATACCACGCGCTGGCGCCGTCGTGCTCATGCTGCTCGGTAGCGGGTGCGCCTACAGCTCGACCCCTCCGGTGATGGACAGGGGACGCCCGGCGGCGGTGGCCGAACCGGAGGCGGTGTACTGGGTCTATGCGGGAGCGGAGTCGGCCGACCTGATCCACCGGATCCGCTTCGACGGCACGCTCGCGGTGGAGCAGACCACGATGGTGGGCGAAATCCCCACCGAAACCGAAGGGCCCCACGGGCTCCGCATCTCTCCCGACGGCCGCCACCTCTACATGACCACCGGGCACGGCTTCCCGGACGGCAAGCTGTGGAAGATCGAGACCGGAGCGGACACGGTCGTAGCGGAGCCCATCCTGCTGGGGTACTTCCCGGCGACCATCGACCTCACCCCCGACGGTCTGTACGCCTTCATCGCCAACTTCAACCTGCACGGCGAGCACGTGCCCTCCACCGTGTCGGTGGTCTACACGCCCGACCTGGTCGAGGTGGATCAGATCGAGACCTGCACCATGCCCCACGGCGCGCGCATGGCTCCCGACGGCATCTTCCTCTATTCGAACTGCATGATGGACGAGCAGGTCGTGGAGATCGACACCCGGACCTTCCAGGTCGTGCGCCGATTCTCGGTCGCGACGGGCCGGGAAGGGCCGCTCGACCCGCAGGGCGGGGTCGCGGGCGAGATGACCGGAGGCATGAGCGGGATGGGGGCCGGAACCGCCTGCTCTCCCACCTGGGTGCAACCCTCGCCCGACGGATTCAGCCTTTACATCGCCTGCAACGCGGGCAACCGGATCCTCCATGTGGACCGGGACAGCTGGGAGCTGATGCGCGTGTTCCAGTCCGGCACCGGCCCCTACAATCTGGCGATCACACCCGACGGCCGCCTGCTGGTCGCCACGCTGAAGCAGGGCGCGGGCGTCGAGTTCTTCGATTTGCGCACCGGCATGAGCCTGGCGCGCGTCCCGACCACCACCACGGTCACCCACGGCGTGGCGGTGTCGCCCGACTCGCGCTACGCCTTCGTGAGCTCGGAAGGCGTGGGCGCGGAGCCGGGCAAGGTGGAGGTGTTCGACCTCATCGACTTCGTCAGGGTGGGCGACGTGGACGTGGGACAGCAGGCCGGCGGCATCGCCTTCTGGAAGATGGAACTGCGCTGAGCCCAGCGGTCCCGGCGGCAGTTGTTGATGCAGTGGTTGACTCACGCTGATAACGCATCTTGTTTGATGGCCCGGGGAGCCGGGCAGAGAATCACACGTAGGCCAGGCGCACGGTTCCTGGCGCTCTCCATTTACGAGGATGTTCCCATGCGCACGATGAATCGTCACCGCGTATTCCCCCGTGGTCCCTCGGGGCCTGTGTACCTGATCCTTCTCGGCGCGCTGTGGGCGTGCGAGGAGATGTCGACGGCAACCCGCGTCACTTCCCCGGAAGAGCAGTTCGGGCACGAGATCGGGGCCGACTACGTTCTCCCCAACTACGTGGAGCTGACGGAGTACTGGGAGGTGCTGGCGTCGGAGTCGGACCGGATGGTCCTCGAGGTCATCGGCCAGACCGAGGAAGGTCGGGACCAGCTGATGGCGACCATCACGTCCCCCGCCAATCATCGCAATCTCGGGCGTTACAAGGAGATCGCGGAGCGTCTGGCACACGCCGAAGGGGTTTCGGAGGCGGACGCCCGGGCCATGGCGGATGAAGGCCGGGCGGTGGTGTGGATCGACGGCGGTCTGCACGCCTCCGAGGTCCTCGGGGCGCAGCAGCTGATGGAGCTGGTCTATCAGCTGGTCAGCGGGACCGAAGACGAGACCATGCGTATCCTCGACGACGTGATCGTGCTGGTCGGGCATGCCAACCCGGACGGCCACGATCTGCTCGCCGACTGGTACATGCGCGTCGAGACGCCCGAGGCGCGCAGCACCTCCGGCGCTCCGGTGCTCTACAACAAGTACGCGGGTCACGACAACAACCGCGACTTCTACATGTCGGCGCTCGAGGAGTCCACCAACATCAACCGCATCCTCGCGCGCGAGTGGTTCCCGCAGATCGTCTACAACCACCACCAGACCGGTCCGCTGGGGACGATCATGTTCGCGCCGCCCTTCCGCGATCCACCCAACCACAACCTGGATCCGCTCATCCTTACCGGCCTGGACCAGATCGGTTCGGCGATGCACCAGCGCATGGTGGTGGAAGGAAAGGGGGGCACCACCATGCGCAGCGGATCTAGCTACTCGACCTGGTGGAACGGCGGATTGCGAACCACGCCGTACTTCAAGAACCAGATCGGCCTGCTCACGGAGACGATCGGCAATCCCACGCCCATGGAGGTTCCCTTCCTCCCCGCCAAGCAGCTTCCCCACGGAGATCTTCCGCTCCCGGTCGAGCCGGGCGTGTGGCACTTCCGGCAGTCCATCGACTATTCCATGACCGCCAACCAGGCGGTGCTGGACTATGCGTCGCGCAACAAGGATCACCTGCTGTTCAATATCTGGAAGATGGGGACCAACTCCATCGAGCGCGGCAGCCGTGACCACTGGACGGTTCTGCCCGCTGAGATCGATGCCGCCGGCGAGGTGATTGCCCGCACCGGGACCCGCGAGGACTACGAGCGCCTCCTGAAGGACCCGGCCGACCGCGATCCCCGGGGCTTCATTCTTTCCGCCGATCAGCCTGACTTCCCGACCGCGACCAGGTTCGTGAACGCGCTGCTCAAGAACGGCGTGCGCGTGCACCGCGCGACAGCCGACTTCGAGGTGGAGGGAAAGAGCTATCCCGCCGAGTCATACGTGGTGCTCTCCGCTCAGGCCTTCCGCCCGCACGTCCTGGACATGTTCGAACCCCAGGACCACCCCAACGACTTCCCCTACCCGGGCGCGCCCCCGACCGCTCCCTACGACAACGCCGGGTGGACCCTGGCCTACCAGATGGACGTCGAGTTCGACCGCATCATGGATGGCTTCGACGGTCCTTTCGAGCCCATCGAATGGCTTGCCGAGTCGCCCGCGGGAAGCGTCGCCGGGATGGCTGCCGCCGGCTACCTGCTCAGCCACGACGCCAACGACGCCTTCATCGTGGTTAACCGCGTGCTGGCGGCGGGCGGCGATGCCTACTGGATGCGGGACGCTTTCCAGTCGAGCGGCGCGGAGCACCCGGCTGGAACCTTCTTCGTATCCGGCGCCGGGGCGGACGACGCATCGGTGGCTTCGATGGCGGCGGAGCTGGGCCTCGACTTCGTCGGAGTGGAGTCGGCGCCGGCCGGGCGGGCCTTCCAACTCACCGCCCCCCGGATCGCGCTCGGCGATGTGTACGGCGGTTCGATGCCGTCGGGATGGACGCGCATGATCCTCGAGGACTTCGAATTCGACTTCGAAGTTGTCTTCCCGCCCGATCTGGACGAAGGCAACCTGATCGAAAGGTTCGACGTCCTGGTGCTGGAGGACGGTGCGGTCCCGCTCCCCGGACGCGACGCCGGCAGGATGCTGCCGCCCGAATTCGTTGCGACGGTACCGGATGAATACCGCGACCGCATCGGCCCGTTCAGCTCCGCGACCACGGTCCCGGCGGTGCTCGACTTCATCCGCGCGGGCGGCACGGTGGTCGCGATCGGGAGTTCCACCGCGCTGGCCTACCACGCGGGCCTGCCAATGAGCGACCACCTCGTGGGATCGGACGGGCAGCCGCTGCGCTCGGAGGAGTACTACGTCCCCGGTTCAGTGCTGGATCTGCGCTTGGACGGCTCACACCCGCTGGCCGCGGGCATCGGCGACCGGGCCAACGTGCTCTTCAGCCGGAGCCCCGTGTTCAGCCTGGACGGCGGAGCGGCGGGCGTGACCTCGATTGGCTGGTTCGACACCGATACGCCGCTGCGCAGCGGCTGGGCGTGGGGGCAGCACCACCTTCAGGGAGGGGTCTCAGTCGCGGATGCGCGGCTGGGCGAAGGGCGTCTCTTCCTCTTCGGCCCCAAGATCACCTTCCGCGCCCAGTCGCACGGGACCTTCCCCTTCCTGTTTAACGGGATCCACTACGGTGCGGCGCGCGAAGTCACCCTGCCGGGGGGCATGGCGGCGGGGGAGGGATGATCGGCGCCCGCGCAAACCAGACCGGAGCCGGGCGCGGCCGCCTGACCCGGGCCGCCGCGGCCCTGGCGTTCGCCGGGGTCGTGGCGGCGTGCGCGACTCCGGCTCGGGCATCGGCCCAGCTGCGCGCTGGCGGACAGCTGTCGTTCGCGACGGATGTCTTCGGGGGCACGGCCGGCATCGGCCCCCGGGTGGAGTTCGGGGTTCCGGCTTTCCCGGTTCGGCTGGCGGCGTCCTGGGACTACTTCTTTCCAGACTGCAATCAGTGCCGGTACTGGGAGGGGAACGTCAATGTTCTCGTCTCCCTCCCCTTGCTCCCCATTCCGTTCTTCCGCCACGTCGGGGGCGGATGGCACATGCAGAACGTCAAGGCGAACGAGTTCGAGGAAACCCGGGTTCGTGGGTACAATGCGGTCGCGGGCCTGCGGTCGGGACGCACCAACGTCGAGTTTCGCTACGAAATGCTGGAGGACGTCGACGACCAGTTCGTCTTCTCGTTCGCGATTTTTCTGCTGTGAAAAAGGCCTCCGCGATCCGTCATGTCGCCTGATCGCGGGGACGGATCAGGATCTCGTTGACGTTCACATGCCTGGGAGCCGTCAGCGCGTAGAGGATGGCGGCCGCGACATCCTCCGAGGCCAGAGGGGCCTTGTCCGCCCAGCGCTGGGCGAAGCCGGTCTTCGTTGCCGGGTCCGTGATGTGATCCATGAGTTCGGTCGCCACGACGCCCGGCTGAATGTCGGTGACCCGTATGCCGTGTGCCGCCGACAGTTCCAGTTGCATCCCCGCGGAGATGCAGCGAACCGCGAATTTGGTGGCCGCGTATACCGTCCCGCCCGGGAACGGACGCCGCCCGGCCAGGGAACCCACGTTCACGACGTGCCCGCGGCGGTGCTCAACCATGACCGGAAGCGTGGCGGCGATGCAGTGGAGCACGCCTTTGACGTTCACGTCCACCATGCGCAGCCAATCGTCCAGTTCGACCTCCCTGAGGGGTGAGATCGGCATCACCCCGGCGTTGTTCACCAGAATGTCCACCGGACCGAACGCGGCCGACGTGCGTTCAACCAGCGCGAACACGGCATCGCGGTCGGTCACGTCGGTGGCCACGGCGAGGGCGCGACCACGACCGTCGTGGATCCGTCCCACGACTTCATCCAGGCGCCCGGCGCGGCGCGCGGCCAGCGCGACCGCAGCTCCCGCCTCCGCCAGAGCGATGGCAGTTGCCTGGCCGATGCCGCTCGAAGCACCGGTAACGATCGCGACGTGGCCCTGAAGGGACTTGGACACGGACGGACCTCCCCGCGTGTGTGTGTGCGTTTGCGTGTGAAAGCGGCTGCCACCCATTATACTCTGTGTTGCGCCCGGCAGAAGGGCCGGTTTCCGGGCGACGGGAGCTTTCCACAGGAGGAGGAACACGATGAAGTGCCTGCGAAGCGTCATGTTGGCCGCTGTTCTGCTCGTCATTGCCGCTGGCGATGCCCGTGCACAGTTCCAGGAAGTAGGTGTCATCGACTTTCCCACCTCCGCAACGGGAGAGGTTCAGGACCGCTTCCTGCGGGGCGTCGCAATCCTTCACAGCTTCGGCTGGCTGCAGGCGCGGGAGCAGTTCCACGCCGCTCAGGAGCTCGACCCGGACTTCGCCATGGCGTACTGGGGAGAGTCGCTGGCCTACAACCACCCGCTGAACTCGCAAATGGACGCCACCGAGCCGCGCAAGGCTCTCGAGCGACTGGCCCCCACCCGGGCCGAGCGCCTCGCCAAAGCGCCGACGGATCGCGAAAAGGGCTTTCTGAACGCCGTGGAGATCCTTTGGGGCGAGGGCGAACACGTCGAGCGCAGGCTTGGATACATGGAAGCGATGGAGGAGCTGTACGAAGACTACCCCGACGATCCGGAGGTCGCTGCCTTCTACGCCCTGTCCATGCTGAGCGCCGTCGGCGCGACCCGCGACCTGAGCGGGCGCCTGAATGTGCGGGCGGGAACCATCGCCCTGAAGCTGTCCAAGGACAACAACGACCATCCGGGGGCCGTTCACTACACCATCCATTCCTTCGACGACCCGCTCCACGCTCCATTGGCACTCGATGCCGCGCATCGCTTCGCGGAGATCGCAGCGGCGGTGTCGCACGCCCGCCACATGCCGACCCACATCTTCATCCAGCACGGCATGTGGGACTACGTCTCCGGGCACAACGAGTCCGCCTACGCCGCCGCCCGCGAGCTATGGCAGCCGGGCGACCCCATGGGCGACGCGACCCACGCGCTGGACTGGGGCCAGTACGGCGACCTTCAGCTTGGCGACTACGAGAAGGCGCGCCTGTGGATCCAGCGAATCGAGAAGATGGCTTCGGGCACCTTCCTGGAGGGAGGTCCTTCCGACGAGGGCGGACAGGCTCGCCCGAGCGGTGCCGTGTCGTTGCTCAAGGCTCGCTACATCGTCGACACCGAAGAGTGGGCGATCCTGCCCATCACCGACGAGTCATCCGGGCACGAGCTGCTCGCCACCGGGCTGAGCGCGGCCCGTACCGGTGACCGGGCTGCGTTGGAAGCTGCCGAAGCCGCCCTGGACGCCGACGGGGGCGGCTACGCCGGCGTCATGCACAAGCAGGTGGCGGCGTTGCTGGAAGTGGACCGGGGCAACGAAGCCGGTGCCCGGGAGCTGATGGACCAGGCGGTGGAGACCGTGGAGGCGATGGCTCCCCCGCGCGGGGCCGCCAGCCCGATCAAGCCCGTGCACGAACTGTACGGCGAGATGCTCGCGGGCTTCGGAGCCCACGAGGACGCCGCCGCCATGTTCGAGACGTCACTGCTGCGCATGCCCAACCGGCCGCGTTCGCTCCTCGGCCTCGCGCGAGCGCGCGTGGAGACCGGCGACTTCGACCGGGCGACCGAAGCCTACGAGAAGCTTACGGAGGTGTGGGCCGGACGCACTTCCTTCGAGGGATATCAGGAAGCCATGAGCTTCCTCGAGAGCACCGACAGCAGCAGCCGCAGCAGGTAGCAAGCAGCAGGTTGTAGCAAGGGCCAGGAACGAATCCGGGTCTCGCCGGGCGGCTTGCGCGGCGAGACCCGGTTGTCGTTCCGGACTGAAAGGGCCGGCATGGAGACTGGCTTGCACAGAGGAGTGGATCGTGACACGTCAGGAACGAGCCCAGTTGAACCTCCTGTCCGAGATCGCCAGGAGCGTAGCCGAACTGTCGCGCTCCAGCGACCGGATGGCTCGATCTCTCGACAGCATCTCCGGATCCCTCGACAGGATCCCTCGATCTCTGGACAGCATCGAACGGTCTCTGGACAGCATCGAACAGGCGGTAAAGGGTCTGGCGCGCAGCCGCTGACGGGCCCAAACCGCAACTACCGCAACCAGGAAGGCCGGCTCCCTCCGCGAACGAAGCGGGGAGAGCCGGCCTCTTTGCTGTGATCGAGAATCGGAGGGTTATCCGCCCTGGGAAGCGGCTGCGCCCTTCTCCTCTTGTTCCTACCGCCTCGCGAACACCGGTGCGGGCTGCGGCATGGCCATGCCGTCATGACGTGACTCCGAGGCGCCGTAGTGAACCCCGGTGCCGTCTCCCATGACCGCCTGACCGTAGCCGAAGGTGCCGGTGCGCGGCGGCCTCACGGTGATCTCGTGACCGAGCGCGGTGAGTTCGGCGCGCACCCACTCGGGCACCATCACCTCCATGTTGACGTCGCAGCCATCGAAGCTGCCCTTGGTGAAGCGGCCGGCCTCCAGCGCCTGCTGAAGGTTCATCCCGTGATCGACGATGTTGGAGATGAATTGCGCGTGCGCTTGCGGCTGGTTGAAGCCGCCCATGATGCCGAAGCCGATGCGCTCCTCGCCCCCGTTATTCACCATGAGGGCCGGGATGATGGTGTTGAGCGGGCGTTTGTGGCCTTCGAGCACGTTGGGGTGGCTCTCGTCCAGCGTGAACAGCGCGCCGCGGTTATGGAGCATGAATCCCGTGCCCGGAGGCACCAGCCCGGAGCCGAAGCCGGAGTAGTTGCTCTGGATGTAGGAAACGATATTCCCGTCTTTGTCGATGGTTGTCAGGTAGATCGTGTCGCCGCCGTCCTCATTGTCGAGCCCCACGAAGCGTGACGGCTCGACCGAGCACATGGCCTGGTTCATGTCGATCAGCCCGGCACGCTCCTCAGCGTGCCCCTTGTCGAGCATGCCCTTGACCGGAACCTTGCTGAAGCGCGGGTCGCCCACGTAGGTGATCATGTCGGCGTACGCCAGCTTCTTGGACTCGATCATGACGTGCATGGCTTCGGGGCTGTGGAAGCCGTACTCGCCGAGAGGGAAGTTCTCCATCAGGTCGAGCATCATGAGCGCGGCGATGCCCTGGCCGTTGGGCGGCATCTCGTGCACCGCCCATCCGCGGTAGGTGGTGGTGATGGTCTCCGTCCATTCGGGCTCGTATTCCGCGAGGTCGGCGAGGGTCATGGTGCCCTCGAATTCGTCCGAAATCGCGACGATGGCCTCGGCGGTGGGGCCCTTGTAGTAGCCGTCCCGCCCCTCGTCGACGATCCGCCGCAGCGTGCTGGCGAAATCGGGGTTGCTGAACATCTCGCCGACCTTCGGGGCGCGCTTGCCGTCGACCAGATAGGTGTGGGCGCTGTTGGGGTGCGCCAGGTGCATGTCGACCGCCCCGGCCCACATGCCCCCCGTGACCTCGTGGATGGGGAAACCGTTCTCGGCATACCAGATGGCGGGCGCAAGGATGGTGCCGAAGTCGAGGTTGCCGAAGCGCTCGCGCATGGCGTCCCAGCCGGCGATCACCCCGGGCACGGTGACGGCGTGGATCCCGCGGCGCGGCATGCTCTCATGCCCCAGCTCCTTCAAGTGCTTGGCGTTGAGGGCCGCGGGCGACCAGCCGCTGGCGTTCATGCCGTACACTTCGCCGGTCTCGGCCAGATAGATGATCGCGAACAGATCGCCGCCCAGGCCATTGGAGGTAGGATCCATGAGCGCTAGTGCCGAGTTGGCCGCGATGGCCGCGTCGATGGCGTTCCCTCCCTGCTCCAGGATCTGCACCCCCACCGACGACGCCAGCGGGTTGTTGGTGGCGACGATCCCCATCTCGGTGTTGACCACCGACCGCCCCGTGAGCGGCAGCGGTATCTCATCCCGCTCCATCGCCACCTCCACCTGTTGGGAGCAGGCGCCTGTGAGCACCAGGAACGCGAGGACAGCCGCTGAGCGGGCGGGAAGGAAATACCGCATTTTCAAGTCTCCGGGATCGAGAATCCTTGGCGCCAGCGCTGCGGGACCGGCGATCAGAATCGATATGTGTAGTTCAGCTTGATCGCGCCACCCCTGGAGAGCGTCATCAGCCAAGGGTCCGCTCTCGGGTCGACGTCCAGGGGCGAACAATCCGAATTCGGTACGGCCACCGAGCAGTCACGCCAGTTGTGCGTATAGACCAGGTAGAGGTCGTTCCCGGGCTCGATGATCCAGCGGATGCGAGCGAACAGACCGACGATCTCGCTGCGGCTGTCGTACTGCAGCTGATTGGTCAGGCTTACCCAGGGATTCGGGTTCCACTGGGTTTCCAGCTCGTAGAGACTGGTGGTGAAGTCGGCGGTCGGCAGGTGGGCATCGTTGTATTCGATGTTGGTCGAGATGTTGATGCCGGGGTTGGGACGGAACGAGATCCGCCCTCCGTAGCGGGTCCGGTCGCCGTCCCAGAAACCGCCGGTGGTAACGGACCCGTAGAGCGCAACCCGCCGCCGGCCGGCGGTGTTGCCGCGCACCGAATACTCCCAGTTGGTGTAGTCGCCTTCCGCGATGTGGACGTCGTCCACGATGTCGTACCCGAAGTCCAGGTATTCATAGGTGCGCTTGGCGTTGAACGAGAAGCCATCGCCGCTCTCGAAATTGACGCCCAGCAGGTTCAACTCCCACTCGCGCTCTTCCACGACTCCCGTGCCGAGCTCGGTCAGGTTCCGGAACTTCACCGAGAAGTCGAGCTTGCGGATCCAGTCGATGCCCGCGGGCCTGGGGGACCAGCCGATGCGCGGCTCGACCCGGCGGAAGTCGTTGCGAGGCACGAAGCCGACCGCGGGGCTGTAGTCATCGCCGAACTGCCGGTAGGAGAGGTGGCCGGACCAGGTGTCGTTGGGGAAGGACCAGCGGAAGCCGTGCGCGGAGAGGTCCGTGTTGGTGCGGACCTCCGTCGGATCCGGATTGGAGTTCCAGACGTAGAACGCCTCCAGATCCATGTTCTTGTTGCCAAGGAAGTTCCGCGTGTTGAAGACGAGGTCGACGCCCGCCGTGTGCCGATCGCCGGGGACCGCCGCCGCCTCGCCCCCGATCGGATCCCCCGCTGACGTCGCTCGTCGCGTATAGATCGCACCGATCGTCGACTGCTCGAAGATGCGTCGCTTCACCCGTGCAATGGAGAACTGCTCGCGCGTGATGTTGTCGGTGATTCCATCGGTACCCGGGAATTCGTGGTTTCCGGTTCCGATCTGGTAGAACCCGATTTCGAAGGCACCCGCCTGTCCGGTCAGGCGCGTACCGTATTCGATCGGGATCTCCTGCCCGGCGTTCAGGCCGATCCGCCTGGAAAAGAACGGCTGCGGGCTGCTGCGGGATGCGAAGCCGAAGACCCCGGAGCCCTCCAGGAAGAAGGAACGCCGCTCACGGAAACGTTGCGGAAAGCGTGTGAGGTTGACCCGGCGTTCGTCGCTTTCGACCTCGGCGAAGTCGGTATTGATCGAAGCCGATGCGCGCAGGCTGGGCGTGATGTTGTAGTCGATGTCGAGGCTGATGTCTCTCGGGAAGGTCGTGGGTTCCGCGGGTGCCTCGGCCCCCGGGGTATTGCGCCAACTGGCGATCCCGGAGGCGCGGAGTTCCACTCCGTACCCGCGCGAGATCGAGTGCATCTGGTCGTCTTCACGGCCGACGTGTTCACGGATTCCGACCAGATCACCCGCGTATATCGGCTTGTTCAGCCCTTCCGTGCGACGCCACCCGCGCCACAGGATCTCCTCGTTGTTGCGGCGGATGGTGCGCTGGAAGTTGATGCCCCAGTGGTCGGCTTCCGGGTCGAAGCTGAGGGTTCGGAACGGGATCCGGATCTCGGCGGACCAGCCGTCGGGCCGGCGAAACGTCCGTGCCTCCCAGATGCCGTCCCACGCCTTGTTCGTTCCGCCGCCACCAAACCCGTGGCCTCCACCTCCGCCTCTGCCGCCACCGCTGCCGGTGATGAGGCCGTCGCCCATGAGGCCGTTGGGGTTGATCTCGAAGAAATACCCGGTGCGCCCGTCGTTGAAGGTGTCCAGGATCCACATGAAACGATCGTCGGTCATCAGGGGCGCGTCCCGCTGCAGCTGGTAGGCCAGAATCCCATCCGGGTCGTCGTACAGGATCGCGCTGATGTAGATGTTGTCCTCGTCGAAGATCACGCGTACTTCGGTCTTCTGGGACGGGATTCCGCCCTCCACCGGTTCCTGCTGGGTGAAGTCCGTGATGGGAATCGCGCGACCCCAGCTGATTTCGTCCACCCGGCCGTCGAGGCTGATGCCCATATCGGGCAGGACATGCTCCGCCTCGAGCATGACGACGACGGCCCCCCCGCCGGGGGGATTCTGGAGTTGCTGGTCCTGAGCGGCCGCGGGAGCAGCCGCCGCGAGCACGAAAAACGCCAGGGAGACTGCCCGGCAAGTCATCGACATGATTCAGACCTGTTGTTGCAGAGGGCGATGTGTGACCGGAACAGTCCGGCCCGGGCCCGCGGCACCGGCCGCTTGCCATCTAGAGGACACGCTCAGGGTCCACAGTGTTGGAATCCAAGGAAAGGGCCCCTCTTCAGGAGCAGAGGGGCCCGGGAGTTCGCTGGATCCAACCATCAATCGCCGCCGGGCCAGGCCGGACCCATGTTCATCTGGGTCACTTCGCCCATGCCCTTGTAGACGAACTTCTGGACCCGCTTCCCTTCGTAGGTCTCGGTTGTGAAGACGTTGCCCTGGGAGTCGGTGGCGATGCTGTGAACCGCAAAGAAGAGCCCTGGCTGCCGCCCGCCGTCGCCGAAGCTGTACAGGACTTCCATGGTCTCGCGCCGAATGACGTAGACCTTCATGTTCTGGCCGTCCGCGAGGTAGATGTAGGTCTGCTCGGGGTCGGGCGAGAACGCAACGTCCCAGGTTGAGCCCTGCGAAAGGGTCTGGGGCGCGATGAAGACCTCGCGCACGAAGGTGCCGTCCTTCTGGAAGACCTGGATACGGTCGGCGGCGCGGTCGCACACGTACACGAACCCGTCAGCCGACGGATCGGCGCAGTGTACCGGCCCGCGGAATTGTGATGCCGGAGGCGCGTCGGGCGAATAGGGCTCGAGCTGGACGTCTTCCGGCTCGTTCCCGTAGGCGCCCCAGAAACGCTTGAACTCACCGGTGTCCATGTCGACCACCACAACCCGCTTGTTGAGGTAACCGTCGGCGATGTAGGCCTCGTTGGCCTCGGCGTCGAAGGCGATCTTGGCGACCCGGCCGAAGTTCTCCATGTCCATGCTGCTCTCACGGGCACCCGACCTCCCGATCTGCATGAGGAATTCGCCCGCGCGGGTGAACTTCACCACATGGTTGTCCTCCCCGCCGTTGCCCCCGATCCAGACATTGTCCATGTGATCAACGACGATGCCGTGGTTTGAGGAGGGCCACTCGTATTCGCCCGTGTCGGTGGGGCCGCCCCAGGCGTTCACCAGATTGCCCTCCGGATCGAACTCCAGAACCGGGGGAGCGGGGGCGCAGCACTCGCTCAGCGGCGGATCCTGGGCCAGCCCGACCTCGGTGCGCGCCGCGAACTGGTCAGGCGTGTTGCGGTGCACGATGTAGACATGATCACGCGAATCCACCGCCACGCCGATGGTGGCGCCCAGGAGCCAGTGGTTCGGCAGGGGCTTGGGCCAGAAGGGGTCGACCTCGAACATCGGGGCCATGCCGTTGCCCATGTCCATCGACATGTCGGCCGAATCCGTATTGGCGTCCGCGCAGGCGGCCGCGAGAACGACCAAGGCCATAACGGCGAGAAGATCGCGTGTTCGTCTCATCCCTTCATCTCCTTTTTCGAATAGAACCGGCTCTCAGGCGCGCCCGAGGGAATCCGCACAGAATAACAACGGTAACCAGTATACGGTCTGCAGGCCGTGCGCGCACATCTTCCCCCGGATTCGGACCGGCTTGTTTGCGCGCGTCGGGGCCGGTTACGATCTCCTTGGGAAAAGTGCCCTAACCGCGCGGTCGCGGAGGGCCAAACGAGGACCGCATCGCCACCCAGCCGCCGAAACACATGTCCAGAAGCCGCGTTGTCATCGCCAGTGCCGCCCTGCTCGCGGGGGCCGCCATCCTGCTGCGTCCTTCCGCCAGGCTCGAGGGGGCCTCCCCGACTCACGACATTCCCAGCGACGCCATCGTGCGCATGTTCATCAAGCCCGAGGGCGACCGCCTGCGGCTGCTCGTGCGCGTGCCGCTCAACACCATGCAGGACATCGTCTTCCCGACCATCGGCCTCGGTTTCCTCGACATTCCCGAGGCCGAGAACGAAATCCGGGATGGGGCGATGGTATGGATCGGCAATCCCCTGCAGCTCTTCGAAAACGGGGAACGGCTCCCCGTGCCCGAGCTCGTGGCGGCGCTGGTTTCGATCCCTTCGGACCGTTCCTTCCGCAGCTACGAAGAGGCGCTGGCGCACGTCACAGGCCCTCCGCTTCCTCCGGAGACACGAATCGTCTGGCAACAGGCGATGCTCGACGTGCTTTTCGAATACCCCATCACTGCGGCCGAATCCGACTTCTCGCTGGATCCCGGCCTGGAGCGGCTGGCGCTGAAGGTCAATACGATCCTGCGCTTCCTCCCCTCGGGTGGCTCGGAGAGGCTCTACCAGTATACCGGCCATCCCGGCGTCGTCCGCCTGGATCCCCGCTGGCACCAGGCCGCGCTGCGCTTCGTGGCGCTCGGTTTCCAGCACATCCTGGACGGGATCGACCACCTGCTCTTCCTGCTCTGCCTGGTCGCTCCGCTCCGCAGATTCCGTTCGCTTGTGGTGCTCGTCACCGCCTTCACCGTGGCGCATTCGGTGACGCTGGCCGCCTCCGCCTTCAACTTCGCCCCCAACACCCTCTGGTTCCCGCCCCTGGTCGAGACGCTGATCGCCACCTCCATCGTCTACATGGCGCTCGAAAACATCGTGGGCACCCGACTGAAGACCCGCTGGATCATCACCTTCGCCTTCGGCCTGGCCCACGGATTCGGCTTCTCGTTCGCGCTGCGCGAGACCATGCAGTTCGCGGGGTCGCACCTGGTGACGTCGCTGCTGGCCTTCAACGTCGGCGTGGAGCTGGGACAGCTCGCCGCGCTTCTCATCATCGTGCCGGCGCTGGAACTGCTCTACCGCTTCGTCATCAAGGAGAAGATCGGCAACATCCTCCTCTCCGCGCTGGTGGCGCACACGGCCTGGCACTGGATGTCGGAGCGTTGGGTCACCCTCACCCAGTACACGTTCCGGTGGCCGGTCTTCGACGTGGCGTTCCTGGCCCGTACACTGGCCTTGTTGGCGCTCACGCTCGTGGTGATGGGTGCGACCTGGCTGGCCATCGGCTGGATGCGACGGCCGTCGGGGAAGGGGGAGGTGGCCGGGGAGGCAGTGGGGAAGTCTGCTACGCTCTCCTAGATCCACCTGGCCCTGCCGCGGTGCACGGAGCCCCGCTCCGTCGGGTGGACCGACGGATGACGGGGCCCCTCCGCACAACCGCGAAAGGTATTGCGAGGCTGCGGGGTTTCTTCGTCAGCTTCCGATCCCGAAGCAGTAGAAGAAGCCGTTGCCGCCCGTGCCCTGCAGGTCCTCCTGCCCGCACCCGCGCGAGGCGTGCGCAAAGTTCCAGGAGGTGGGATTCTCCCCGCCCCCCTGGCGGTCGTGATGACCGACCATCGCGCTGCCGTCACTGCTGTTGCTGGTCCAGTTCTCGCAGGTGGTGTCACCGTCCGCATCGGAGACCATGCCGTCCATGGTCGACCCGGTAATGATGTCGTGCATGTTGGGCGAGTCGCCCCGGCCGTTCACCGGGTTGCCCTGCTCGGTGAGCGAGTTCTCCTTGCCGAGAAGGTTGTTCTCGGAGTGGAGGTCGTTGACGTCGCGGGCGACCATGGTGCCGGCGTAGTTGTACCAGGGGCCGTCGCCGATGCGGTCGCGCGCATTGACTGCGGGCTGGCCATCACCGGCGGCCGCGCTCAGATAGGCCCGCCACAGCAGGTCACCGGCGCCGGCCGCGTAGCCGCGGTCCTGGCAGATCTGGTCGGCGCCCTCGAGGCCGCCCAGATTCGCCCCGTCGCTGGAACCGGCGCTGGTGAGGAAGAAGTTCATCTCCGCGCTTTGCGCGTGCACAGCCTGGGCGCTCAGCGCGAGCGCCGTGACGAGGATCGGGAGTAGCTTTCGCATGCGTAGGCTCCAGTGGTTGGGGGGTCGACAACCATTGCGGTCAAGGTTCGTATTTCGGCGGGCTCGTGTCCCCTCGAAGGTGCGCAAGCCCGCGTGGGATCGGCGGGATGCTAGAACAACAGATTGCACATCGCAGGCTTGCCGGGCAAGACATCCGGGCCACGCTTCGGTGCTCCGGGGTCTTGCCGGGCGGCACGGTGCGCAGCAATACTGGCACGAGCCGGGGTGTACACGATCCACCCGGTCCGGGAGCTCAAGACAATTCCCTGCCAACACGGATGAATACCGATGCCAGCGATTCGCAGATGGAGCCCGTGGTCGTTGTTCGCACTTCTCGTTGCCCTGGGTTGTGGAGGGGGAGGGGATGCCGGCGAAGCGATGGACGAGGGGGGCATGGCGGGCGAAGAGGCGGCCATGGACGAGGGCGGCATGGCCGCCATGGACGAAGCGGCAATGAGGGTCCACATCACCGAGCCGGCGGACGGGGCGATGGTGGAGGGTGGCTCGGTGCGAGTCGTGTTTGAGGTGGAGGATCGAGGGGGGCATGGCGGGCGAAGAGGCGGCCATGGACGAGGGCGGCATGGCCGCCATGGACGAAGCGGCAATGAGGGTCCACATCACCGAGCCGGCGGACGGGGCGATGGTGGAGGGTGGCTCGGTGCGAGTCGTGTTTGAGGTGGAGAATGTCGAGGTCGTGCCGGCCGGGGTGATGGATCCGGGTACCGGGCACCATCATCTGGTGGTCAACGCCGACCTGACGCCCGCGGGCCAACCCATCCCCGCGGTGGAAGGCAGCTACATCCACTTCGGCCAGGCCCAGACGGAATACGAAATGATGGATCTGGCGCCGGGCGACTACACCATCATCGCGGTCGTCGCCGACGGCGTGCATGTGCCCTTGCAGCCCTGGGTGGTCGATACGGTCCGCTTTACGGTGCGCTAGCCGCCAGCCGTGAAATCGGGCCTCCATTGCAGGGGGCGGCCACGGCGGCATTGGCAAAGGGTCGCCACTGCAGCGGGGTGATTCGGCTCCTGACGTAGAGGTCGGAAGCGGCCGCGACGGGCGACCTCATCGGCTGGCCAGGGCGGTCACCTGAGGCGCGCCCGTGTCCCGTCCGGGCCCCGGATGCCTTCCCACCGTAAGCGGCCACTCGTAGACCGACTCGAGATGTTCGCGTCGCAGCACCTCGCGCGGTGTTCCCTCCGCCAGGCTTCGTCCCTCGTGCAGAAGCAGGAGCGTGTCGGCGTAGCGGGCCACCAGGTTCAGGTTGTGCGTGACGATCGCCACCGTAACGCCGTCTTCGCGCGCGAGGCCGGCGAGCAGTTCGAAGATCACCATCTCGTAGTGCACGTCCAGCGCCGCCGTGGGCTCGTCGAGCATCAGCGCGCGGGGCTGCTGGGCGAGAGCACGGGCGATGCGGACGCGCTGGCGTTCTCCCCCCGAAATCTGGTACAGCGACCGCCCGGCCAGCTCCGCGACCGAGCAGCGTTCCATCGCCGCCTCGATCGCCCGTCGGTCCGCCGGCCGTTCCTCCCGCCATAGCCCCAGGTGAGGATACCGCCCCATGGCCACGGTTTCGCGGACCGAGACGGGGAACCGGCCCTCTTCCGACTGGGACACCACCCCCACCTCGCGCGCCAGGTCGCGGCGGGACCATGTGTGGACCTGACGCCCCTGGTACCGGACCTCCCCCCGCGACGGCGGCACAGCCCCCAGCAGAACCCGCAGAAGCGTGGACTTGCCCGACCCGTTCGGCCCGACGATGCCATAGAGCGACCCCGAAGGCATGGAGAGTCGGATGTCCCGCAGGACGTCGTCCGGAGAGCTGCGGTAGCGAAACCCGAGCCCGCGTGCATCGAAGGCGGAGGTGTCCGCGCCATCGGATGGTTCGCGGCCGTGGCGACCCTGCATCCCGGGCGCGCCGGCGGCGGAGGGACCGTTGCTCGTCATCGCTCGCTGCGCACCAGCAGCACGACGAAAACGGGCACACCCACCAGCGCGGTCAACACCCCCGTGGGCAGTTCCGCCGGAGCCACCACCGTGCGCGCCACGGTGTCCGAAAGGAGCAGGAAGGTGCCGCCGGCCAGGACGGACGCGGGGAGCAGGAGCCGGTGGTCGCTTCCCCACAGGAGTCGGAGGGCGTGCGGCACGATCAGTCCGACGAAGCCGATCACCCCGCTTACCGCCACCGCGGCGGCGACCAGCAGCGAGGTCAGGAGATAGGTCACGATCTTCATCCTCTCGACCCGTACACCCAGGAACATGGCGGTCTCTTCTCCGAACGAAAGGAGATTGAGGGGGCGCGCGAGCAGGATCAGAATCCCCGCGGTTACCGCCAGATAGGAGGCCAGCAGGCTTACCTGGGGCCAGGTGGCGCCTGCCAGGCTGCCCATCATCCAGAACATGGCCGAACGAAACGACTGGTCGTCGGCCCGGCTGAGGAAGAGCAGGATGGCGGCGTTGAAGAACGCGCCCACAACCACGCCCGCCAGGACGAACACCCGCGAGCTCAACGCGCGGCCCGCGCTCAGGGCGACACGCAGCACCAGGCCGATCGCGAGCAGCGCGCCCGCGAAGGCGGCCAGCGGCACCGCCCAGGGGGTGCTCGCAGCCCACCCCAGCACGACCGCCCCTACGGCCCCTACCGCCGCCCCGCTGGAGACGCCCAGCACATAGGGCTCCGCCAGCGGGTTGCGCAGCAGCGCCTGAAATACCGCGCCCGCCAGGGCGAGTGAACCGCCGACCAGCGCCGCTAACATGGCGCGGGGCACCCGGAGTTGCATCACGATGGTGCGGCTGGCGGCATCCCCGCCGCCCCCCAGAGCTGCCACCACCTCGCCGACGGAAAGCTCCGAAGCGCCGACCACCACCGCCAGGACCATGCATCCGAAGAGGAGAAGCGCGAGAGATGCCAGGCGTGGCACAGTCGACCCGGCGGCCCCGGTCCCGGCGGAGCGGCTCACGGAAACCGTTCGGGGTGGAGCTGGCGCGCCAGCCACTCGGCCGCCTCCGCGACCCGCGGCCCCGGGCGGCCGAACAGGTTCCCGTCCACGGAAAGCACGCGGCCCTTGCGGACCGCCGTGAGGTCGCGCCAGCCGGGGAGGTCTTCCATGGACGATCCGCTCTCCCCGGTAACGATGAGGTAGTCGGGATCGCGCCGCACGATCTCCTCGAGGCTGACCACCGGCCAGCCGCTGCCGAGATCGGCAAAAACATTCCTGGCCCCCGCGACCGCGACCAGGCTGTCGACGAACGTGCGCGGCCCGGTAGTGCGAGGGGGATTGTACCCCACGACGAAATACACCGAGCGGCGAGCAGTGCCGCGAAGACGGCGCTCGAGCGCCACCAACGCCGAATCGACCTCCGCCACCAGCTGATTCGCGGCATCGGCCGCCCCCGCCAGAGCCCCCAGATTGCGGGTATGCCGGCGAATGTCCGCGAAGGTCTGGACCTCCGCGCCGTAGACCGGGATTCCCAGCCGGCCCAGGACGACCGCGAGCGACCGGCTGCCCCGGTCCGGCCAGGCGATCACAAGGTCCGGGCGGAGCTGCACCAGCGCCTCGATGCCGGGGTCCAGCCCGCCGCCGACGGAGGGCAGGGCCGCGATGCGCGCATCTGTGTCGTAGCGGGTGCGTGCAATCAGCCGGTCGCCGGCGCCGATGGCGAGCAGCATCTCGGTGACCGCGGGGACGAGCGAGACGATGCGCTCGCGCGGGGGATCAGCCGCGAAGCCGCGCCCGGTGTCGTCGAGGACAGGCGCCACGGACGCGCCGCCCCCATGGCTCTCGCATCCCTGGCCCGACAGCGCGAGACCGGCGAGCACCGTGGCGGCTTTGATCCGTGCCAGGAATCGCCGAAGCGGCGTCCTTGCGGGCGGTGCGAACGGTGTCTGCGGCCGCGCCGAAGCCGGGTCCCCGGGACGCGACTGCCTTATGCAATACGCCAACACCTCTTCCCCTCGAAGAGTTGTCTGGACGCGCGGGCGGACAGGTCTACTGACTTGAGGCTGCCAGCCCGGCCTTCCCGGGTGTGAACACCCAGTGGCGTAGTCCGAGCTGGCGTGCTCCGGCGCTGTGCCGGGCCTCTTACAGTGGCGGGGCCGTGCCGGATTCGCACCGGCTTCCGAGATGTCTCGCCTGCTGAATCGATCGTGGGATCACACTGCACGCGTCCGACTTGCCCTGTCAACCCACGCCCGCGCGCCGACGGTGCCCGCCGGGTCATCCAGCGGGGGCGCCGCGTATCCCGCGGTCTCCGATTGCCGGCTTCAACGCGCCTATCTGGTGCAGGCGATCTCCCCGGGCGCCGACGGAGCCCCGAGCGTGGTGGCGGCCGCGGTCCCGTAGTAGACGGAGCACCCGTCGGTCGCTTCGAACGCCGCGTGCGCCGCGGTCGCGGACCATCCGAAAGCCGTAGCCTCCACGATGTCGATGGTAACGCGGTCGGAGGAGGTGAAACCAATCGCCGCAGCCGAGTCGGAATAGGTCAGCTGATCCGCGTAGTAGATTTCCTGCTGCGTGGCCAGGTTCCTGAGATCCGACTGCATGGTGGCGACGAAGGCTCTGTCGCGCGCGGACGTGAGCCTGGGAATCGCGATGGTCGCCAGAACTCCGATGATCAGCGTCACGAGAAGCAGCTCGATGAGCGAGAAACCGCTGGAATTGCGCATTGTCCCTCCGGGAGATGGTTGCCCGCGCGGTTTGTGGCCGCGCCTTCAGTCCCTTGAACTCAAACACTCCGGGCTGGGCGCCTCCATGTCTTGATGAGGCGTTCTTGGCGGGGCTCCCGGGGGATCCGGCAAACGGGCAGCAAGGAGGCTTCTCGCCAAGTGGGGCTCGCCATATCTACCGCACTGCTTCCGTTTTAGGTTAGACTATCTGGCGGCGGAAGCAGAGGGCGGAGGCGGAGTCCCGGCTGGCGAAGCCGGGACTCCGCGAGAGACGAGAAAACGAAGTGCACCGGGTCATCTGGAGCCGGTGCGGAGGACGGACATGGAACAGGGTGGTTCGCAGAACGCAACTCTTTCGATCACCGACAACCGCACCGGCGCCGAGTACGAGATCGACATTCTGGAGGGGGATGTCATCCGGGCCATGGATCTGCGCCAGATCAAGGTCCGGGATTCGGACTTCGGCATGATGGCCTATGATCCGGGCTTCTCCAACACGGCGAAC
Source organism: Longimicrobiales bacterium (assembly GCA_965237885.1). Classification (GTDB taxonomy): domain Bacteria; phylum Gemmatimonadota; class Gemmatimonadetes; order Longimicrobiales; family Gaopeijiaceae; genus BD2-11. Next base: position 4,063,830 of record CBDEGN010000002.1, on the reverse strand, counting down.
ACGCGCAGCACCATCACCTACATCGACGGGTCCAAAGGCATCCTGCAGTACCGCGGCTACCCCATCGAGCAGCTGGCGGAGAAGAGCACCTTCCTCGAGGTGGCCTACCTGATTCTCAGGGGGGAACTGCCGACGGCCGACGAGCTGGACGGCTTTCAGCGCGAAGTACAGGTTCACACCTACATCCACGAGAACCTGACCAAGCTGATCGACGCCTTCCGCTACAACGCGCACGCGATGGGCATCGCGATCAGCACGGTAGCGGCGATGTCCACCTTCTATCCCGGAGCCAGGGACATCCACGATCCGGCGAATCGCTGGCGCCAGATGGTACGTCTGATTGCGAAGATGCCCACCATCGCCGCCTTCGCCTACCGACATCACCGGGGGCTGCCGCTGGCCTATCCGGACAACGGCCTCAGCTACACGCAGAACTTCCTGTCCATGCTCTTCCGCGTCGGCGTGCGCGAGTACGAACCCGATCCGGTTCTGGAGCGCGCCCTGGAGGTTCTCTTCATTCTGCACGCCGACCACGAGCAGAATTGTTCGACGACGGCGATGCGCGTCATCGGCAGCTCCCACTCAGACCCCTATTCGGCGCAGGCGGGTGCGATGGCTGCGCTCTCCGGACCCCTGCACGGGGGGGCGAACGAGGCGGTTCTGCGCATGCTTGAAGAGATCGGAACCGTCGATCGCATCCCGGAGTTCATGGAGAGCGTCAAGCGGGGAGAGCGCCGGCTGATGGGCTTCGGTCATCGGGTGTACAAGGCGTACGACCCTCGCGCCAGCATCATCAAGCGCACCGCGCACAACGTGTTTGCGGTCGTGGGCAAGAACCCGCTTCTGGACATCGCGCTGGAGCTGGAAAAGATCGCTCTGGGAGAGGAGTACTTTGTCCGGCGCAACCTCTATCCCAACGTCGATTTCTACTCCGGACTCATCTACCAGTCGATGGGGTTCCCGGTGGAGATGTTCCCGCTGCTCTTCGCCATTCCGCGCACCGTGGGCTGGCTCACGCAGTGGGAAGAGATGGTGAACGACCCCGAGCAACGCATCGCGCGCCCGCGCCAAGTCTTCATGGGAGCCGACAAGCGTCCCTATGTCAGCCCGGGCGCGTAGGAGTTGGCGAGGCCGAAGCGGAGACGAATCGGCGGACTCCAGGGGGTGCGGCGGCATTGATCGAACCCCTTGACCTCGAACACCTGGGTTTGCAGGGTGCGATCTCATCCTTTCTGATCGAGATCCCGGAGCCCGCGCTGGTCGATCCCGGACCCGCGACCTGCCTGGACGCGCTTCGCGCCCGGATGGGCGAACGGGGCTACTCGATCGCCGACTTGCGAGCCGTCTTCCTCACCCACATTCACCTGGATCACGCCGGCGCGGCGGGACATCTGGTTGCGGAGAACGACGCCCTGAAGGTGCATGTTCACGCCGACGCCGCACCCCATCTGGCCGACCCCACCCGTCTGCTACGGAGCACCCGGCGGGCCTTCGGCGAAGCCCACGACCGCCTGTGGGGGGAGGTGCGCCCGGTGCCGGCGCACAACATCCGTGCCTGGAAGCCGGGCGTCCGAGCCCCCAGCCGACTCTTGCGTCCCATCCCGACGCCCGGCCACACCGACCACCACATCGCCTACCTTCACGACCGCGAAGGGGTGCTCCTGTGCGGAGACGCACTGGGTGTGATCCTCGATTCCCGTGCGCCGGTGCACCCGCCCACACCACCTCCCGGCGTCGATGCCGCCGCCTGGCGCGATACGCTCGAGCGATTGCAAGTCTATGATCCGGAGTCATTTGCAGTGGCGCACTCCGGCGTCTACGGCGACTTCGATGCGCGCCGGGAGGAACTGGCCCAGGCGCTGGCGGAGGTCGAGCGGCAGGTGCGCGCGAGCGCGCGGAAGGGAGACCCGCGCCATGCCGCGGACTACGAGGCGCATGTGCGGGCGCGCCAGGCAGAGGTTGTCGGGCGGGAGAGGGCCAACCGGTATTTCGATGTCTTCAAGGCGGCCAGCGACTGGGCCGGGATGCGGCTGTACGTGAGGCGACAGGAAGGCCGGGGCGACTCCGCCCGTTCGCGCGGTGACAGCATCCCGGGCGATGGCGAGTGACCTGACACAGGCGCCACGCGTGCATGGCAGCGACCCTTTTCGCTTGACCGCACGCATCTCCGCCCTATCTTTTTTCGTTGACAACGCGGAAGCGAGGAATCGCGAATTCCCTCCACCTTCGGCGTCTCTGGCGCCGCAGGGTTACGATACAGGTTGATCGGTGAGGTTCTCCAGCGCCGGTTGCCCTCCGATTCGTGTCCCGGGGTGGCCCGGGTTTTTTGTCCCATTCTGCCTGGGATCAGGCAGGTTTAATCAGACCGTGGAGGAAACAGGCCATCAAGGAACAGAAAGTCCGAGTCAACGACCTGATCAGGATCAGCCCTGTCCGGCTCATCGACGAACGCGGAGGCCAGGTAGGCATCGTTTCCATCGAGGAGGCACGCGACAGAGCCAGCCGGGTTGGTTTGGACCTGGTCGAGGTCGCGCCTGCCGCCCGTCCGCCCGTCTGCCGGCTGATGGATTACGGCAAGTACAAGTACAACGCGGCCCGCAAGGCCAAGGAAGCAAAGAAGAAGCAGCATCAGATACAGATCAAGGAAGTCAAGTTCAGGCCGGGGATCGAGGACCACGACTACGACTTCAAGATCCGGCACGCACGCCGCTTCCTTGACGAGGGAAACAAGGTGAAGTTGACGATGATGTTCCGGGGGCGGCAGATGTCTCACCCGGAGATTGGCCTCGCAGTTCTGAAGCGGGTGACGGCGGATCTTGAAGAGATTGCCAAGATAGAAATGCGCCCAGTGCGGGAGGGGCGCACAATGACCATGGTGCTGGCTCCGAGGAGTTGATCGTGCCCAAAATGAAGACCAATCGCGGAACGGCCAAGCGGATCCGGCAGACCGGCCGCGGCAAGCTCCGCAGGATGCGCGCCTACAAGAGCCACATCCTTTCCAAGAAGACTACGAAGAGGAAGCGCCGCCTGCGGTCTTCCACGCTGGTGTCCCCGGCGGACGTCAGGAAACTGCGCCGCTTGCTTCCCAACCTGTAGGCTGCCGGGAGGAAATCCCCATGCCCAGAACGACTGGCTCTCCTGCGCGCCGAAAGCGCAAGAAGAAGATCCTGCGCGGGGCCAAAGGCTACTTCGGCGCCAGGAAGAAGTTGTACCGGACGGCGAAGGATGCAGTGGAGCGCGGGTGGGAGCACGCCTACCGGGACCGCAAGCAGAAGAAGAGGAACTTCCGCCGGCTCTGGATTACGCGCATCAACGCGGCCTCCCGGCAGCACGACCTGCCCTATTCCCGCTTCATCAACGGCGTCCAGCGGGCGGGGATCGAGTTGGACCGCAAGGCGCTCGCGGACCTGGCCGTGCAGAACCCGGAAGCCTTCGCCGCGCTCGCGGACCGTGCCAAGCAGGGCCTGGCCAGTGGCTGAGCCCAACGCGCACACCTAGTTCGAGCCTTCATGTCCGAGGCCGGCTCTCTGGTCGGTGAACTCCGGGCGCTCGAACGGGAGGCGCTGGACGCCATCGCCGCGGCGTGTGATTCGGCCGCGCTGGAGTCCGTCCGGGTAGCCTTTCTGGGACGCAGGGAAGGACGCGTCTCCAGAATCCTGCGGAAGCTCGGCGGTCTGAGCCCCGAGGAACGCCCGGCCGCGGGTGCCGCGGCGAACCGGCTCAAACGGATGCTGCGCGCCGCGCTCGAAGAGCGGGAGCGCTCCCTGGCGCGGCACAGCGCCGAGCCGGGGGAAGTCGCTCCCGATCTCACCCTTCCCGGGCGGCGTCCGTGGGTTGGCGCCCGCCACCCGGTGACCCAGGTGGTGGACGAGATCTGCGCGATTTTCGCCCGTCTCGGGTTCACGCGCGCGCGTGGCCCCGAGGCCGAGACCGAGTGGTACAACTTCGTCGCACTCAACACGCCGCTCGACCACCCGGCCGCCGACGAACAGGACACCATCTACCTCGCGGGCGGCGGCCTTCTGCGCAGCCACACCTCGCCGGTCCAGATCCGGATTCTGGAGAGACACAAGCCGCCCGTGCGTATTCTGGCTCCCGGCGTCGCGTATCGGCGAGACACCTGGGATGCCACCCACGCGCCCGCCTTCTACCAGATCGAGGGACTGGCGGTGGACGAGGGCATCACCTTCGTGGACTTCAAGGCGACACTCTCGGAGTTCGCGCGCCAGTTCTGGGGACCCGGCACGCGGGTCCGCTTTCGCCCCAGCTACTTCCCATTCACCGAGCCCAGCGCCGAGGTCGACGTCAAGCGACGCACGGTCCGCGCCGACGGCACGGTCGAAGAGACCGACTGGATGGAAGTCATGGGAGCGGGGATGGTCGATCCGGCGGTGCTCGAGAACGTGGGCTGCGATCCGGAGCGCTATTCGGGATGGGCCTTCGGGATGGGTCCCGCGCGCATCGCGATGATCAAGTACGGAATCACCGATATCCGCACGCTCTACGAGAATGACATGCGCTTTCTCAGCCAGTTCGCATGAAGGTTTCCTGCCGGTGGTTGCGGGCGGTGGCGCCGGGTCTCGACCTGAGTCCCGCGGATATGGCGGCCCGACTGGCCATGCGCGGGGCGCCGGTCGAGGGTATGGTCGATCTCGCCGCCGGCCTCGGTGGGGTGGTGATCGGCCGGGTGGAAGGCGTGCGCCAGCATCCGAACGCGGACCGGCTCTCACTCTGCAAGGTCAACGGAGGCAACGGCCTTGTACAGGTTGTGTGCGGAGCTCCCAACGTGCGCGCGGGGGTCTGCTACCCCTTTGCGCCCGTCGGCGCGATCTTGCCTGGCAACGTGCGCATCAAGCCCGTCCGCATCCGCGGGGAGGAGTCGCGCGGGATGCTCTGCTCGGCCCGCGAACTGGGGCTCGGCACGGACCATCGGGGCATTCTGGAGCTCGCGGGACAGTTCGAGCCGGGGAGCGCCTTCGCGGGTAGCGTGGGGCTGGACGACTACCGCCTGGATGTCGAGGTTTCGCCCAACCGGGGGGACCTGCTCTCCCATGTGGGTGTGGCCCGGGAGCTGGTCGGGGAAGGTGGCATCGCCCTTGCCGCTCTCCCCGGGGTGGCCGGGCCGCAGTTCGCGGTTCGCACCCGGGAAGGCGTCGTGGAGGGCGAGGGGATTCGTGTCCGCATTCAGGACCCCCAGCAGTGCTGGCGCTATATGGCGGCGCTCGTGCGCGGAGTACGGGTCGGTCCCTCCCCGGAGTGGCTGGCCTCGCGGCTGAGGGCGGCCGGGGCGCATCCCATCAACAACGTCGTCGACGCCACCAACTACGTGCTGCTCGAGTTGGGCCAGCCGTTGCACGCCTTCGATCTGGCCAGGGTTGCCGGACCCGAGATCGTAGTCCGCGGGGCCCGCGAAGGCGAGACGCTGCGCACGCTGGATGGCGAACAGCGAGAACTGGACGCGGGAATGTTGCTGATCTGCGATCCGCGCGGCCCGCTGGCTATCGCCGGCGTCATGGGCGGGGGCGAGTCGGAGATCGGCGCGGACACCACGGCCGTTCTTCTGGAATGTGCTCTCTTCAACCCCCGCTCGGTGCGTGCCGTGAGACGGGCCCTGGCAATGTCGACCGATGCCAGCTATCGCTTCGAACGAGGCGTCGACCCCGCCGGGCTGGAGAGGGCACTCCGGCGGGCGGTGTCGATCATCGTTGCGACGGCGGGCGGCGTGCCGGCGCCAATCGCTCTGGACGCGTGCCCCCGGCCGTGGCAGGCGCCGGTGGTGGAACTGCGCCCGGCGCGGGTTGAGCGCCTGCTGGGGGTCGGGTTCGAAACCGCGGAGATCGCCGGCCTTCTCGAGCCGCTCGGGTACCGATGCCGCCGGATGGCTGATCGCCTTCAGGTGGAGGTCCCGGGCCACCGGAGCTACGACACCCTGCGCGAGGTCGATCTGATCGAAGAAATCGCGCGCGTTTACGGTTACGATCGCTTCCCCGACGACCTGGGCGCATTTCGCCCGGGCACGGTTCCGGATGACTCCCTCCTGCGACTGCACGACCGTCTGCGGACGACCCTGGTCGGTCGCGGCTTCCTCGAGGCGCATACAACCGCGTTCGCGCCTGCGGGGGAGGGGGAGGTGGTGGTTCTCAACCCGGTCTCCGTGGAAGAGAGTTTCTTGCGGCGGACCATGCTCTTCGGGCTGTTGCACGCGGTGGAGTACAACTTCGCGCGTGGCGCCTGGGACATACGCATCTTCGACATGGGGGCGGTGTTCCGCGATGCGGGTCCCGGCCAACTGCCGCGCGAGACGAGCCGCCTGGCGGTGGCCATGACCGGGCGGCGGCAGCCGGGCCACTGGTCCCGGGAGGACCTTCCCTGGGACGAGTGGGAGCTGCGAGGCTTGGTCGAAGAGGTGCTCGGAGTGGTGGTGCCGGAAGGGTACTCGGTGGAGCCCGGCACCTTCGATCCCGCCTTCTTCGAGGAAGGGTGCGAGTACCTGCTGCGGGCGGCCGACGGATCGGTGCTGGGCGGGGCCGGCAGGGTAAGAGCGGAACGCGTGGACGCGCCGGTGTGGGCCGGCCCGGCCTGGGCGCTGGAGATGGAGCTGGGGGACGGAACCCGGGCCGGACCCGAGACCGCCTTCCGGCCGCTCCCCGCGTTCCCGCCCGTGGAGCGTGACCTCGCTCTGCTGGTGCCGGATTCGCTTCCGGCGCGCCAGGTGCTCGCATTCGTTGAGCGGACCGGGGGCACGCACCTCGTCAACATGTCCGTTTTCGACCTGTACCGGGGTGGCGAAGTGCCAGCGGGTTTCCGTTCCATCGGATTCCGCCTGCGCTTCCAGTCCGGGCACCGCACCCTGACGGATGCCGCCGTCGACCGTGCCGTACGGCGGCTCGTTCACCGCCTTAAGGAGGAGTTCGGTGTCGAACCAAGAGGAATCACAGCGGACTCCCCCCGCTAGCGGGACCTTCGCGCACCTCGAGTCTTCGGTCAGGCGTCTGATCCGGCAGAGCGAGGAACTGAGGGCCGAGGTGAACGCCGCCGAGGCGCGCAACCGCGAGTTGATGGGATTGCTTGCTCCCGTGGCTGAGGGCGAGGAAGGCCCGGAGAGTCTGGTCGACAAGCTGCGTGCCGCAGAAGCCGAACGGCAGGAATTCCGGGAACGTCTCGCCAAGAGCCGCCAGGTGGCGGAACGGATGATGGCCCGGATTCGTTTTCTGGAGGGACAGGATGGATGACCCGGGCAAAGCCGTATCCCTGACCGTCGAGATCGGAGGCGAGAAGTACGCCATTCGCTCCAACGCCGATCCCAGGCAGATCGAGCGATGTGCTCGATTCGTTGACGAGAGCATTCAGGAAGTACGCCGTCGAGCCGGACTGCTCGATGCCTACAAGGCCACGATTCTCGCGGCGCTCTCGATCGCCTCCCAGTATCTTCAGGCGCAAAGCGATCTGGACGATCTGCGGGCCCGGATGACCCTCGAGTCAACGTCGCTTGCGGAGGAAATCGAAGCCGAGCTGGCGGCCTGGGCAGAATCCCAGTCCTGATTGATTGCTTGCGCCAATCCTCGCCATCCTTCTATTGTAACGCGATTTAAGGGGATTCTGCCCCCTGTTTTTCCGGGGCGGAATCGGTCAGGGCCGGCTTGATTCCCGGCCGGGCCACCCCATGGAAACGGAACTGGCGGGCGCGCTTGCGCCCGATCCGGAGCGCATACAATGGACCCGCAGAGCATTGTGCTTGCGGCGGTCGTCATGGTGCTCGGCTCTGCAGCCGGGTATTTGCTGGGGCGGGGGATTGAGCGCTCCAGACAGAAGAAGGAACGGGCCGCCGCCCGCGACGAGGCATCGCGTATCGTCGCCCGAGCGACAGAAGAAGCCGACAGCACCCTCAAAGCCGCTGCCCTTCAGGGCAAGGAAGAAGTCTACCGCCGGCGCGAGTCCTGGCAGTCCGAGGAGAGTCGCCGCCGCGAAGAGGTCAAGAGGATGGAGCGCCGCATTGGCGAGCGATCGGATTCTCTGGACCGCAAGTTCGACCGACTGAACGAGCGCGAGTCTCGTCTGGACGAAGGCAAGAACGCTCTCGGCCAGCGTACTCAGGCGCTCGGGCGAAAGGGCGAAGAGCTGGATCTCAGAGTCCGGCAGGTGGAGGACTCTGAGCGGGCCGCGGAGCGAAGGCTAGAATCGCTCGCGGGGCTTTCGTCCGACGAGGCCCGAAGCCTCCTGATGAAGAATCTGGAAGACGAGGCGCGGGCAACGGCCGCCAGCGTAGTCCGTGCCATCGAGGCGGAGGCCAGGCGCACCGGCGAACGGGAAGCCCGAAAGATCATCGCCCAGGCGATCCAGCGCATGGCCGCCGAGCAAACGGCCGAGATGACGGTGTCCGTCGTTCAGCTTCCCTCCGACGAGATGAAGGGCCGCATCATCGGGCGCGAAGGCCGCAACATCCGCGCTTTCGAGCAGGCCACGGGCATCGACGTCATCATCGACGATACGCCCGAAGCCGTCATCCTCTCTGGATTCAACCCCGTCCGGCGTGAAGTCGCGCGGGTCGCACTTGACAAGCTCATCGAGGACGGCCGGATCCATCCCGCCCGAATCGAGGACATCGTCAAGAAGAGCGAAAGGGTCGTCGCCCAAACGATGCTGTCGGCTGCCGAGGAAGTGCTTTTCGAGCTGGGGATTCACAACGTGCACCCCAAGATCGTTCAGGCACTCGGTCATCTCCGTTTCCGCACGTCCTACGGGCAGAACCAGCTCATGCACTCCAGGGAGGTGGCGCTCCTGGCCGGCGGCATGGCTGCGGAGATGGGCCTCGATGTTCAGATCACCAAGCGCGCCGGCGTTCTGCACGATGTGGGCAAGGGCATGTCGCACGATCAGGAGGGCACCCATGTGGAGCTGGGGTACGCCCTGTGCGAGAGGTACGGCGAGCCGGGCCAGGTTCTGAACGCGATCCGCGCCCACCACGACGAGGAGCCGCACCACTATGCGGAAACGTTCCTGGTCACCGCCGCGGATGCGATTTCGGGATCCCGTCCCGGCGCGCGCCGGGAGATGTTCGACAACTACGTAAAGCGGCTGGAGAAAATCGAAAACACCGTCCTCGAGTATCCGGGTGTGGAACGGTGCTTCGCGATTCAGGCGGGGCGGGAGGTGCGCGTGATGGTCCAGCCGGAGAAGATCTCCGACCGGGACATGGGTACCCTTTCCGATGCCATCGCGCGCCGTTTCGAAGAGGAGTTGCGCTACCCCGGCCAGATCAAGATCGTGGTGATCCGCGAGACTCGCGCGGTGGATTTTGCACGCTAGTGCGTCCACCGCGGATGCCGCCCATCCCCGACACCCACTCCCCCGGACAGTAGAGAGATGAGCGCCGCCATCATTTCAGGAACGGCTATCGCGAGCACCATCCGCGAGGAGCTCCGTGAGCGGGTCACCCGGCTGCGCGAGCGGGATGGCCTCACCCCGGGGCTCGCGACCGTGCTGGTGGGGGACGACCCCGCAAGCTACAGCTATGTGACGATGAAGAACCGGGCCGCCCGGGCCGCCGGGATATACTCCCGCCAGATCACCCTGCCGGGTTCGACCTCCGAAGTGGAGCTGACGGGCGTTCTCGACGGACTCAATGCCGACCCGGCGATTCATGGAATCCTCGTCCAGCTGCCCCTCCCCGGGCAGATTCGGGACCGCGTCGTGCTGGACCGGGTCCTCCCCGAGAAGGATGTGGACGGATTTCACCCCGTGAACGTGGGGCGCCTGGCGACCGGCGCGGCCGACGTTCTGGCCCCGTGCACGCCGGCGGGAGTGATCCAGATGCTGGTGCGCTCCGGCGTGGATCCCGCCGGCAGGCACGCCGTGATCGTGGGTCGGTCCAACATCGTCGGCAAACCGATGTCGTCGCTGCTCGTGCGCAAGGCTCCCGGCGGCAATGCCACCGTCACCATTGCCCACAGCCGCACCCCTGATCTAGGGGCCGTCACCCGGCTGGGTGAAATCCTGATCGTGGCGATCGGCCGGCCGGGAACCATCACCGGAGCCATGGTGCGGCCGGGGGCGACCGTGATCGACGTGGGCACGAACCGGGTGGAGGACGCGACCCGCGAGCGGGGATACCGCATCGTGGGCGACGTGATGTTCGACGAGGTCAGCGAGGTCGCGGGCAAGATCTCGCCGGTTCCCGGGGGAGTCGGGCCGATGACCATCGCCATGCTTCTCTCCAACACGGTCGATGCCGCGGTCCGCCTGCACGCGGACGGCGCCGGGGGCTGAGTTCCCCGTGGCCGGGCGCGGTTCGTCGCCGGACCTCTTTTCGTACGGTGACCGGGACGAGGCTCCAGATCGGGTGACCGGCACGGGGAGGGAGCGGTCCTCGCCACGAGCCTCCGGACCCGAGCCATGGACGGTCGCTCAGGTGAACCGCCGGGCGCGCGCCCTGCTGGAGCACGGCGTACCGGCGCTCTGGGTGGGCGGCGAGGTCGCGAACTGGCGGCGCACGGCGGCGGGCCACCGGTATTTCACGCTCAAGGACGAGACCGCGCAGATCGACGCGGTCATGTTCCGGAGCGACGCCCTGCGGCTACCCGCCGACCCGGAGGGCGGCACCCGGGTGCGAGCCTTTGGCTCGGTGACGCTCTATGAGGCGCGCGGGAAGTACCAGCTTCGCGTGCGCAGGCTGGAGACCGAGGATGGCGAGGGGCTCTGGCGCCAGGCTTTCGAGCAGGTCCGCCGCAAGCTGGCGGAAGAGGGCCTGATGGACCCGGCCCGCCGGCGGCCGCTCCCCTCCTGTCCCGGTTGTGTCGGGGTGGTCACGTCGGCGACGGGGGCCGCCCTCCAGGACATCCTCTCCGTCATTCGGGCGCGGGCGCCCTGGACGCGGGTGCTGCTGAGGAGCGCGCGCGTGCAGGGGGACGGCGCCGCGCGCGACGTGACCGAGGCCATCGTCGAGATCGGCGAGAGCGGCCTGGCGGATGTACTCATCGTGGGGCGGGGCGGGGGTTCGCTCGAAGACCTGTGGGCTTTCAATCGCGAGGAAGTGGCGCGAGCCATTGCCGCCTCCCCGGTGCCGGTGGTGTCGGCGGTCGGTCACGAGATCGACATCACGATCTCGGATCTGGTGGCGGACGTTCGCGCTCCCACGCCCTCCGCGGGTGCGGAGGCGGCGGTTCCCGACCGTACCTCGTTCATGCGGCGGCTGGCGGCGCTGCGCCCGCGCCTGTCCACCGGGCTCAAGCGGTACGTCCACCGGTATCGGGACTATCTCGACGACCGTTCCGATCGGCTCGATCGCAGCGTCCATCATGCGATTAAAGCACGGTCCGCCCAGGTGCTCGGCCGGCGGGAGCGGCTGGAAAGCGCAATGCGCGCCGGGCTGGCCGCTCGCCGCGCACGGATGCGGAACGGCGCCGGGAAGCTGGACGCTCTCTCGCCGCTGGCTACTCTGCGCCGCGGTTACGCGGTTCCGCTCGATCGCTCGGGGCGCGTTCTGAGAAGCGTGGACCGGTTCCCGCTGGCTGCTTCCTTCGATCTCCGCGTGGTCGACGGCCGCGTGGGATGCACGGTGACCGGCCTTGAGCCTGATGATCTGGAGAATCACTGATGGATGAGCACCGGCACACGGACGACCAGCCGCCCGCCCACCCCGAACCCAGGAGCCCGGAGCCGATGTCGGTTGAGGAACGGCTGCGGCGTCTGGACCGGATCGTCTCTGCCCTGGACGCGGAAGATGTCGAGCTGGAGCAGAGCCTGAATCTCTTCGAGGAGGGAATTCGGCATATTCGCGCGGCCGAGGATCTCCTGTCGGCAGCCGAGCTGCGGGTGGACGAGCTTGTCGAGGGAGAAGTTCGCCGCCGCGACGCCGCCGGGTGAGCGACGTCCCGGTACCGGAGGCCTCCGCCGCGTCGACCGGCAACTTCGACCTGGCGTCGTTTCTGAAGGAGGAAGGAACGAAGGTCGAGCGGGCACTGGAACGAGCGCTGGCGTCTCTGGAACCGCGCCTGAGCCCCTCGCTTGCCCCGGTTGTCCGCCACGGATTACTCACGGCGGGCAAACGGGTGCGGCCCATCCTGTGCGTGGCGGCGTACACGGCGTGCGGACGAGGGCGCGAGCCCGGCTGCTACGACCTGGCCGCATCGCTCGAGATGATCCATGCCTATTCCCTCATGCACGACGATCTGCCGTGCATGGACGACGCCGAACTGCGCCGAGGGAGACCAACTCCCCACCGGGTATTCGGGGTCCGTCGCGCGACCCGGGCGGCGGCAACCCTGATCCCGGGGGCTGTGCGCCAGGCCTGGCACGCAGCCCTCGCGCTGGGGTGCCCGGAAGCCGTCGCGCGCCGGGTCGTGCGGTTGCTGGCACGCGCCGCGGGCGCGGGAGGCATGGCCGGCGGTCAGGCCCTCGATCTGGCGTCGGAGGGCCGAGCCCTTTCGCCGGCGCAGCTGAACCGCCTGCATGCGCTCAAGACCGGGGCCCTGTTCGAAGCGGCGCCGCACATCGGTGGCACCGCCGCGGGCGCCGGCTAGCCGCGCCAGCGCGCCGATTGTACGACGCGTCGGTGCGAGGCCCTGGAGCGCTATGGCCGCGCCCTGGGTCTCGCCTTTCAGATCGCCGATGACATTCTCGACGCCACCTCCTCGGCTGCGCGGCTGGGCAAGAACCCCAGCGACGAGGCGCTCGGCAAGTCCACCTACGTCACCCTCTACGGTCTCGAACGAGCCCGCGGCAAGGCGCTCGACCAGGTCTCCCTGGCAAAACGGGCTCTGCGGGCCGCCAGGATCGATTCTCGGCCCATGGAGGCCATCGCCGACTACGTCGTAAGTCGCCGCCGCTAGGTCGTGGCAGCCAGGGGAGGCGGTGAGGCCGGGGGATCCGCAGGCGGGAAAACGCGGGGAACAGACGGCCGCCACGCCGTGTTCCGAGTCGGGTAGTCCGCCATCTTCGTGATCCGCGCCTCCGGTAACAGTTCAGGCGCCATAGGGTTATTATGTACCGGACTCGGTACTCGACCGTGCGACAACCACAAATGGAGTGAGTGGAGTGGCGATCCTGGACTACGTCAAGTACCCGAGCCTCCAGCGTCGTCGAGATGTTCGCAAGCTCTCGCGGTCACAGCTCCCCGATCTCGTTCGCGAAGTGCGCGAGCGGCTGATCGATGTGGTGGCGCAGGTCGGGGGACACTTCGGGGGAAGCCTCGGCGTCGCCGAGCTCACCGTTGCCCTCCACTACGTCTTCGACACGCCCCGGGACCGCATCGTGTGGGACACGGGCCATCAGGCGTACATCCACAAGATCCTGACAGGACGAAACGATCGCTTGCACAGCATCCGTCGCAAGGACGGACTGGCCCCCTTCCTGCGGCGGGACGAGTCGGACTACGACGTCTTCGGGGCCGGGCATGCAGCGACCTCCGTTTCGGCCGCGCTGGGCATGGCCGTGGCGCGCGATCACAAGGGCGAAGACTTCGATGTCGTCGCGGTGATCGGCGACGGCGCCATCGGTTGTGGGCTCGCGTATGAAGCCCTCAACAACGCAGGTGCCAGTGATCGCAACCAGATCGTGATCCTGAACGACAACGACATGTCGATCGCCCCGAACGTGGGGGCGATGAACAAGTATCTCAACGGCGTCATCACCAATCCGCTCTACAACCGGGTCCGCGAGCAGGTGAAGGACCTGATGGGGCGGGTGCCGACCAGCATCGCCGATGTGATGCAGTCGGCTACCGGGCGGTTCGAGGAAAGCGTGAAGCACCTGTTCGTGCCCGGCATGCTCTTCGAGGAACTCGGATTCCGCTATTTCGGCCCGCTGGACGGCCACGACATCAACCAGGTGGTGAACACGCTCAAGCGCGTGCGCCAGATCCCGGGGCCGGTGCTGGTTCACCTGGTGACGCAGAAAGGGAAGGGGTACGAGCCGGCGGAGGCAGACCCGGTCAAGTGGCACGCCTCCTCCCCCTGGGACAAGATCACCGGCCGTTCGCCGAAGAAGCCGGTCGGGCTGCCCCGGTATCAGAAGGTGTTCGGGAGAGGCCTGACGGACCTGGCCGCGGAAGACCCGCGCGTCGTGGCCATCACGGCGGCAATGCCGAGCGGGACCAGCACCGACATCTTCGACAAGGCGTTCCCGCATCGCCACTTCGACGTGGGCATCGCGGAAGCGCACGGCGTGACTTCGGCCGCGGGGATGGCTACCGAGGGCGTGCGCCCGGTGGTGGCCATCTACTCCACCTTCCTGCAGCGCGGGTTCGACTCCATCCTGCACGACGTGGCGCTGCAGGATCTGCCCGTGATGTTCTGCATGGACCGCGCGGGGGTCGCCGGGGCCGATGGACCGACCCATCACGGCGCCTTCGATATCGCCTACATGCTTCTCGTGCCCGGCATGACCGTGACGGCGCCCATGGATGGCGCGGAGCTCATCGGCCTGATGAGGACCGGCCTGTCGCACGACGCGGGCCCTTACAGCATCCGCTACCCGCGCGACGCCGTTCCGGCCGAGGTTCCGCCGACTTCGGAAATCGCCCCGGTGCCCTACGGGAGCTGGGAAGTGCTGCGCTCGGGATCCGGAATGGCGATCCTCGCGGTCGGCACCATGGTGCTCGAGGCGCTTGCCGCCGCAGACGAGCTGGCCGCCCTCGGCATCGAGGCGACCGTTGTGAACTGCCGCTTCCTCAAGCCCTTCGACGAGAATGTCCTGCGCGATGTGCTTGACGCCCATACCCATGTCCTGACCGTCGAGGAGGGGACCGTCGTCAACGGATTCGGGGCGTTCATGGCGCGCGAAATCCAGTTGCGTGCCGGGTCGCGCGTGGCCGTGAGGACCATGGGGCTGCCGGACGCCTTCATCGAGCACGGCGACAGGGGCCTGCTGCTGGGCGAGGTGGGGCTGGACGCAAGAGGCATCGCGAAGGAGGCTCAGCAGTTCGCGGAGGGCGTGGCCGGGATTCGTGTAGTGCCGGCAAGAGCGAGCGCCTAAGCCCGTAATTTGACGATGGCGCCACCTCCCATTCGTCGCATCGGTGTCTTCGCACTACCGGGACAGGTCGGCCTTGCTTCCACGCTGACGCGCATTGCCGGGCTGGCACGGCAGCTTGGCATCGAGGTCTGCTACGAACCGGGTATCTTTCCGCAGGCGCCTTCGGGAGCACGGCCTCTTCCTCCTCGTCTCGACGAAGGAAGCGTGGATCTGCTGGTTACCCTCGGGGGCGACGGCACTCTCCTGCGCGGGGCGCGCCGGGTCACCGGAAAGGACATTCCGGTACTGGGGATCAACCTCGGGCACCTGGGGTTTCTCACCTCCTGCTCGGGCAATCACCTTGCGAGCGCCTTCGACCAGTTGCGCGCCGGCGACTTCACCCTCGACTACCGGGTTACGCTTGATGCGTCCATCCTCGACAAGAACGGGAATCCCCGGGAATCGCTGATCGCGCTCAACGATTTCGTTGTCCACAGCAGCGTTGCCGCCAGAGTCTCCCGCTTCGACCTGTTCGTTGGAGAGGGCGAGGCCAACGACGAGATCGGCAGCTTCAGCGCTGACGGAGTGATCGTCTCCACCCCGACCGGATCGACGGCCTACTCCCTCTCCGCAGGCGGGCCCATCGTCGCTCCCGGCGTGGACTGCATTCTGGTGACGCCGGTCTGCCCCCACACGCTGGCCGTGCGGCCGCTGGTGCTGGCGGCGGACGAACACGTCATCATAAGGGAAGTGGATCCGGCGCGGGATCTGGTGCTCACCGCGGACGGCCAGGAGGCCGTGACCCTCGCGCCCGGCTCCGTGGTTGTGATCCAAACGGGCAAGGTGCGCGTGCCTCTGCTTCGCTTTCCTGGTCACACCTTCTTTTCCACGTTGAGACGAAAGTTGAACTGGGCACTCAAATCTCCCTCAGGAGCTTGATGTTACGGAGATCATCCACTTCGCAATCTCGCGAGTGCGGCGCGGCCCTGCCCAGTCGCTGGCCAGTCATTAGTCCCAGTGCAGCATGCTGATCGAGCTGCGTATTCGGGACTACGCGGTCATCGATGACCTGTCGCTGGACGTTGTGCCGGGTCTCAACGCCCTGTCGGGCGAGACCGGATCCGGGAAGTCCCTCGTGGCGAGCGCCCTTTCCTGCCTGCTCGGCGAGCGCGCCTCCGCGGGCGTGGTACGCGCGGGAGCCCGCAGCGCTCTCATCGAGGCGACTTTCGACGTCAAAGGCTGCGAACCGGTGGTGGAGAGGCTGGATGAGCTGGGTCTGGCCGCGGCCGGTGACCTGCTCGTGCTGCGGCGGGAAGTGGCCCGCAGGGGACGCAACCGCGCCTGGGTGAACGACTCCTCCGCCACGATGGGGCTTCTGCGGGAGCTTGGGCGCCACCTGGTCGACCTGCACGGACAGCACGAACACCAGAGCCTTCTCAAGCCGGTCGAGCAACGCAAGCTGCTGGATTCCTTCGCGCGCGCGAAAGAGTGGGCAGACGCCGTTTCCTCGTTGTACGCGGAGCTCAAGGCTCTGGAGCGGGAGCGGGCGCAGCTGGAGGCGAGAATCCGGGAGCTTGAGAGCCGCGCGGACTTCATGCGCTTTCAGCTTGGCGAGATCGATGGGGCGTCGCTCGCGGAAGGCGAGGATGGCACCCTCGAAGGGGAAGCGACACGGCTCGAACATGCGGACGAGCTGGCGCGCACGGCGGGAGGCGCGCACCACGAACTCTACGCCGGCGACGACGCCGTCACGGTGCGTATTCGTTCCGTGCAGGCGGCCGTGCGGGACATCGTCGGGCTGGATGGCTCGCTCGCCGAGGTTGCGGAGCTGCTGGAGCAGTCATACCAGGCGGCCAGCGAAGCGGGTCGCTACCTGGGAGACTATGCGAATTCACTAGAGCACGATCCCCGCCGGCTGGAGCAGGTCAGGGCCCGGCTCGACCGCATCTTCCGGTTGAAGCGCAAGTATGGGCCCGAACTCGCGGATGTCGTCGAGACCGGGCGCCGGCTGGGCAGGCAGCTGGAAGAGATCGAGACGAGTTCGTTCGACATCGAGGCGCTGGAGCGGCGCATCGAGGAAAGACGGGACCGGTTGGGGAAGGCGGCCGCGGCACTGGGCGAAGCGCGCCGGAAGGGGGCGAGTTCGCTGGAAGTAGAGCTGGAGGAGCTTTTCCCCGAGCTGGGGCTCGAAGCGGGTACCTTTTCGATTGCCCTGCACGCTTTGCCCGAAGTCGGAGCGGGGGGCGCGGAACGGATCGAGTTCCTGGTTTCGCTGAACCCGGGCTTCCCGCCCGCGCCGCTCGGGCAGATCGCCAGCGGGGGGGAGCTGTCCAGAGTGATGTTGGCCCTCAAGACCGTCCTCGGGGCGGCGGACCGGATTCCAACGCTCGTCTTTGACGAGATCGACGCCGGAGTGGGCGGCGAAATCGCCAACGCGGTGGGGGCGCGTCTACAGGAAGCGGGGCGAAGCCATCAGGTGCTGGCGATCACCCACCTCGCCCAGATCGCCTCACGGGCGGGGCATCATCTCTCGGTGGAGAAGAGCTTTTCGGGAGTGGGGGGCCTCGCCAGCACGCGAGCAGTCGCTTTGCAGGGGGAGGACCGGGTGCGCGAGATCGCGCGCATGCTCGGAGGCGACCCGGATTCCCCCGCCTCCCGCGATCACGCCCGCGAATTGTTGCGCGGTGCGGGGCAGGGCGGTTCCTGAGAATCGGTGCTAGCCGCCGCCCCAGATCCTGCGGAACAGGCTCGCCCCGAACCGGACGATTCCCGTTTTCGGGGTCCTGCCCCCGGTTCCGCTGCGCGCGGATTCCCAGCCGAAGCGGACCTCCAGAGGGAAGCCACCGCCTAGGAAGCTGGAGTATCGCACGTCGACGCCCATTGATTGCACGGTGGCCTTGGTTTCGAGCGAAAGCGGCGCCAGGTCCGCCCCGTCGCCCTCGTAGGTGTCCGCGCCCCGGCTGTAGGATCTGTACACGAAGCCGAACGATAGCTGGGGCGTCAGCAGCACGTGCGGCGTAATGGCGTAGTCGAGGTAGTTGCCCGGCGTCCACTGCACCGTGTCCAGCACGGGAGCCCGCGCGAAACCGATGTCCGGCTTCGCGATGCGCCGGCGTATCCGGGCCGGTGACGCGATTCCGTAGCGGACATCGAAGGCCACACCGGCCCGGCGTGCCCAGCTGAGGTTGCCGAACCCGCGCACCTCGATATCCATCTGACCTTCCGCGATGTCCATGTCCAGGAAATCGCGCAGCGTATCCTGCGGAGTCCCGGTTCCCAGCCGAAGTGTGCCCGCCACGCCGAGCTGAACGCCGAAGCTCCCGCCGGCATCCTCTTCGACGCCGGCAAGCGAGTCCCCTGGTGGTCGGGGGCCGTCGGTGTCAGCCGGGCGCGGCATCGTGTTGAGGAGCCGGACAGCCAGATTGACCTCGAGGTCCCCCGGCTCCCAGAGGCCTTCCTGCCCCCTGAGCGGAAGGCCCTGCCGGCCGAACACAGGGGCAACGATCAGCGAGTCGAAGCTGGCCTGGTCCAGAGGCGTACCGAGCGGAAGCGGGTCGGCGAAGGTCAGGCCGATGTTTGACATTCCGCCTCTCACCTCGTTCAGCAGCGCATTGAGGGCCTGCCCCGCGTCGCTGCCCTCCAGGGGCAGGTAGACCGCTTCTCCGTACAGGGGCGACAGCATCCCCAGCAGCGCGTCTGCCGACCGTACGAGAGCCTGGCCGTCCATGCACTCCGCAGAGTCACCACTCGCGGCGCACTGGCCGTCCACGACGATCCGGGTCGTGGAGAGAGCGGTCAGATACTGGCTCAGGAAGAGGGCGCTTTCGGATTGCGAGGGTGCAAAACCGGCGTTTGCGTCTCCGGGTACGAGGATGAGTTCGGAGTCGAGCTTGCGCTGCACCATCGGCAGGGATGCCCCAACCGACAGCCAGGGGAAAACCCCGAGCTGGAAGCCGAGGGGAACCCGGCGCACATGGGCCGCCAGCAGATGCGTGGTGCGTCCCAGATTGTATCGATAGTCGGGATTCTGGAGCAGCGTCCTCAGACGAGCTTCGCTGCCGGAGGCGCCGGGCAGCCGGTCGGACCCCAGAGCGTCGCTGCTGAGACTCCATCCCAGCGGCTCGACTTCCTCGACCAGGGATCCCGCCGCGCCACGCAGGCCGAATCGTTCATTCCAGGTGATGAAGTTCGGGTGGATGTCCAGGCGAAGGTGGCCCGCCGGCACGATCGGTCCCCCGATGAGCTGCCCGGCAGCGGGTCCCGCCGGGAGGAGCAGGCAGGAAAGCAACAGCCAGCGGGCAAGCAGCGGGAGGGTCGGAAGCGCGAGGTGCCCGCGGGCGCTGTAGGGCAAGAGGAAGTGGAGGGAAGATGGTGCGCGCGAGCCGGATGCCTGGCGCCGGCGAGAACGTGCAAAGGTAGTCATCAGGTTGGAGAGGGCAAACCTTGGCGGGGACGGTTGACACCCATCGAGGCTGATTCTAAGCTCATGTGCGTCGTCTGCGGGAATAGCTCAGTTGGTAGAGCACCACCTTGCCAAGGTGGGGGTCGCCGGTTCGAGTCCGGTTTCCCGCTCTGCGAAGTCGTGGATGGGGAGCACGCTTGTCGGCTCCCCATTCGCTGTTTGGCGCCGTGGCCAAGTGGTAAGGCAGAGGACTGCAAATCCTCGATCGTCGGTTCGATTCCGACCGGCGCCTTTCATAGCGCCACCGGGCACCTGATGTCCGTCCGGTGCGGATCCGAGCCGCCGGTCCGGGTTTCGGCCAGCCCGGATCGAGCAGATGGTCCGCGGGAGCAGGCGCCCGCCTTCGTGACACCCTTCCCGGAGGCTCGCGGCTTTTGTCTCGACGGCACTCATTCATCGCGCTTACGGTCTGGTTCGCTGCCGGCGGGTGCGCGGAACCCGGCGCCAATGAGTCCGTTCCGGCCGCTCAGGCTCCGTCATCAACGCCTCCCGGCGTGGATACGATGCAGGTCCTGATGGACGAATACTCCATCTCCATGCCCATCACGATTCCCGGCGGGCCGCACCCGATACGCTTTGTCAACGCCGGATTCGAGGAACACAACATCTACTTCCGCATGAAGGGCAGCACGTCGCCGGCGTGGGTCCTGGAGCGTCGCCTCAATCCCGGGGAGCGGCGTGTTCTGACCGTTGAGCTCGAGCCCGGCAACTATACGGCCATTTGCGACTTTTCCGGGCATGATGGCCGCGGAATGTTCGTGGACTTCACAGTCAGTCCCGCGAGCGATCTTCCCGGGGCGCCGGACTCGGTGGTTTCCGAACGCTGATCATCCGCGGGGGGCAGGCCGCCGGGCTCATCGTCGCCACGCCTCGGGGCCCGGGATGCCTCGGCTGAACAGGACTTCCAGGCCGGGTCCGGCCGAGCGCCCGGCGGCGTCCCGGGCGGCCTGTGTCGCGGGCTGCAGATCACGCAGTATGCCCCGCACCTGTCCGGTCCGCGGGTTGCGCACAATGGCCATCGGCCGGACGGTCTCCTGGTCCAGCGTGTCCGAACCGCCGGGCCCGGAGAGCGTGATGGCGGCGAGGCTGCCGGCCCACCCCGGTTCCACGGGCAGCGTGAACGCGAACGACGAACTTCCGTCGCCATCGGCCACCTCCGGCATGTCGAAGCGCAGCGAGAACAGGTCTTCGCCGTCGCCGGTCCGTCCCGCGACTTCGTACGCGCCCGCGGCCCGGGGCAGCGTCGGCGGCGCATCCACCACGAAGGCCGGCTCCAGGAACGGCTCGCCATCCGCGTTGACGCCCCCCCAGATCAGGATCGCGCCGGCGGATGCCGCCATCACCGCGGTTGCCTGGTCCTCCTCATCGCCGAGCCGGAAGCGCAGCGCGTTGGCGAAGTAATAGTCGCTGATCCAGTTCGGTTCGCAGTACGACATCATGTCCGGGGTGCCTGGCCGTACCAGCTTCCCACTGCCGAAATCGTACCCCCAGGCACCGATTGATCCGTCCGGCTCCGGAAACGAGAGATCGGTGCCGGCGGCGCCCCCGCAGGGCGCATGTTGGAGGCTCAAGTTGTGTCCCAGCTCGTGCGCGATGATGCGCTTCTCCGGCTTGGCAAAACTCACTCGGCCAGGGAGGCTTCCGAGGCCGCGCGCATTCTCGGTCCGTCCCAGAATCGTGCCCATGTAGTAGCCGGTGCCCGCTTCCATGGCGCGAATGGCATGGGTTTCGCTGAACAACGCGAAGGCATCGTTGGTGGAGATCAGCACGGGCTCATGGGCTCTCACCTGGAATCCACCGACCGGCAGCAATGCACGGGTGTCGGAGAGTTCCTCGTGCCCCTCGGGGTCTTCGGCCATGTCCCGGACGAGATCCAGGATCGCGGAGTCCGGCGCCTGTTCCAGCATGAAGGGAATCAGCGTCAGCTCCAGCACGGGCATCAGGCGAACGTCCACCGCGAGCCGGCCTTCTTCCGGGATTCGCCGGGCCACGCCCAGCGCGGGGTCCAGAGTGCCGTCGGGGTCGATTTCGACCACCATTTCGAGACCGGGCTGCACCACTTCTCCGGGGATCTCGACGTTGGCGGACATGTCGAGATCGCTTTCGTCCACTTCCGAGGGAATGGGCGTCGATGTCGCGGGGATGTCCACCACGTGCGTCTCGAAACCGCCCAGGAAGAACCGGGCTCGCACGGGCGGGATGCCCTCGGCGCCGGCTCGAGCTGCCGTCACGAACACCCGCAGCAGGGCTGTCCTGCCCGCCACCAGCGGCACGGGATGCTCGCGCGACTGCACCGCTTGGGTCAGGTACGCCGCCGCCAGACCGCCGTCCCCGCACGGGCTCACCCGCCGCTTGGGGATGCCCGCCAGCCACTGCAGAAAGGCCTCATCCCCGGGTGCGCAGAGACCCGTGCCGCCGGTCGCGAGCGTCGTGACCCTCTCAAGGACGGTCAGGCTGTCGGGGAGCGCTCCCGTCATGTCGGGGTTGTCGGTAAGGACCAGCGTTCGCAGGCGCGGGGTTCGGGCCAGTTCCGGCGGCACCGGGCCCGTCAGGCGATTGTGGTCCAGCAACAGGTGGACCAGCCTTGCCAGGTCACCCAGCTCCGCCGGGATCGGGCCCTCCAGGCGATTGCGGCTGAGCTCCATATACACCAGGGCGCCGCTGCCGAACTCGGGCGGAATCGGGCCCGTGAGGTCGTTCTCGGAGAGTTCCAGACGGCGCAACTCGGGGAGGCCGCCGAGTTCAGCCGGGATCGGGCCCGTCAGGTTGTTCCCGGAAAGCGACAGCCGCGCCAGGTCGGCAAGGCCGCCCAATGCAGATGGGATCGGGCCTGTCAGATCGTTGTCGGCAAGCGACAGGTTCCTCAGCGCCAGAAGGTTGCCCAATTCAGGCGGAACGGGGCCCGACAAGGCGTTGTTGCCCAGCGAAAGCTCCTCGAGTTTCGAGAGGTTGCCGAGTTGCGCCGGAATGGGACCCGTCAGGTTGTTGTCCTCGAGCCACAGATGGCGCAGTTGGGGTAAATCGCCGAGTTCCGGCGGAATGGAACCCGTGAGGGCGTTGCCGAGGAGCGACAAGCCGGTCAGCGAGGGGAGTCCGGCGAGTTCGGGTGGGATGGCGCCGGTGAGGCCGTTGAACCCCAGGCCAAGGTCCCGCAGCTCCCCGAGCTGCCCGAGTTCCGGCGGAATCGGGCCTTCCAGGTTGGAGTACCAGAGGATCAGGTTGTTGAGTTTGGCGAGCTGTCCGAGTTCGGGCGGGATCGGGCCTCGGAGGTCGTTGTTCCAGAGAGACAGGTCGGTCAATTCGGAAAGTTGGCCCAGCTCCGCCGGGATCGGGCCCGCCAGCGCGTTGTTCTCGAGCCGCAGGGCCTTCACCCGGCCCTGCGCGTCGGTCTCGACTCCGTGCCACTCTCCGAGTGGAGCGTCAATGAGCCAGTTCTCGTTCTCGACCCAGTTGGGCCCGCCGGTCGCATCGTAGAGGGCTGTGAGGATATCGCGGTCCGAGAGAGGGGCGCACTCCGCGTCCGTGCCCTCATGGTCGGGAATGGCATCCAGCCAGGACTGGAAGGCGGAGTCCGGGGGGGCGCAGAGTCCCGTGTCCGAGTACCGGAACTCCTGCAGCGAGAGGCCGGAGAGCGACTCGGGCAAGCGTCCCGAGAGGGCGTTGCCTTCCATCCGCAGGCTGGTCAGCAGCGCCAGCTTGCCCAAGGTCTGCGGTAGCCTTCCGGTCAACCCGTTCCCGCTCAGATCCAAGCCTGTAACCCGGCCGAGGGAATCGGTCGTTACACCGTGCCACTGCCCCACGGCGGCGTCCTCGAGCCAGCCGGCGGTATTGTTCCAACCGGGACCGCCAGCGGTTTCATGCAACGATTCCAGCGCCTGCAGATCGGATTGGTTGCAGAACGGCCCCTCGTACAGGAACGTGGTCTCTTCGATCCAGTCGATGAATGCGGTTGTTCCCGGAACGCAGAAACCCGCGGTTCGGGAGAAGTAGAAGTGACTCAGCCGGTCGAGTTCCAGGAAGCTGTCCGGGATCACGCCGGTCAGAGCGTTCCGGTCGATCTCCAGTCGAGTGAGGTTGGAGAGGTTGCCCAGTTCCGGGGGCACAGGGCCCTCCAGATCGTTGTTGAAGAAGCCCAGGTGGGAGAGGGTGTGCAGCTCGCCGAGTTCCGGTGGAATCGGGCCGTGCAGGTGGTTGGATCCAAGCTCCAGGTGGGAAAGGCTGGCGAGCTCGGAGAGTACGGTCGGGATCGGGCCGGCGAGATTGTTCCTGTAGAGGGTCAGGCGGACGACCCTGCCGTCAGCGTCGACATCGACGCCCTGCCAGTCTCCAAGCGGCGCGTCGGTGTCCCAGTTCTCGCTGCCGAACCAGTTCGAACCGCCGGTGGCCTCGTGGAACAGCGCGAGGATCTCGCGGTCGGTGAACGGTTCGACGGTTACCTCGAAGGTCTGATCGGCGGTCAGCCCGGCTGGATCGCGGGCAGTCGCGGTCACGTTGGCGGTACCGGGCCTCTCGGCGAGGACGGTAGCCGTGCTGCCCAGAACCGAGACCGAGGCGACGGCAGCGTCCGAGGTAGTCGAGGAGAAGGTCAGCGGCTGCCCGTCCGGGTCGCTGAAGTAGGCGGCCAGGTCGACCGTGGCGGTCTGTCCCGGCTTGATCAGCTGGGCGGGTATGATACCCTGCGCCGCCGGTGGCCGGTTGGGGGCGGTGGGCGCGGTGGGCGGTTCCTCGTCTCGACAGGAAGTGGCCCACGCCACCCCGACCATCGCCGTGGCATACACGGCGCCCCGCCAGATGACCGACAGACTGTGGCGGGGCTTGGCGTTCACTCGCGCTGGGGGTGGCCGCGCGTTGTCCGTCTAGGACTGGCGGGGGGGACGCCGGTTGGGCCGCGCCGAGCGCACGGTTGCCCGTGGAGCCGAGGAAGGCCGCGACCGGGCGGTTGGCGGCGCGGAAGCCCTGGGCCGGACCCGTGGAGCGCCGGGCCGCGCCTGGACGCGGGGTGCGGGAGAAGGCCGCGACCGGGCAGTCGGCGGCGCGGACCCTGGGCCGGACCGGCGGAGCGCCTGGGCGGGGCGGACCGCGTGGAGCGCTGGGCCGCGCCTGGACGCGGGGTGCGGGAGAAGGCCGCGACCGGGCGGTTGGCGGCGCGGAAGCCCTGGGCCGGACCCGTGGAGCGCCGGGCCGCGCCTGGACGCGGGGTGCGGGAGAGGGCCGCGACCGGGCAGTCGGCGGCGCGGAAGCCCTGGGTTGGACCCGCGGAGTGCTGGGCCGCGCCTGGACGCGGGGGGATGTGGCCCTTGTCCCGGGCGAGAGTGACTCTGCCGTCCTTCGGGACCGGGGTGTTGCCGCACCTCCTGGCTCCGGCCGTACAACCCTGGGCCGCGCGCTCACGCCCGACCGGCGTGCGGCGGGGCCGGCCGATGACGACCGGTCGGTGACGTGAGTGACGGCAGTGCGGGGAGCGGCTCGCGCCGTGCGCGCGACAGCCGTTCGCCGGGGAGTTTCCTTGTAGCGAATCGCCCCGACCGGGGAATACGCACGTCCGTATCCGGATCCGTATACAATCCGGCTGCCGCTCGGATAGCGGGACCGGGACCTGTCGTAGCGATGGCTGTAGCCGTAGTACGCAGGATAGGAATAGTAGGCGGGATGGGAGTAGCCATAGTAGAAGCTGGGGCGGGACCAGCGAAACGCAAACAACCCCCGTCCGAACCAGGGATCGAAGGAGTACCACGGGCTCCAGAACGGGTCATGCCAGGTGACATAGGGCCGATAGTACGCCGGGTAGTGCCACCCGAAGCCGAAGGAAATCGCCAACCCCCATCGGCTTGCGCGACGCCGACACCGATGTCCGTAGTCATACCACCCGCCGACGTATTCATCCCGGTACCCGCGGCACGTGGGTCCGTAGTCGTCGTATCCGCGGTCGTCGTAGCCCGTGTAGGAATCGGCGTAGTAGCGGTCGCCCACCCCGTTTCCGGAGAACATGTCGCCCGCCGGATGCGGGGTTCGCGCGGCACCGTGGGTTTCATGATAGGCCAGCCCGACGCCGACGCCGTCCCAGAGGGAGGCGCCCGCCGCGAAGGACGGGGAAGAGTCCTGAGCCGCTGCCAAGCCGGGGCCCCATGCGGCCCACGCCAGGGTCGCCACTGCCACCATCGCCGGAATACAAAGCTCTCTGCGCACGATTCCCTCCTGAAGCTTCAGGGCATTATCTGGAAGTAGGAGCAGAAACTGTGCCACTCACAAACGTCGGACACGGCGCCGTGCCGCGCCGCCGCCGTCCCACAGTTGGGACAATACCGGGGCGGGAAGGGGACGGCCAGCTCTACGGACCCCGCGACCGCAGCCACCATTCGATCAGCCCGAACAGCAGCACAAGCAGAAAGGGAGTCAGAACCAGAACCAGTTTCAGGCCCGTCTGGCGCGGGTGCTTTTCGGGCGCATCTCCCACCTGGTCCTCCCTGGTCGCTTGTTAGCGCCTACCGTGCGCGATTAGCTTCGCGAGTCCACAAACCTCCCGGCAAAGCCGCACCCCACCCGGACTCACCCTCCCACATCGTACCTTCCGGAACGCTTCATGTCACAATACCAGCACGCTCAGGTACCCACCGCGGGCGATCCGATCATCGCTCGCGACGGCGCAATCAACGTTCCCGACAAGCCCATCGTTCCCTTCATCGAAGGCGACGGCATCGGTCCCGACATCTGGCACGCCACCAGGTCGGTGGTCGACGCAGCCGTGGCGCACGCCTATCAGGGCGCGCGAGAGATCATGTGGATGGAGGTGTATGCGGGCGAGAAGGCGCTGGAGAAGACCGGAGAGTGGTTGCCGAACGAGACCTACGACGCGCTGCGCGAGTTCAAGGTGGCCATCAAGGGGCCGCTCACCACGCCCGTGGGCAAGGGCATTCGCTCCCTCAACGTGACGCTTCGCCAGCAGCTCGATCTCTTTTCCTGCATTCGCCCGGTCCGCTACATCCCCGGCGTGCCGTCGCCGATGCGTGAGCCTGAAAAGCTGGACGTCGTGATCTTCCGCGAAAACACCGAGGACGTGTACGCGGGCATCGAGTGGGCCTCCGGGAGCGAGGACGCCGAAAGAGTGCGCTCGTTCCTGGTCGAGGAGATGGGCGCTAACGTGCGCGAGTTGAGCGGCATCGGCATCAAGCCGATCAGCCCGTTTGGTACTCGTCGGCACATGGCGGCCGCGTTGCGCTATGCCATCGCCCGGGGTCGCACCTCGGTGACGCTCGTGCACAAGGGCAACATCATGAAGTTCACGGAAGGCGCGTTTCGGGACTGGGGATACGAGGTTGCCGCCAGCGATTTCCCGGATCAGACGCTTCCGGAGTCTGCGGTCTGGGACGGCGAGGACCCCGCCGGACGCATCGTGGTCAAGGACCGCATCGCGGATGCCATGTTCCAGCAGGTTCTGCTGAGACCGTCGGAATACGACGTCATCGTGACCCCGAACCTCAACGGTGACTATCTGTCCGACGCCTGCGCCGCGCAGGTGGGCGGCCTCGGCATGGCGCCGGGCGCGAACGTGGGAGACGAAGTGGCGCTGTTCGAAGCGACTCACGGAACCGCCCCCAAGTACGCCGGCCAGGACAAGGTCAATCCGGGGTCGCTGATTCTGTCGGCGGTCATGATGCTGGAGCACATGGGCTGGGAAGAGGCGGCGAACGCCGTCGACCGCGGCCTCGAGGAAGCCGTCGCGGCCAGGACCGTGACCTACGATCTGGAGCGGCAGATGGAGGGAGCCACCAAGGTGTCGACGTCGGCCTTCGGTCAGGCCGTCATCGACCACATGTAGGTGGCTGACTCATGCGAGTAACGGTCGTTCGCGGAGATCCCGGCCAACGGGAAACGCCGTTGCTGGCCGGGTTTCTCTTCGAGGGACAGGAGGCGCCCTCGCTGGCTGCTCCCGGCTCGGTGCTGGCCCGGTCCGTGGCGCGCGCGGCCGGCGATTTGCGAGGGCGATCCGGCAGCGCTCACCTGTTTCACGCCGACGCCGACGAAGCGGGCCCCCGCCGTCTCCTCCTGCTGGGGGCGGGAAGCGTGGCCGGTTATGACGCGGAGGCCGTTCGACGCCTGGCCGCGCGAACCGTGCGCAGGGCTTCCGAACTGGGGTTGGAGAAGGTCACGATCGACGGCCGGGGAGCGCCCGCGATCCCGCCGGAGCGCTTCGGGCAGGTGGTGGCCGAGGGCGCCGCGCTCGCCGACTGGCGCTTTGACGAACTGAAGACGCGGCGCGGCGAGAAGGATCCCCCGGCCCCCACCCTTACCACAGTGGAAGTCGTGTCCGGCCCCGACCCCGCCGCGACCGAGAGGGGCACGCGCACGGGTTCCGTCATGGCGGAGGCGGAGAACTTCGCGCGAACCCTTCAGGCACGGCCCGGGAACGTCGCGACGCCCAGCCACCTCGCCGAAGCAGCCGGTGAAATGGCGGCTGAACTGGGTCTGCGCATTCGCATTCTCGGACCGCGCGAGATGCGCGCCGAGAACATGCACGCGCTGTTGGCCGTCGCTCAGGGCTCCACCCAGGAGCCCCGCCTTATCGTGGTCGAGTATCACGGGGGAACCCGCGGCGATGCTCCTCTGGTACTGGTAGGCAAGGGGCTGACCTTCGACGCGGGGGGAATCTCGCTGAAGCCGGCCAAGGGCATGGAGGACATGAAATTCGACATGTCCGGAGGCGCCGCTGTCCTGGGGGCTCTGAGGGGGATCGCCCGCCTCGGCCTGCACGCCAACGTGGTGGGCGTCGTTCCCAGCTCCGAAAACCTGGTGAACGGAAGCGCGGTCAAGCCCGGGGACGTGATCGGATCGCGGGAGGGAAAGACCATCGAGGTGATCAACACCGATGCGGAGGGCAGGCTCATCCTCGCCGATGCCCTCTCCTACGCGCGCACCTTCGAGCCGGCCGCGGTGGTGGACTGCGCCACGTTGACGGGCGCCTGCGTCATTGCCCTCGGACACCACGCATCAGCGGTGCTCGGGACCGATGACGCGCTCGTCGAGGAGCTGCGCGCCGCCGGGGACCGAAGCGGCGAGCGTTGCTGGCCGCTGCCGCTCTGGCCCGAGTACCGTCGCCAGCTGGACAGCCACACCGCCGACTTGAAGAACGTGGGCGGGCGCCCCGCCGGAACCATCACCGCCGCATGCTTCCTGCGCGAGTTCGTCGGGGACGCGAAGTGGGCGCATCTCGACATCGCCGGAACGGCGTACGGCGCGGGGAAGCTGCCCTACCAGCGCCATGGCGGCTACGGAGTCCCGACCCGGCTTCTCATCGAGTGGGTGCGGAAGCGCGCCGCGTGACGTCGGCGCCGGATACGGGAGGCGCGCCCCGCTTCGCCGGAGGCGGGGCGTTCGCGTGTCCAGACGATGGACCCCCCGCATGCCAGCGTCCACCTCACCTGCCGCGGCGTCGGCTTCACTTTGCGCCCGCCGGCGTTCTGCTGCTGTTGTCCCTGATGCCGGGGCGGTCCGCGGCCCAGGAGCCGCCCGACTCGCTGCCCCCGGGCGACAGCATTCCCGTTGCCGACTCGCTGGCACCCGCGCCCGACTCGCTGGCACCCCTGTCGGACTCGCTTGCAGCGGTGTCGGACTCGCTTGCAGCGGACTCCATCGTAGTGCAGCCCTTCCCGCAGCTCCCCGATCCCTCCCGCGGCGGATGGGCAACCGGGGTTTGGGAGTGGGACCGCGAGGCCCTGCTCGGAAATCCGGCGCTCTCTCTCGCGCAGCTCCTGGACCAGGTTCCAGGCACCATCGCGCTGAGAGGCGGGGATTTCGGAACCCCCACCATCGTGACGGCGTTCGGCGGCGGCGGCGGGCGGGTGCGCGTATACGTGGACGGCTTCGAGCTGACACCGCTGCGAGCCGGCGCGCCGGACCTGGCCCAGGTCGGACTGGCCGGCTTCCAACACATCCGAGTGCGTCGTTCGGTCGACGGCCTGCGCGTGGATCTGACCAGCATCGAGATCGACGACCCCCGTCCGTACTCCCTCGTCGAGGTCGGTACGGGCGACCTTCAGACCAACATGCTGCGCGCCACGTTTTCCCACCCCTTGGCGCTGGGGGGCAGCCTGGCCTTTACCCTGGACCGGCTCGACACCGAGGGCACGGGACGCCGCGAGCCCGGGGCCACGACCGGAGGATGGCTCCGCTACTCGCGCCACCTCGGATCCCGCCTGAGTTTGCGCGGAGAGCTGCGCCGCATCTCGGCCTCGCGCCCCAGCGCGCTCTACACTCCCGGACAACTGGGCCGGAGCGACTGGAGCGTGCGCGCGCGCGCCATCCTGCTCCCCGGTCTCACGGCCGAAGCCTTCACCGGGAGATCCTCCGCGACCATGGCGGCGGACGAAGACGCCGATTCCACCGCGACCCCCTTCAGCCGGGGCCAGACGGGCGTGCGGCTGGCTGCGGAACGCGCCCTTGGGGAACGCCTGGGCGTGTGGGGGACGGGGCGCTGGACATGGATGAGCGGCGATGCCTGGCCCGAGCAGACCCTCGAAGTCTCCGCGGGCTTGAACTCATTCCTGGGAGGTGTGGAGGGGAGCTGGAGCCGGGAGAACTGGCTGGGAGGGACCCCTTCGGCCAAAAGCTTGCGTGCCTGGACCGCACCCCTGTTCGGGTTCTCCCTCTTTGGCGAGAAGCGAGATGGCGCGACCGGGGTTCCCTTCCGCTTTGCGGATCCCCGTGACACCATTCCGGAGATTCCCCGGCTTGCGGGGCCGCCGGTATCCTTCACCACCGAGCGCCGCTCCACGCGTACGGGGGCGCAGGTGGAATGGGGTGGATTGTCCCTCGGCGTGGCCCAGGTTGAAATCGAGCAGGGAGAGCTTCCGCCCTTCGGGTTCCCGATGGACTCCGCGGGCGTGGTGCAGGAGGGAGGAGAACGGTCGGGGCTGGAAGCCAGCGCTCGCCTGCCTCTGTATTTCGATGGTCTGTATGCGTCCGCCTCGTACCAGGTGTGGGACGAAGAGGCGCCGGACTGGCGCTATCTTCCCAAGGAGAGCTGGAACGGGAAGCTCGGATACCACAACACGTTCCTGCCCACCGACAATTTCGAGATCTGGACGGAGATCGGCGTGGAGGGGCGCGAGCCCATGGTCGTGCCCTTCATGGCTCCGGAGAGTCCCCGGGACGAGATCCCCGAAGAAGAGGGACAGGCGCTGCCGGGGTTCCTCACCGTGCCCTTTCACCAGAGCTGGTACTTCCGTCTCCAAATCCGGATCTTGACCGTGCAGGTTTTCATCCTGACCGAGAACTTCACCGCGGAAAGAGAGCTCCAGGACTTCCCGGAGCGATTCCTTCCAGGTGGCCGGTCCATCTACGGGATCAAGTGGACGCTGTGGAACTGAGCGCGGACTCATGGGCATGAAAGGATCCTGAGGAAAGACGCTGTGATTCAGAGCATGACGGGGTACGGCGAAGCCGTGCGCGAGACGGAGCAGGGCCTCCTGCGGACGGTAATCCGCACCGTCAACCACCGCTTCTTCAACGCCCATCTGAAGACGCCGCCGGGTTGCGAGCGCCATCACGCGCGCATCGAGCGCTGGCTGAAGGCGTCGCTGCCGCGAGGGCACGTCAGCTACTCGCTCACGCTGGATCCCGGCGAGGGCGAGGAGCCCGAGCTTCATCTGGATCTGGAGCGTGCCCGCGCCTACGCCAGATCGCTGAAGGGACTCGCGGCGGAGCTGGGTCTGGAGAGCGGGGTGGGACTCGATCTGCTGGTGCGGCTTCGAGGGGTGATGCGCACTGCGGAGCCCACGCTGCCTGCCGTCGCAGTCGCGGCCGAAGATCTTCGCCGGGTGACCGGGGAGGCGGCGCAGGCCACGGTTCAAATGCGGCGGGCCGAGGGAGAACGCCTGCAGGCGGATCTGTTGGCCGTGCTGGCGGGGTTGCGGGCGGAGTTGAGCCGGGTCGAAGATCGAGCCCCGGGTCGTCTGACGGACGAGCGCAACCGCCTGAGCGCCGCGATTCAGGAGTTGCTGGGCCAGATTCCGGCAGACCCTGACCGGATCGCCCGCGAGATCGCGCATCTGGCGGAAAAATGGGACATCAACGAGGAGATCGTGCGCCTGCGCTCGCACATGCAGCTCTTCGAGGAGACGCTGGAGCAGGCGGACGGCGTGCCCGTCGGAAAGCGGCTTGGCTTCATCATGCAGGAGATGCACCGCGAGGCCAACACGATCGGCGCCAAGGCCAACGACGCCCGCATCGCCGCGTCGGTCATGTCGCTGAAGGAAGGCGTGGAGCGCATCCGCGAGCAGTTGGAGAACGTCCAGTGAACGGAGCCGCCCCGGAAGACGCTCCCATCGTGTTGGCAGGCCCGAGCGGCGCCGGCAAGACCACCCTGGCTCGCGCCCTGGCGGCGGATTCGGAGCGCTTCGCCTTCTCGGTTTCGGTGACCACGCGCCCTCCGCGCCCTGGCGAGCGTGACGGCACCGACTACGAATTCGTCTCGCGCAAAGGCTTTGAACGCATGATCCGCGCGGGCGAGCTGGCGGAATGGGCACCGGTTCACGATCACCTGTACGGGACCCCGCGGCGAAACCTCGTCGGGTGCGACGGACGGCGCGCGCTGCTGGACATCGATGTCCAGGGGGCCGCCCAGGTCCGTGCCAGCGTCCCTTCAGCCGTGTTTGTTTTCGTTTTGCCGCCCTCTGCCCGGGTGCTCCTGCGCAGACTCTCGGCGCGCGGAACGGAGCGGCGCGACCAGATCGCCCGCCGGCTGCGGGTGGCGCGCACGGAGTTGGCGCAGGTGCCGGAATTCGACCATGTGGTGGTCAACGACGATCTGGACGCAACGGTGGAGAGGGTGAAAAGGATCGCCAGCGGAGAGGGGAGCGGAGCCCTCCCGGGCCGCGGCGTCCAAGAGGAAGCGGAAGTTCTCCGCAGAGACATCGACGCCCTTCTGTCGAGAGAATTCGGGTAACGCCGGGCCGCGCGGACTTGCCCGGGGCGCTATCTTACCTGTGAACCACATCACGGAGAGAACAGATGCGCGTGTTTACACCGCTGGAAGTCGCCGAACCGGCCATGAGCAAGTACCTGGGGGTGTTGATCGCCGCCAAGTATGCCAGGGAGCTCAACGCCATGCCGCGCGATGCAATGCCCATGGATGAGAAGAAGCTGACGACCAAGGCGCTCGAGGCGCTGACTTCCGACCGCATCGAATACCGGCTGGTCACGCGGGACCACCGGGCGGAATAGAACCGGGGAAGCGGGGTCATGTCCGTCCCGCCGCTCTTTCCCCGGCGCCCTTGGCGCAGTCGCCGGGTCGTCCTGGGGGTTACCGGGGGCATCTCTGCCTACAAGTCCATCCAGGTCGCCCGGGACCTCACCCGCCTCGGCGCCGAGGTGGATGTCGTGCTCACCTCCGGCGCGGGCCGGTTCGTCACGCCGCTCAGCTTCGAGGCGCTCACCGGCCGGAAGGTCCTGACCGAACTCTTCTCCGCCGCGGGCGCGGCCATGCACATCCGCCTGGGCGTGGAGGCCGATGCCGTGTGCGTGGCACCCGCCACCGCCGACTTCATGGCTCGGGCGGCCGCCGGACGCGCCGACGACCTGCTCACCACCACGCTTCTGGCCACGCGCGCCCCGGCGCTGATCTGCCCGGCCATGAACGACCGCATGTACGGGCACCCGCAGACGCGACGCAACCTCGCCCATCTCCGCGAGGAGCTGGGCTACGCGGTGGCGGGTCCTGCGGTCGGTCCGCTGGCGTTCGGGGAAGGGGAGGGCCCGGGCCGCATGCTGGAGGCGCCCGAGATCGTCGAGCACGTGGGGCGCGTCCTGGAGAGGGATACCTTTCTCGACGGCAAACAGGTGCTCATCACCACGGGTCCCACCCTGGAACCCATCGATCCGGTGCGTTTCGTCGGCAACCGCTCGTCGGGGACCATGGGGCACGCGCTCGCCCGCGCGGCGTGGCGACGGGGTGCCCGGGTGACGCTGGTGTCCGGACCCACCGGCCAGGCCCGCCCGCCCGGGGTCGAGCGCATCGACGTCGCGACCGCCCGCGAGATGCTCGCGGCCGTGTCCGGGGCGATACCGCAGGCCGATATCGTGATCTTCGCCGCCGCCGTCGCCGACTATCGTCCGGCCCGCCCCCGCGACCGGAAGATCAAACGCCGGCGCGAAGGGAGCACGATCACGGTGGAATGCGTCGCCAACCCGGACGTGGCTCTGGACACGATTCCGCTGCGGAAACCCGGGGCAACGGTCGTGGGCTTCGCGCTGGAGACGGAAGATTTGCTTGCGCGGGCGCAGACCAAGATGGCCCGCAAGTCCTTCGACCTGATCGTGGCCAATCGTGCCAGCGGGCCACAGGGAGCACCCTGGGGCACGAGCAACGCCGTGACTCTCCTGGCTCTCGACGGCTCGGCCGAAGCGCTGCCGGTCATGGCCAAGGACGAGATCGCGGAAGCCGTTTTCGATCATCTCGGCGGCTCGGTCGCCGGGTCTTGCGGGGCTTCGGCCTGAGGTCCGGCGCGACCCATGGATAGGCGCGCTCTGGCCCGCTACCTGAGCCAGCGGAAGGAGCTGGGCGAAGGAGCCCTCGTTCTCGACCGTCTCAGCGCGCGCGAGGCTCTCGCACTCGCCCGTGCCGGGACGGACGCGGCCGCGGCCAACGAGCCGCTCCGGCTGCCCACCGACTACAACGAACTTCGCACAACCGCGCTCGCCTGCGAGCGCTGCGCGCTCTGCAAGGGCCGCACCCAGGTGGTCTTCTCCGACGGCAATCCCCGTGGCAGGCTGGTCGTGATCGGCGAGGCGCCCGGGGCGAACGAAGACCGCACCGGGCTTCCGTTCGTGGGCCGGGCAGGCAAGCTCCTCGATTTGCTGCTGGCGTCGGTGAACCTCTCCCGCAAGGAGTCGGTCTACATCTGCAACGTCCTGAAGTGCCGGCCTCCTCGAAACCGGAACCCGCTGCCGGACGAAATCGAGGCATGCACCCCCTACCTGCAGCGGCAGATCGAGCTGGTGTCTCCGGAAGTCATCCTCGCGGTGGGCGGGTTCGCCGCGCAGTTCATCACCGGGCGTCAGGTTGCTCTGGGCAAGCTGCGGGGCGAGGTATACGATTACAGGGGCGTGCCCGCGGTGGTGACGTACCACCCGGCGGCACTGCTCAGGAATCGGGGCTGGACGCAAGCCGTCTGGGACGATCTCCAGTTGTTGCGAGACACCATGGACCGCACGGGCCCAGGATCCGGCGGCGCATAGGCCCCGTCGCGAGCCCCGCACCATTCACATCCAACCGTTGAGGCGCGTGGATACGACTGCACCCCCGGTCATGCCGGCCGGGTCTCCGACCTACGACCGCTCGCCTCCGGTTGCGCCCGAGGCCGAAGTCGCCGTCCTGGGGGGGATGCTCATCGAGCGCGACGCCGTGGCGCGCGCGATCGAAGTCGTGTCCGACTCGATGTTCTCGGCGGAGCCGAACCGGCGCATCTTCCGGGCCGCGCTGCGCCTGTTCGAGCGCGGCGACGCCATCGATGTCATCGCCGTCGGGGACGAGTTGGCAAAGACCGGCGAGCTGGAAGCCGCGGGAGGCTACGATTATCTCGCCGAGCTGCTGGACGCGGTTCCCACGGCCGCCAACATCGAGTACCACGCCCGCATCGTCGGAGACAAGGCGCTGCTGCGCCGGCTCATCGATGCGTCCTCGCAGATCATCCGCGATGTCTACGACCAGAGCGAGCGCTCCGTTGAGCAGCTTCTGGACGAAGCCGAACAGCGCATCTTCCAGGTCGCCACCGGGCACAACCGCGACGGCTTCGTCCGCATCAAGGAGCTTCTCTGGCCGGCTTTCGAGCGAATCGAGAGACTGCAGGAGGCCAAGGGCGAGCTGACCGGGGTCGCCAGCGGGTTCACACGGCTCGACTATCTCACTGGCGGGCTGCAGGGGGGCAATCTGGTGATCGTCGCCGGGCGGCCGTCCATGGGGAAGACTTCCTGGATTCTGAATGTCGCGCGGCACGCGGCGGGCCAGCATGTGCCGGTCGGGGTGTTCTCCCTGGAGATGTCGAACGAGGAGCTGGTGCAGCGGCTCCTCTGCTCCGACGGCCGGGTAGACGCGCAGAAGCTGCGCCGCGGGAAGCTCTCCACCAGTGAAATCCAGCGTCTGGCGACCGCGGCCGGACACCTCAACACGTCGCCCATCTGGATCGATGATTCGCCCGGCAACACCGTGCTCGAAGTGCGCGCCAAGGCACGCCGCCTGAAGGCGGAGAACCAGCTTGGTCTGCTGGTCATCGACTACCTGCAGTTGATGGCCGGGTCCCGCAACAGCGAAAACCGGCAGCAGGAAGTGAGCGAGATCTCCCGCGGCCTGAAGGCCCTGGCCAAGGAGCTGGATGTGCCGGTGGTGGCGCTGAGCCAGCTGAGCCGGGCCCCGGAGCAGCGCGCCGATCACCGGCCCCAGCTGTCGGATCTGCGCGAGAGCGGGAGCATCGAGCAGGACGCCGACCTGGTCATGTTTCTCTATCGTCCGGAGTACTACGATGCCACCGACCGCGACGGCAACTCCCTGCAGGGGAAGGCCGAGCTGATCGTGAGCAAGCAGCGCAACGGGCCCACCGGGATCGTGCCGCTCTATTTCCACAGCGCCTATACGCGTTTCGACAACGTTGAGGCGGAGCCGGACAACGCCGCGCCCCTCCCGCCGGGAGGACGCAGCGGCGGAGGCCGCGGATACTCGGGGTGACGGAAAGCGGTTGCCCTCCTCCATGCCGCGCCGGGGTCGCGGTTCCGGCGGCGGGCGCGGGCCGGCGCATGGGAGGGGTGCGCAAGTCGTTTCTCGAGCTGGCGGGGCAGCCGATCCTGCTGCGGGCCATCCGTCCCTTTCTGGAGGCCTCGGGGGTGGAGTGCGTTGCGGTCGCCCTCCCTCCCGACCTGGCCGCGCGGCCGCCCGCATGGCTCACCGGCGCCGACCCGCGGGTGCGAGTCGTCGCGGGAGGGGCGACCCGGGGGGAATCGGTTGCCGCGGCGGTGGCCGCACTACCGCCCGAGGTGGATGTCGTGCTGGTGCACGACGGTGCCCGTCCGTTGGTAGAGCGCGCGTTGGTGGAGCGTTGTCTGCATGCGGCCGCGAGCGGGCAATCCGTGGTGTCCGGCGTGCCCGCGGTGGACACGCTGAAGGAGGTGGACGAACGCCGGCGGGTGGTGTGTACGCCCCGGCGCGGGCGCTACTGGCACGCCCAGACCCCGCAGGCGTTTCCGCGCCAGCTGCTGGAGTCGGCCTACCGGCGGGCGCGCGAGGAAGGCGTCCAGGGGACGGATGATGCATCGCTGATCGAGCGGTTCGGCGGCGAGGTGACGATGATCGAGGGATCCCCGCGTAACATCAAGGTGACCTGGCCGGAGGATCTGATTCTGGCGGAACGCCTGCTTGCGTCGGCCGGCGACGACGGGTGAACGCGCCCCGCATGGTCGTGTGCCGGAACGGAACGCTTCCCGCCGATGGGCTGCGCGAGGTCGCCCGGCATCTGGAAGCGGGCGGACTGCTGGCCTACCCGACCGAGACCGTATATGGGTTGGGAGGGCTGGTGCAGGACCGGCCGCTGCGCGCGCTCGCGGCGCTCAAGCGGCGTGAGGCGGGCAAGCCTTTCATCCTTCTCCTGCCACATCCACGGGCGGCGCCGGAACTGGACTGGAGCCGGTGCGCCCACCGGCTTGCCGAGCGCCTCTGGCCCGGGCCGCTGACGCTCGTCCTGCGCGACCCGCAACGCCGCTTTCCCACGCAGGCGCGGGGCAGGGGCGGCGGTGTCGCGGTGCGGGTCAGCCCGGCACCCGTGGTCGAGCAGATCCTGGGGGAGACCGGCGTGCCGATCACCTCGACCAGCGCCAACCCGCCGGGGGGAAAGGCGGCGCTCTCCGGAACGGAGGCGATGGCAGCAGCCCTGGCGCTGGACGCGGACGAGCGGCTCTGGGTCGTCGACGCGGGGGAGATTCCCCCGGCGGCGACTTCAACCATCGTAGATTGTACCGGAGCGGGCGCGGTCGTCCTGCGCGCTGGGGCGTTGAGCGTGTCGCTGCTGCGAGAGATCTGTCCCGAGCTGGGAGAGACGGAGACATGAGCGATACCCCCTTGGAGCCGGCGGCGCAGGGTCGTGTGCGGCTCTTGTACGTTTGTACCGGGAATACCTGCCGCAGCCCGATGGCGGAAGCGATCACCCGATCCCGGGCTGCGCGCCGGGGATTCGAGCACATCGAGGTAAAATCGGCCGGGACCATGGCATCCGAGGGCGCCCCGGCGTCCGGCGGGGCGCGCCGGGCCGCGGCGCAGCGAGGCATGGATCTGGACAGCCATTCCGCGCGCGTGCTCACCGCCGAGCGGCTGGACTGGGCCGACCTGGCGCTGGTGATGGCTCCGTCCCACCTGGCGGCCGTGGAGGCGCTGGATCCCCGACGCTGCTACGCGGAAGTGATCACTGATTTCGCCGGTGATCCCGCGGGAGGCGTCGTCGATCCCTTCGGCGGGGACGACCGGCAATACCGGGATACCTGCCAGCAGCTGGAAGACCTGGTCGAGGCGATTCTCGACCGCCTCCAGCCGGAGCCGGACGCGTGAGGATCGGAAGAGCGCCGTGACGAGCAGGGAAGCCCCGCCGCGGGGCACGCGCGTCTTCGCCATTCTGGGAAACCCCGTGGCGCACTCGCTCTCCCCGGCCATCCAGACCGCGGCGCTGCGGGCCGCCGGCCTCGACGCGAGATACGTGGCCATCGCCTGCCGGCCGGAAGACGTGGCCCCGGTGATGCGCACGCTGATCCGAGCCGGCGGTGGAGGCAACGTGACCGTTCCGCACAAGCAGCGGGCGGCCGCTCTGCTCGATCATGCCGGCGACTTCGTCCGGCGCACGGGTGCGTGCAACACCTTCTGGGGAGAAGGATGGCGCCTCCACGGGGACAATACCGATGTGGCAGGCGTGCGACGTGCCGTCCGCAGGTTGCTGGCGGGCTCGCCCCGAGGGGCCCGGGTGCTGTTGGTGGGCGCGGGTGGTGGGGCTCGCGCCGCGGTCGCCGCCATGATCGACGAAGGCGCCGGAGAGGTCCGGGTCCTCAACCGCACCCTCGCGCGGGCGCACACCATGGCGCGCGAAGTGGGGGACGAGCGGGTTCGGGTCGTGTCCGAGGTGCAGGCACTGGCAGGAGAGGCTTTCGACCTGGTTCTCAACGCGACCTCGCTGGGGCTGGACGCGCACGATCCGTCGCCCCTGGACCTCGACTGCCTCGGCAAGGTGGGAGCCCTCATGGATATGGTCTATTCTCCCTCCGGGACACGCCTGACGGCGGACGCGCGAGCGCGCGGCATCCATGCCATGGACGGAGGCGAGATGCTGGTGCAGCAGGGGGCCGCGGCGTTCGAGCTGTGGTGGAGGCGCGAAGCTCCCCTCGCCGCCATGCGTGAAGCTCTGGCGCGGATGCGCGCCCGATGAGGATCGCGCGCGGACTGGCCCCGCTGCTGGATTTCTTCCTCCCATGCGCCTGCATCGCGTGCGGGTCGCGAATCGCGGCCGGCTCCCGGGACGGCCTGGTGTGCGCGTCCTGCCGGGTGCGGCTGCGTCGGCCTCCGGCGCCGCGCTGCGAGCGCTGCGACTATCCCGCCGGGACCGGCCACCGGCCAGGAAGGCCCTGCCTGGAGTGTCTGGACTGGGAGGAAGCCCTCGTGCTGGCACGGTCGGCCGTGGCGATGAGGCCGCCCGCCGACGTCATCGTGCACGGTCTCAAGTACGATGGATGGAAGGAGCTGGCGCCGATGATGGCGGTGCTCATGAAGCGCAGCCTGCTGCCGGTTCTCGACGATCTCGGGGGATACCTCGTCACACACGTTCCCACATCGTCGGCCCACCGGCGCCGGCGGGGCTTCGATCAGGCGGAGGTGCTGGCCCGCGCTCTCGCCGAGGAGACCGGCCTCGCGTTTACGGAGGGACTCGTGCGCCGCCGTCAGACGCGCACCCAGGTGTCCCTTCACGCCGGACAACGGGCGGCCAACGTGCGCGACGCCTTCGCACCCCTGTCCCGGTCCGCATCCCGGCTGCACGGTGCCGATGTCCTGCTCGTTGACGACGTCCTGACAACCGGCGCCACCGCCCGGGCGGCGGTGGCAGCCCTTACGCGCGCCGGCGTGCGCCGGGTAGCTCTGGCCACCTTTGCGCGGGCACTTCCGCGTTAGTTTTGTGCGGGAACTCCGGGCCGCCAACGGGGTGCGTCCGGGCAGGCTTCGAAGGAAACCCACGACACGTTCCGGGAGAAACGCCACCCATGTCGATTCGACTTGCCATCAACGGATTCGGCCGTATCGGCCGCAACGTCCTGCGCGCCCTGACCAGAGACGGCACCGCGGATATCGAGCTGGTCGCGGTCAACGACCTTATGAATACGGCCACCCTCGCCCACCTGCTCAAGTACGACTCCGTGCACGGGGCGTATCCGGGCTCGGTCGAGGTCACGGACGACGGGCTGCGGGTTGATGGCAACACCATTCGCATCTTCGCCGAGCGCAATCCGGCCAGCCTTCCGTGGGCGGAGCTGGCGATCGACGTCGTCGTCGAGTCCACCGGCTTCTTCCGCGACCGCGAAGGCGCGGGCCGGCACCTGGCCGCCGGCGCGAGGAAAGTGATCGTGAGCGCTCCGGGCCAGAATGAGGACGTCACCCTGGTTCTGGGAGTCAACCACGACGCCTACGACCCGGAGCGGCACCACATCATCTCCAACGCCAGCTGCACCACCAACTGTCTGGCCCCGGTGGTCAAGGTATTGAACGACAGTTTCGGCTTCCGTCGCGGCCTCGTCACCACCATCCATTCCTATACCAACGGACAGTCGCTGCTGGACCAGCCGCACAAGGACCTGCGGCGGGCGCGCGCCGGTGCCGTGTCGATGATCCCCACCACGACCGGCGCCGCCCGCGCGACCGGCCTGGTCATCCCGGAGGTGCGCGGGCGCATCGACGGGATGGCGGTGCGCGTGCCCACGCCCGATGTGTCTCTCGTGGATGTGGTGGCGGAAGTCGAGCGCTCCACCGACATCGGCGAGGTCAACCAGGCCATGAAGGAGGCCTCCACCGGTTCCATGCGCGGCATCCTCGATGTCTCCGACGAGCCGCTGGTCTCGGTCGACTACATCGGCAACCCCGCCAGTTCCGTGGTGGATGCCCTGAGCACGAACGTGATAGACGGCAAGCTGGTGAAGGTGCTCTCCTGGTACGACAACGAGGCGGGCTACTCCAGCCGCGTTGTGGACCTGGTCCGTTTTGTCGGCAAGCGCATGTTGGCGGCCGCGGCCGTCTAGATCCCGTTCCTCCCGTCCCCGCGAGGAAGGGAATCAGGCCGTCCAGGCCGAGGCGGTCATGCGCAAGAAGACCTTGAAGCATCTGCCCGCCTGCGCGGGCGAGCGCATCGTGGTGCGGGCGGACTTCAACGTTCCGCTGCGAGATGGCCGGGTTGTCGACGATACCCGCATCGTGCGCACCTTGCCGACTCTGCGCCATCTCGCGGACCACGGAGCGCGCATCGTCCTCCTCTCCCATCTGGGCCGACCCGGAGGCCGGCCGCGTCCGGAAGCGTCGCTCGAGCCGGTCGCGGCCCGGCTCGGCACGCTGCTCGGCAGCGAGGTGCTCTTCAGCCCCGAGGCGACGGGACCGGGAGCCCTTGCCCGCGCCCGCAGGCTCGCGCCAGGCCGGATTCTGGTGGCCGAGAACACGCGCTTCCACGAGGGCGAGACGCGCAACGACCCTGAGCTGGCCTCCGCCTTCGCCGCTCTGGGGAGCCACTTCGTGAACGACGCCTTCGGAACGGCTCACCGGGCGCACGCCTCGACGGCCGGCCTCGCGCGGGCGATTCGGGCGAAGGGCGGGCAAGCCGTCGCCGGCCGCTTGCTCGAGCGGGAGATCCGCTTTCTGGGCGATGCCCTGGAGGCTCCTGAGCGGCCCTTCGTGGCCGTGCTGGGAGGCGCCAAGGTGTCGGACAAGATCGGCGTCATCGAGAAGATGCTCGAGCGGGCCGACCGCGTGCTGGTGGGCGGGGCCATGGCCAACACGTTCTTCCGTGCACTCGGGCTCGAAACCGGTGCATCCCTGGTGGAGGAAGCAGGCATCGCTATCGCGGCCCGCATCCTCGATCAGGCCGGCGACCGGATGCTCCTGCCGGTGGACTGCGTGGTTGCGCCCCGGATCGCCCCCGACGCGGCGACCCGCCAGGTTGCGCGGAGCCAGGTCGGGACCGCGGATCGCATCGGCGACATCGGGGGCGAGAGCCAGGCCCTCTTCGCGCGGGAGCTGGAGCGGGCCCGCACCATCGTCTGGAACGGACCCGTGGGTGTCTTCGAACTGCCGGCCTTCGCCGCCGGCACCGTCTCTGTGGCCCGGTCGGTGGCGAGGGCGACCGCCTCCGGGGCGGTGACCATCGCCGGGGGAGGAGATTCCGCTGCCGCGGTTCGGGCCGCGGGACTCTCCGAGGGTTTCGTGCATGTGTCCACCGGGGGCGGAGCCTCGCTGGCGTTTCTGGCCGGAGAGCCGCTCCCCGGGGTGGATGCGCTTTCGGACGCCTGACGCCTTTCACGCAGCAAGCTGGAGGACGAATGAAGAAGCAGCCGGTCATCGCCGGAAACTGGAAGATGCACAACGCGCCGTCCGACGCCCGGAGGTTCTTTCGGGCCTTTCGCCCCTCGTGGCCCGGAGTTCAACCCGACATCCTGGTGTTTCCCTCCGCCATCTCCTTCGCGGCGGCGCTGGACGCCCTGCCCGGGCGACCCGTCGTTCAGCTGGGAGTACAGAACATCCACCCCGAGCCGCGCGGAGCCTTCACCGGCGAGCTGTCGGCGCCGATGGCCCGGGCGGCCGGCGCCAGTCATGCCCTGGTGGGGCATTCGGAAAGGCGCCACCTGTTCGGCGAGAGCGACCAGGACGCCGCCGCCAAGGCGCGGGCCGCCGCCGATGCCGGGCTGGTCCCCGTGGTGTGTGTGGGCGAGACTCTTCAGGAGCGACGGGCCGGACAGGCCGGGGACGTCATCGTTCGCCAGCTCGACGCCGCGCTTGCGGTGCTAACGCCCGCGGACGACGTGATGGTTGCCTACGAGCCCGTCTGGGCGATCGGCACGGGCGAGACCGCGACTCCGTCCGACGCCTCCTCGGCGCACGGGATCCTGAGGCGCCGCCTGGTACGGGAATGGGGCGGAGAGCGCGCCACGGCGGTGCGCATCCTCTACGGGGGGAGCGTGAACCCGGGCAACGCCGCTCAACTGCTGGCGAGCGCGGAGATCGACGGGGTGCTGGTGGGTGGGGCGAGCCTCGATCCCGACTCCTTCGCCCGTA
Source organism: Longimicrobiales bacterium (assembly GCA_965237885.1). Taxonomy (GTDB): domain Bacteria; phylum Gemmatimonadota; class Gemmatimonadetes; order Longimicrobiales; family Gaopeijiaceae; genus BD2-11. Next base: position 4,021,099 of record CBDEGN010000002.1, on the reverse strand, counting down.
TCGCCCTCGCGGGACAGGCCGGAAGTGCTTGACAGCAAAGCGGCCCGGGACGATGGTTTACCCCGATTCCTCGAACCAGGCGACATAGACGCATGTATGGCTTTCTTCTGTTCCTACTCGTTCTCGATGGCTTGATCCTCGGGATCGTCATCCTCCTCCAGGCAGGGAAGGGAGGCGGGCTGGCCGCGATGGGAGGCGGGGTCAGTGCGACGGAAGGAATCCTCGCCGGACGCCAGGCCGCCTCCGTGCTGACCCGCACCACATGGACCACCGGCACTATCTTCATGCTGCTGGCGCTGGTGCTGTCCATCGTCTCTTCACGGGCCACGGCACCCTCCTCCATCCTGCGGGAGAGCGCGCAGCAGGTCGCGCCCACGCCCGTGCTCCCAGGGCTCGACGAGTCCTTTCTCCCGGACGATGTTGCCCCGGCGGCGGACCCCGCCGCTGGCGAGACGCCACCTCCGCCGGACCCGGAGGCCAACCAGGCACCGCCCCCCTCCGGCGGACTTTGACGCAGGCTCGCTCGACGCTGACCGTGGCCGGGCACCATGACCCGGTCAACCTCTACCGCGATCTGGCCCTCCACCGAGCCGCGGCGGCACGGCTGGAGAGTCTCCGCGAGCAAGGCCACATCCCGGCGGCGGCCCGCTGTGGCCGGGGATACGAGGCTGTTTCGGTAGGAGCCGCGCGGGCACTGCGTTCCGCTGACGACGGCACCGGCGACGCGATCGCGCTCACCGCGCACAATACGGGCGCTCTGTTCGCGTTCGGCGGAACCCCGCTCGAACTCTTCCGGCAGCACCTCGCCCGCGGCTCGGCACCCAGCCGGGGCCGCGAGACCGACGTCTGCTACACCGCCTTCGACCGAGGGCTGGTGGGGCCCGTGGCGCTGCCGGGGACCATGGTGGAGGTCATGGCGGGCGTCACCCTGGCATTCCGCCTGCGCGGAGAGCCCCGGGTGGGACTGGTCTTTTCAGGAGAAGACGAGACATCCACCAGCGCGTGGCACGAGGGCATCAACTTCGCCGCGGTCCAGCGCTGCCCGCTGATCGTGCTCGTGCAGGCTGGGGACGGGACTTCCGCCCGAGCGCGCACCCGCGCGCGCGCCTGTGCGCGCAAGGCGCCCGGGTACGGAATCGCGAGCGAATCGGTGGACGGCGCCGACGTGCTCGAAGTCCACAGGGCCGTGCGGGCGGCGGCGCGCCGGGCGCGTTCCGGAAAGGGCGCGTCCCTCGTCGAGGCGCGGGGCTGCCCGGACGCGGCACGGGCGCGCCCCGATCACGGGCGTGACGCGACAGTAGCCGAACGAGAATACCCAAGCGACCCCCTCGGTCGACTCCGCGCCCGGCTCATCGAGGCGGGAAAGGCCGAAGCATCCGATCTCGACGAAGTGGAGCGCCACGCGAGAGCCTCGGTGCGAGAGGCGTGCGAACAGGCGCTGGCGGAATCGGTGCCGGCTGCCGAACAGGCGCTCGGCGGCGTCTACACCGATGATTTCGGTTCTCCCCCCTGGTATCGCCTGGATCCCCCGACTCGGGGGCTCGCCCAGGCGGCCGCACACTGACCGCGCGCAGAGCATGGCCCGGAATCCGACCCCCGAGCATCTCGCCAGGAGTCGGCGCGGCGAAGCCGTGACGCTGCTCGAAGCCATCAGCGAAGCTCTCTTCGAGGAGATGGAGCGGGATCCCGCCGTCTTTCTCATGGGCGAGGACATCGGCGTGTACGGCGGCGCCTTCAAGGTCACGCGCGGCTTCCTCGACCACTTCGGCGGCGAACGGGTCATAGACACGCCCATCTCCGAGGCCGGCTTCACCGGGGCCGCGGCGGGCGCCGCCCACATGGGGCTCCGTCCCGTGGTGGAGATGCAGTTCATGGACTTCATCTCTCCGGCCTACGACGTCATCACCAACTACATCGCCACATCCCGCTACCGGGGGAGCGGAAGCGTGCCCCTGGTCGTGCGGGGCCCCGTCGGCGGCGGCAACCGCGGAGGTCCCTTCCATTCCCAGAATGTGGAGATGGCCTTCTTCCACACCCCCGGCCTGAAGATCGTCTACCCCAGCACGGCCTACGACGCCAAGGGTCTTCTGAAGGCCGCCATTCGCGACGACGACCCCGTCCTCTTCGAGGAGCACAAGAGCCTGTACCGCGCCCCCTACCTGCGCGAGGTGCTGCCCGCGGAGGACTACGTGGTTCCCCTGGGGAAGGCGCGCCGGGCGCGCGAAGGCACGGACGTGACCATCGTCACCTACGGCGCCATGGTGCACACCAGTCTCGAGGCGGCCGCGGCGCTCGAGCGCGACGACGGGGTGGAAGTCGAGGTCCTGGATCTGCGCACGCTGCTCCCGCTCGATGACGCGGCCATCGCGGCGAGCGTCAGGAAGACCGGGAGGCTGCTGGTCGTCCACGAGGACACCAGAACGGGCGGGATCGCGGGCGAGATCGCCATGCGCGTGAACGAGCAGGCCTTCGAATGGCTGGACGCGCCGATTCTGCGGGTCACCGCCATCGATTCTCCCGTCCCCTACGCCGGCAAGCTGGAGGACTACTTCCTGCCGCAGGTGTCGGATGTCGTCACCGCGTGTCGCTATCTTGTAAAATACTGATGAAGCCGGGTGCTGAAGCCCGAACGTGCCGCCGCATGGAACGGAGTGTCGCCCGTGTCCCGGATTGAAGTTCCGATGCCCCAGATGGGCGAGTCGATCGCCGAGGGGACGGTATTGCGCTGGTTGAAGAAGGTCGGAGACCGCATCGAGGTGGACGAGCCCATCCTCGAGATCTCGACCGACAAGGTGGACGCGGAGATTCCTTCCCCGACCGGCGGGGTGCTGGTGGAGATCTCGGTCCCGGAAGGGGAAACCGTTGAAGTCGGGACCATCGTCGGCTTCATCGATACGGAGGGCGGCGCGGTAACGGACACCTCCGCGCATGACGGGGCGGAGCCTGCCGGGGCGGCGAGCGCGTCGACCGCCGCGGGCCTCGCGGAGGAGACGACCGGCCCAGCCGCGACCGATGGTGCTCGCGCGCGCGCATCCACCCCCGCCACCCCCGCGACCGACGGTTCCCCCGGGCGCGCTTCCTCCGCCGCGGAGGAGTCCGGGGAGGAGCGGCTGCGGCGGCGCTCGACCCCGGTGGTACGCCGCATCGCCGCCGAGCACGGAGTCGACATCGCCCAGGTCGCCGGCTCCGGCCACGTCGGACGCGTGACCAAGCAGGACATCCTGAACTTCATCGAGGCCCGCAAGACGCGGGCGGACGCAGCCGCAGCCGCGGCCGCCCCCTCCATCGGTGTCGGCGCGGACGACCTGTGGACGGCGTTCTACGGCGAGGTGCGCAACCCCGAGTTCCGCGCGCGCGCCGCCGATCGCGTGGAGCCGATGGACAGGATTCGCCGCCTGACCGCCGACCACATGGTGGTGGCGAAGCGGGTGGCGCCCCACGTTCACTCCTTCATCGAGGTCGACTTCACCCGCATCGACGAGCTGCGGCGCCAGAACCGCGAGGCGTGGAAGGCGCGCGGCGTGCGGGTCAGCTACACCGCCTTCATCGCCTGGGCCTGTTCCAGGCTGCTGCGCGCGTACCCCATGGTGAACTCGTGCGTGTCCGGCCAGAGCGTCATCTACCGCGGCAATGTGAATCTGGGCATCGCGGTCGACCTCAACCCCGGCCTGATCGTGCCCGTCATCCACGACGCGGACGAGTTCAGCCTGGTCGGCATCGGCCGGCGCATCGCAGATCTGGCGGCCCGCGCGCGCGCTCGCCAGCTCGACCCGCGCGACATCCAGGGCGGGACCTTCTCCATCACGAATCCCGGCGTGCTGGGCACCACGGTGGGCATGCCGATCATCCCCAAGGGAACCGCGGCCATCCTGGGCACCGGCGCGATCGAGAAGCGAGTCGTGGTGGTGACCGACCCCGCCAACGGCCAGGACGCGATGGCGATCCGCAAGCGCGCGCTGTTCTCGCTCGGATACGACCACCGCATCGTGGACGGAGCGGACGCGGCCCGTTTCATCGCCGAACTGCGGTCCACCCTTAACGAGTTCCCTGACAACGCCTAGCCGGCTCGCGCCCGCCGTGTCCCCGCCTAGCCTGCAATCCGCCGCCGTGTCCCCGCCGGGCCGCGGTTCCGCCGACCAGCCCCCGCCGGGCCCGGACCACCGGCCGTTGGAGGTCACCCGCCTGGGACGTGTCGAATACGGCGAGGGTCTGGCCCTGCAGGCCGAGCTGGTGCGCCGGCGCGCCGCCGGGGAGATTCCCGACCAGCTCCTCCTCCTCGAGCACCCTCATGTGGTCACGCTGGGATCGAGCGCTCACCGCGATCACATCCTGGCCACCGACGCCCAGTTGCGTGAGCGGGGCATCGAGCTGTTCGAGGCGGGCAGGGGAGGGGACGTGACCTACCACGGGCCCGGGCAGCTGGTCGGATACCCGATCCTGCGCCTCCCACCCGGACGGCGTGACCTGCATCGCTACCTGCGGGACCTGGAGGAAGTCCTGATCCGCGCGCTGGCGGCGTTCGATGTGAGCGCCGAGCGCGCCGATGGCCTCACGGGAGTCTGGACCGCGGGCCGGAAAATCGCCGCCATCGGCATCCGGGTCTCCTCGGGCTGGGTCACGTCGCACGGTTTTGCCCTCAACGTGCAACCGGACCTCAGCTACTTCCGCGCCATCGTTCCCTGCGGCATCCAGGACTGCGAGGTCACGTCGCTCGCCGAATGCATGGGCGGCCGCGTGCCCATGGCGGCGGTCGAGGACGCCGTCATCTCCGGATTCGCGGGGGTGTTCCCGGTTTCCCCGGCGGAGGCGCGCTGATGGACCCGATCGTTCCCGGGTATTCGCGAGGCCGAGTCAACCGGGTCGGATGGGCACTGGCCCGGACCGACTCAAGGGCTCCGGAAGTCCGCGAAGATCTGCGCGTGCTCAACAACTGGCGCGCCGCCCACAGCTTCCCGCTCAACGAGCTGCACCATCGCCTGCGCACCCTGGCCGCACCGATCGGGAGCGATACGATCATCTCCCAGGGCTCAAGACGACGCCCTCCACGCTCGCCAAACTGCGCCGTTTTCCCCGCATGCAACTCGCCAGGATGCAGGACATGGGAGGGTGTCGCGCCGCCCTGGACACGGTCGCCCAGGTGCGCGAGCTGCACGAAGTCCACCGGCGTGCCGGTTGGGAACACCGGCTCGTCCGTGATGTCGACTACATCGACCGGCCCAAGCCCTCGGGGTACCGGGGCGCGCATCTGGTCTACCGGTATCGCGGTGACGGGAACAGTCCGTTCAATGGCATTCTGATCGAGGTCCAGCTGCGCACGAAGCTGCAGCACGCCTGGGCGACCGCCGTCGAGACCGCCGGCGCCTTCCTGCAACGCGCCCTCAAGTCCAGCGAAGGCGAAGAGGAATGGCTGCACTTCTTCGCTCTCGCCAGCTCGGCGCTGGCTCTCAAGGAAGGCTGCCCGACCGTGCCGGACACTCCCGCCAACAGAGCGGAGCTCCACGGGCAGATTCGCGAGTACGCCGTGCGCCGGAACGTCGTCGAGCGACTGCGGCAGTACGGAGGGCTGATCCGCAACGTGTCCACCCTCACGCGCATCGGCGCGTACTACTTCCTTCTGGAACGCAGACCCGCCGAGGCCATGACCCTCATCATTCCATACGAAAAGGATGAGATGAACCAGGCGACCGAAGACTACATGGAAGCCGAGGAGAAGGGGCGCGATGCCGTGCTCGTGTCCGCTGATTCCATCGACGATCTGAGGCGCGCGTACCCGAACTACTGGCTCGATGCCCGCATCTTTCTCGCGGAGATGGCGGAGATTCTTTAGGATCCCGGATCGTACCCGGGCGCTTCCAGTCCGCTGACGTCGTACCAGTCGACCCCGCGGTCTGGATAACCGTCGGCGTCGCCGGGTCCCACGGGGCGGTCTACCAGCACCACAAGCGTCGAGCCCAGCACATCGACCGCGAGAGCGTCGTGGCGTACGCGCACGGCCCCCCAGTATTCCGGGCCCGAATACACATCCAAATACGAGACCCCGTCGTCGCGCCCCCGGTTCGTGACGACCCACAGCCTGCCGTGGTCGTCGAACACCAGGGGCAAACGCTGGTACGGCTTCGGCGTGCGCCGGAAACTGTCTTCCATCGCGAAGCCGCCTGCGGCCTCCAGGTACTCCTCCACTTCTCGTTCGCTGGGATACTCCAGCACGTATCTCGGTGCGCGGACGAGCGTGCCGGAAGCATCGTCACGTCCGGCGAAGAACAGCAGCTGCCCGCGGCACAGAGGGAACGCGGCGCTCCCCCCCGAAGAAAAACTCCCGGAGGAGAGCCCTTCCAGCACTCCGGAATCTTCGCATTGGGCATCGGTTCTGAACCGGCTGTCGTAGACCCTCTCCCACACAACCTCCCCGGACTCCATATCCACTTGGACGAATTGGGTGCGCGTACGCATCGTCCCCGAGGAATCGATCTGCATCAACCACGAACTGCCGGTCAGCGTCAGCGAAAATGAAGAAGCACCGCGTCGGAAATAGATCCCCGGCAGACGTACCTGGGATACGAATGCGCCCGAGGTCATGTCGAAAACGGACATTCGATGTAGTTCGGAATCGATTACGCCGATCGTGCCGTCCGGTCCGCGTAGAAGATCGGGCAACTGGTCACGGAGTTCGCCCGGTCCCTCGCCCTGCCGTCCGAAATACCCGACTGCGGAACCGTTGACGTCCGTGCAGTACACACGGTACTCGTACGATTCCGTCGTGCAGACCGTGTCCTCGTCGGCCAGGAGAACGCCGATGTCGTCGCTTAGAGGCACGATCGACTCGGCGTACGGAACCAGGGAAGTGTCTCTCCCTTGCTCCGCACCGCCACACGAGACGACGAGAAGGGCGCACGTCGCGAGCGCGAACGGACACCGCGCTTCGCCGTTGCGGAGACGTCGAATCATCGCTCTAAAGGCAATCTGAATCACCGACAGACCTTGACGCCGGGCAAGGATCCCGGGTCTACCTGAGCCGTGTTCCGATCCTGTCCCAGCGAATCTCACGGATGAACGGAAAGGGCTTGTAGGAGTCCCGGTTGTAGCTGAAAAACCGAAGAACGACCTGGCCCTCCAAGCGCCATCGCTCCAGAGTCCCCCACATGCGCGAGTCCAGGCTTTCGTCTCGGTGATCGCCTAGCATGAAGTAGCGACCGGGGGGAACCACGAGCGGCCCCCAAGTGTCGCGGGTGGGCAGGTAGCCGTTCCGGGGACGGGCCAATAGGATGTCTCGCTGCCACAGCATCGAGGCCGAGTGGAAGTCCGGCTCGACGCCCGTGTGCTGCATGTACGGCTCGTCTTGGGCCTCGCCGTTCCGGTAGAGCACCTTGTCCCGCATCTCCAGCGTGTCGCCCGGCATGCCGATCAACACGAAGCGAGCTTCCTGGCTTTTCGCATGAGGGCGATTCTAGGGCTAGGAGCTTGCGCCGCAGAAGCGCAGCGGACGTGACAGGATCGTCCGTTTCACCAGAGTCAGCGTAGCGTCGTGCGGAGGATCGAACACGAGGATGTCGCCGCGCTGGGGCTCCGCGTAGCCAGGGATCCGAAGGGCTGTGAACGGGATTCGGCTTCCCATTGCCGCTCGATTGGCGAATACGTAGTCGCCTACGAGCAGCGTGGGTTCCATCGAGCCAGAGGTGATGGTGAACGCCTGTAGCGCTACCACGCGGATCGTCAACATGCTCAACACGAAGCACGCACTCTCAAGGCACGTACGCTTCCACGACGGTTTCCGCTTCCTGGCTTTTCGCATGAGGGCGATTCTAGGGCTAGCGCCCGGAGCTGCGCAACCAGAGCCTGCCGACCCTGACACGGTACTCGCGTTCCTATTGGCGGTCGATTACAGTACCGTCAGCGCTGGACCAGTCAGTGCCAGCCGGGGGAGTAACTGCGATTCGGATCCATGCTGTCATTGGATCCCTAACCTTCCGAGCGGCTGCGATGTCGAGCCGTGCTACAGTGACACGCAAATCTGCTGTCTTCCGTGATTTCAACGTGAGCGGCATATGACGAAGATCGCCAGCAGCATGTCGCGTCCGGGGTCCACGTCCGTCGGATGCCTGGCAATCCTGCTTCTCTCTGCCTGCGGGGAGGCGGAGGGTCCCACCGCGCTTCCCGTTGCCGCGACCCTCGAAGAGGTGTTCGTTGTCGAATCCGTGATGCAACTCAGTGAAGACCCCGCCGACTCGATTGCCGAGGTCGGAGACTTCGTCGAGCGGCGGGGCGGTGGCTATGTGATCGGTGACCGGTTCCTGCCGCGCGTGCGGAGCTACGACGACGAGGGGCGGCTGGAGGCAGCCTTCGGGAGGTTCGGAGACGGTCCTTTCGAGTTTCGGAGGATCGCCGCACTCGCGGAGACGCCGTCAGGGAGGGTCGTCGTTGCGGACTTCAGCCAATCCCATCTGACCTATCTGACCAGTTCCCTGGCTCCCGATACCATGGTCGCGTTGCCGGGAGCTCCCAGGGATGTCCTGGCGCTCGGACCCGACCTGCTCGTGTGGATGATCGTGGGAGACCCCAACGAAGGCACCTTCGGCCATCCACGGCTCCTTCACCGGGTGACGCCGCCGGCGTTGGTATGGAGCAGCTACGAACTCCCGTTCGCTGACTTCGAGAGGCCCTATTGGAGCTCATTCGCGGGTTTTGCGATCGCGGTCGGCGGCGACTCGACATATGTGACCTCGGGTCTCAGGTACCCGGTTACGATTATCGACGGCGCGGGCGAGACCGTGGGCACCTTTGGAGCTCCGTCCGCCTCCTTCCGGCCGATTCCCGTGTTGGAACGGGGCGCGCTGGCCGATCTCGGGAACTACCCCACTCTCTTTCGGGAGCTTCTCGCGAGCTTCGACGTCATTGACCGCATTGACGCTGTCGGCCCGCACCACTTGGTCCTGACACGCGCCCGGTTCGACCCCGAGCGGCCAATGCCTCCCCGCGAGGTTCTACACACGTCGCTCGAGGTCTACGACCGGCACAGCGGAACCAAGCTCTATGAGGATGTGCCACTTCCGGACCGATCCAAGGTCCTGGGCGGAGGACGGTTTCTGTACCTGCTCCTGAATATGCACTCTCCGCCCTGGCGGATCGCGAAGCTCCGGCTCCTGATGGAGGACTGGGGCTAGTCCCAAAGCAAGCACGATTTGTGCGGCGTTGCTAGCAATGAGTACCGGAAAGGCTTATCCTGATTGTACTTAGCACATTCCGGCGCGAGTCGTCGGATGTCAACCAGGAGGCCTTTCCGGTGAAGAGAATAGCGCACAAACAAAGCCGTGGGAACAGTGCCCGGCGCAGGCGGAAGGTGCAGGCGCGGCACGCGAGGGCGCGGCGGCGGGGGTCGCGGGCACAGCCGGTGTTCGGTTCGGGCAAGGTCCGCTACGAGATCGGGGCGCGGATCAACGCGATGAGCTACGGAGGAATCGGAGTGGTCCGGCGGCTGGTGTCGAAGCTGGGGCTGGACGGCGAGATCAACCGGCGGCTGAAGCTGCTGAAGAGGCACCTGCCGTACCACGAATCGGACCACGTGCTGAACATCGCCTACAACCTGCTGTGCGGAGGCGCGCGGCTGGAGGATCTCAACGCCCTGCGCAACGACGCGGCCTACATGGACGCCCTGGGAGCGGAGCTGATTCCGAGCCCGATGGCGGCGGGCGACTTCACGCGGCGCTACGAGGAGGCGGACTTGGTCTTCGGCTATGACGCCCAGCCGGCGATCGTGAAGCGGGCCGAAGCGCTGGAAGAGGGCGACTGGAAGCGCTTGGAGCGCAGGCCGCGGTACACATCCCGGACGGGGAGGACAAGGAGCAAGCGCGCGGACGAGAAGGGGCGCATCGTGCGGGAGCGCGGCTATGTCAACAAACGGCTGAACCACGAGGACGTGGCCGAATACGAGTACCGGCCGACGAAGTGCCGCAAGACCTACCGGATGGTGGTGGTGCGCAAGAACATCAGCAAGATGAAGGGCGAACTGAGCCTGATGGACGAGATCTGCTACTTCTTCTACATCACTACCCGGCGGGACCTGAGCGCGGCCGAGGTCGTCCGGCTGGCCAACGCCCGCTGCAACCAGGAGAACGTGGTCGCCCAGTTGAAGAGCGGTGTGAATGCACTGCGGGTGCCGGTCTACGACTTGGTGAGCAACTGGGCCTACATGGTCATGGCGGCGCTGGCGTGGAACCTCAAGAGCTGGCTCGCGATGATGATGCACCTGAAGGCCGACCGCCGGAAGTACATCGCCATGGAGTTCAAGCGGTTCATCCGCGAGATGATCCTGCTGCCCTGCCAGGTCATCCGCCGGGCCCGGCGCACCACGCTGCGCATCATCGGCTGGCAGCCGACGACCGACCGCCTGTTCAGCACCTGGAACACGATCGAACGGACCGGGTTCGGCTGACGCCGCCTCGTTCCACCCGCCTTGCCGACCGTGTGGAACCCATTGCGGGGACCGGTGTCCCCTGGCGCCGGACCATCTCTCCCGACGATGCCCCAACCGCCCGGAAACGGGTACCCGGCGCCATGAAACCCGCCATCCGGACGGCTCCGCAAGCGGTCTCCGAGGCAAAGCCCCTCGCCCCACCACCGACACCTGCCTCAGGAACGCCACTCGCTTATTTTGGGCCTAGTCCGAGCCCCGGGCCGAATGCTGTCTAGGCGAGGGCCACTCAACATCGAACCTGACTATATAGCGGACATCAAACTCTTCCCTGACCACAGCCCAGATCGTGTCGCCCTTGAAGTACGGATCGTTTCTCCCGAGGTAGGGGGCTCCGTCCCAGCTTTCGGGTGTGTTGACGTGACCAATCCATCGGCCGTCCGTGTCGAAGACATCGAGGCCGTCCGTCGCATTCCAGTAGGTCCAGAACCGCGGCGTCGGCAACTCACCCCCGGGCAGTAGCGGTTGGTAGCTCCGTTCCTCTTCGGTCCAAGGGCGGCTCCAGCCCGCAGCTCCCGGCCGGACCCACATTCGGCCGTCGTCCGTGAGCCAGACTCGAAGGAACGCGGGACGCTCCCGCGGAAGGATCGGAACCGGAGGAATCGACGCGATCTCATCTCCGCGTCCCAGCCTCGCGAGAGTCCGGTTGTTACCGCCCCGCTGTGAGTTCGCAATACGGAACCACGCGGACCAGTACTCATGCTCCTCGTCCGTCCTCACCGGTGGCTCCCATTGCCTCGAGACCCGCGTCACTCTCCCGTCCGGCCGCGGGAGGTCGATCGCGTAGCTGGCCGAGCACCCGAAAGCCAATGCGCCCGTTCGATTCCGAGTCCAATGCGCGAAGGGCATGTGGGGGAGGCGGTTGTCCTCGAAGATCCCTCCGGAGTATGCCGGGAGTCGGCGCTCGCAGCCTTCCCAGGCTCGAGTCGGCAGGAACACGGTGTCCGTCACTTCTTCGTGACCGGTCAGGCGGCCGAACAACGGTCTCCGCCCCGCGCCCAGCGTGTCCGGGCCGCTCCGGGGCGGGTTGAGTGCGATCCAGAGCTGGCCGTCATCGTCCCATCGGATGGCATCCCGTCCGTATCCGGGTCTTCCCGCCGACGGCAGTAGTCTGATCTCCCGGACGAGGTTGCCGTCGGGCGAAAAGACACTGACGCGTCGATTGCCGAAGTCCAGCGCGGCCAGCAGTCCGTCAACGGAGACGTCCATGCCGACCACGTACCTCACCTCGCCGGGTCCCTGGCCCTGGCGTGCGATCGTCCTGACGTATGTGCCGTCCGCATCGTAGTGTCGAAGGTCACTATCGACATCGAAGACAAAGAGACTTCCGTCCGGGCCGACCGTGAACACCGGCAACCTGCTCAGCAAGTACTCCGGTGGACCGTCGATCATGCCAATTCGTGATACCTCACGAAGGGAGGCCGGGCCTCGCTGGGGCGACGATGAGAATACAAACGTCGTGTCACCGAGTTGCCGTGACGAGCCTAGCCCTGACGAGTCGGGCGTTCTCTCGCCGCATCCACCTGCCACAAGCGTCATCAGAACCACTACCGACGCGCGGCCCATAGTCCTACCTTCATTGCGAGCGATCTTGAGCAACCCTTCGTTTGCGACTCTGCAGACGCAGCCAACCATGCCGCACGGGCGTGGAAGGCGTGACCTACCCGGCCCTCACGAGCTCAAGGCGACGCGCTTCATGGCCATGGGTGAGTGGCCGTTCGCGCGCGGCCAACGAAGAACGCTCGTAGCACGGTACGGAGCAGCAGGAGCCGGCCCGTCAACTAGACGTTTAGTAGAGGAGCCGAGATCCGACCGAAGATTGCGCTCCGTCCAGAGGTGTGGTGCGCGTGGACCGATCCCGGGGACGATGCGGAGTGGGTGAGCCAGATCTGTAGCGCCACGCCATGACATCCTCGCTGACCACATTCCCGTCGGTGTCCCGAACCACGATCCTGTAGTCGGTGGCCTCCGGATTCCGCATGTCCGCTCCCAGGATCTCGATCCGCCAGTTCGTCTTGCCGGTTCCGGCGGAAGGATCCGGGTCTGCTCTCGAGCGGGGCCGCGCTCTACCCGGATTCGGCCATCCCGGAGCCGCTCGAAAAAAGTCGGTCGCACCCCTTGACACGGCCCAAACGACACCCTATGATACGTGTCCGTTTCGGACGCGGTTGGCTCGTAGTCGATGGCGATGGTCATCCCTTTCGGGCAGTTCGAAGTGGCAGTCCGCTGGGCGGGACACCGTGGCAGTGGATGTTCGCCGGGACTTGAGCCCCGGTGAGCCGACGGAGGGGTCGCTGTCCTCCGGGCGTAGCTCCGAAAGCGAAGGAGCGCCTGAGCCGCACACTGCGCGGTGAGGGAGAAAGGGATCAGGGCCTGACGGCCGCACGCGGCCGGGTTCAAGCGAAGGGTCTGGTGCCATCAGCGAGATGAGGGCCCCCCGGGCACGGTGTGCCGGACCGGGGGGCTCCTTTTTTTGTGCCTTCCGCTACACCTTTTCCGCCGTCGTCACTCCTGTGATCATGTAGGCGAACCTCTCCAGCTCCAAGCACCCCTTTGCTGCCCTCCAGACCTTCGGGATCATGCCGTCCTCTCCAACAACACAGCCGCCCGGCGCATCGCGCAGTCCGGGTGTCGGGTCATTCGTTTCCCTCGCGCGCGTTCTCAACCGGCGCGCGCGCGGGCTCATGACCACGATCAAACGCATCGTCTATCGGATGCCGGTGCTACGGAACGCGATGCTTCCCGAGTACCGCTACTGGGTCGATCCGGGTGAGCTCGCCGCGATGGTGGGGCTGATCGATGCAACCCGGGGCACGGACGGCGCCGTGGTCGAGATCGGTGTCGCGAGAGGAGATACCTCCGTCTTCCTGCTGGAGCACTTGAGGACAACCGGCGATCCGCGCACGCTCGTGTTCGTCGACACCTTCGACGGGTTTACCCCGGAGAGCATCGACTACGAGGTGGCGAAGCGGGAGAAGCGCGCCTCCGAGATCTCCGACTACTCATACGGCAGCGTCAGGATCTTCAACCACAGCCTGGCGCGTCTCGGCTATACCAACTACCGCATCATCCAGAGCGACTGCTCGAAGGTGGACTGGAACGAGATCGGCCCGATCGGCGCCGTGTTTCTGGACGTCGACCTCTACCTGCCCACCGCCGAGACGCTCGAGGCCCTCTGGCCCCTGATCGTGCCCGGCGGCGGCGTGGTCCTGGACGACTGCGTGGAGCCCGCCTGGTGCGACGGCGCTCTGCAGGCCTACCGCGAGTTCATCGACCGCCACGGGCTGCCGTTCTTGCGCGTGGGCGGGAAGGGGGCGCTGCTGAAGAAGCCCACCGCCTGAAAACCTTCAATCCTCCGGCGGGGCGTTCTCAAGGAAATCGAAGTAGCGCTCCTTCGTCTCCCGCTGTTCCTCCAGCCACGCCTCGAAGCCCGAGTCCACCACGCCCCCGGAATCGAGCTGCTCGCTCGCGGCCCGCGCCGCGAGGCTATCCACGTACTCGTTCCTGGGGTTCCCGGAATGCCCTCGAACCCACTCCCAGGTCACCTCATGCGGCTCCGCCACCCGCAGCGCGTGCTTCCACAGCTCGACGTTCTCGACCATGCCACCCTTGCGCTTCCATCCCCGGGCGCGCCATCCGCGGACCCATTCGTTCATGCCGCGCACCAGGTACTGGCTGTCGGAGACGAAGCGGATCCGGCTGGGCCGCCTGACCGCGCCGATCCCCGCGATCGCGCTCACGAGCGCCATGCGGTTGTTGGTGGTGTCGGGCGAGGAGACCCAGAAGTCCCGGCGCACCCATCCGTCCGGCCGCCAGAACTCCAGGAGCCCGGCCGCGCCTCCCGGCCGCTGGCGACCCTTGAACTGGTTGCCGAGGCAGGATTCGTCGGCGTGGATATAGACCATGGCGTTCGTCCGTTTCGTATGCGGCCGTGACTGTTTTCAGTATTCCGACTCGCGGGCAGGCCGCAATCTAAGGCAACGCGGCTCGATCGATAAGCGAGCACCGGGCCCACTACTCAGTCCGGGCCCGTGTCCCCTTGGACGCCCGGTCCGTCCTCTCTAGATTCCGGCCGTCGCCCCCTCATGCCCCGCCATCCGCCACCACGTGATCCAGACGAAATGCGCCGAAGCCTGCCTGCTCCTTGAAGATGGACGGCGCTTCGACGGATTCTTCCTGGGCAAACGCGGGGAGACCCTGGGCGAGGTCGTCTTCAACACCAGCATGACCGGCTATCAGGAAATCCTCACCGACCCGTCGTATACGGGGCAGCTGGTGACGATGACCTACCCGCTCATCGGCAACTACGGCGTGAACCCGGACGACCAGGAGTCGTCCCGCCCGGCCGCCGCAGGTTTCATCGTGCGCGAAGTCGCTCGCGCGCACAGTTCGTGGCGCGCCACCTCCGGGCTGGAGGACTACCTGCGCGCCCACGGCGTGGTCGGAATCCAGTCCTTGGACACGCGCGCGGTGACCCGCCACATCCGCGCGGCCGGGGCCATGCGCGCGGCCATCGCCGACGCCCACGCCGACGAGAAGGCCCTGCTGGCGCGCATCCGTGCCCATCCCCGCATGGAGGGCCTCGACCTGGCGTGCGGCGTCTCGACCCCGGAGCGCTACCGCGTCGAACCGGCCGGCCCGGCGCGCTTCCGCGTCTTCGCCTACGACCTGGGCGTGAAGGCCAACTCGCCCCGGCTGCTGGCCGAGCGCGGGTGCCAGGTGACCGTTCTTCCCGCCGACACGCCGGCCGACGTCGTCGAGCGCGAACGCCCCGACGGGCTCTTCGTCTCCAACGGCCCGGGCGATCCCGCGGCGGTGGAGATGGCCATCGGGACCATTCGCCGGTGCGCGCACGCGGGCGTGCCGGTGTTCGGCATCTGCCTGGGCCATCAGCTGATCGCGCGCGCCTTCGGAGCGGAGACCTTCAAGCTCCCCTTCGGCCACCATGGGGCGAACCATCCGGTGCGCAACCTCGATCTGGGAACGGTGGAGATCACTTCCCAGAATCACGGATTCGCCGTCAGGGGCGGAGAGGGCGACGAGATCCCGGGGGCGCCCGAGCTCCGCCTGACCCACGTCAACCTCTACGACCACACGGTGGAAGGGATGGCCCATCGCTCCCTCCCCGTATTCTCCGTTCAGTATCATCCGGAGGCCGCGCCCGGCCCTCACGACAGCCGCTATCTGTTCGACGACTTCGTGTCGCTGATGCAGGGGGCCGGCTCGGCCTGATCCGGGCACGTGGCAGGCGTCGCGGCCGCCAATCGCAACTGACGGCGGCAGAACGGAATAGCCTTGACGCTGACCGGGATTGCCCGTACCATGGAAGCCCGTGCTCGGCTGGCGATTCTGCTCGTGCTCCCTTGGCAGCTTGACGTCGAGCTTCGTGCCCGGGAGGACCTCGTCCTCTTCATCAGCCTCTGACTCCCGACAGGTTCGGATGACGAAAGCGGATCTCGTTCAGCAAGTGGCCGACGCCATCGGACCCGGCATCACCAAGAAGGACTGCGCCCTGGTCGTGGATGGCTTCCTGAACGCCATCAAGCAAGCGGTGGCCGGCGGCCAGAACATCGAGATCCGGGGCTTCGGCACCTTCAAGGTGCACAAGCGCAAGGCACGCATGGCGCGCAACCCCCGTACCGGGGATCCGGTGCGCGTGCCCTCCCGCGCGGTTCCGGTCTTCAAGCCGTCCAGGCTGCTCCGTTCCCGGGTCGTTCGCCTGGACGCAGAGTCCGACGGCTGAGCACGGAGAGTCGCGTGCTGGTCCAGGCGCGCTTCTTCGCCGCATACCGGGAGCTCACCGGGGCTACGATTGCCGAAGTGGAACTGCCGGAGGGCTCGACGGTGGCCGATCTGCTGAACGCGCTTCGTGACCGCGGACCGTCGTTCCAGGCGCTTCCGCCGGCACCCGCGGTTGCCGTCAACCTCGAATACGCCCCGATCGAGACCGGTCTTCACGACGGGGACGAAGTGGCGTTCATCCCGCCCGTCGCCGGCGGCTGAGTCCGATATGCCGTACGCGGCGGTCACCTTCGATCCCCTCGATCCCGCACGCCTGATGGCGCGGGTGGGCGCGCCCGAAGACGGCGCCGCGCTCGTGTTTCTGGGAACGGTGCGCAATCATGCCGACGGGCGCCCGGTATCGGGGATGCAGTATGAGGGCTATGAGGAGATGGCGCTCGAGGTGCTGCGCCGCATCGCGGGAGAGGCCAGCGAACGCTTCTCCACCCCTCATCTGGCGGTCGCCCATCGCCTGGGCGCGCTGGAGATCGGCGAGATCAGCGTGGTGGTGGCGGTCTCGAGTCCGCACCGGGCGGAGGCCTACGGCGCTTCCCGCTACGTCATGGAGGAGATCAAGCGTCGGCTTCCCGTGTGGAAAAAGGAGTTTTACAATGATGGAGCCGCCCGCTGGGTGAGGGGTACAACTCCTCCTGTCGCCGGTAGCCCGTCTGTCGGCCCCGACAGTTCCCACCAAGGAGCGTCCGATGATTCTTGAGAGCATCCCGGCATCTTCGGGCGTGCGCAGCCTCGCAGGCGCCAGCGCCTCGCCCTCCATGGTCGACTCCTTCGGCCGGCGCATCGAGTATCTGCGCATCTCGGTCACGGACAAGTGCAACCTGCGCTGCGTCTATTGCATGCCCGTCGAAGGGCTGCCCTGGCTGAAGCGCGACGAGATCCTCGACTACGAAGAGATCGCGCGCGTGGTGCGCGTCATGGCGACGATGGGGCTCAAGCGCCTGCGCATCACCGGCGGCGAGCCGCTGGTCCGCCGCGACCTGTCCTCCCTGATCCGCATGCTCTCCGCCATCGACGGCATCGAGAACATCGCCCTGTCCACCAACGCGGTGTTGCTCGAGGCCCAGGCGGAGGATCTGAAGGCGGCCGGGGTCGATCGCGTCAACATCTCACTGGATTCGCTGCGAGCGGACCGCGCCGACACGATCGCGCGGCGTCCCGGAACGCTGGCCAAGATCATGCGCGGGCTGGCGGCGGCGGAGGCGGTCGGCTTCGAGCCGATCAAGATCAACGTGGTGCTGATGCGCGACTCCAACGACGACGAGATTGCCGACCTCGCGGCCATCACCCGGGAGCGTCCCTGGCACATCCGCTTCATCGAGATCATGCCCACGGGCTCCAACACCGATCTTTCGGCGGACAGCTTCGTCTCGTGCAACGAGGCGCTCGACCGGGTGCGCGCGCTGGGTGAACTCAGGCCGGTTGCGGGGCCAGCGGGCAATGGTCCCGCGACCTACTATCGCTTCGACGGCGCGCCTGGCACCATCGGCGTCATCACCCCGATGAGCCACAACTTCTGCGACCGCTGCAACCGCATGCGGCTCACCGCGGACGGCCAGTTGCGCCCCTGCCTGTTCGGGTCGATCCAGACCGATCTGCGCAGCGCGCTGCGCCGGGGCGAGGACATCACGCCGCTCGTCGAGGAGACCCTGCGCATCAAGCCCGAGCGCCACTGGCTGGTGCAGGGCAGCACGGAGGGCTCGGGCGGTCTGATCGCGCTGAGCCAGACGGGCGGGTAGTGACACCCTGAGGAGGATTCCGGGAATTCCATGAGCGCACGAAAGATCACCGTGGTTGGAGCGGGCCATGTGGGCGAGAACTGTGCCCAGCGGCTGGCGGAGAAGGAACTGGCCGAAGAAGTCGTTCTCATCGACATCGTGGACGGCATTCCCCAGGGGAAGGCGCTGGACCAGTGGGAGAGCGCGCCCATCGAGGGTTTCGATACCCGCGTGATCGGGGCCATCGACTACGAGCTCGCGGCCGGCTCCGACATCTTCATCGCCACCGCCGGGATCGCGCGCAGGCCGGGGATGTCGCGCGACGACCTGCTCAAGACCAACGCCCGCATCGTCGGCTCGGTGTCGTCGCAGATCGCCCGAGTGGCGCCCGACGCGGTCATCATCATGGTCTCGAACCCGCTCGACGTGATGGCCTACGTGGCGTTGCAGACGACCGGGTTCCCGCGCGAGCGGGTGATCGGTATGGCCGGGGTTCTGGACACCGCCCGCTACCGCTCCTTCGTGGCGCTGGAGCTGGACGTGAGCGTTGCCGACGTCCAGGCGCTGGTGCTGGGCGGGCACGGCGACACCATGGTGCCGCTGGTGAACTACACCTCGGTGAGCGGCATCCCGTTGACGGAGCTGCTGCCGCGCGAGCGCATCGACGCCCTCATCGACCGCACCCGCAACGGGGGCGCGGAGATCGTCGGTTATCTGAAGACGGGGAGTGCCTACTACGCGCCGTCGGCGGCGGCCGTGCAGATGGCCGAGGCGATCGTGAAGAACAAGCGGCGCATCCTGCCGTGCGCGGCGTACCTGGAAGGCGAGTACGGCCACGAGGGCATCTTCCTGGGGGTGCCGTGCAAGCTGGGCAGGGGAGGGCTTGTGGAGGTCATCGAGCTGAGCCTGTCGGCGGAGGAGCAGGCGATGCTCGATGGCAGCGCCGAGCACGTGCGGTCGACCATGGCGGCGCTGAGCGGGTAGGTCGGGGTACGCACCGGGGGGAGCCGGGCGCTCGGATGTGATTCCGGGCGGGCTACGGGCGCGGGCTCGGAGCTACGGGCGCGAGAACACCGCCATGTCGAGATCGTCCGGGTTGATCTCGACGTCGCTCATGCGCAGCACCTTCCACATGCGCCCCTCGGCGTCGATGTGGACGCGGCGGCCGACGTAGTGATATCCCTCGTCGGTGCGCGGGTCCTTCCACAGGTTGCGCTGGGGACGGCCCCTCCCGCCGCTATCGTAGCTCACCTCGGCCGGCCAGGTGCGCCCGTCGACGAAGTAGTAGTGCCAGATGTCCGACCCGACGCCCTCGCCGAAGGTGACCATGACGTCGTGGCGGCCCTCGGCGTCCCGGCCTTCGTAGGCGAGATTCACGCCCTGATCGCGTAGCTTGAAGGGCAGACCGAGCCAGTAGTTGACGTCGCCGGACACGTAGCGCACCTCGTCCCTGTCGCGGTCTCCGGGCTCGATCGGCTCGCCGTTGCGGTAGGCCCAGTCGGTGACCCCGTCCCAGCCCTGCTGGATGTAGTCGTCGCCCTCCCAGCGGTCGATGCGGGCCAGCTCGCCCATGGCGGTGCGCGCGAGGGTCACGTAGCGCGGGCGGGCGCGGCGCATGCGGCCGGTCTCGGGCTCGTAGAGCTCGGTGGTGAAGGTGTAGCGGGCGCTGTGGAACCCGGCGTAGGTCTCCATCCCGCCGAGCGCCTCGATCCAGGCATCCACCAGCGCCATCGCCTCCGGGTCGGCGTTGTCGGCCTGGGCGGAGAGTTGGGCGCCTCCGAGGGCAAAAACCACCAGCAACGTCCCCACGGTCACGATCTCACGCATGATCCTGCCTCCCTTTGAGCGCCCGCACCGAGCGTCTGCCGTACCGAGCATCCATTCTCTCCCGGAACCATAACGCGCGAACGGCGGGCGATCCACGGTGCCGTTTGGATTCCGGGTCCCGTTTTCCTATGTTGCCGTCGCCCTGATCCGCCCCGGGCCGCGCGCCGGCGCGAGGCGGCATCCACTTCGACTCACTTCCTTCCTCAATCCCGCATGCCCATTCGAAGCGACCACTGGATTCAGAAGATGTCGGAGGAGCACGGGATGATTGAGCCGTTCGAGGCCGGACAGGTGCGCGACGGGTGCATCTCGTACGGCCTGTCGTCCTACGGCTACGACATCCGCGTTGCCCCCGACTTCAAGGTGTTCACCAACGTCCACAACGTGATCGTCGATCCCAAGGGCTTCGACGACCGCTCGTTCGTGGACATCCACGAGAATCAGTGCACGATTCCGCCCAACTCGTTCGCGCTGGCCCGCACCGTCGAGTACTTTCGCATTCCGCGCGACACGTTGGTGGTGTGCGTGGGCAAGTCGACGTACGCGCGTTGCGGGATCATCGTCAACGTGACCCCTCTCGAGCCGACCTGGTGTGGCTACCTGACGCTCGAGATCTCGAACACGACGCCGCTGCCCGCCAGGATCTACGCGAACGAGGGCATCGCCCAGCTGCTCTTCCTGCAGGGCGACCGGGAGCCGCGCGTGGCGTACGCGGACCGTAAGGGGAAGTACCAGGACCAGAAGGGAGTTACGCTTCCGAAGCTGTAGCGCCGCTACGACCCCGGGTTCACTTCCAGCAGCTCGACGTTGAAGATCAGCACCGATCCCGCGGGAATCAGAGGACTTGGGGACTGGGCGCCGTAGGCCAGCTGCGGGGGGATGACGAGTTGCCGGAGGCCGCCCATCCTCATGCCGACGAGGCCTTCAACCCAGCCGTCGATCACGCCGGCGGCGCCCGCCACCAGCGTGAACGGCTCGCGTCCCGCGTTGCGGGAGGAGTCGAAGAGGGTGCCGTCGTGGACCCAGCCGTCGTAGTCGACGACCATGACGTCGCCAGCTACGGTCGGATCCCCGGTGCCGGGCTGCAGATCCTTGATGTACAGCCCCGAGGACTGCCTCTGCATGCTGGCGAGATCGACGCCCAGTGACGAGGCGAAGGTGAGCTCGGCGGGGTCCTGGAGGACGACCTCCTCAGGGCCGATCGCGTCGTCGCCGCAGGCCGCGAGGGTCAGGGCGAGGGGGAGGAGGATGAGTGCGCGGAGGGGGCGGATGGGTCGCATATGCATGGTGTGGGGTTGCTGATGGTCGGCGTCGGGGCACAGTGGGGCGCGGCGCGGAGCTGCGCGGTCAATGCTACACCGGGGTCGCGGGAAGGAACCGTGTCAGTTGCGGCCTGTTGGCATCTGGGCGGTACGTCTGTCTGGCGGGTCGGCTACGGGGCAGGACGTTACCTCCGCGGCGGGTGGAGGGGCAAGGCTCCATTCAACAGGCAGCGTTGGGTCACAACCCTGACGTTACGGCATGCGCTTGTAGATTGGTATCTTGTGTGATTACTGAACTTACGGACTCCGTTGGTCGGATTCCCGCCAATTGATTCCCGCTGGTTGGGTTCACCGGTGATTTCTGCGGCGGCTCTCCAGCGCTTTCCGGAGCTGAGCCTCGTCCGCCTTCTGGTAGCACTGGAGCACCGTCTTGGTCGTCTTCCAGCCCCCGAGTTCGCAGAGCACCTTGAGCGGTTGGTCCATGAGGTCCGAGGCGAACTTGCGCCTCAGCGAGTGCCAGCCCCTGCCGGGTTTCGGCTCCAGCCTCGCGAGCCTCTGGGCTCTGTACCACCAGATGCGCACCAGCGACCGGCCCGCGCACTTCGAGGGATGTCTCGGCGAGGGCAGCACCGGAGCATCCCCGGTCCCGGGACTCTGCCTTCGCGCCTCTTCCAGAACGGCGAGGGCTTCGGCGGTCGCCGGCGTCCGGTGCTCGTAGCCGGTCTTCTCGTGTTCAGCCCTCCACCGGATGACTCCGCGTTCAAGGTCGACATCCGACCACCGGAGGTGGCGGATGGCGCCGATGCGGTGTCCCGTCTCGTGCGCGAGCACGAGCGCGACCTGAAATCGCCAGTCGACTTGCCGGGACACCTTCAGAAGCGCCCGGTATTCCTCCTCGGACAGCACGACCCGGGTCGGGTTCTTCTCCGTGGGCGTCTTCAGGCCCTTCAGCGGGTTCGAGCCGAGGAGCGGGCAGCCCTGCTCGTCTCGCGACTTCGCGGCCCAGTTGAAGACCGCGATCAGGAACTTCAGGTCGGCTCCGACGGTCCCGTCCGACACGGGCCCGCCGCTCGGGCCGACCCTGCCTGCCCGCCGCGCCCGGATGAACCGGTCCCAATCGCGCTGGGAGAGCGTTTCGGGCTTCCGGTCCCTGCCGAAGAACCCGAGGAACATCCGCATCGCGGCCCTGTTGTGCAGCCGGGACGACTCACCCTTGGTGGGCGTCACCTCTTCACCGTAGATGTCAAATAGCGTTTCCAGGGTGAGCGGCTCGGGCTCGGCTTCCGCTCCGCTCCCGATCTCCGGCCCGGCGAAGCCTGCGGCGAACTCGTCCGCCTGCCGCTTCGCCCGAGTCCAGTCACGGTGCTTGAGCGATCTGCTCAGCCTGCGCCCGTTCTCGCGCCACTCGATCTGGTACAGGTCGGTCTTGGGATCGGGGAATTCGCAAGATAACATTTTCGCGGTTGCTCCCAAGTGGTCCGGTAGAGTCCCGTAAGTTACTGTTATCACGTCAGTTCAAGGTACTGTCAGAGTGTCTCCGTCCTTTGGTGAGTTCTTGCGTAATCCCACATAATCGCATGCCATCCCACACTCGTTGTGGGATGGCATGTGGGGTGCGTTCCCTTCCGCCATGCTTCGGATTCAACCGCGAGACGGGAGGAAGTCATGGGACGACCGCTGACGGCCGTGTTCGTCAAGTCCGTTGCGAAACCGGGGAAGTACGGGGACCGGCACGGCCTGATCCTCCAGGTGCGCCCCACCGGGAGCAAGTATTGGTTCTGGCGCGGGACGGTCAGGGGCAAGCGCGTGGACTACGGCATCGGCTCGTATCCGTACGTCACGCTCGCCGAGGCGCGGCAGACGGCTTTCGAGTACCGCAGGCTTTCCAAGACGGGGGCCGATCCCAAGGCGCTGAACACCGCGCCGACCTTCGAGGTGGCCTTCGAGAAGGTTCTGGCGATCCACCGCACGACGTGGAAGCCGGGAAGCCGTACCGAGGAGCAATGGCGGAGGGAGGCGACAGTCTACGCCTTCCCCCACATCGGTAAGAAGCGGGTCAACGAAGTCACGACCGCGGACGTGATGCGCGTGCTGCTCGACGACCATCTCTGGACCGAGAAGCCCGTCGTCGCCAAGCGCCTCCGCCAGCGGATCGGCGCGGTCATGAGGTGGGCGGTGGCCCAAGGCTATCGGCAGAACAACCCGGCGGGCGACGCGGTCGGGGCCGTCCTCCCCAAGCACAACGGGCGCACGACGCATTTCAGGGCTCTGCCACACCGGCGGGTTGGTGAAGCGATCGCCACGGTGCGCGAGTCGAGCACATGGCGGGGGATCAAGCTGGGCTTCGAGTTCATGGTCCTGACTGCCGCCCGCACTGTGGAGGTTCGGCTGGCGACGTGGGACGAGATCGACATGGATGCGGCACGCTGGACGGTCCCGCCCGAGCACATGAAGGCCAAGCGCGAGCACAGGGTGCCGCTTTCGCACCGGGCGGTCGAGTTGCTCGGCGAGGCCGCCGAACGGTTCGGCACCGGGGGCTTGCTCTTTCCCGGACCGACGGGAAAGCCGTTCAGCGGTACCTCGCTCTACAAGATGCTGACGAGGTTGTCCGTCCCCTCGACCGCGCACGGTTTCCGGTCGTCGTTCCGGGACTGGGCGGCAGAGGAGACCGACCACCCCCGGGAAGTCGTCGAGGCGGCGCTGGCGCATGTCGTGAAGAACAAGGTGGAGGCGGCGTACCGGAGAACGGACCTGTTCGAGCGGCGGCGGCGTCTGATGGAGGAGTGGGCGGAGTATCTCGCGGGCCGGAAAGCGGGCACCGGGGCCTGATTGGACGTGCCGCAGCCTTGTGAGGGCTCAGAGGCCGTTTCCGGCCGCACCGGGGGCTTTTCGGGTAACCTACGGGCCGTAGGATCGCCCAGGATCGACGATCTCGGGTCTCCGAGGGGTACGGGTAGGGCGGAAACCGGGCCGCGCGGCAGATAGCGCCGCCATCGCAAAGGCCGACGGGGTGCCCCGTCGGCCTCGCCGTCCGTGAGGCCGACGATCACGAGGCCGAGGAGCTTGCCCGCGACGGCGCGGCCACCGCCGTCTCGGACGGCGCACGGGAAGCGCTTCGCGGGTGGCCGCCGGGCTGGCTTGAGCCACGCTAAGGTGGTCAAGCCAGCATACCCTTGGTAATACACAAGGGCTGGCGAGGGGCTCCGCCCCTTCGATCCCCGAAAGCCGTGCGACCGAAGGGTCCGCGATTCCGTAACGGACCCGACCGGCTCTCGGCGGGGACGTGTAAGGGATCAGCGCATCCCATCTGGCAGACGCTTCACCACCACGTAGGACACGTCCAAGTCATCCGTCTCTACGAAGGCGGCGAGGCCGTTGGGACCGAAGGCCGAAGGCATCGCGGTGGAGCCGGGCGCGAAGGTGCCCAGATAGCGGCCTTCCGACGAAATAAGGTCGATCCGGTTGCCTTCCGTCCCTTCGGCACCTCGGTGGCGAACCCAGATGGTGCCTTCCCAGCTCGTTTTCAGGCTGAGGACAACGGGGACCTCGTGGAAAAACTCCATTACCTCGATCTGACCGCGCCGGAATTCGATCATTCGCTGCCGCATCGGGTCGCCGCGCCCGTCCCCGAGTCCCTCCAGTTGGCGCTCGATCTCAGCGGCCTTCATGCGGTCTGTCACGGGGCTGGGCGGGAACGGACGGGTCAGGATCCGGGTCACAGGGCCGTTTGGCGCGGCTATCTTGATTGCGTACGCAGAGGAGTCGGTGTACACCACCGCCCCGCTGGGGAGCACACCCGCCGCGAGCCGGGGCTTGAATGCCTCCGGATCGCCGGATGGCCTCCATCCCGCGGCGACCGAATCAATGCGGACCTGATCGCCGCTCAGATCGTAACTCAGGACATACCGGAACGAGGGTGCCGGTGCGTCGTAGTCCGGCCCAGTCCTGCTCAGGTAGCCGACTTCGGTTGTGGCGAGAACCCGATCCATTCCCGCGAAGGCCTGAATGCCGCCGATCATCGGGAAGTGTGTCTGTGGGCCTGCCAACGGGATCGTGCGTTCGAACTCGCCGTCCGCACCGAAGAGGGCGAATCCCATGCGCCCCGGGTCGTGCACGGTCACCCGCCCGTCCCGCAGGACGGCGAACTCCAGAGCGAGCACGAAGTCGCCCCCGAACTCACCGGGGCCTTGCCCTTGCCCGATGAACTGGCGAACCAGGTTGCCTTGCAGGTCTGCGACATAGATCCGCACCGCCCGCGTGTCGAGGATGTAGAGGTTGCCATCCCCGTCGAAACTGACGCTTCCGACGCGGCCGAATGTGTCCCAGCCACCCCCATCCAGCGAGCCCAACCGGTAGATCTCCTCGAAGTCGGCGTCGAAGAGCCTGTCCTCCGCTGGCAGTTCGACCACCTCTTGGGCGACGAGCAGGCTTGCGGTCGTTGCGAGCGCCGTGATGAAGGCCGCCGCGCCCACCACGATGCGCTCGACGTGGTGATGCATTGTCATCCGATGCATGGTACGTCCAATGCGTTGAGGTCGAGGCTTCCGATCCGACGCCCGTCGGCGTCGTTGAGTTGCGTTGTTACCAGAATAGCGCGGGAGGCCAGCACTGCGCACCTCCGTCACCGCGAAACGGGCAGACTGGAAAAGCCAGCCCGCTTACAACGAGCGACTGATCCCGGCAACAGTCGGGCCTTGCAGCCGCGTCAGGGAGAAGGGCTGGCAGACATGGAGTCCATTGGTGTCAGTCAAGCGAACGGGCTGGGAGACAGCCGCTGGCCGCGAACGCCGTCGGCACCAGCCCGCTCACGTGCAATCGCCCGCATGTGGACCACGCCGAGGAGGGATACGCTTTTCACGTCTGCCGCGACGGACTAGGAGGCGATGCGCGGGCGTTTGGTGCGCGGCTAACCGCCGTGAGCGCACCGGCGACCGGGACTCCGAGCCTCGGGCACGCCGTCGACCGCGCCGTCAATGGCGCGGAAATCCAGGGGGTCTAAGGGGGGCGGAGCCTCCCTTGCCAGACCGCGATGTTCAACATCGAGTAGGCTGGCTTACGACCACTAACGGTCGTGAACCGCCGTCTCACCCGGCCTCGCCTCCCGCGCCCTGGTCGGGGTGGCGGGAACGCTCTCATCTACGGCGAGGGCCGTTGGAGCGACCTTCCCCACCCGGAGACCCAAACGGATGTCACGACCGCCGTTCCAGGTTCGATGGGCGGACTCACCCGACACCCTACCGCGCACGCACGGCGTGAAGTCTTCGGCTTCATCGAGGGCTTCTACAACACCCGCCGCATCCACTCGGCGCTCGGCTACCAGGCGCCTGCGAACTTCGAGAGACTCAACCATGCGGCCTGAAGCGACGGTGCAGCGCCGGGGCAACCGAAGCGCTCCGGACTTCTCCTGGCTGTTCGCATCGTCGGCGATGTACGTTGCCTCTCTCACTGGAATGACGAGGGAGAAAAGGAACCACATCAGACACCATCAACCCCAGAAACCAACCGTCCGTGAAAGCGGGGTAGCTCCACTGTGCAATGGCCCGCCGAACTGGGCGACGCGCTGATTTCAGCGGAAGATCAGCGAAGTGCAGCCCTGAGCGCCCGACGTGAGCAACGCCAACTGAACGGCATGGAAGCCCAGATCGCGGTGGTCAACGCAGGTGGAGACTTCTGGGCGGACGCTCTCGCGTGGGGCCGAGAGCAGGGACTGCTGACGCCTACCGAGATCGGAGTTCTCACTGTGGCGGCTGGTGTTCCCCGTCGGACGCCTACAGATAGGCAATCGCTCGTTGTGCTCCGCGCGCTGGCAAAACTGCGTTCCAGAGGGTTTCAGCGAGAACTGCCCCCAACGAACGGGTGACAACTTGCCCGCTTACCGAGTCGATCCGTCCATATCCAGGTTAGATTCCCGCAGGAAAGATTCAATGCGCGCCGCCACGGCTTGGTGGTCCTTGGTTTCGCACTCCCAGATCACCATCGTCCTCCAGCCGCGTTCGGACAACGCCAGTTCGTTCCGCCTGTCCCGGACGACGTTGCCTTCGAACTTCTTCCGCCAGAACTGAACTCGCGTCTTCGGGGTGTAGGCGTACTTGCAGCCGGGATGTCGGTGCCAGAAGCATCCATGCACCATTATGATGGCCCGATACCGAGGGAATACGATATCCGGGCTGCCGGGAAGGTCCTTACGGTGGAGCCTGAAGCGGAATCCGAGCCTGTGGGCGATCCGACGCACAACCAGTTCGGGCTTGGTGTCGCGTCCGCGGATTCGTGACATGATCTCGTTTCGCTTGGCACGCTCGAAGATATCACTCATCAGTCAGTCCGTTGGTCGCCACCCGCTGCGCCCGGCCATGAGCGTGAAGCCGGCGTTCGATCGGTCGGTGATAGTCGCCGGTTCGCGTACGCCCACACGTCGAGAGCCCCTTGCCCTCGTCGAGGACCAGCCCGACCTGTTCGACCCTTGGCCCCTTTCCGGGTCATCTGCTGTTTCGGATTGGGAATCGGCGAGACAAGGAAGCCGGCCGCCGGTAGGCCAAGACCTTGTGGGTCGGTTGCCCGGATGCGTCCAACTGCCAATGGCGAGCCGGGACCTCGTAGGGCGAGTTCAGAATCGGGTGTTCGTAGAACCGCTCCACGGAGGACGCCCCTGCCGTCCCCGTGCCTTCGCCCGCCTTTGGTGGCTTCTGCCGAACTGCGCACCCCTACCCCAGAAGATCGTGGCGTTTCTGATCGCAACGGCGGCACGCGTCGTCCCCGGTCGCGCCGCCGAGAAAAGCTCGCATGGCGCGGTGGCGAACGGCAACCTCCTCGTCGGGGCGAGACCTTGCCTTCGCCGTCCTCGACTTCGCCGGTCTCGCCGCGAAAGCGCGTGCGAGGCTGGCGGTGGCACCGGGTGCTTGCTAGCGTCAATGGCATCATGAGAATCAAGGTCGAATACGGGGACGGGGTGTTCGCGCCCCTCCATGGAGTGGAAGACACCAAAACCGGCGAGGTCTACCAAGTCTTCTCCGAGGGCGAGTTGAAGCGGCTCGCGGCGGATGTTCCGTGGTTGAAGGGTTCGGAGCGCAGCTTCGAGTTCTGGGAAAACGAGGAGGATGCGGGCTACGACAGCCTCTCTAGGCAGGGCGATAATCCGGGAGCGGGGGCTCGCGGCGAGAGCCCGGCAGCCATCGCCGTGCGCTTCGGAATCCCACGGTTCCTCGTCGAGGCCGCGCTGGAGCCCGATTTCCACCCGACCCGTACCACTTAGTCGGCAACCCAAATCGCTAGGAGGTCAGTTGTGGACCTGCAATGCACGGCGGTGTTCCGGAGAGTGCCTGAAGGCTACATCGCCTTCATCGAGGAATTTCCCGGTGCCAACACCCAAGGCGCTTCCCTCGAAGAAGCACGGACGAACCTTCGCGAAGCCGTCGCCTTGGTGATCGAAGCCAACCGGGAAATGGCCCGCGAGGACGCCGATGGCGATGCGGTCATCAGAGAGCCCATCACTGTCACGGCGTGAAGCGCCGGGACTTGCTGCGGCACTTGACACAACACGGGTGCGCCTTCCTGCGTGAGGGCGGGAACCACACCCTCTACATCAACCGGACGGCCAAGAAGGTTTCGACAATTCCCCGGCACAACGAGATCAACCGGGACCTCGCCAGAAAGATCTGCAAGGACCTCCAAGTGCCCCGGCCTCCAGAAAGCTAGTGTAGTGTCCGCAATATAACCTTGTTACGATGGTGGTAAGGGTTATGGTTTCTCTTCGGGCGGGATCGAGAGGCGTCGACAGGGAGGAGCCATGCGGAAGGCGGTCGGGATCGAGCTTGCGGACGGGGACCGGGAGGTTCTGGAGCGTTGGTCGCGGTCGAGGAGCGCGACGGTGCGGCTGCGGGAGCGGTCGAGGATCGTGCTGATGGCGGCCGGGGGGATGACGAACACGGCGATCGCCCGGGAGCTCGGGACGAACACGGACAAAGTGGGCCGCTGGCGGCGGCGCTATGCGGACGAGGGGCTGAAGGGGATCGAGAAGGAGCGTCCCCGCGGGGGCAACCACGGGGGCTGGTGCCCGAAGGCTCAGGCGGCGCTGAGGACGGAGATCATCCGGCGTACGACGCAGGAGAGGCCGCCGGACGCGACGCACTGGTCGTGCCGGTCGATGGCGAGGGCGGTCGGCACGACGCACAGCTTCGTGAACACCGTGTGGCGGGCGGCGGGGTTGAAGCCGCATCTGTGGCGGACCTTCAAGGTGAGCACCGACCCGCGCTTCGAGGAGAAGCTGCAAGACGTTGTGGGGCTGTACCTTGACCCGCCGGACAACGCGGTCGTGTTCAGCTTCGACGAGAAGAGTTCGGTCCAGGCGCTTGACCGGACGCAGCCGGGGCTGCCGCTGAAGCAGGGCCGCTGCGGGACGATGACGCACGACTACAAGCGCCACGGGACCACGTCGCTCTTCGTCGCAATGGACGTGGCGTCGGGCGAGGTGGTCGGCGAAACCTACGGCCGGCACCGGCACCAGGAGGTTCTCCGGTTCTTCCGCAAGGTGGAGAAGGAGGTGCCGAAGGGCCGGGAGATCCACATCATCCTGGACAACTACTCGACCCACAGGCACCGGCGGGTCCGGGACTGGGCGGCGGGCACGGGGCGCGTCCGGTTCCACTTCGTCCCGACGAGCTCCTCGTGGCTGAACCTGGTCGAGCGCTTCTTCAGCACGCTGACGCAGAAGCGGATCCGCCGCGGCGTCTTCCATTCCGTCCCCCACCTCGAATCGTGCCTGAAGCAGTACATCGAGACCTACAACGAGAACCCCCGACCGTTCCTGTGGACGAAGTCGGCCGCCCAGATCATCGAGAAGGTGGACCGGGCCCGCAAGGCACTCGCAGCCGCCTCAGCATAGGCGTATTATATTGCGGACACTACACTAGAATGGCGAAGCGGCTGCCGCCGCTGTCGTGGACTCAGCAGCGGAGGAAACGCCGGTGTGGGTCCTGCGGCAAGCTCTATGTGGGACGTCCTCGGCAGGAAACCGTATGCCTCACCTGCGATATCCGGGGGCGGGCGGCTCGGGGCGAGAGCCCAGCAGCTATCGCGGTCCGCTTCGGGATCCCCCGGTTCCTCGTCGAGGCGGTGCTGGAGCCCGATTCTCACCCGACCCGTACCCCTCGGAGGTCGGTGATCGTCGATCCTGGGCGATCCTAGTGTAGTGTCCGCAATATAATACGCCTATGCTGAGGCGGCTGCGAGTGCCTTGCGGGCCCGGTCCACCTTCTCGATGATCTGGGCGGCCGACTTCGTCCACAGGAACGGTCGGGGGTTCTCGTTGTAGGTCTCGATGTACTGCTTCAGGCACGATTCGAGGTGGGGGACGGAATGGAAGACGCCGCGGCGGATCCGCTTCTGCGTCAGCGTGCTGAAGAAGCGCTCGACCAGGTTCAGCCACGAGGAGCTCGTCGGGACGAAGTGGAACCGGACGCGCCCCGTGCCCGCCGCCCAGTCCCGGACCCGCCGGTGCCTGTGGGTCGAGTAGTTGTCCAGGATGATGTGGATCTCCCGGCCCTTCGGCACCTCCTTCTCCACCTTGCGGAAGAACCGGAGAACCTCCTGGTGCCGGTGCCGGCCGTAGGTTTCGCCGACCACCTCGCCCGACGCCACGTCCATTGCGACGAAGAGCGACGTGGTCCCGTGGCGCTTGTAGTCGTGCGTCATCGTCCCGCAGCGGCCCCTGCTTCAGCGGCAGCCCCGGCTGCGTCCGGTCAAGCGCCTGGACCGAACTCTTCTCGTCGAAGCTGAACACGACCGCGTTGTCCGGCGGGTCAAGGTACAGCCCCACAACGTCTTGCAGCTTCTCCTCGAAGCGCGGGTCGGTGCTCACCTTGAAGGTCCGCCACAGATGCGGCTTCAACCCCGCCGCCCGCCACACGGTGTTCACGAAGCTGTGCGTCGTGCCGACCGCCCTCGCCATCGACCGGCACGACCAGTGCGTCGCGTCCGGCGGCCTCTCCTGCGTCGTACGCCGGATGATCTCCGTCCTCAGCGCCGCCTGAGCCTTCGGGCACCAGCCCCCGTGGTTGCCCCCGCGGGGACGCTCCTTCTCGATCCCCTTCAGCCCCTCGTCCGCATAGCGCCGCCGCCAGCGGCCCACTTTGTCCGTGTTCGTCCCGAGCTCCCGGGCGATCGCCGTGTTCGTCATCCCCCCGGCCGCCATCAGCACGATCCTCGACCGCTCCCGCAGCCGCACCGTCGCGCTCCTCGACCGCGACCAACGCTCCAGGACCTCCCGGTCCCCGTCCGCAAGCTCGATCCCGACCGCCTTCCGCATGGCTCCTCCCTGTCGACGCCTCTCGATCCCGCCCGAAGAGAAACCATAACCCTTACCACCATCGTAACAAGGTTATATTGCGGACACTACACTAGAGCCCGTAGCTTTCCCAAAACCGCTCCGGATCAGCCGTTCCGGACGATCCGCTTGGCGATGGGCGAGGAGTCAAGGGTCATCGCTCGAACCCTCCCCCGCCACGCTCGGGGCCTCGGGGCTGGGGCGGCCGGGGGGGAATGCGGGTTATGCTCCGGCCGCGCTCCCGCGCCGCCCGCTCGATGTCCCTGTCGCCGAAGTCCGGCGGGGTCGGCCGTTCGCGCCGCTCCGCGTCCCGCAGCCCGCTTCGGTAGGCCTCGCGCACCTGCCGCTCGATCTGCCGGGCGCTGTCGGCGTGTGCCTTGCCCAGCGCGGCCCGCTCGCCCTTGTGGTCCCGGTCGAGATCCTCGCGCCAGCCCTCGACCAGGTTCTCCCGGCCCCGGACCGCCCCGGCCAGGTCCCGCAACGAGCGCTCGGTCCGCCACATCCGGAGTCGGCCGAGCACGGTGCGGCTCTCCCGGTCGAGCGTCTGCCGTGTGTCCTCCTGCCGCTTGTGCAGCTCGGCCCATTCCTTCCGCGCCCGGCTTTCGAGCCGCCAGAACTCCAGCCAGCGCCGGTCCTCGGCATTCTCCCAAAGCTGCGCCTCGGCACGCCGCCAGGCCGTCATGTCGACCCGATCCTCGCCGGCCGGCCCCGTCGCCCGCCGCGCCTGCCCGGGCTGCATCCCCTCGCGTCGGAAGCGCGCCCAGTGAAGCGGCCGATTCCACGGGATGCGAACCACCTCCTCGCCCGCCCGCCGCCGCGCGTTGTTCTTGACCCGTTCCTCGCACCGGATCCGGCCCTGCTCCCGCTCGTAGCCCTCGGCCCAGCGCGACAGCCGGAGCTTGCTGTTCCCCAGCTTCGCCGCCTTCCCGGTCTCGGGATCGACCCGGTTGGCGACCACGTGGACGTGGGGGTGCCGGGTGTCGTCATGCGCGACGATCAGCGCCTTGTGGCCCTCCAGCCCCAGCGCCTCCAGGCTCCCGTCCACGGCCCGGCTCATCTCCCGCCGGTCCGGCGTATCGTCCCTCGCCCAGCTGAGCGAGTAGTGCAGGACCGGCTTCGCCAGCTTCCGCCCCCCTCGCGCCCCGCCCGCCAGCCGCTTGAGGTCGGGGGCCGCCCTCGCGGTCGCGGCCATCAGCCGCGCAGCCCGCTCCGCTCGGATCGTCGGCAGGTTCCGGGTGTCGGTCCACGCGACCCGCTCCGAGGTCTCCGGACTCCGGTCGTCCGGCTCCGGGGCGTCGTGCAGGCAATACGCCGCGACGCCGGCGAACGACCGCCCCAGTCCGTTGATCTTCGGGACCATCAGCCCAGCCCCTCGCCACTCAGCAGATCGGCCGCGAGCTCGCCCACCCGCTCCACCGCCTCCAGCGTCCCGGCCGGCGCCGACGCCCCGGAGTTCAGGGCCCGGGCGATCTGGTTGAGGTTCACGCCGATCCGGTGGAGCTCGACCCGCTCCCTGGCGCCGAGACGGTGAACGGCCGCCTCGCGGACCGGCTGCCCCAGCGCCCTCCGGCGGATGTAGCCGCCCTTCGTCAGGCGGGCCGCTCCGGCGTTCGGCCTCGGGCTTCCGGGGACGGACCATGTCGGGCGGCCTCCTTGTGGCGCGCGGATGTCGTGCGGGGGTCCGGGGGGTGCCCCCGGCCAGAGGCGTCGCTCATAACGCCGGACCGTCCGGCGCCGGCAGAGACGCGACAGCGACTGCGACTGGCGGAATCACCCTCCCCGGGGCGACCTTTCTTTCGCGCAGATCGTGCAGTCCATCACGAACTGCCTTGCCATCTTCCAACACGATCCATAGCCGTCCGCCAGTAGTCCAGTAACATCCTGTAGTACATTGAGTTATTGTCATTTGTGGTAATCTCCACGTCCCTTGCGGTCTGCCGCCATCCGGTGTATTCTTCCCCGTGTAGTGTTACAATAAGTGATACAACCTCAGGGAAGGAACCCATGACGAAGCGACCCAGGACGCTCACCGCCGCCTTCGTGCGCACGGTCAACCGTCCCGGCGTCTACGGCGACGGGCGAGGCGGGCGAGGACTAAGCCTCCGGGTGCACCGGACGAAAACCGGCCGCATCAGCAGGACGTGGCGCCAGCGCCTTCGGATCGAGGGGCGGCTGACCTCGGTCGGGCTCGGGCCGTATCCCGAAATCACGCTCGCCGAGGCGCGCCGGAAGGCGCTGGACAACAGCCGGGCGGTCCGCCACGGCGGGGACCCGCGCGGGCGCGGCGTCCCGACGTTCGCCGAGGCCGCCGAACGCACCATCGAGCTGCACCGCGACGGCTGGAAGGCCGGGAGCACGATGGCCGAGCAATGGGAGTCCACGTTCCGCCTCCACGCCGCGCCCCTGCTTGACAAGCCGGTGGACCGGATCACGAGCGCGGACGTGCTGGGGTGCCTCGCGCCGATCTGGACATCGAAGCCCGCCGCCGGCCGGAAGGCCCGCAACCGGATCTCCGCCGTCTTCCGCTGGTGCATTGGCAAGAACCTCCGCCCGGACAACCCGGTGGACCGGGCGGTCGTGGCGCTGCCGAGGACGAACGGCAACGCGCCGAGGCATTACCGCGCGCTGCCGCACCGGGAGGTCGCGGCGGCGCTCGGGGCGATCCGCCGGGTCAGGTACATACATCCCTCGGCGGCGCTGTGCGTCGAGATGATCGCGTTGACGGCGGCGCGGGCCGGAGAGGCGCGCGGGGCGCGGTGGGACGAGATCGACTTGGGGGCGGGCGTGTGGACGATCCCGGCGTCGAGGATGAAGGCCGGGCGCGAGTTCTCCGTTCCGTTGAGCACGGGCGCGCTGGAGGTGCTTGAGCGGGCGCGGGCGCTGTCTCCCGAATCGTCGCTGGTGTTTCCGTCGAGGACCGGCGGGGTGTTGCCGAGGAACGCGCCGGGGCGCGTGCTTCGCCGCGCCGGAGTCGCCTCGACGGTTCACGGGTTCCGGTCGAGCGCGCGGTCGTGGATGGCCGAGTCGGGCGTCCCTGCCGAGGTCGCCGAAGCCTGCCTCGCCCACGTCCCGCGCAGCCAGGTCGTTCAGGCGTATCAGCGCTCCGACCTGCTGGAGCGCCGCGCCGAGGTCATGCAGGCGTGGAGCGAGTACGTCACGCAGCGATAGGCGGCCGCCTCCGCGAAGAGCTCGGAGGCCGTTTTCCCGGCGGTCCACGCACATTTCGGGGTAGATACGGGCCGTAGGATCGCCCCAGATCGACGATCTCCGGTCCCGGAGGGGTACGGGTAGGGCGAAATGCGACCGGGTGGCGGGAGCGCCGGGGTACGTCGGCGCGCCGTCCTTGAGTGCTGGCGGCCAAGAGGCCGGGGAGCTTGCCGGCGACGGCCCGGTGGACGCTGTTCCGGGCGGCGACCTGAGAGGCGGTTTCGGCGGCTCCGCCGAGGGCTGGCTCACGCTCTTAAGGTGCGTAAGCCAGCCTACGCGATGTAAAACATTCGCGCTCTGGCGAGGGGTGCTCCGCCCCCCTTCGATCCCCCCCGGAAAACCCCCGCTCCGGCAGCGTTCGCGGTTAGGGAGTTCGCCCACTTCCGCGGGGTCCGCTCGTCCCCCAGGCGGCCAGTCGCCGGATGTTCTCCCGCCGACCACCGATCACCGCCAGTCGAGGCCGTCGGTTTCGCGGGTGAGTCCGCGTCGTGACCGGCGGGCGGCGTGGTCGGCGTTGCCACCGCTTCGGCGCCGGTCCCCCCGGCCTCCGGGACGGACTCCGCCCGTCCCTCCCGCCGGGGTCGAGTCCCCTTCCCAACCCCCGGACGGAAGGAGAGCCAACCCAACGGTTTGAGCACCTGACGCTGCTTCGAGCCAGCGCCCACGCTGTCGCGACGGCGGCCCGGACCCTATGGCTCGCTCGAATCGCACGAAAACCGTCCGGCGACTTCCGATGTCGTCGCATGGATTCCAGCACAGAATCGGGTATCTGAAGTGATACAGCACTCAGTGCGATGTACGCTAACCTATTGTGTCCCTGAAGGTTGCGATTTATTCCGCCCAGTCCATCACGAGAGGAATCGAATGATGGCACGCACGAAACGAAGCCGGCGCTCCTACGGCGCCGGCGAATGGGGCCGGAACCGGGTGAGGATCTTCCCCGACCCGAAGACCGGCTACTTCCAGATTGAGTGGCGCGAGAACGGGCGCAGGCTCACCCGGGTCGCTGGGTCACCGCGATTGGGCGAGGGCGAAGCGGCAGGCGGACGAATTCGCCGCCGGGTTCGCCGGACCCGAGATTGGGGGCAAGGCGGAAGCCGAGCCCGAGCCGCTCACTCTGGGAAGGCTTTTTGACATCTACGGCGAAGAGGTGACGCCCACCAAGGCCGAGGGGACACAGCAGAGCGATAGGACCGCGACCGGGATGTTCCTCCAGTTCTTCGGCAGGGACCGCGACCCGTCCACACTCTCCCGGCGCGACTGGGACCGGTTCATCCGGGAGCGGCGCGCGGGAAGGATCGGAATCTCGGGCAAGCCCGTGTCCAACCGGACGATCGCGTGGGACCTGACCTTCCTGATGGCCGTGCTCAACTGGGCGGCGAGGTCCCGCGACGAGCAGGGGAAGCTCCTCCTCGACTCGAACCCGCTGAAGGGTCTCAAGAAGCCCAGGGAGAAGAACCCCAACCGGGTCGTCCTCACCGAGGACGAGTACCGGGCGCTGCTCGGGGTCTCCCGGCAGGTCGGGTGGCGATTCCACGTCGCCCTCGTGCTCGCGCACGAGACCGGGCACCGCATCGGAGCCATCCGCAAGCTCCAGTGGTCCGACATCGACTTCGAGGGCGAAGCGGTGCGGTGGCGCGCGAAGCACGAGAAGACGGGCTACGAGCACACCACGCCCGTGACCGACGAGGCGTTGGCCGCTTTGGAGGAGGCGCGAGCGATGAGCGCCGGGACCGGGGGGACGGTCCGGTGCTGCCCGCGCCGACGGATGCCTCGCGGTGCGTGGGCCGGTCGCTGCCGAGCTTCTGGTGGCAGAGAGCCCAGAAGCTCGCGGCGCTGGAACCGAAGCGGGGCCGAGGCTGGCACTCGCTGAGGCGGAAATTCGCCTCCGATCTCATGGACCAGCCGCTAAAGGTCCTCTGCGAGCTCGGAGGCTGGAAAACGGCCAAGACGGTCCTTCAGTGCTACCAGAGAGCGGACGAGGGACAGCTGAGGCAGGCGCTCGCGAACCGGCGGCGAGTTCGGACCTGATCCAATCGGCGGGAACCAATCGGCGGGGATAGCGCCACCCGAACCCGTAAGTTCAATGATCATAACAGATCCGCACGGGAATGTGCATGCTCGCCCACCGGGCGACTTGGTTGAGGTTGTTGCCGATTCGCGCGACCTGCTTGGTGCGCTCGCGCTCGACCTCGGCCGCCGGGGCGGTCCATGTCCGCGTGCGGGCCATGGCCGCCCGGACCAGCGCCGATAGCGGGACGCCGGCGGCCGCGGCCTTGGCCCGCCAGTCGGCGAGTTCGGCCGCCGACACGTGGGCGGTGACGGTGGCGGTGCGCCGCTCAGTCATCGGACCGACCGACACGGGGGAGGAGGGGCAGAGCCCCCGCCCGCGCGCTCCGGCGGCGCGCAGACCTTAGGGGGGATCGAAGGGGGGCGGTGCCTCCCCCTCGCCAGCCCCGGTGTACGACACCGGGTATGCTGGCTTAGCCACCGTAGCGTGGCTAAGCCAGGCCCGGCGGCCGCCCGCGAAAACGCTCCCGCGCGGCGCCTGAGACGGGCGGTGGCGGGCCGTCGCGGGCAAGCTCCTCACCCTCGTGATCGTCGGCCTCGCGGACGGCGAGGCCGACGGGGCACCCCGTCGCTCCTTTGCGACCGCGACGCTCTCTGGCGCGCGGCCCGTATTCCGCCCTACCCGTCGTACCCCTCGGGGACCGGCGATCGTCGCTCTCAGGCGATCCTACGGCCCGTAGGTTACCCGAAATGCCCCCGGGATGCCCAGAAACGGCCGCTGAGCCCGTCGCGGAGCCGGAGGCACGTCAAGGTCAGGTCTCGGTGTCTGCTCTCCGCCCCGCCAGATACTCCGCCCAATCGTGCATGAGCCGACGCCGCCGCTCGAACAGGTCGGTGCGCCGGTACGCGGCCTCAACCTTGTTCTTGACCACATGCGCGAGCGCCGCCTCGACGACCTCCCGGGGATGGTCCGTCTTCTCGGCCGCCCAGTCCCGGAACGACGACCGGAACCCGTGCGGCACCGCCTCGATCCCGTGCCGCTTCAACAGCCGTCCCATCCTCTCGGGACGCAGCGCCTTGCCGCGCTCCGCGGCGAACACGACCGGACTCGCGTCCTCGCCCAGCTTCCGCGCGTCATCGAGAATCTCAAGCGCGCGATCGCACAGCGGGACGCGGTGCTGGCGCCCCGTCTTCATCCGGCTTCCGGGAATCGTCCATACGGCCTGCACCCGGTCGATCTCGCTCCACACCGCCCCGCGCACCTCTCCACCCCGCGCCGCCGTCAGGACAAGGAACTCGAACGCGAGCGTGTCCACCTTTCCCGGATCCGCCGCCCGCAGCTTCTCGACGGCCGCCGCGACCTCCCCGTGAGGCAGGGCCTGATGATGCTGGACGACATCGTGCTGGTAACCCAGCAGGTGCAGGAGCCGGTCGCAGGGGTTGTCCGTCCGCCATTCCATGGCGATGGCCCATTCCAGCACCGCGCGGACCCGCATGTGAACGAGCCGGGCCGTGGGACCCTTGGTGTGCCAGAGGGGGGTGAGGATCTCCAGCACGTCGGCGCTCGTCACCTCCGAGACGGACACCCGCCCGATGCGCGGGAAGGCGTGGAGTTCCAGACTGCGAAGCCAGCTCCTCACATGCTCCGTACTGCGCCAACCGGCGCGCTTCTGCTCCAACACCCGCTTGGCGGCTTCGGCGAAGGTGGGAATGCCCGCGGAGCGGCGCTTCTCGGCCAGCGGGTCGCCGCCGTCGCGGGCGAGCTTCCGGTTGGCCAACGCCTTCTCGCGCGCCTCGGCGGGCGGGACCAGGGCGACGCTGCCGAGCCCGAGCTCGCGCTTGCGGCCCCGGATCACGAGCCGCTGGATCCAACTCCGCGTTCCGGTCTTCTGGACGTAGAGGTAGAGTCCGTTCCCGTCACAGTACCGACCGGGCGGTGCTGAGCGCACGAAGGCGGCGGAGAGCCGCCCCGGGACCAGCCCCACTCTTCTCCGGCTTTCGATACCCCCCGCTCGCTCAGGCTCATCTCCGCATTGGAAAAGATTTCCCCCGAGACCCCTTGCTGCCGTGAAAGCGATGCGCTGGCAGGTGCCGACCCCGGTGCAGCGCCAAGCGGTTCGGCCCGGGAGCTGGAAGGCCGGGACATCGTGGGCATCGCGCAGACCGGGACCGGCAAGACCGGAGCCTTCATTCTGCCGGTGCTCGAGCGCGCCGCTCCGGGCTCCTGGCCGTTTGGTGGCTTCTAGTCTATGGGCTCTTCGGGCACTTCAATGCAACACTTGTCGGCGGAGGCTGATTCGTCAGGGGGGCATGGAGTGCACACCGTTTCAAATGGATTCTCTTCCGTACGCAATGTCACAATACATACGCCAAGCCCGCAAATCCTGGTTCCCATACCGCAAATGTCAAATGTCCCCCACTCCGAGCAAGTACTCGCGGCCAGTGGCGGGGTCGGGGACGTAGTGACAGCAAAAAAAGTAATTACAAGACAACCAATTAACCAACTGCAGCCAGCCATGTCGCGGCGACGTTTTCATAAACCACCTCCCTAGTCGATGTGATAGCAATTGAGGAAACGGCTAAAATCGCTCCTTCATTCATACCGGAGTGCCGTAAGAACCGGATATGGATTGAAGTGCAGAGTATATATAACGTCAGGCCCGATGGCCACTTCCACAACACGGGACGGCAGCACCACGGTACCAAGGTAGTTCCCCACGCCCACGCTAAACAAATCCAAGGCCCGCAACCGAGCACTTGCCGAACTGCCATTGAAGTGAACGAAAAGCGTATCTCCTCGCGCACCGAAACTTCTCGCCGACGTCACGTAGGGCATCACCACCGGCTCCATGCGGACCAGGCGCCCTCGCCCATCCACATAAGTACGGATCGCGGGAAACTCGGTATGTTCGGCATATGGAAACCGTTCCGCATCGCCATTCTCCTCGAAACTCCACCAGCCGTTGCCGGCAGTGAATCCAAAGACCCACCCGTCTGCAGTACCCTGAACTCTGCCTTGGCGCGCAATTAATGAAATGTCGTGGAATCGTTCCCACGGAAAATCCAATGACCCCGCAGGTGCTCCCGTCTTATCAAAAAACAGGAACGAAGGCGTGGGTGGATCACCCAGCGACTCAACAAACACGACAACACCGCCATTCGGCAATCCCGCCACGGAAAACGGGTTGACGGCACCACCTATGCTCGCTACGCCCGTCATCTGGCCGATTGCATCGACGACGGTGAGTCTCATGGTCATGTTATCCACAGCGGCCGCACCACCACCCGCTAGATGGGCGATGGTCCGAACTAGGCGGAACTCGCCGGGACCCTCGCCATCCCTTCCGAAGCTCCAAGCCACGTTGCCTTCCGGGGAGACCCGAATGATGGCTCGACGCCCATCGTCCCAGACCGTAACTCCCTCGGGTCCCGCGTCCAGTCTCACCGGGTTGAGAAATGTTGTGTCGGCGGATCCGCCGATTCGCCACACGGTATCGAAGGCCGCCGGAAGAAACGTGCGTTCGGAAACCACGTCCCGCGCGCGCCAAAGCGAAGTCGATTCGGTTACGAAGTCGCGTGCGCATGCGGTGCCAAGTAGGACGAGCAGCAACAGGGTGCACCTCATGGCGGGTCTCCAGAGGGGGACCGGAGTCGCCGCATAATAGCGATAATGCGGTCGGCTTCACCGCCGATCAAACTTGAGTCAAACGGGGCCAGATACCGAACACGACCGTGCCCATCCGCCAGCACCACCACCGGTGTCGCGGTAATTCCCAATGTTCGAAAGACCACGGCCAGATCGGCGGCGTGGGTTCTTTCGAGTCGGAACGACACGACGCGGCCCGATATCAGGCTATCCGCCAAGGCGCTGTCGTTGGGGTTGACGGAAAGCAATCCGTGAACGCTGATGCCGGTCGCCCTCAGCCTCTGGGCAAATCGTTCCAGCGTCGTGACCATTTCCGAGCAGTCTCTCGGTTGAAGAACGATCACTACATGCGGTTCGTTCACCGGGGCCACGACACCACCGGCCCAAATGAACCGGCATGTTTTCCAGCAGCCGATCCCGCTCGTGATATCGGTAGGCCAATCCGCCGACAATGACGGTAAGCACACCCAAGAGGGTCATGGGTGCGAACGTTGCGAGAAACCCCCTCAATGCTGCCATGCCGCCCATCATAGCTGGCGGTCTGGGGCCCCGCTAGTCTTCCGCCCCAAGCTTGAAAACGCCTGCGCGCCAGTCCCGACTACTCGGTGCCTCGGGCGCGCGAATCGGGGCGCTCCCCATGTGCCAGGATCCGGTTCCGGCGGAATCGACACGCACGTCGACATCGGCCTGGTTCGCGTGTTTCCGATCCCCATGAGGGGTAATGAGGCGTTGACGTACTCGGCTGAACAGTCTGGCCGGGCGGCAAGCAGTTCGGCTAGATGGTAGAGGGCGGGCGCGAGCGTGCTGAGCACCGACATCGAAGGCTACTCCCTCATCGTGATCGACGAGGCGCACACTTTCTTGAGCCCGGACACGAAACGTGGGCCGGGGGGCACGGTGGCAGTTTCCTACGTGGCGACGAAACTTGGGATTCCCGCCAGTCGAGCCCGAGTTTCCGGCTATTTCAACGCGATGGGATCAGATACGGTCCAACGGCAAGAAAGGCAGATCGTGCAGTCCTAGTTATACTTAGACGATTCCTTGCCGTGATTCACGCCGCAGGCACTCTGACGTTACGTGAGGGTTGTCAGGGCATCCCCGGCTTGTTCAAGCCAGTACGCCAGCGGAGCCACAAGCTCGTCCACCTCCTTCGGTGACCGGGCCTGTTCGAGCCTCGCGATCATCGACAGCACGTTCTCGGGCGGCAACAGCGAGGGATCGAGCGCCTGCAACTCGATGAGAAGATACCGATGCCGCGGCAGTGCCAGGCTCCGCGTCGCCTCCTCAAGTCAGCGAAACCTCTGCCGGAGCTGCTGGTTGACGGTTTCAACGCTGAACTCCTCCGGATCGAAGCTTCCGCCGACCCAGTCCTTCAGTTCGTGGTGTTCCTCGTCATCCGGATCTTCCAGGGCGTCCAGCATGCGGTAGAAGCCCGGGAGGCCGCCGCAATCCTCCGGCGGACACTGGCGCTTGCCGCTGATGCACGCCGGCAGGCGTAACCGCGGGTCGCGTAGCAGAACCTTCTGGAGCGTAACCCGGTGATTCCAGCTGTCGCCGAAGTCATATTCGTAGGCGATCCAGTCTTTCTCCTTCTTCAGGAGCTGGTCGACCCGGTATGTCCTCTCGTCGAGTTCCCGGGGCATCCCCATCGGCATCCAGTCCCCGCCCCACGGGTCCGGAGTGCTGAAGCGCTGTCGGCCCTTGACGAACATGTGCAGATGACAGTCCTCCCATCCCATGACGATCTGGAGCACATCGTGCAGGAGGTCAAGGGTCATCGACGGAGGCACGAGAAGGCGACGCCAGATCGGAGGCCTCGTGCCTGTAAGGGCAATTCTCAGTTGGCAGGTGACTGCGTCTGGCGGCATGGCTCGGGGTTCCTGCCTTGTCGATCCGGGTAGCCTGCGCTTGCGGGCCTCCGAAGGGATACTGAGGCTGACGAACCTACTAACGCGGTGGACCTCGCGTCCAACCAGGGATTCGGACTTGGCCTCCATGACGTGATGAACCACAGAAATCGGGTCGGGAGCCGCCGCGATGTTCCAGTGCCCTGGGTTGCCAAATTTTGCCAACAAGGCCATCCTTCGCACATGAGTACCATGAACATTTCACTGCCTGCCCCGCTCAAGACATTCGTTGACGAGCAGGTGGCGGGCCGCGGATACGGCAGCTGCAGCGCCTACATCCGGGAACTGATCCGCTACGATCGAGATCGCCATCACCTTCGCAGCCTCCTGCTTGAAGGTGCGGAGTCTCCGCCTTCGGTCATGGCCGACACCACTTACTTCGAGACATTGCGCGCTGGAGTTCGCCGCCACTCGAAGAAATGACGCCAGGGTCCGTGGTCCTGCGGGCGTCAGCCCGGCGAGACGTGGACGAGACGGTAGCCCGATATCTGGAAGAGGCTGGAGCGGAAGTCGCGCTCGGCTTCATCGACGCGCTCGAAGGGGCTTTCCGGCACATCGCCGGCAACCCGGAATCGGGATCTCCCAGCTACGGGCATGAGTCGAACCTGCCGGGCCTGCGCTCCTGGCCGCTCAAG
Organism: Longimicrobiales bacterium; assembly: GCA_965237885.1. GTDB lineage: Bacteria > Gemmatimonadota > Gemmatimonadetes > Longimicrobiales > Gaopeijiaceae > BD2-11. Next base: position 3,978,308 of record CBDEGN010000002.1, on the reverse strand, counting down.
GCGTATCCGCACCTCATCTTCTACATGACGACGAGCGATCTTATCGATGTCTGGCGTGTCCTGCACGGGCGACGCGATATGCCGGCGGGGCTACGGGGCATGGTGCCGGTTGCCTAACGTTACGTCAGGGATTTCGCGGAATTCCCGCTGCCTTCCTCGCCCGTACGATGAACTGTTCGGCCGTCTCACATTCCAAGACGGCTTCGGCGACGGCTGCAATGCGCTCAGGATCGGCCACTGCCGATTCAATTCCTCGCCCCATTTGCGCGACCGCTCGATCAACGTTGTCATGTCGCCGTTGTAGACCACGATGGGCAGAACGAACGGTGACTTGATCCATTTCCCCGCCGGATGCACAGTTTGAATCCCATGGAAGACTTCTTCGCTCCGTATCACTCGCTGACCCCGGTGGCGCGCCTGGTCGCCATGGCCTGCGGGGTCGTGTATCCGCACGCCCTCACGCGCACGCAACTGGGGAAGGTGCTCAGGCGCACGAAGTTCAGGCACGGGGGCCGGACGATCGTCCACAACCGGGTACACAAGGCTTCCTTTGAGCCCGGCATCGCGGCGGGGGTCATTTGCGAGACCGGACGCCGGGGCAAGCTGATCGCGTCCGGGGACTGGGCCCCGTGGTTGACGGCGCAAGCCTTCCGGGAACGAAGACTCGAGGGCATCGAGAGCGCTTTTCGCCGCGAGTTTCCGCCGTACTGGGCCAGGACGGATCACGCGGACAGCGAAATGAGGCTGCGCTGCCACACGGTCGCCGGCCGCTTCGACCGGATTGGCCGGGAACTGGGCGACATCGACGGAGACGAGTGGCGCTGGCTCGCCCGGCCGGGTGTTGCGAACCTCCTGCCCCGGCTTCCGGAGAAATACGCGGAGCAGGCATTTTCCGCGTGCTTCGCCGAAGCCGTGCTAACGGCGGCTCCGCCCGAACCGATTCTGGAAGCCTACGGCGAGAGCCGCGCCGACCGGTCAAGGCACGCGGCCGAAGTCGCGTTCATCCACGTCCTGCGGGGGGCGTCCGACGCTGCGCTGGCGGTGTTCGCGGAACTTCCGGCCGACTTGCGCGAGAGCAAACCCGCGCGCGCGGGTTTGGCGGCGACCCGCGCACTGCTGGCCACGCTGCGGGGCAACGACGCCGAGGCCGTCAAGTACATCGACGAGGCCATCGCCGCCGAGAAGGCCGGCACCCGCAAGCGCAACGTCTTTCCCGTGTCCGGCGCGTTCACGCTGTCCCTTCTGTCCCTGGTGAGGGACCACACGCCGAAGAACGCGGCGAAAGCGGACCATCTGCTGTACGTGGGCGAGAAGGTCGACACCGATCCCTCCCTGCTCAGCCTGGTCTCGATGGCCGACCGCGTCCGCAAGGGGGGCGGTTTGTTCTGGAGCCGCCGCCCTGGCAACCCGTCCATCGACCGGCTGTTCGAAGGATTGGCCAAGTGCTGGATGCATGACTTCAAGGATCATGCGGGCGACGGCCGCTTCGTCGCCCTGTGCGATTTCGCCCGGAAGGCGGCGAGCAGTGGATACAAGTGGCTGGCCGCCGAGTGTCTGGAGGTCAGCGGGCGCTGGTGGCGGGCCGTGACCGGCCGGCCGGAACTGGAACTCTCGAAGGTGTTGGGTCTGGCCGTCCGCGGCGAACCCGTCGCGGTGACCGAAGCCGCCGCGCTGATTCATCGGGAACTGGGCACGACCACGCTGGCGTCCCTGGTCACACCGATGCCGGAGTGGGAATACTTCCTCCGCGGCGTCGAGCAAATCGCGTACGAGACCAGGAGGAAGGGGCCGCCCGGACCCGGCAAGGCGGCGGTCGGTCCGCAGCGGCGGCTGGCGTGGGTGCTCGAGGTGGACGAGCACGGGAGCCTCGAAGCTTCCCCCAAGGAGCAGCGCGCGTTCAAGAACGGCAGGTGGAGCAAGGGCCGCCCGGTTGCGCTGAAGAGGCTTCAATCGCAGGCCGCAAGGATGGACTTCCTCATTGACCAGGACCGGGCGGCCGCGGGAGAAATCGTCCACAACACCAGCCGCTGGAACGACCTCCCGACCTACTACCTTGCCGCCGCGGGGATCTGCGCGCTGGCAGGGCACCCCTACGTCTTCAACGCGGACGGCGACCCGGTTGAGGTCGTTCGCCGCGAGCCGGAATTGCTGCTGCGAGAGCGCGATGGCGTTCTCACGGCGCGCGTCCACCCCCATGTCGACGACGCGACCACCGACACCTGCAACATTCTCATGGCGAGCGATGTGCGCTGTGAAGTGACCCGCTTCACTTTGGGCCACAAGAAGCTTTGCTCCGCCATCCCGCGCCGGGGCATCGAGATGCCGGTCGAGGCAAGGGAACGCCTGGTGGATGCGGTCTCGGCACTGGCCGGGGAGATTCGGGTGCAGGGCACGATCAGGGAAGGAGTGCGGTCGGCCAGGCAGGCCGAAGCGGACCCGCGCCCCTGGGTGCGGCTGGAGCCGAGCGGTCCGGGGTTGACCGTGGCGCTGCTGGTCCAACCCGTGCCGGACTCGGGCATATACTTCCAGCCGGGCATCGGTGGCACCACCGCGTTCGCCACATTGGGCCGCGAGGCGGTACAGGCACGGCGCGATCTCGATGCCGAAACGCGGGCCGTGCGGGAGCTGATGATGGCCTGCCCCATGCTGTCGGCGCTGGAACCGGACTCGTCGCTGACGGTGCCCGATCCGGGTGACTGCCTGGAGCTGGTGGACCAGCTGGGCGCCGCCAACGCCCGCTGCCTGTGGCCGAAGGGCCAGCCGTTCAGGGTCGTGGCCCGCGCCGACGCCCACTCGCTCCGGCTGTCCGTGAAGTCCGCGGCGAACTGGTTCAGCGCTTCAGGGTCGCTTGCTGTCGACGAGGACCATGCCCTGGACCTGCGGGCCCTCTTCGAGCTGATCGACCAGAGCCCGTCATCGCGGTTCATCCCGATCGGCGAGGGAGCCTTCGTCTCGCTGACGGCCGCCTTCCGTCGCCAGCTGGCGGATCTGCGCAGCGTGTCCGCGCCCAGCGGCAAGAAGCGGATCCGCCTCCACGGGCTGGCCGCCCTGACCATGCGCGACTTCCTTGACGGCACACAGCTCACAGCGGACGAGGGATGGCGGACCCAGCGCCGGAAGTTGCGCGAAGCCCAGGTCCTCGAGCCCCGGACGCCGGGTACCCTGCAGGCTGAACTGCGCCCCTATCAGGAAGAGGGCTTCCGCTGGCTCGCCCGCCTCAGCCGCTGGGGCGCCGGGGCCTGCCTGGCCGACGACATGGGTCTTGGCAAGACGGTGCAGACTCTTGCGGCGCTATTGGATCGTGCACCGGACGGGCCGGCTCTGGTGGTGGCCCCCACCTCGGTCGTCGCCAACTGGCTCGACGAAGCGCGCCGCTTCGCGCCGACCCTGAACGTCAGGGCGTATACCGGACCGGCGGCGTCGCGGGCGGGACGGCTGCAGGATCTGGGCCCCTTCCACGTCGTGGTCACGACATACGGGCTGCTTCACAACGATGTCGACGCCCTGGCCGCGGTGGACTGGAGCACCGTCGTCCTCGACGAGGCCCAGGCGATCAAGAATCCGGCCACCAAGCGCGCCCGCGCCGCCCGCAGGCTCGGCGCCAGGTTCCGGCTCGTGACGACGGGCACGCCGATCCAGAACAACGTGCTGGACCTCTATTCGCTCTTCAGCTTCATCAATCCGGGGATGCTGGGCTCGCTGAAGCGCTTTCGCGAGAACTTCGCCCTTCCCATCGAGCGCGACGGCGATCCCGCTGCCCGAACGCGGCTCCGCCGCCTGATCGCACCATTTGTACTGCGCCGGCTCAAGGCCGACGTGCTCGACGATCTTCCGCCGCGCACCGAGGTCACGCTTCATGTGGAGATGTCGCCCGAAGAGGCGGCCCTCTACGAGGCGCTGCGGCAGCGGGCGATGGAGGACCTGGATGCTCTCGCGACCGGGGAGTCGGAATCCGGCGGGCACCGTCTGCAGGTGCTGGCCCACCTGACGAGGCTGCGGCTCGCGTGCTGCAACTCGCGCCTGGTGCATCCCGGGGGTCCGCCGAGTTCCAAGATGAAAACGTTCGCGACGACACTCGACGAGTTGCGCCAGGGCCGGCACAAGGTTCTCGTCTTCTCCCAGTTCGTCCGCCACCTCAGGCTGATCGAAGAGCACCTTGTCCAGTCTGGAATCCAGTACCAATACCTCGACGGCGCCACGCCGGCGAAGGCGCGGGCCGAGCGGATTGCCGCCTTCCAGGCTGGCCAGGGCGACGCCTTTCTCATCTCGCTCAAGGCTGGCGGCGTCGGACTCAACCTGACGGCGGCGGACTACGTGATTCACATGGATCCCTGGTGGAACCCGGCCGCGGAGGACCAGGCGTCCGACCGCGCCCACCGGATCGGTCAGACGCGCCCGGTCACCGTGTACCGGCTGGTGACAAAGGGAACCATCGAGGAACAGATCGTCGAGCTTCACCGGCGCAAGCGGGATCTCGCGGACCGCTTGCTGGAAGGGACGGATGCGCCTGCGCGGCTGAACACGGTGGAGCTGCTGGAGCTGTTGCGGGGGTGAGGGCGCTGCGTGCGTTTTCGGTGACCGTCTGCACGACATGTTCCGGCACCCCATCCGGAATCTCCGCGTCAGCCGAGCGCTGCGGGAGTATCGGGGCGCGGCGCCACAGGAAAGAGCCTGGAGGCAGAAGGGCTTAGCATTACGTCAGGCACTTCACGGCATCCCCGCTGCCTCCCTTGCCCGCACCATGAACTGCTCAGTCGTCTCACATTCCAGGACTGCGTCGGCGACGGCTGCAACGCGCTCCGGGTCGGCAAGCGTATCGAGGACCGGGACAAGCTGCGTGGCGGTGGTTCGGGCCGAACCTTCGGGTGACGAGCCGGTACACCAACTCCCGTTCCCCCTCAATCCGGCCCTGCTCGACGCCCTCGCGCCGGCCCTGCTCGATCCCCTTCTCCAGCCACTGCCGATCCCGCTGCTCGCCCCACTTCCGCGCCCGCTCGATCAACGTCGTCATCTTTCCTTCCCCCTCTTTCCTGAGCTTGCCTTCCAAGTCGCGTCCCGCCGAACCGAACCGCTGCGCCACCACCACACTCGGACCGTGTAGTCCAACATTCGCAGGGCCATGCGACGGTCGATGGTGGACTGGAACTCGAGCAGGACCAGCAGATAGAGCCACGTTTCGTCGGCGGTGCGGATCCTCCACAGCATGTCGGCGTGGCGCTGGCCCAGGTGCTCGGTGACGAAGCTGGCCGGGAGCCGTTCGAGAGTGGAGAAGTCGAGGCCAAGGGCGAGATCCCGGAAGACGCTGCGCAGAGTGTCCGCCACGGTGCGCCTGCTGGCGAGGAAGCTCTTGTAGGACGCGTCGTGCTTCGGTCTCCTAGGCCGCTTGCGTTTTCCGGGCATCATCCGGCGTTCCTCAAGCTCAAGACGGGAAAGAGACGGCGGGTCGGTCTAGCGCGGACCGGCCGTTGGTCCTTCGATGGTCGCCGGAGAACGATGGCGTCGAACGGGGGGCGAGCGAATGGCTGGATGGGACTGATTTCCGCCGACCCCAATCACATGCCGGGGAGCGAGAGAGAACCGCCGGTGCCCGGGAGTCGGGCAGGCGTCGGACACGATGATGCCGAACCGATTTCCCTTCTTCCAGAGCGCTCCGTAGACGAGTGCGGCTCCACGCAGGGCGAGGCGGGTGTGTGGGGTGATCGCGAGTGAACCGGGAGGCGATCCAGGCTCGAACTCGCCAGGCTTGTGGTGGAGGTTGAGGCGGAGGCCGTCGAGGTGTCCACGAGGGTCTCGGTTCCCTTGCCGTAGGGGGCGCGCTCCGCCGCCCTGATCAGCGCTTCGATCTGCGCCTCGGGCATCGGAAAGGACAGTTCCCCGGCACCGTCCACGATGACCCGCGGCATGGGCGTGTAGAGCCGTCCGCCGACGCAGTAGTCTCCGGGACGGTCAACGGACCGGAGCAACTGCTCAAGGCGCTCGCGTTCCCGGCCGTATTCGATGCCTTCCACGCCCATATCGCTATCCGTGGCTTGCTTCCCGCAATCCCCGGATCACCAGCAACGTCAGGACCCGCCCATAGCTGCCCATCTCGATGGCATCTTCCTTCACTTCGAGGTGCGGGGGAGCGCCGTCGAACCACTCGCGGGCCAGCCCGGCGGCGGACCGCGTCTCACCTCCAGGGAGCTCCGGGAGGTCGCGGGCGAGGCTCAGGGTTGCGGTGCTCGGCGGAACGGGATCGCGCTTCCGCAGCGTGCGGGACCAGTCATGCGCACCGAGCCGCCGTGAGCAGAAGACCCATTCCACCCGGCCGTCGCGGGAGAGAATCGAAGCCGTGGCCCGCTCCGTCAGCTCGGCGTAGCGGATGGCCATCATGGTGAGCGAGGTCTGGAATGCCTCCGCGAGCGACTCGAGGGTGCGGATGGATGCGGGTTGCCCCTCGATCCGCGACACCAGTTGCTCCGCGGGCACCAGGAGTTCGGAGGCGAACCAGTCCGCCTCGCGCTCCAGCCGGCTCTTGCGGTTACGATGGAACCCGCCCGCCGACTCGACCATCCCGGTGGCGCCCGCGAACATGGCGTCCACGTGGCCGTCCACATGATAGTGCCCGAGCTCGTGCGCGACGGAGAAGCGCCGGTGCCCGGCCGTCGGGCAGGCGTCGGACACGAAGATGCCGAACCGGTTTCCCTTCTTCCAGAGCGCTCCGTAGACCCCGGAGGGGAGCGGCCTTTCCTCGACGACGAGACCCTGCCGGCGGGCGATCCGGACGGGGTCGACCGGGGGGCCGGCGACGCGCAGGTGGGTGAGCAGGTCGGTGGCGCACTGGCGGACCTCGCGCTCGCGCCGGTTCATTTCTTCTTAGGGTCGTCCCGGTCGAGCAGTGCCTCGATCACCCGCACCGTCTGGCTGGTGGAGGTCAGCCCTCAAACCGTCGCAATCTCGTACTCGCGCACCAGGACGTCAGCCGGAAGGCTCCATTCCGCTGCCAGCACCCGAATCATGGCCACGGAAAGGGGACGGCGCCGGCGAAGAACTTCCGAGGCGTGTGACTGCGAGCCGATCAGCGCGGCGAAGTCCTTCTGCCGCAGTCCACGCGCCTCCATGACGTGATGGATCGCCGAAATCGGATCCGGAGCCCCGATGGCCCAGTGCTCCGATTCGTACCGTTCGACGAGGGTCACCAGGATCTCCAACTTGTCGGACTCCGGCGTACCCGGAGCGGCTCCCATGAGGCGGTCGATTTCGCCCAGTGCTTCGTCGTAGTCGGCTTCGCTTCTGATGGGCTTGATCGTCATATTGGACTCCTACACCTGGGATGCTTCGATCCTGTCGTATTCCGCGTGGGTTCCCACAAATCGCACGAAGCCGATCCGGCGCGGGTAGTCGAACCGGATGATCAATCGATACCTGTTGCCGCCGATGTTGAACACTATCCGATCTCCAGCGATGATGCTCGCGCTTCCGTATGTCGCCTTGACGTCTGCCGGAGACGACCAGTCGGCCTTCCGGGCGATTGCGTACCACGCCTTGAGCGGTTGTTCTGCCCGGACCTCTCGCTCCCAATAGACGCGCAACGTCCTCTTTGCGATGATCCGCATGAGGCCAAAGCTAGCTATCCCGATTCGGGATGTACAGGGCAGGTGTTCGCCTCAAACCTCAACCTCGCACGACCTCGTCAACTGCTTCAGTTGCGAAACACTTGGGTGTTGTGCCAGCGGACACGTGCGGGGTGGGGCCAATCGTGCCTGTCTCGGGGAGGGCGGATGAACTTGCCGGAGAAGTCGACGAGTCGGCTCGCCGCCGGGCTCTTCCATCGGACCTGACTGGAGACCAGCACGCGGAAACCGTCGCCATTGGCCTCCAGGCCGACGGCACCCCGATCCAGCGCCGGTGATGCAGTAGGCAAAGGGCCAAGCCGTTGGATACGTCGTCGGGCCCCTTGTGGGAATGCCACTGGATGTGAGCGGCCTCGAGGCCGAGTAATTCTTCGTTCATGCGTAAGTCGAATTCGCAGACCGCGCAGCGCTCGTCGTACGCCCGAAGCACTTCCCGGCGGAAGCGCAGGCGGCGGGGGCGGCGGAAGATGATCATCCTTCGCCTCTCAGCAGGCTCGCGAACGAGGGTCGGGAATTCTCGCACGGTCGAGTCTGAAGAGAAGCCGACGGCTTCCAGGATCTCCTCGTGAAGGGAGTTTGGGAAGTGCCCATCCAGGATGAGTTGGGCGGCTTCGAGCGCGAGCTCCGGATCCGATTTGAGCAGAGCGAATACCTCCCCAGGGAAGCCCCCTTCAATGTCTTGATCCCGCAGCTCCGCCGGAGACAAATCTTCCTTGTTCCACGAACGCAGGATTGATCGTTTCGGGATGTCCCACAGCCCACCCCTCCTGGCCAGCCTGCCGAAGGGATAGTACGCTCGCCCAGACCTTGGCGGGCCAAATCTGCGCCACAAGTCACCGAAGCGTCTCTCGACCTCGCGGAAAGAAACCAGCCGCTCCCCCCCCTCTGGAGAAGCGTCCCAGAGCGAGGAGGAGCATCAGCGGCTTATGGGGCGCCCTTTCGTTGCGCCTTTTCCAGGGCTGGATTCCGCTCACCCGGCGCAAGAAGTCGTCCGAGGTCATTCGAGGCTCAGGCATCCGCGGCCGGTAGCCCCCGGACCACCAGCAGCGTCAGCACCCGCCCGTAGCGCCCCATCTCGATCGCATCTTCCTCGACTTCGAGACGCGGGGGCGCGCTGTCAAACCAGTCGCAGGCCAGACCGGTGGTGGAATGCGTCTCTCCTCCAGACAACTGCGGGAGGTCCCGGGCGAGGCTCAGGGTTGCGGTGTCCGGCGGGATGGGATCGCGCTTCCGCAGCGTGCGGGACCAGTCGTGCTCGCCGAGCCGGCGTGAGCAGAACATCCATTCCACGTGGCCATCGCGGGAGAGGATCGAAGCGGTCGCCCGGTCGGTCAGCTCGGCGTAGCGGATGGCCATCATGGTGAGCGAGGTCTGGAATTCCTCCGCGAGCGACTCGAGGATCCGGATGGATGCGGGCTGCCCCTCGATCCGCGACACCTGCTGCTTGGGCACCAGGAGTTCGGAGGCGAACCAGTCCGCCTCGCGTTCCAGCGGGCTCTTGCGGCCCGGATGGAACCCGCCCGCCGACTCGACCATCTCGGTAGCGCCCGCGAACATGGCGTCCACGTGGCCGTCCACATGATAGTGCCCGAGCTCGTGCGCGACGGAGAAGCGCCGGTGCCCGACCGTCGGGCAGGCGTCCGACACGAAGATGCCGAACCGGTTGCCCTTCTTCCAGAGCGCTCCGTAGACCCCGGAGGGGAGCGGCCTTTCCTCGACGACGAGACCCTGCCGGCGGGCAATCCGAACGGGGTCGACCGGGGGGCCGGCGACGCGCAGGTGGGTGAGCAGATCGGTGGCGCACTGGCGGACCTCGCGCTCGCGCCCGTTCATTCCTTCTTCGGGTCGTCCCGGTCGAGCAACGCTTCGACCACCCGCACCGCTCGGTCGATGGTATCCGCCGACGCGTCTGAGAGGCGCCGGAAGGTGGCGTGGACGCGGTCGTCGTGGAGCTCCATCTGGTCGGTGCGGCCCAGCAGGTAGTCCACCGAAACCGACAGAGCCTCCGCCAGCTTCACCAGGTTGGCCGCCGACGCTCGCTGGCGCGTTCCGGTCTCGAAGTGGCTGATTACGGCCGCCGAGATGCCCGATTTGCCGGCCAGTTGCTCCTGAGTCCAGCCGCGGAGCGTCCGCGCCTCGCGCAGCCGCTGTCCGAAGATCGAGGGTGAGACCATTTCGGGCTCGCTATGCGCTTGCGCAGGTTTGTAGCATACGTTATCGATTGGCGATGCGGTGATCGTACTTGCCCTACCCAAGATGGGATGAAACGGTAGGTCTGTCGATTACCGATTCGGTAGAGCCGGGGACACACCAAAGCACGCGTTCGACCACCATCAGTTGACCCGCCCCGGGGGAGAACACAACCGCAATGCCCAAACCATCGCCCGACCACCCTGTTCTTCGCGCGGCTGCCCGCTGGCGGGACCGCTGCCTTCGAGACGCTGGATCCGTGTTCACGGAGAAGCCACTCTGGACTTGGGAGAATGTCGAATACCTGGTACGCCACTACGCGGATAACCCGGACGAGGGAGAAGGAAACTTCCTTGAGAAGCTGGAAAGCCAACTGGCACCGGCGCCCGGCAGCGCAAAGCAGTTGGCGGCGGAGATGTTGTGGGTGATGTACCTGTACCCCGTAGCGGGATCGATGCAGCCCGGGACGAAGCGCCAACAGATCCGCCAGGTCTGGGAATGGTCGGGCGAGTCGCTTCCCGACGCTCCGTTCGAGCTTGGAGAGGCCCTCAATAGCGGCGTTGGTCACCCGGGCACGGCCTTCCACACACTGCGATGGAAGGAATTCCTCTTTTTTGTCCGATTGATGGAGGCGTGGACGCGGCTGTCGGCATCGCAACGCGAGGCGCAGCTTGGGGACCCTTGGAATCTCGCGGAGTGGCTGAAGGAGCAGGACGAGACGGGGACCCGGCAGCTACGACACATTCTTCTCTTTCTGCTCTTCCCCGACCACTTCGAACCCTTCGCCACGGCGTCCCAGAAGGGAATCATCGTGCGGGCGTTCGCGAAGGAATTCGGGGAGGACCCGGCGGCGTTCAACTACAAGGACAGGATCGCCATCGATCGACAGATCCTCGTCATCCGGGAGAGGCTGCAAGAGAAAGGTGCCGCTGCGGATTTCGATTTCCACGACCCACCCTATCTGAAGGTCTGGCGACCGGAATCCGGAGGAGATGACAATGGCCTTCCGTCTCGGGAAGAGGCCGAGCAGTGGTATCAGGAGAAGTTCGGGGAGGCTCGCGTGTGGGCGCTCGCACCGGGAGCGGGCGCGAAATTCTGGGATGAGTTCCAAGACCAGGGGATCATCGCGATAGGGTGGGACGAACTCGGAGATCTGCAAGATTACGACAGCAGGGCAAGCATTCACGAACAAATCCGGGAAGCCTACGGAGCGGCCAATCCGCTGATGGGCTCCCTGGCGTGCTATCAGTTCGCCCGCGAGATGCAACCCGGAGACCATGTCGTGGTCAAGCAGGGACGCACGTTGCTCTTGGGTCACGGGGTCATCGAATCCGACTACGAGTTCGACGAGAGCCGTCCCGAATTCCGCCAGACACGTCGTGTCAAGTGGGAGCAGGCCGGTCGTTGGCGGTTCCCGAAGGAGCGTGCCGTTACCACCAAGACTCTCACCGATTTCAGTCGCTACAAGCAGTGGCTAATGTTCGCCTTCCAGCTCATGGAAGGGACTGATCCACCTCCACCTCCACCGCCCAAGCCGGTCCTCTCGCGGTACACTCGCGCCGAAGCCCTGGAGGACCTCTTCCTTTTCGAGGCGGACTTCGACCACATCATCGACGCCTTGGAACGCAAGAAGAACATCGTCCTCGAAGGCCCTCCCGGCGTCGGGAAGACCTTCATTGCCAAGCGACTGGCATACCGGGTGATCGGGTACAAGGTCCCCGAGAGGGTGCGGATGATCCAGTTCCACCAGAGCTACGCGTACGAGGACTTCATCCAGGGGTATCGCCCGAAGGAAGAGGGGGGATTCGGGCTGCGCAGCGGGGTGTTTTTCTCGTTCTGCCGCGAGGCGGCGGCCAACCCCGACGATCGTTACGTCTTCATCATCGATGAGGTGAATCGCGGCAACCTCAGCAAGATCTTCGGCGAGCTGATGATGCTCATCGAGGCCGACAAGCGGGGCCCCGAATACGCCGTTCCGCTGACGTATTCGCCCGACGCCGAGCCCTTCCACGTTCCCCCGAATCTCTACTTGATCGGCATGATGAACACGGCCGACCGTTCACTAGCGATGGTGGACTACGCGCTTCGACGGCGATTCGCGTTCAATCGCCTTCAACCGGCCTTCGGAACCGATCAGTTCAGCAATTTCCTCAATGCCCTGGGTGTGGACGAGGATCTCGTCGACAAGATCGTGGCCCGATTCTCGGCTCTGAACGAGAGGATTCGAGCCGATCGCAAGAACCTCGGCCCCGGCTTCGAAATCGGGCATAGTTTCTTTTGCCCGGGCGAGGACGAGGAGGGACTCGACGAGGCCTGGTATGAAGCGATCGTCCGGCGGGAGATCGAACCCCTGCTGCGGGAATACTGGTTCGACCGTCCCGATCACGTGGACGGGGAGATCCGGGCGCTGCTGGCGTGAAGATTCCGGTCAGGAACATCTACTATCTCCTCTGCTACGCCTGGGACCACGTCAGGGAAGGGGAGACGGTCGATGTCGGATCCGAGCAATTCGGGGGACTGGTAGACCTGTTCGCCAAGGTTCTGAACGAAGGCGTCGCACGGCTCGTCTCCCGCGGGCTCGATCGGGACTATCTCGTCGTCCACGGGGACATCCGGGGACTCAAGGGCAAGCTAGATCTCGCGACCACGGTAAAGCGGAACTTGCTGCTGAACGGCAAGACGCACTGCGCCTTCGACGAATTGAGCTACGATGTGCCGCAGAACCGAATCCTCAAGGCGACCTTGCGCCGTCTGACTCTGGTCGCCGCCTTGGATCCGGCCGAAAGACGGCGGACCGAACGCCTGTACCGGAAACTGGACGCGGTTTCCGATGTTCGTCTGACCGCGAGTCTGTTCCGCACCGTCCGGATCCACCGCAACAACCGGTTCTACAGCTTTCTCCTGCACCTTTGCCGCATCATTCACGAGAATCTCCTGGTGAATGAAGAGGAAGGAACGGCGGAGTTCCGAGACTTCCGCGAGGACGAGCACCAGATGGGTCTGCTCTTTGAGCAGTTCGTGAAGACGTTCTGCGAACGGGAGACGGACTACAGGGTGAGCGCGCCCAGGATGGCTTGGTTCGGGGCGGAGGGAACCGAGGCGGACCTCCGGCATCTTCCGGGCATGCAGACTGACATCGTGCTGCGGTCGCCCGAACGCACGATCATCGTCGACACCAAGTTCTACACCAGTCCGCTGGATACGCGGTTCGGGGTCGAGCGAGCGAAGTCGGGCCACCTCTACCAGATCTTCGCCTACGTGACGAACTGGGCTGCGGCGGCCCCTGTGAGTGAGCCCGAGCCGGAAGGGTGGCTGCTGTATGCGGCGGTCGATGGCGATTTCGACTACCGCTTCGAGCTGATGGGGCGGCGGATCCGGGTCTGCTCGATCGATCTGGAGCAGGAGTGGAGGGAGATTGAGAGGGATTTGAAGGGGTTGGTGAGTGGCCAGCGACGCGGCGCCGGCGAGCGAGCCCTTCTGGGTGAGCGAGAGGACGCAGCAGTGGGGCCTGGGCGGCAACATGGGAGATTTGCATGACAACCGACATCAAGCTGTTCGACCTGACAAAGGATCCGGCGACCGAGATTCCTGGAAGATCTTCGGCCGTCGAGAAATCCCTCCATGAACTGATCGAGCGGCATCTGGAGGCGATGCTCGGGATTCGCCTGCTCGGGAGCGAGTACGTTACCGGCCCCAAGCATGGAGGCCGGATCGACACGCTGGGGATCGACGAGAACAACAGCCCGGCGATCATCGAGTACAAGCGATCCACCAACCAGAACGTCATCAACCAGGGCCTCTTCTATATGGATTGGCTCCTGGACCACCGTGCCGAATTCGAACTCCTGGTACTTCGGAAGCTGGGCGAGGAGAACGCCGACCTGATCGACTGGTCCGCGCCCCGGCTGTGCTGTGCATCGCAGGCGGCTTTACTCGCTACGACGAGCACGCCGTAAAGCAGATGAATCGCAACATCGAGTTGATCCGGTATCGACGATTCGGAGAGGGCCTGTTGATGCTGGAGATGGTCAACGCGGTCTCGGCCGTGACCCCGGCGTCCTCGAGCACCGCAGCAGCCGGGTCATCTACCCCGAAGGGAGGCGCTCAAAAAACGTTCTCGCAGGTCCTGGCGTCCATCGACGGTCCTCTTCTGGATCTCTACCAGGCCCTCCGGGACCACATATTGGAGCTCGGTGATGACGTACAGGAAAAGACGCTCAAGCGCTACGTCGCCTTCAAGAGGCTGAAGAACTTTGCATGCGTTGATGTGCGGCCGAGGGAGGGTACGGTCCTCATGTACTTGAAGGTGGACCCGGATACGGTGACTCTGGCGGACAATTTCACCCGCGATGTCCGGGGGATCGGACACTATGGGACAGGTGACCTCGAGGTGGCGATGCGGGCGCCGGAAGATTTCGAGCGGGCGAAGCCCCTGCTGCAGGAGAGCTACGACGCGAGTTGAGGGGGCAACAGAACTCATTTCAGACACCATCAACCACAGAAACCAATTGTCCGTGGAAGCGGGGCAGGTCCACCTCTCCAGGATGACACATGAAACTAACAGCGATCTTGACGGCGATCCTTGGACTGGGTGCGGGATCGCTTTCGGCGCAGGAAATACCCGCGCCCGGAAACCAACGCGGCGCCCTTGCGCGGGCCAGTGACCACTACAGCGAGGCTATTGCTCTTGTGGCCGACGCTCGAGTCGCGATCCAGAGAGATGATCCAGTGGCGTTTGGAAACGCGGTACGGGAATACCGTCGCGTCATGCCGTTTCTGTTGGTGTGGCATGGCAGGGCCTGTTGGAAGGCAGACCATGACGGAGCAAGGGTTGCATACCCTATGCAGGCCACCATGGGAGAGGCGCTGGTCGCGTGGGACACGGCGCGATTGTACATGTCCAGCACGGCCACGGAATTGCTACGGGACGTGCTCGCCGCGAACCTCAACGATCATGGCAGGACACTCGGCGACGTCGTAGATGAAATGATGCGCGAATGCGGGCAACGACCAAATTAGAGGCACCCTCCTCCCCGGTTCGTCCGGCTGCGGCCGCAAGCAGCGTCGGCGCGGTTGATCGCCCCGCGGACCTTGCGCCTCGAACCGCCGCGATTCGAGTACGTGCTGACGGGGAGGGATGAGCATTAAGGAGCTGGGGAAGGCGGATTTGTCCGCCACAAATGCCCAGAAATGGCGAACAAACCGGTGTCTCCGAAGATGATGAGGTCCGTGACGGTCCGCGATTCAAGCGAGCCTCGTGGGCTCATGGTATACTGTGCCCGCGACTACATGGAACCGGAACGAACTGGGAACACGCCCCACGCAGACATGACCACAACGACGACCGCCACCCCCAACCTCAACTGGATCGCCAACTACATCTGGGGCATCGCGGACGACGTGCTCCGCGATGTCTACGTCCGCGGCAAGTACCGTGACGTCATCCTCCCGATGACCGTGCTGCGGCGACTCGACGCGGTGCTGGAACCCACGAAGCAGGCTGTCCTGCGCATGAAGGCCTGGCTCGACAAGCAGGGGATCGTCGAGCAGAAAGAAACGCTGCGGGATGCGGCGGGCCAAGCGTTCTACAACACCTCGCAGTTCACCCTCCACGACCTGAAGGCGCGGGCCAGCCAGCAGCAGCTCAAGGCCGACTTCGAGGACTACCTCGACGGGTTCTCGCCCAACGTGCAGGACATCCTTGACAACTTCGAGTTCCGCAACCAGATCCCGCGGCTCTCCAGGGCCGACGCCCTGGGCACGCTGATCGAGAAGCTCACCTCACCCGACGTCAACCTGAGTCCGGTGCCTGTGATGAACCCCGACGGCACGGTCCGGCACCCCGGGCTCGACAACCACGGCATGGGCACGGTCTTCGAGGAACTGATCCGGCGCTTCAACGAGGAGAACAACGAGGAGGCGGGCGAGCACTTCACCCCGCGCGACGCCGTGACGCTCATGGCGAAGCTGGTCTTTCTTCCGATCGCCGACGAAATCGAGTCCGGCACCTATCTGCTCTACGACGGCGCCTGCGGGACCGGCGGCATGCTGACGGTGGGCGAGGAAGTGCTGCACCAGCTCGCGGCCGAGAGGGGCAAGCAGGTGTCCACCCACCTCTACGGCCAGGAGATCAACGGCGAGACCTACGCGATCTGCAAGGCCGATCTCCTGCTCAAGGGGGAAGGGGCGGCGGCCGACAACATCGTGGGCGGCCCGGAGCATTCCACCCTCTCCAACGACGCCTTCTCGTCGCGCGAGTTCGACTTCATGCTCTCCAACCCGCCCTACGGGAAGAGCTGGAAGACGGACCTGCAGCGCATGGGCGGCAAGAAGGACATGCACGATCACCGATTCGTGATCGAGCACGCGGGCGATCCCGAGTACTCGCTTGTCACCCGTTCGAGCGATGGCCAGATGCTCTTCCTCGCCAACAAGCTCTCCAAGATGAAGCAGGGGACCAAGCTCGGAAGCCGCATCGCCGAGGTCCACAACGGCAGCTCTCTCTTCACCGGCTCGGCAGGGCAGGGCGAGAGCAACATCCGCCGCTGGATCATCGAGAACGACTGGCTGGAGGCGATCGTCGCTCTGCCGCTCAACATGTTCTACAACACCGGCATCGCCACCTATGTCTGGGTGCTCACGAACCGGAAGCCCGAGCATCGGAAGGGGAAAGTGCAGCTGATCGACGCCACCAAGTGGTTCCAGCCCCTGCGGAAGAACCTGGGGAAGAAGAACTGCGAGCTCGGGGAGGAGGACATCGCCAGGATCTGTAAGACGTTCTTCGAATTCGAGGAAAGCGAACAGAGCAAGATCTTCGACAACGAGGTCTTCGGTTTCTGGAAGGTGACCGTGGAGCGGCCGCTGCGGCTTGCAGTGGATCTCTCGCCGAAACGATGCGACGAGTTCTTCGAAGCCTGTTTTGATGCCAAGGAGAAACCGCTCGCGAATGCCGTTGACCGGGTAGCGGAGGCACTCGGCCCCGGACCTCATCTTGATTTCAATGTCTTTCGGGAGGTGGTCAGGGCAGACATGTCCAAGAGGGGCGTGAAGTTCACGGCCAAGCGGAAGAAGCTTCTCCAGACTGCGCTGGCGAAGCGGGACGCACGAGCCGAACCGGTGGTCAAGAAAGTTCATCGAAAGGGCACCGTCGCCGACCCGATTCGGGGTCTATACGAGGTTGGCGGTGATTCCGGATCCCGAGTGGTGGAGTACGAGCCCGATTCGGAGCTGCGCGACTCGGAGCAGATCCCGCTACAGGAAGAGGGTGGAATCGAGGGGTTTCTGCGGCGTGAGGTGCTTCCCTACGCTCAGGACGCTTGGTACGTGCCGAAGAGCGTGAAGATCGGCTACGAGATCAGCTTCAACCGGTACTTCTACAAACCGGAGCCGATGCGGCCGCTGGAGGAGATTCGGGCGGATATTCTGGCGGTGGAGAGGGAGACGGAAGGATTGCTCGTTGAGATCCTAGGCGCCGTGGAATGACTGCCGAGCGAATCGTCGTCGAGGCACTAGAGCATCCCGTCGTGCCCCGATCGGGGCAGGTGCCGGAGCACTGGGAGGTGCGGCGGTTGCGGGCCGTATTGCGAGGGGTAATCGAGCGTAACCGGCCAGATTTGCCCCTGCTCTCGGTAGTGCGGGAAAAGGGTGTGATAGTTCGCGATGTGTCGGACCTCAGCAGCAACCACAACTTCATCCCAGATGACCTCTCACCCTACAAGGTAGTTCGGCGCGGTGAGTTTGCAATCAACAAGATGAAAGCATGGCAAGGCTCGTACGGGGTGTCTCCCTGTGACGGCATCGTGAGCCCGGCCTACCACGTTTACGCGATAGAGAGAGTGGCTAGCGACTACTTCCACATCGCCATAAGGTCGCGCGCTTATGTACCTTACTTCAATGCAGCTTCCGACGGGGTCCGGGTCGGTCAGTGGGACCTGTCGGCGCCACGAATGCGTGAGATCCCGTTCCTGGTTCCTCCTCGCCGTCAACAAGCCGCGATCGTCCGCTTCCTCAACCACGCCGACCGGCGAATCCGGCGCTACATCCGCGCCAAAGAAAAGCTGATCGAGCTGCTGGAGGAGCAGAAGCAGGCGATCATCCACCAGGCCGTCACGGGCCAGATCGATGTCCGAACCGGCCAGCCGTATCCGGCCTACAAGGAGTCCGGTGTGGAGTGGCTGGGGGAGGTGCCAAGGCATTGGGAGGTGCGAACGTTCACCCGCAGCTGCGTTGAGATATCAGACTATCGTGGTGCCACACCCAAAAAGACGGATTCCGGGGTCTTCCTTGTAACTGCGAAGAATATACGACAAGGATGGATCGACTACGCTACCTCGAGGGAGTTCGTCGCCCAGGAGGAATACAGCAGTATCATGCGGCGCGGACTGCCCCGCGTCGGCGATCTATTGATCACGACTGAAGCACCCCTCGGATTTGCTGCACTCGTAGATCGTGAGGATATTGCGCTTGCCCAACGGGTGATTCGTTTCAGGTTAGATCAGAGCGTGTTCTTGCCGGAGTTCGGACTGCATTCTGTCCTAGACACCTACTTCCAAAACCAACTGCTGTGTAGGGGAACGGGCTCAACAGCGTTGGGCATCAAGGCGAGCAAGTTACCTCAGTTAAGGATCATTTGTCCGCCCATACACGAGCAGCGGGCGATTCTGGAGCACATTCAAGTGCCCCTACGAGATTGTGAGAGAACATTGGCCGTCGGCACCCAGCTGATCGACCTGTTGAAAGAGTGCCGCACCCGCCTGATCGCCGATGCCGTTACCGGCAAGCTCGATGTCCGCGAGGCGGCGGCCGCCCTCCCTGACATCGACCCCCTCACTGCCGAAGGCACCCTGAAGGAATCAGCGGAGCCGATTGCGGAACCTGAGCCCGCAATCCTACAGTCCCACCCATGACCACCGACCTCACCGAACGCGGCCTCGAACGCCTGATCTGCAAGGCGCTGACCGGAGATCCCTGCGATCCCCCATCGGGCCGGACCGTAGGCGAGCCACCCCCCGGATACGGCGGCGTCGGCTGGTCCCCCGGCAACTATCACGACTACAACCGCGAGTACTGCGTCGACCTCGTCCAGCTGGGCACCTTCCTCCACGCCACCCAGCCCAACGCCGCCCCTGCACTCCGACTCGACGAGGACTGCCCCACCCGTCGCAAGTTCCTCGCCCGCCTGCAAGGCGAGATCTCGAAGCGCGGGACGATCGATGTCCTCCGCAACGGCATCAAGCACGGCCCCCACGACCTCGACCTCTTCTACGGCACGCCCTCGGCCCAGAACGAGAAGGCCCGGCGTCGCTTCAGGCACAACCGCTTCACCGTCACGCGGCAGCTGCGCTACAGCCGTGACCAGACTCAGCGCTCGCTGGACATTGGGCTGTTCATCAACGGCCTCCCCGTCTTCACCTTCGAGCTCAAGAACCGCCTCACCAAGCAGACGGTGAACGACGCCATCTGGCAGTACAAGCGGGACCGGAGCTCGCGCGAGAAGCTCTTTCAGTTCGGCCGCTGCGTGGCGCACTTCGCGGTCGACGAGAACGAGATCCACTTCTGCACCCACCTTGAGGGAAAGGCTTCGTGGTTCCTGCCCTTCAACCGCGGCTGGCAGGGCGGGGCCGGCAATCCGCCCAACCCGGACGGCCTCCGGTCGGAGTATCTGTGGCGCGAAGTCCTCACCCGGGAGAGCCTGTCCAACATTCTGGAAAACTACGCCCAGGTGTTGGCGTCGAAGAACGCGAAGACGGGGAAGACGAAGAAAGTCCAGATCTGGCCCCGGTACCAGCAACTCGAGGTGGTGCGCCGACTCCTGGCCGACGCCAGCAAGCACGGGGCGGGCAAGCGCTATCTGATCCAGCACTCGGCGGGCAGCGGCAAGAGCTTCTCGATCGCTTGGCTGGCCCATCAGCTGATTCCGCTGGAGAGGGACGGCACGCCCGTCTTCGACTCGATCATCGTCGTCACCGACCGCCGCATCCTGGACAAGCAGATCCGCGACACGATCCGGCAATACGCCCAGGTGGGGTCGACCGTGGGGCACGCCGAGCATTCGGGCGACCTGCGGCGGTTCATCACGCAGGGCAAGAAGATCATCATCTCGACGATCCAGAAGTTCCCCTTCATTCGTGAGGAGATCAGCAACGCGCATCGCGGGGGCACCTTCGCGATGATCATCGACGAGGCGCACTCGAGCCAGGGGGGCAAGACCAGTTCGGCGGTCTCGGCTGTGCTCGGCGAGTCGGACGAGGCAGGCGAGGACGAGGCGTACGACGAGAGGCTCAGGCGCCTCATGGAGTCGCGCAAGCTTCTCTCCAACGCCAGCTACTATGCCTTCACGGCCACGCCGAAGAACAAGACGCTGGAGATCTTCGGGGAACCGGACCCACAGGGCGATGGAACCGTCCGGCATCTCCCGTTCCACAACTACAGCATGAAGCAGGCGATCCAGGAGGGCTTCATCCTGGACGTGCTCAAGCACTACACGCCGGTCAACAGCTATTACAAGCTCGCCAAGACGGTGGAGGGCGACCCCGAGTTCGACGTCAGGAAGGCCCGCAAGAAGCTCCGGCGCTACGTCGAGGGGCACGAGCACGCGATCCGCCTCAAGGCCGAGATCATGGTCGACCACTTCCACGAGCAGGTGGTGGCCCAGCACAAGATCGACGGCAAGGCGCGGGCGATGGTCGTCACCAACGGCATCGCACGTGCGATCCAGTACTTCCACGCCATCCGCGACTACCTACAGGAACGCAAGAGCCCGTACCAGGCGATCGTGGCCTTCTCGGGCGAGCACGACTACGGCGGGAAGAGCGTGAGCGAGGCATCGCTGAACGGCTTCCCCTCGGGCAAGATCGCCGAGAAGCTCCAGGAGGACCCGTACCGCTTCCTCGTCTGCGCCGACAAGTTCCAGACCGGCTACGACGAACCTCTCCTGCACACCATGTACGTCGACAAGACCCTCTCGGGGATCAGGGCGGTCCAGACCCTGTCACGGCTCAACCGGGCGCATCAGAAGAAGCACGACGTCTTCGTGCTCGACTTCCTGAACGACACGGACACCATCACCGAGGCGTTCTCGAACTACTACCGAACCACGATCCTGGCCGACGAGACCGACCCCAACAAGCTGCACGACCTCCAGGGCGATCTGGACGCCGCCCAAGTGTACTCGCTCGATCAGGCCACGGAGTTCGTGAAGCGGTATCTGGACGGAGTGGACCGCGACCAGCTCGATCCCATCCTGGACCAGTGCGTGGCGGTGTACCTGCGGGAGTTGGACGAAGACGGCCAGGTGGCGTTCAAGAGCAAGGCCAAGGGGTTTGTACGCACGTACGCCTTCCTCTCCTCCATCCTCCCCTACAACAACCAGGGCTGGGAGGAGCGTTCGATCTTCCTGAACTTCCTGATCGCGAAGCTGCCGTCGCCCGTGGAGGAGGACCTGTCGAAGGGAATCCTCGAGGTGATCGACATGGACAGCTACCGGGTCGAGAAGCGGAGGAGGCGGGAGATCATCCTGGCGGATGACGACGCAGAGATCGATCCAGTGCCGGGGGGTGGGGTAGGGGGGAAGGGCGAGGTTGAAATCGACCGCCTGTCGGTGATCATCGAGCAGTTCAACGACCTGTTTGGCGGGATCAGCTGGGACGATGCCGACCGGGTTCACCAGATGATTCTCGAGACGATCCCGGCCCGAGTGGCGGAGGACACCGCGTTCCAGAACGCGCGGCAGAATTCGGATCGTGATAACGCGAGGATCGAACACGACAAGGCGCTTAGGCGAGTCATGATGTCCATCATGAAGGACGATACGGAGCTATTCCGGCAGTTCGTGGACAACGAGGGGTTCAGGCGGTGGCTGGGGGATACGGTGTTCGGGTTGGCGTATGAGGGCTCGTCCACACAGGAAACAAGTGGTTTGAGGCTATGAAGATCTCGACGATTCGTGACGAGCAGCTGGCAACCGGAGACGCTCCGTGAACGTTTCGAACCGCATCATACTCACGATCGCCGCTATCACGGTTGCGGCCTATGGCTGCGTAGACGCTCCGGGCCGACAACAGCTCTCTGGGTCGCAAGAAGCTCGGGATGCAAGTCAGCCTTTCCCCACGCTCAACTCTGCTCTCGCCGCTGGGGATGTCTTACTGGGCACGATTCGAGGCAATGGAAGTTCGTCTGGAGTCGCTCTCACTGCCAACGTGCTGAACACCACCAGCGCCACTCTCCGGTTGAGCACTCGGTTGGCCCCCGCGCTCTACTATAGGGCGGCCACAGAATCAGCTCAGAACATGCTTGCGACGCAGGTTTACGGCGCCGACGGCAGATATCTTATTATCGATCAGGAATCCGTTGTCGAAGTTCCACCCGGAGAGCCCATCTCCATCGTGTTCCACGCATATTGTGTGGATTTCGAGAAAAGCAACCCAACATCGGCGGACTCGTTCTCCCTCGCCGAAATGCCCTCTTGGTTGACACCACTAGCGGCCGGGGTCAGCCGTTACGAGGAGTCGCAGAGCTACGACGAAACTGCTATGCGACGTGCACAGATCGCCCTGTGGCTGGCCCAGGGTGAAGATCCGGAAGCGATTCGTACTACATTTGAGGCGTCCGGTGCCGATCTGGCGGTCGCGGCCAGCCTAGACTTTGGAGGACGTTAGCCAGATCGTCCCCATTGATGCGCCGAGCCGGATGGGGGCGAAATTCCTTGTAAGAGCTCTCCCGTAACGATCCCCTGAACTTGACAGCGGCCCCGATAGGCGGTACTTCGGGGCGAGTTCACCCACCCCCTCTCTCCTGCTTGTATCCTTACGATGAACTTCAGCTTTCTTATCACGGACGCCTTTGTCTGGTCGTACTGCGCTGGCATCGTCGTCGTCCTCATGTTTGCCACGGAGAGACTGTCTCGTAGAACCCGTTCCCTGAAGTCCAAGCTGGCCAAGTGGACCGGCAAGCTGCGCCATCTCGGTGCCGACAACCGCGATGCCGAGCAGGAGTTTGTCCAGAAGTTTCCGGACTACAACCCCGGTATGGAGGACGACTTCGGCACGCCGTGGAAGGAGTTCGTGGAAACGCTTATCCAACCGGCTCCGGGCTCCAACGACCCGATCCAGAACGCCCACGAGGTGTCACGGTATCTGAATAGCGCGTCCATCGTCACTCCCAGGGTCGCTTTGGGCTTCCACCGGTCCATGCCCAACCTGCTGACCGGGTTCGGCATTTTGGGCACCTTCATGGGTTTGGCCGCGGGCGTCGGAGCGGCGAGTGCCGGGCTATCGTCCGGCAATCCCGCCGAGATCCCCGCATCTTTGGAGCAGCTTCTGGGCGGTGCGTCACTGGCGTTCCTGACGTCCATTGCCGGGATTCTGTCCTCCATTATATTCGTCGTCGTCGAACGCCGTGCGTCGCTGGGACTCGAGCGCGCGGTCGACGACTGGGTCGAATCGATCGAATCCTGTCTCCAGAGAGTCACCACCGAAGCGGTTGCGCTTCTCCAGCTTGATCAACTGAAGATCGCAGCGACGGAAATTCAGAACTTCAACACCAACCTCATTTTCTCACTGGAACAGGCGCTCGAGGAGAAGGTAGCGGGCCGTCTCTCACCACAGCTTGAGCGCCTTGTGGACCCTCTCTGCCAACGCATGAGACACGAGAGGAGCAAACGCTTAGAGTAGGGCGAGGTGGAGAGTTGGAGGATGGGACGAGGAGAAGGAATGAAATCGAACGGAGTCCCCCCTGCTGCGGGGGAGAGGAAGCGAGGCGCGGCGGTCCCGCCGGACCCGGAGGTTTCGGCGAAGGCGAAGCGGCGGCGCTTCACGGCGGGGTACAAGCTGTCGATCATCGAGCAGGCCGACCAGTGCGGGACACCGGGCGAGATCGGTCGTCTGCTGCGGCGCGAGGGGCTGTACAGCTCGCATCTGTCGGCGTGGCGGAAGGCGGCGCGGGAAGGGTCGCTGCGGGAGCTGGCCAGGAAGCGCGGCCCGAAGCCTTCGGCCGGGAAGCGGGATTTGAAGAACCTGCGAAGGCTCGAGCGTGAGAACGCGCGCCTGCGTGAGGAGCTCCGCAAGGCGCGGATCGTCATCGAGGTGCAGGGAAAAGTATCGGGGCTGCTGGGGTTGAGCCTCGGGGACGGGAAGTCCTCTTGAGCGCGGCCGGAGAGCTTGCCGGGCATGTGGGCGTGAGAGCCGCGTGCAAGGCGCTGCGGGTTGCGCACTCGACGTACTACCGTCGCCGGAGGCCGAAGAAGACCGGGCAGCGGCAGCCCCGGCCGACGCCTGCCCGGGCCTTGAGCGAAGCGGAGCGGACGGAGGTGTTCGAGGTGCTGTGCTCGTCGCGCTTCGCGGACCGCGCTCCCGCGGAAGTGTACGCGACGCTGCTGGACGAAGGCGTCTACCTGTGCTCCGAGCGCACGATGTACCGGATTCTGGCCGAGAACCGGGCGGTCCGTGAGCGCCGCGCCCAGCGCAGCCACCCGAACCATCCGAAGCCCGAGGTCGTGGCCCGCGGGCCCAACGAGGCGTGGTCCTGGGACGTCACCCGGCTTCTTGGACCGCGGAAGGGGCAGTACTTCCACCTCTACGTGATCCTGGACATCTTCAGCCGCTACGTCACCGGATGGATGGTGGCGGAGCGCGAAACCGCAGGCCTGGCCGGACGCCTGATCGAGGCAAGCTGCCTTAAGCACGGCGTCCGGCCCCAAGTGCTTACCCTTCATTCGGATCGGGGATCTCCCATGACGGCCAAGTGCACGGCGCAACTGCTGGCCGACCTGGGCGTCACGCAATCGCTGAGCCGTCCCCGGGTCTCGAACGACAACCCCTACTCGGAGGCGCAGTTCAAGACCGTCAAGTACCACCCCGGCTTCCCCGGCCGGTTCTCCAACATCGAGGAGGCGAAGGAGTTCTGCCGGTCGTTCTTCCCGTGGTACAACACCGAGCACCGGCATGGCGGCATCGGCCTGCTCACCCCCGCCCAGGTCCACTTCGGCGATGCCCCCGAGGTGATCCGCCAGAGGCAGGACGTTCTCGCCGCCGCCTACGCCGCCCGTCCGGAGCGCTTTGTGGCCGGCCCGCCCCGGGCCTCGGAACTCCCCGCGCAGGTCTGGATCAACCCCCCACTCCCCGTCAGCGCAGTTGACGGTGAAGATCGGACAGCGGATGGTGAGGGTGACGACGGAAAGGAGGGCTCACTACACTGAATCAGCAACGTGTCTCAAATTCGTTGACAGGTTCCGGAGGCTGTCGAAGAATTGATGCGAAGGGTGGAGCCCGTTGAGCATCGGAAGCCCGAGGAAGCAGACCCCCATGAAGGGAACGGACCGGACGAAGAAGACGACGCAGACGACGACAATCAGGTGCTCCTTGTCATTGACAACCTTGAAGAGGTACGGTTCCGGCTTGAGCGCAAACAGCGTAAGCCCGGCATCGCCACCGCGGCCCCCGCCCTGTGCACCCGACTCCTGCCGCACCAGGATGAGGCCTTGGCCTGGCTTCGGCACCACTGGGACGCAGGCAGTTGGGGCGCGCTCCTCGCGGACGACATGGGGCTCGGCAAGACGCTGGCGGCGTTGGCGTTTCTTTCCTGCATGCAGACATACGCCCGGGAACAGGGATTGGAGCCCCGGCCGATGTTGGTCGTCGCCCCGACCGGCCTGCTCCGCAATTGGCAGGACGAACACGCGAAACACATGTCTGCTCCCGGACTGGGGATGGCCCTCGAGGCACACGGCAACACGTTGCGGTCGTTGAGGAAGAGAGCTCCAGCCCGGCGTGGCGGCGAGCTCTCGCTCGGCCAGCCCCTACTGGATATGGAAGCTTTGAAGGCCGCCGCATGGGTGCTAACAACCTACGAGACCCTCCGTGACTATCAGCACAGTTTTGGAAGGGTTCGTTGGCGGGCAGGAGTCTTTGATGAGTCGCAGAAGATTAAGAATCCGGGCATTCGCCTAACCGATGCGGCGCTAGCCATGGACATCGACTTCGCCTTGCTCATGACCGGCACCCCTGTCGAGAATCGCCCGTCGGATATCTGGTCGATGCTTGATCGTGCAGAACCTGGAAGCTTCGGAACGTTGAAGGATTTCAGCGCTCGTTATGAACGCAAGACCGGTGTTGCGTCAACGCTCACAGAGCTGCATCGCGCCTTGACCCAGCCTACTGCCAAAACAGCTCCAGCACTGATGCTGCGCCGGCTCAAGGAAGACCACATTCCGAAGTTGCCGCAGAAGCGGTTGCACCGGCGCGTCGTCGAGATGCCTCCAATACAAGCGGCAGAATACGCAGAGGTGGTGTTCGGCCATCAGCGGGACGGCAGCATCCTTCAGGCCCTTCACCGCCTACGAAGCATCTCGCTACACCCGCTGGCTCCGGGCGAGCTCGACTTGGAGGAGTACATCCGGGCTTCCGCACGGCTGTCCGAGACCTTTTCCATTCTGGAGGCGATCGCCGAGCAGGGAGACAAGGCGCTTCTATTCCTGGAGTCTCGCGAAATGCAGAACTTCCTGATCGTTGCGCTTCGGCGTCGCTTCCAGCTTTCCGAGGATGTGCTGGTGATCAACGGTGCCGTCTCGGGTCGCACACGCAAGGCCCGTGTGGACGTCTTCCAGGACCGGAAGGGCTTCGATGTCATGATCGTGTCCCCCCGAGCCGGGGGTGTCGGCCTTACCCTGACGGCGGCCAACCACGTAGTCCATCTCTCCCGCTGGTGGAATCCGGCGGTGGAGGATCAATGTACCGATAGGGTCTTCCGCATTGGACAACACCGGACTGTGCATGTCTACCTCCCGCTCGCTAGGCACCCGCGCTTCGGCGACTATAGCTTCGACCTGAAGCTCGACAGCCTGATGGAACGGAAGCGGGAGATGAACCGGCGTGTGCTTGCACCGGCGGCCGCCACCGGTGGGGATGTACAGGAACTCTACCGGAGCACGATGACGGTGGCTTCGGGACAGCCCTGAAGCACAACGGAACACCACCACATGAGCGGAATCTGGGTCAAGAACAAGGACGGCTGGAAGACGGCCGCGTCGCAGAAGTTCGGGTTGGAGAAAGAGCTGCATGCACTCGCTGAGGAGAACATCCACATGCTTCCGTTGGCGGGTTCTCCGAACCTTGTAGTTATCGGCAACGAGGTCTCTCTGGGTTCCGGCTGGGCGGACCTGCTGGCGGTGGAGATGTCGGGACGTCCCGTCATCATTGAAGTCAAGCTTGCCAGGAATGCTGAAGCCAAGCGAGCGATCGTAGCTCAGGCGCTTTCCTACGGTCGCTTGGCAGCGACCAGGGGGCGCGAGGACTCGCCAGATCCACCGCCGACGGGCGACAGGGAATGAGCACCAGGTCCGCGAGACGGCTGCTTGGCTGCAGGGATCGAAGGTAGAGGATCTCGAGCAAGGCCCGTTGCGCGGATATCTCCAGAAACAAGGCCACGGATCGATTCTGGAAGCCGTCCAGGCGCAGGATCAGCAGAGCGCAGTAGACGCGGATACGTTCGTGGAATCCATGCAGGAGTACCTGTCCAGCGGCGCTTTTCGGCTCGTACTGCTGCTGGACGATACCTCGGTTGAGCTGGAGCGAATTGTCGCCTACCTGGATGCGGTGACGAGGCAAGCCATCACGATTGACCTGATCAGTGTTTCGCGGTTCGCGGTGGGCGGCGTGGAAGTCGCGCTTCCCCAGCGGGTTTCGCTCGATCCAGATGCCACAGTCGGAACCCATTCCTCGACATCGGGCACGGCTTCCTCCAGGCTTCGTTCGACTTCCCAAGGTGTCCTTTCGGATGGAACCCAGGCGTTCAAAGCCTCGTTGACCGACGTGCAGGATGAAGACCGCGAGGTCTTCGACCGTCTCCTGCGGTGGGCCGACAGCGTGGCGGACCTGCCGGATGTACGCTTGTTCACACGGGGCGCACCCGGCAAGAGGTTCACTCTACTCCCTTGGTTCTACACCGAAAAACGCGGCCTCGTGACCCTCTGCAACGCCAACGGCAAGCCGGATGTCTGGCTTTGGCGTATCGTGTTCGAGAAACGCGCTCCCAACTCGATCGACAGGATTGAGCGGATCGATGGCAAGGAGATCAAGCAAGGGAGTTCCGTCACCACCATCACCCCCGAACTGCTAGATGCCCTGGCCGATGCCTACCGCGAGGCCACCGCGAGCGAATGACCGCTCCCGTTCGGCGACTCACCCTATATGGTATATGGCATATGGTAACCTGCGCCGCCGGTCACGCCCGTGGACAACCGTCGCGAGGTGGTGGATCTGACGCAGGGGGGGAGCTCATTCGGAAAGAGTTGTGCTCTGAGACAGCGGAGGCCGCTTCGATCACATGAACGATCGATCCCAGAACTCCCCCACCTCTTCCGTCCGATTCCTCCCCACCCACCCCACCCTCAAAGCCCTCCAGCGTGAGGCGTCCGCCCTCGCCCTCTCCGGCAACCTCGCCCGCCAACGCATCGCCCACCGCTACGGATTCCTCACCTGGCGGCAGCTCGAGGCCCACGTCGACCAGCTCGTCCAGCGCGACGACGCGGACTTCCTCCACCTCGCGTGCCTGAACTACCATCATGATCGGCCGGTCTTCCGGCAGCGGGCCCGCGAAATGCTCATTCGGGACCCATCGCTGGCCGTGCGCGATATCTGGCACGCAGCATGTGTGGGCGCGACGGACGAGGTCGCCCGGATACTCGACGCCGACCCCTCGCTGATCGAAGCCCGGGGCGGGTGGTTCGACTGGGAGCCGCTCCTCTATTCGGCGTACTCCCGGCTCGATCTGGCTGGTCGGCCGACGCTTGCCGCGGCGCGCCTTCTCGTTGAACGCGGCGCGAATCTGGACGCGACGGCCAGGCGCTCTACAACCGGATGTTCACCCGAGACAACCGCTGCCTCGAGATGCTACTCGAGTACGGACTCAACTGCGAGCACCGCATCAACTGGCAGTCGGGGAAGGGCCGGGTGCTCGACCACCAGCTCGACTGGGCCGTCCGAAACAATCACATCGCCCGGGCGATGCTGCTCGTCGAGCACGGCGCGCGGGGGTCGCACAGGTCCGGGACGCAGGCGGACCATATATGGCATATGGCATATGGTAACATCCCGGCACGGTGCGGAAGAACTCCTCTGGCGTCCGCCCGAGAAGGGACGAATGCGGGCGTGCCTCATTGTAGAAGTCGCACCACGAGCCGATAATGCGTTCGGCGTCCAGCCCGTCGCGGAACTCGTGGAGGTACACGGCCTCGTACTTCAGCGACCGCCACAGCCGATCGATGAAGATGTTGTCCAGAAGACCGGGACCACCTCGTGGTCCGGGTCCGCGAGGATGGCCACGACCGATCCGTTTGACTCTTGCCGCAGCGGCCCGATTTCGGTTGGTTTCGGGAGTCACTCCTGAATGCCCATCCGGCCCATCCCCAGAGGAAGGCCCGCCGCGCTGACAAGGAAAACCTGGTGAGCGGACGAAGAGCCCTGCAGACTCTCGCGCCTGATGTACTTCGCTGGGCGCGTGAACGGGCTGGCCTCGCGCCGGAGCGGCTCGCAGCGAAGATGCAGGTGAAGCCGGACCGGCTCCGGGACTGGGAGAGTTCTGGCAGGATCAGCCTCGCGCAGGCGGACAAGATGGCGCACCATACCCGCACGCCGCTCGGCTATCTCTTCCTGAAGGCGCCACCGGAAGAGGACCTGTCCATTCCCGACTATCGTACCTTTGCGGGCGCGGCTCCCACGCGTCCGAGTCCCGATCTGCTGGAGACCATTCACCTGATGGGGCGTCGCCAGGCGTGGATGCGCGACGAAATGGTCGAAGCCGGGGCGGATCCCCTAACGTTCGTGGGGAATCTCCGAAGCGAGTCCTCTACCGATGCGGTCGCAGAGGCCATGCGGGCGGCGCTATCCCTGCCCGAAGGCTGGGCGGCGAGGCAGCCCGATTGGACCTCCGCGCTTCGCCACCTTCGGGACCGTGCGGACGCAGCGGGAGTGCTGACCGTCTTCAACGGCATCGTCGGCAACAATACCAGCCGCAAGCTCGACAGAAGCGAGTTCCAAGGGTTCGCTCTGGTGGACAGCTATGCGCCACTGGTCTTCGTGAACGCCGCGGACTTCAAGACGGCGCAGATGTTCACGCTCGCGCACGAACTCGCCCACCTCTTCGTGGGGGCGGCGGGTCTGTCCAGCCTCGGTGGCCAGGGGCTGCCGAACCATGACACAGAGCGCTTCTGCAACGCCGTGGCCGCAGAGTTTCTGGTTCCCGCCGGGGAGATGTTCGACCAGTGGAGGCCAAGTGCTCAAGTGGAAGAGTCGCTCCAGACGGTAGCGAGGCGCTTCAAGGTCAGCGTTCTGGTGGCCGCGCGCCGGGCCGTTCACCTCGCGCTTATTCGACCGAGTGAGTTCCGGCTCTTCTACGAGCGGCACACGGGCGCGCTGACCTCGAGTTCCGGAGGCGGCAACTTCTGGAACAACCAGAACACCCGGATCGGGCGCAGGTTCGGGTCCGCCGTCTACCGTGCGGTCGTGGCGGGCCGCCTCACCTACCGGGAAGCGTACGCGCTGACAGGGCTGCGGGGCGACACCTTCAACAAGTTCCTGCGGCGCATGGAAGCGGCCCCGTGAGCGACGCCGCCTTCGTTCTCGATGCGAACATCTTCATCGAGGCCCATCAGCGCTACTACGGCTTGGATCTCTGTCCCGGATTCTGGGAGTCCCTTCGTCATTTCAGGCAGCGCGGGCGGGTGGTGAGCATCGACCGGGTCTACCGTGAACTGGAGAAGGGCGACGACGCACTGTGGGATTGGGCAAAGGCCTCTCCTGGGTTCTTCGTGTCCTCCGCCGAGCCCGAGATCGTGGAGGCGTTCTCGGAAATCATGGAATGGGTCAGCGGAGAGCCGCAGTTTCGCGCCGAGGCAATATCGGAGTTCGCTGCAGCGGCCGACGGATGGGTAGCCGCGTACGCCTGGGTGCATGGGACGATCGTCGTGACCCACGAGCGCCACGATCCGAATGTGAAGAAGCGCGTTCCCCTCGGGAACGTTTGCCACGAGTTCGATTTGCCCGTCAAGGACACCTTCGAGATGCTCCGGGAGCTCCACGTGCGCTTCGGCTGGGAGAGGTTGTAGGACCTCGACGCTACTCGCTACGCGTAGTTAATACTCCAACGTCCCCCACCCTTGCGCCCTGAGCCTCAATCCCCGCACCCTCTTCTCCGTTCCTCCCCTCAAGCCACCGCACTCCGAACAGGGCACCGCCCGATGCAACCACCCGTCCTGCCCCCACCGGGTCGCCTCGATGCGCAGGCGCCGGCACATGACCGACCTCTCTTCCATCCGACAAGAGCTCGAAAAGTCCCGCCGCGACGTCCTCGATCTCTCCCTGCGCAATCCATTGCTCAACTTCCGTCCGTCGAAGCGGCGAGGCCTCGAGGTTGTGGATGAGCGGTCGCGCGAGTTGTTCAGGATCCTCGTGGGCGGCGGTCCCGCGCCCGAGGGATCTTTGTCCAGAAGCCCGCGGATCATGTACTTCCTCCCCTCGTCCGAGGAGACGGCGCCCGTAGCGACCGGAGAACAGGCCACAGACGACATCGACGACATCCCCTCCGAACTTCTCGCCATGCTGGGCGAGGCGGATGACGACCCCGACGAAGCCGCCGCGCGCCACACCGACAACAAGCTCCAGACCGCGCTTGCGCGAGCCTCACTCAATCTGCGCCTGCGGAATACCTTCCGGCAGGCCCGTCTCTCGATTGAGGAACAGGGGGTCAACATCCTCTATCTCGCTCTTGGGATGCTCACATGGTACGAGTCCGAGAGCAGCAGTACCGAGCGCCGCGCACCGCTGATCCTGATCCCGGTTCAGCTCGCCAGGTCCGGCGTGCGAGAGAACTTCAAGCTCAAGTGGACCGGGGACGATATCGAGGCGAATCTCTCGCTCGAGGTAAAGCTCAAACAGGAATTCGGTGTCCGCCTGCCGGAGATGCCGGCCGAGGAAGATCTCGATGTGGAAGACTATCTGTCCCGGGTCGAGAAGGCGGTCAGGCAACGGGATCGGTGGGCGGTCGATCGGAACGAGGTCCACCTGAACTTCTTCTCCTTCAGCAAGCTGCTCATCTACAAGGACCTGGATGCGGAGACCTGGCCGGAAGGAAGCCAGCCGGCCGATCACCCGCTGGTGCAGCAGCTCTTCGGCGGCGACGGATTCGTGCAGGGGCCGCCCGACATCGACGACGAGCACATCGACGATGCCGAGGGGGTGGCGGGTCTCCATCCGGTGGTGGACGCGGACAGCTCGCAGACGCTCGCCGTCCTGGACGCGATCAACGGCCGCAACCTGGTGATTCAGGGGCCTCCGGGCACCGGGAAGTCTCAGACCATCACCAACCTGATCGGCGAGGCGCTGGCGTGCGGCCGAACGATCCTGTTCGTGGCGGAGAAGATGGCCGCCCTGGAGGTCGTGAAGCGGCGCCTGGACACGGTCCACCTGGGCGATGCCTGCCTGGAGCTGCACAGTCACAAGACCAACGGCGCCTATCTGCCGATGAACTTCGGACCCCTCAATCGGGACGGCGGCGAGCGGCGTCTGAACGTGCTCATCACTCGGGCCCGCCGACGCTGCATCGTGTATTGTAACTTCGTTGGCGCGGATCTGGACCTGAAGCGCTCCGGGGCCAGGGGCGTCCAGGCGCTCAAGACCTTCCTGGAGTACGCGCAACACTGGGTAAGTAACCCTGACGTTACGTCAGGGTTTGGGGTGGGATGGCCTTGCTCTAGTTATCAGTAAATGATAACCTTTGCTGATGACGATACCTGCCCGGGATCCGGGGCTGGACACGCTACTCGACCTCCATGACGAGACGCTGTTCGTGGACGACACGGGCCACTGGGTGAAGTTCGTCGTGGTGCGGACCGAGGTCACGCCCGAACGGCCGCACGGCCTCCGCTACTCTCTGACGCTGCACGCGCCGGACGGAGCCAGACTGGTCGGATTCGACAATGCGCACCCGGTGAGGGAGCGGCGAGGCCCAGGGGGCGGACAACGGGCGGACCGCGACCATCTGCATCGGCTGCGCACGATTCGGCCGTACGAGTACGAGGACGCGGCCACGCTGGTCGCGGATTTCTGGAAGGAAGTGGACCACGTGCTTCGAGAGAGAGGATCGATTCCATGAAGACACTGAAGATTGGCATCGCTGGCTACGACCAGATGAAGGCGCGCACCATGGCCATTGCCCGTGGCAAGCGCACGCCAGCGAAGGGGGAGCCCAAGGTCTGGTTCACCTCGATCGAGAGCTTCGCGAAGTTGCTGTCTGAGCACAACCGGCATCTCCTGGAGCTAATCGCCCGTGAGCGACCGCGGTCGCTCACGGAGCTCGCGGTGCTGGCCGGGCGCAGCAAGTCGAACCTCTCGCGAACTCTGAAGACGATGTCCCAATACGGACTCGTGGAATTGCGGCCGGGCGCGCATGGTACGCTGGTGCCGCGGGTGCCCTACGACCAGGTGAGGCTCGATCTCTCGTTGACGGGGACGAGTGGGTCGGTCGGTGTCAGCCCGTGAAGCTCCCCCTGTCAGTGGCCTGCGCCCTCCCCGGTGTCGGCGGATTCCCCCGTCCTGTGCCTCACGTAGCTCTCCAGTACGCGGTTCATTCGCGTCTGGTAGCCCTTCCCCGGAGCCTTGAAATAGGCCAGCACGGAGCGTTTGACGCGCATGGTGATCTGGTCGGTGCGATCAGGCTCGACGAGTTCCGCCCGCTCCCAGAATTCCTCGTCCAGTTCCGGTATGTCGCTGAAATCGATGCTCTCGTCCTTCTCTGCCGCGATCTGCTCGGGCGTGAGGGGCCTATCGTAGCGTCCGCTCATGGTAGACTTTCCTTTCCTTGCGTGATGCCGGGCGGGCGGAGATCAGACGGATGCGCCCACGGCGCTCGGTGTGGGCAACCACGATCAGCGCTCCGGGCTCCACCCGGCCAATGCTGATGTGGCGGTCCTCGCCGTAGTCCCGTCGACGGTTGGGACGATGTGGAGGAACAACGTAGGAACATGAGCAAACGCATAACTCGCCGGACGACCCGCGCGGGATGGCGGGCCTCGGTCCTCCTGCGTCGAGCGGGACATGTTGCATGCAGGGCCGACGGGCCACCCGCAGCTTTCGTGATTCAGGAGCCCTGAGGAGCGGTGACCGGATATCTGTTCGTGGCACTCGCGGTGCTCGTAGCCGTAGCCGGCTGGAGGGTCCGGCACCGGCTGCGTCACCAGACCCGGAGCGGGGTGACGGATGAGATCGTCCATCAAATCGAGACGCTCGGCCGCGTAGACGCGGAAGATGTCGAGCCGGTGGACATGGAGCGAATGCGGGCCGAGGAGGACGAGTTCTGGGCCCAAACCTGGGACGAACCTGAAGAGGACTGGTAGGACAGGACGAGCAGCGCCCGCGCGGGGATCGCGGTCATTTGCCTGGATAAGTCATGCAAACATTACATACTGTAATATACACCGCACTTCTCGCGCGGACCTTGGTCGCACTCCTACTCCACCATCACCGAAACATCGCCCGGAGCGTCTTGTTGACGTCTTCGACGCTGAACGCCTCCGGGTCGAAATCCGGGTCCATCCACTCCGCCATCTCCTCGTGCTCCTCGTGGTCCGGGTCCGCGAGAATGGCCAGCGTCTCGTAGAAGCGCCAGATCCCTCCGCAGTCCTCGGGTGGGCAGCACCGCTTCCCGGAGATGCACACCGGCAGCCGCGCCGCGGGGTCGCGAGGCAGGATCTTCTGCAGCGTGATCCGGTGGTACCAGCTGTCGCCGAAGTCGTACTGGTACTCGATCCAGTCCTTCTCCCGCTTGAGGAGCTGGTCGACCCGGTACTTCCGCTCGTCGAGGAAGCGAGGCTCTCCGTACGGGCTCATGTCATCCATCCAGGGGTCGGGAAGCATGTACCCCTGGCGGCCCTTGGTGAACATGTGGAGGTGACTGTCGTACCAGCCCATGACCGCCTGCAGGGCATCGTGCAGCCGGGAGAGCTTCATCGACGGCGAGACGAGGAAGCGGCGCCAGATCGGGGGCCTGGTCCCCTTGAGGGCGACTCGGAGTTGGTAGGTGTAGCCGGGGGGCTTCGAATATCGCGGCGGCATGGGCTGGTTCCTGTTCGGGGTGACAGGAACGCTATCGCGCGACACCGCTCCCGACAAGCACTGCGGCGGCGGTTTGCGGCGATTCCGTCGCGCACGGTGACGAAACGCTGGAGAGGTTGGCCGCGGTTGGGAACCCGATGCCCACATTTGCGGACGATGTCGCGGTGCAGGGCCCGCCAGGTCTCGATCTCCTCGTCGCCTCGGGTTGGCGTATGAGGGGGTGAACAGCGCGACCCACGCCCGAAAACGCTAGATTGAAACGTTCGTTGACGGCCTTGGATCTGGATGACCCTGGAGGTGGACGATGAAATGCCGGGTAGCGCTTGAAGAGTCCGAAGAGGGATTCTCCGTCTGGGTTCCAGGCCTTCCGGGTTGTGCGTCCCAGGGAACGACGGAAGAGGAAGCCCTGGCGAACATCGCGGTTGCCGTCCGCGAGTACATGGAAGTGGCAGTCGAGAATGCCGCTGGCATGGTAATCCGTGAGATCGAGGTCGCCGTATAGGCAGGCCGTGCCCAGGAAACCCGGTGTCAACCACCTCCGGGCCATGCGAGCGCTCGAAAAGGCGGGCTTCCGCGTCGCTCGCCAAGGCAAGCACATCGTCATGACCGATGGCGAGCGTATCCTTACGGTTCCGCGCAACAATCCGGTCAATGCCTTCACGATGGGCCGCATCGTTCAAGACGCCGGCCTTACTGAACGGGAGTTCAGGGAACTCCTTTGAAGCCCCCCAAGCGCTGACGAATCCTCTTGCGCCCTGAGCCCCAATCCCCGCACCCTCCTCCCCGTTCCTCTCTTCACCACACCGCACTCAGAGCAGGGCACCGCCCGATGCCACCACCCGTCCTGCTAACCGGGTTGCCTCGATGCGCAGGCTCCGGCACATGACCGACCTCTCCTCCATCCGGCAAGAGCTCGAAAAATCCCGCCGCGACGTCCTTGATCTCTCCCTGAGGAACCCGCTGCTCAACTTCCGTCCCTCGAAGCGGCGAGGCATCGAGGTCGTGGCGGAACCTGTCAACGAATTTGAGACACGTTGCTGATTCAGTGTAGTGAGCCCTCCTTTCCGTCGTCACCCTCACCATCCGCTGTCTGATCTTCACCGTCAACTGCGCTGACGGGGAGTGGGGGGTTGATCCAGACCTGCGCGGGGAGTTCCGAGGCCCGGGGCGGGCCGGCCACAAAGCGCTCCGGACGGGCGGCGTAGGCGGCGGCGAGAACGTCCTGCCTCTGGCGGATCACCTCGGGGGCATCGCCGAAGTGGACCTGGGCGGGGGTGAGCAGGCCGATGCCGCCATGCCGGTGCTCGGTGTTGTACCACGGGAAGAACGACCGGCAGAACTCCTTCGCCTCCTCGATGTTGGAGAACCGGCCGGGGAAGCCGGGGTGGTACTTGACGGTCTTGAACTGCGCCTCCGAGTAGGGGTTGTCGTTCGAGACCCGGGGACGGCTCAGCGATTGCGTGACGCCCAGGTCGGCCAGCAGTTGCGCCGTGCACTTGGCCGTCATGGGAGATCCCCGATCCGAATGAAGGGTAAGCACTTGGGGCCGGACGCCGTGCTTAAGGCAGCTTGCCTCGATCAGGCGTCCGGCCAGGCCTGCGGTTTCGCGCTCCGCCACCATCCATCCGGTGACGTAGCGGCTGAAGATGTCCAGGATCACGTAGAGGTGGAAGTACTGCCCCTTCCGCGGTCCAAGAAGCCGGGTGACGTCCCAGGACCACGCCTCGTTGGGCCCGCGGGCCACGACCTCGGGCTTCGGATGGTTCGGGTGGCTGCGCTGGGCGCGGCGCTCACGGACCGCCCGGTTCTCGGCCAGAATCCGGTACATCGTGCGCTCGGAGCACAGGTAGACGCCTTCGTCCAGCAGCGTCGCGTACACTTCCGCGGGAGCGCGGTCCGCGAAGCGCGACGAGCACAGCACCTCGAACACCTCCGTCCGCTCCGCTTCGCTCAAGGCCCGGGCAGGCGTCGGCCGGGGCTGCCGCTGCCCGGTCTTCTTCGGCCTCCGGCGACGGTAGTACGTCGAGTGCGCAACCCGCAGCGCCTTGCACGCGGCTCTCACGCCCACATGCCCGGCAAGCTCTCCGGCCGCGCTCAAGAGGACTTCCCGTCCCCGAGGCTCAACCCCAGCAGCCCCGATACTTTTCCCTGCACCTCGATGACGATCCGCGCCTTGCGGAGCTCCTCACGCAGGCGCGCGTTCTCACGCTCGAGCCTTCGCAGGTTCTTCAAATCCCGCTTCCCGGCCGAAGGCTTCGGGCCGCGCTTCCTGGCCAGCTCCCGCAGCGACCCTTCCCGCGCCGCCTTCCGCCACGCCGACAGATGCGAGCTGTACAGCCCCTCGCGCCGCAGCAGACGACCGATCTCGCCCGGTGTCCCGCACTGGTCGGCCTGCTCGATGATCGACAGCTTGTACCCCGCCGTGAAGCGCCGCCGCTTCGCCTTCGCCGAAACCTCCGGGTCCGGCGGGACCGCCGCGCCTCGCTTCCTCTCCCCCGCAGCAGGGGGGACTCCGTTCGATTTCATTCCTTCTCCTCGTCCCATCCTCCAACTCTCCACCTCGCCCTACTCTAAGCGTTTGCTCCTCTCGTGTCTCATGCTGCGTTGGCAGAGAGGGTGGATGAGCGGTCGCGCGAGTTGTTCCGGATCCTCGTGGGCGGTCCCGCGCCCGAGGGATCCTCGTCCAGAGGCCCGCGGGTCATGTACTTCCTTCCCTCGTCCGGGGAGACGGCGTCCCCGGCAATCGGCGAACCGGCCACGGACGACCTCGACGACATCCCCTCCGAACTCCTCGCCATGCTCGGCGAGGCGGACGACGACCCCGACGAAGCCGCCGCACGCCACACCGACAACAAGCTCCAGACCGCGCTTCCCCGCGCCTCACTCAATCTGCGCCTGCGCAATACCTTCCGGCAGGCCCGTCTCTCGATTGAGGAACAGGGGGTCAACATCCTCTATCTCGCTCTTGGGATGCTCACATGGTACGAGTCCGAGAGCAGCAGTACTGAGCGCCGCGCACCGCTGATCCTGATCCCGGTTCAGCTCGAACGGTCCGGCGTGCGAGAGAGGTTCAAGCTCAAGTGGACCGGGGACGATATCGAGGCGAATCTCTCGCTCGAAGCCAAGCTCAAGCAGGACTTCGGCGTCCGCCTGCCGGAGATGCCGGCCGAGGAAGATCTCGACGTGGAAGACTATCTGTTCCGGGTCGAGAAGGCGGTCGCGCGAAGGGAGCGCTGGGCGGTCGAGCACGACGAGGTCCACCTGAACTTCTTCTCCTTCAGCAAGCTGCTCATCTACAAGGACTTGGATGCGGAGACCTGGCCGGAAGGAAGCCAGCCGGCCGACCACGCGCTGGTGCAGCAGCTCTTCGGCGGCGACGGATTCGCGCAGGGGCTGCCCGATATCGGCGAGGACGAGCACATCGACGATGCCGAGGGGGTGGCGGGTCTCCATCCGGTGATGGACGCGGACAGCTCGCAGACGCTCGCGGTTCTGGACGCGATCAACGGTCGCAACCTGGTGATCCAGGGACCTCCGGGCACCGGGAAGTCGCAGACCATCACCGACCTGATCGGCGAGGCGCTGGCCGGCGGCCGCACGATCCTGTTCGTGGCGGAGAAGATGGCCGCGCTGGAAGTCGTGAAGCGGCGTCTGGACACGATCCACCTGGGCGATGCGTGCCTGGAGCTGCACAGTCACAAGACCAACAAGCGCGTCGTGCTGGATGAGTTGAAGCGCACGCTGGCTATGGGCCGGCCGAAGGTCGAGCGCGGGACCGAGGACGGGGTGCTTCTCGAGGAAGCCCGGGGTCGCCTGAACGACTACGCCCGGGCGGTCAACTCGCCGGTCGGACAGAGCGGACTGACCCCGCACGACCTGGTCGGTCGTCTGGCGAAGCTGAAGGACGATGGACTGACGGTCGACGGACCGGGGCTCCCGATCCGGGATTCGGTGTCGTGGAGCGAAGATGAGTTCATTCGCCGGCGTGAATTGGTCCGCGAGTTCCAGGAGCTGGTGCGAGCGATCGGAATTCCCTGCAGGCACGTGCGGTGGCCGTGCGGTCGGCTTCACTTCATTCCCACCGACGAGCATTCTGTGCGACACGTCCTGCAAGCCGCATCGGGCGCATTGCGCCGGCTGGGACGGGAGACGGAGGGTCTGATACGGCGGCTCGGCCGCGACAGGGTGTTCGGCGAGCTGAAGCCCGCGGACGTGGAGAGGATGATCCGCACGGCGCGCAGAGCCCTGGAAGCTCCGGAGCTCGTACCCGGTCGTGACGCTCAAGGAGGCGAGGGAGAAGGCGCTGGAGAACAGGCGAGCGGTCCATTGGGGCCACGACCCGAGAGACGGGGGCGTTCCCACCTTCGAGGGGGCCGTCGCGAAGGTGATCGAGATTCACTCGCCGACTTGGAAGAACCCTTCCCGCATCTCGGGGCAGTGGCGGCAGACGTTGCGGGACTACGCCCATCCGCGCATTGGCCGGAAGAGAGTGAGCGAGGTCACGACGGCCGACGTGCTCGCCATCCTCAAGCCCATCTGGTCGCGCAAACCCGCGACCGCGAGGGCCGTCCGTCAAAGGATCGGCGCGGTGATGAAGTGGGCCGTCGCGAAGGGCTACCGGCCGGACAACCCGGCGGGGGATGCCATCGCCGCCGCGCTGCCCCGCAACGGGAACACCACCGAACACTTCAAGGCGCTCTCGCACGGCGAGGTGTCGGCGGCTCTGGTCAAGGTCCGCAACTCGGGGGCCTACGCTGGTGGTCGGCTGGCGTTCGAATTCATGGTCCTGACGGCGGCACGCTCGAACGAGGTCCGGGGCGCGACGTGGGACGAGATCGAGCACGATGTCTGGATCATTCCCGCCAGCCGCATGAAGGGGAAGCGCGAGCACCGGGTTCCCCTATCGAGGCGGGCGTTGGAAATCCTTGGGGAAGCCCGGAAGCTCCACGACGACGGCGGGATCGTGTTCCGGGGCGCGAGGGGAGGAAGGATCGACGCCTCGATGTTTGGCTCCTTGCTCCGGCGCCTCGGTGTCAACGGCACGCCCCATGGGATGAGGTCCTCGTTCCGCGACTGGTGCTCGGAGACGGGCGTGGCCCGCGAGGTGGCCGAAGCGGCGCTGGCCCACGCTGTCAAGAACAAGGTTGAGGCCGCATACGCCCGCTCCGACCTGCTGGAGCGGAGGCGCGAGGTCATGGAGGCTTGGGCCGCCTACCTCGGGGGCCAGAGTTAGGCTCTCGCCTGCTGCTTTGGGCGGTTCGCGGAGCGCGTTTCGGAGGCCTCCGCAGGGCTGGCTGAGAGCACCTTACGGTGCCTAAGCCAGCATACCCTT
The DNA here is from genome assembly GCA_965237885.1 of Longimicrobiales bacterium. Classification (GTDB taxonomy): domain Bacteria; phylum Gemmatimonadota; class Gemmatimonadetes; order Longimicrobiales; family Gaopeijiaceae; genus BD2-11. Next base: position 3,938,073 of record CBDEGN010000002.1, on the reverse strand, counting down.
TGGGGCCACGCTTCGCGGGTCCCCGGCAGGGGCCTGGCGAGGGGGCTCCGCCCCTTCGATCCCCAGAGAAGGTCCGCGCTCCGCTACGGAGTGCGTGTTCACCCAAGCGTAAGACCTGGTTCCGGTCGTTGCCCCCGTCCCGGCCTCCCCTGCTCTTCCCCCTCATCCGCCGCGCCCTCGCCGACCTCGACTTGGACCCCCCGAGCTAGCGGGGGCCTCCGCCAACCCGGGTTTCCACCCTACCCCCCTACCCCATCGGGACGGGTGATCGCCGCTCTCACGCGATTCTGACGCCCGTAGGTTTCCCGAAACCCTCTTCAAATCCGGGTCCGGAGTTCTCAGCGCGTCCAGAGACGCGCTCGTTGTGGCTTCTCCGTCCGCCCCAGGAACGTCCAGGCGGCCGCCTGGACGGCAGCTCTCGGGCGCTCGACGTTCGCCGGTGACAGCGGTAAGGATGTTGCTTACCTTAAGGGGATGCATGCCCAACCAACCCGAGGTGGAAGAAGTGTCGTGATCGTCAGCAAGCTGACTTCGAAGGCCCAGACGACCATCCCGAAACCGATTCGCGCGGCCCTCAAGCTGCATCCAGGGGACGAGCTTTCGTACGAGATCCTCGATGGGCGAGTCATGCTCACCAAGGTGAAGCCCGGCACCCGCCCCGACGATCCGTTCCGCACCTTCGAGGAGTGGCACTCAGAAGCGGACACCACGGCCTATGCGGACCTTTGAGCCCGGTGACGTAATCAGGGTACCCCCTTTCCGTACACGGACCGCGCGACGCGGCAGTCGCGCCCAGCCGTCGTCGTCTCGACGGCTCAGCTCGAGGAGCTGCACGGACTCTTGTGGGTCGTCATGATCACCAGCGCCGAGAACCGAGGCTGGCCCGACGACTTGCCGGTCACCAACCTGCAGCTGGCGGGCCTGCCCGTCCCCTCCATCATCCGCAGCGCCAAAATGGCGACGATCGACGCGTCCGACGCCTCGACGCTGGGACGGTTGTCAGTGGCTCAGGTCACGCAGGTCACGGCCAAGATCAGGCAGAGGTTGGCGCCTCTGTGACATGGGATGGGCCCTCCCCCAAACCCCGATTTCCACCCTATCCCTACCCCTCGGGACTCCGGGATCGTCGCTCTCACGCGCTCCTGGAGCCCGTAGCTTTCCCGAAATCCTTGAAGGACGTTCACTCGCGAGATGTCGACTCGACCCGCAGACGGCTGGAACTGCGAGACGTACTGGTGGTGGTGCAGGTCGCGGTTTCGGCGATGTTGCTCGTAGCGGGCGGCCTCTTGGTCCGCAGCCTTGCCGTCGGAGCCAAGGTGGACCTCGGGGACCAGATCGGGACGCGATGCCTGGAGCGCGGGGAAGAGTCCGAACATGATGCCGGTCGCGGCCGCGACGACGAACGTGAAGCCCATCACACGAGCATCCGGGGCGATGTCGAGTCCGCTGTCGAACGGAAAGGGCAGTGGGAACCGGCCGATGAGGCCCGCGAGGACATACGAGAGCGGGATCGCGACCAAGCCTCCGGATAGTGCGATCGTGAGGCTCTCCAACAATAGTTGGCGGACCAGCTTCGACCGGTTCGCTCCGAGAGACAGGCGGATCGCCATCTCGCGTCTCCGTGCCGATCCCCGGGCCAGCAGCATGTTGGCGAGGTTCGCGCAAGCCACGACGAGCACGAGACCGACCGCGCCCATCAGCACCAGACTCATCGGGGCCAACGCGCGGTCAATCGCGGGGTTGATCGCCACGTCGCTCGTCGCCACTGTGGAGAAGCGTTCGCTCTCGTTCGACTCCGGGTGTAGCGACGACAGCCGCGAGGCGATCGCGTCGAGCTCGGCGCTCACTTGCGAGACCTCTGTCCCGGGGGTCATCCGTCCCTTCAGCCACAAGAATCGACGCTGTCGTTGGGTGAGCAGGCTCTCCTCCGCCGATGCCAGACCCCGTTGGTTCCCAATCGGCTCGACGCTGTCCACCATCGCAAGCGGGACCCAGAGGCGAATGGTGGCCGCCGGCAGCATACCGTTGAACCCTTCGGGTGCCACGCCGATAACCGTGTAGGCATCGCCGTTCAAACGGATCTCGCGGCCGATGACCTGCGGATCCCCGGTGAGCCGGCCCTGCCAGAAGGAATGACTGACGACCGCGACGGGAGCCGTGCCGATCGCCCGCCCCCCGTCCTCCGAGAACGTGCGCCCCAGCGCGGGCGCGACCCCGAGGACATGGAAGTAGCCGGCGGACACGGCCTCGCCCAGAATCAGCTCAGCGCTCCGTTCGATGGACAGGTGCGCAAAGAAATTCGTGTACGCTACGAGTCCGCTGAGGGTCGAACTCTGTTCGCGGATATCGAGAAAGTCTTCGTAGGAAACCGTACCGGACCCAGGCGACGGAGCCTGGTACCCATAGATGTTGACGAGCTCACCCGGGCTCGCCACCGGCAGCGGACGCAACAGGACTGCATTGACCAGACTGAAGACCGTGCTGGTTACGCCAACGGACAGCGCAACGGTCACGAGCGCCACCATCGTGAACGCAGGCGATCCCGTGAGACCTCGAATCGCTTGGCGGAGATCTCGAGTCAACTCGTTTGTCATCCCGCTTCCCCTGGAGGGAATATCACCCTCGGCATTGGGTTGTCATCGGCTACCCGTCGTAACACCGGTTTGCCCGAAAGTCTGGGCGAACGGATCGGAACAGTGTCGACATGAAGACCTCCGGGCCTCCTACGAAGCCAGCGCTGTGACGGGATCAACCTCTGCCGCTTCTCGTGCGGGAATCCAACACGCAAAGATCGCCGCACCGAGGATTCCAGCCGCGGCTACGCCGAGCGTTACGGCGTCGGTGCCCGTTACTCCCCAGAGGTAGGCCTCCAGCAGACCCGACAAAGCCACGGCACCCACCAGTCCAACGCCGATCCCGATGGCGGTCGGGAGCAGCCCTCGTACGACGACCAGGCGCAGTACCGAATCGCCGGTCGCCCCTACGGCCATGCGGATTCCGATTTCGCGACGACGGTTCCGAACGGTCTGGGCGAGCACGCTGTAGACGCCAACCGCAGTCAGGATGAGCGCGAGAGCACCGAAGAGCGACACGAGTATGGTGCCGAACCGCTCCCGGGCCAGCGAATCCGCGACCGTTTCGCTCAACGCAAAGACCTCAGGGCCGGGAAGCGCGGGATCCACGGCACGTATCGCCTGCGAGAATACACGCTCGAGCCGCTCCACCGGCAGGGTGCTCCGAACCACGAATACCGGCATCGTAGGGCGGATGTTGGCGATAATGTCGGCGGCTTGAGCTTGCGGTAGGTACATCGTTCGACGGACCGCGGTCCGGAACGAGACGTCCTGCACATCGGCGGCCACACCGACGATGACGATTCCAGGCCCCTCCAGGGAAGGGTATCGGTGCACGCTGCCCAGTCGCCCGAGGTCGATGCGCTGTCCGATCGCCTCGCCTTCAGGAAAGTACTCGCGTGCGAACGTCTCATTGACGATGGCGACCGGAGTTGCGCCCCTGACGTCCACCGAAGTGAACGATCGGCCGCGGACCACCGGGATCGCCAGCGTCTGGAAGTAGCCCTGGGTGACGGTTCGCAGCTCGACCGAGCCACCGAACTCATCGCGTCCCGCGATCGAAATCGGGAAGTTGAGGCCCCGCTCGAAGGGGAGACTGCTCGCTCCGGCGACGCCAGCAACGCCCCGGGAGGTGCGCACGCCCTCGATCACTCCCTGCGCGAACTGGTCGAGCCGCTCGGAGGTGTCATAGGTGGGCGGCCTGATCGGCAACTGCACGGCGACGAGCGCGTCGGGGTCGAATCCAGGATCGACCTGCCTGAGGTTCGACCAGGTGGTGAAGAGCAGACCGGCTCCCACGAGCAGGATCGTCGAGAGCGCCGCCTGCCCCGATAGCAGCGCCTCCTGCAACCGACGCTGCCCGGTCGTGGTCCGAGAACCCCGTCCCAGCGCGCGCCACAGTCCCCCACGCCACGCGGCCACCAGGCTCACCACGACGGAAGCGACGAGCGAGATGCCGATCGTAAACGCCACAACTCTCCAGTCGACCGCGATCGACCCCGCGAGCGGCAGCCGGACCGGCGCCAATGCGACGAGCACGTTGGCGCCCCAGATCGCGAGCACGACTCCGACGACGCCCGCCGCGGAAGCGACCGCGACGGCCTCCGCCACGCCCAGCCGCGTGATCCGGCTCTCCGTTGCTCCGAGAGCAGCGCAGAGCGCCATCTCTCCGCGGCGCCGCAGTGCTCTGACGAGGAACAGGTTGCCCACGTTGGCGCAGGTGATCAGCAGGACGGCCGCGACCGCACCCATCAGGATCCAGATCGCATTCGCCGTTCGGCCGACGTACAGCTCCGCGAAGGAGTCGAGCATCATTCCGGGTTCCTGCTCGTCGGCCTGCTGCGGGTAGGTCGCCTGGAAGCCGGTATTGAGCGACGCCACCTCGGTCCGAGCGTCACTCATCGTGAAGTCACCGCCAACTCTTGCGATGGCCGGCCAATTTTCGGCCTCGTCGTCAGGGTCGACTGGTACCTCGGTGGGGATGATCATCTCCACGGGTTCTGACACGTAGGGGAAGGCGAAGTCCTCGGGAAGCAGCCCAACGATCGCGTACGGCTCTTCCTCCAGCCTGATCGAGACGCGACCGGATGCATCCACCTGCTCGCCGAAGTGCTCGCGCCAGAACCCGGGAGACACCAGCGCGACCTTGGGGCCCCCGGGCCGGTACTCGTCCTCCGCGAAGGCACGGCCCACCGTCGGCGGCATGCCGAGGACGCCGAAGAAGCCGCCCGTTACTCTGAGGCCTTGAGCGCCTGTGATCTCGCCGACTTCGCCAACGCGCCCGAAAAACGGCTGCCAGCTCGCGATCGCAGCGAAGGAGCGTGTGCGCTCCTGCCAGTACGAGAACTTGGCTGACGTCAGATTGGGGGAAACGTAGTCTCCGTAGTTCCACGCCAGACTCACGACCCGATGGCCGTCCGGAAAGGGCACGGGCCGCAACAACACGGCGCTCAACACGCTGAAGATCGCGCTCGTGGCTCCGATCCCCAGAGCGAGGACCGACACGACGACGATGGCGAACCCGGGGGCCCTTCGCAGAGCCCTCACCGAGTAGCGGGCATCCTCGAGTATGGCGTACACGATTCCTTCACCCATCTTCGGGCCGAAGACGTCTCCCGACCGCGGCTTCGAGCGACCAGATGGCGGCATGGAAGTCGTACACCGCCGCCAAGTGGTCGCGCTCCGACTGCTCCATCGAGTCCTCGGCATCGAGAAGCTCCAGGAACGGGGCCGCCCCGAGCGCATAGCGCCGGCGCGCGAGCTCCGCCTGCTCCGACGCGACCTCAAGATTGCGCTCGTGGATCCGCAGGGCTCGGTACGCCGTTACCAGATCGTCGTAGGATTGCGTAACGGCCGAGCGGAGCCTGAGTTCCTCCGCCCTGCGAGTGTGCATGGCGTCTCGGCTGTCCGCATGGGCCTGGGCGACGTTGCGTTGCTTGGCGAAGCCTTGGAAGATGGGGAAGCTGACGTTCAAGCGAAGGCTCAGCGGCTGCCTCGTGAAGTCGAAGGGGAAGGTCTTGTTCGCCGCCAGGACCTGTTGGCGCGTCTGGTCCGTGAGCGCGTAGTTCGAGCAGTCGTCTGCCGTAAGCCCCGGCAGGTCCGGCAGGTGGGCGAGGAGAGCGTTGTCGAACTCGCAGCTTCGCCGCTGGCGGTCAACGCTGCCTTGGGCCTGTTGAACGAGGTATTCCTGGTTCCCAACCTGGCGGGAGAACCCCGACCAGACCGCCGACGCGGAAACAGTCGGAAAGTAGCTGCTGCGGGCCTGGTTCACCTGCGCCCCGGCCGACGCTTCCGACGCCACGGCCGCCCGCAAGCTCGGATGTCCCGATGTGGCCACCTCAATCAACTCTCCGCGATCCCACCCCGGTTCGGGCCGAGCGTGGCTACCTGTGCGGCCTTGCCGAACAGGGCCGGTCCGCTTACGTAGCTGTCGTGCGAGCGTCGCCGCCCTGACCCGTGCGCGTTCGCTTTGCCCCGTCGCCGGCCGGGTTTCTGCACGTCGGCGGCGCCCGCACGGCGCCGCCTTCCCGGTGTAGACATGGGGTGACGAGTCAACTCGGAAGGAGAATCTGGTGAACACGATGCCGAAAGCCACTCTCGACACACGCGCGTTGATATCGGGCCTTGGAGTTGCCACCGTCGTTCTGGCATCCGCCTGCTCGCCCGACACCCGCACCGCGAGCGAGCTGCCCAATCCCTCCTTTGACACCGTCACTGCCGTCGTCTCCACCCGAATTGGCGACACGGGCATGGTCGACGGAGTCGACGAATACATCTTCGGCGAGATTCAGTCGGTAACCGCCGATGACAACGGCCTGATTTACGTGGCCGACCGTCTGCCGCCGTCCGTCCGCGTCTACCGCCCCGACGGCGAGTTCCTCGCCTGGGTCGGACGGGCGGGCGAGGGTCCGGGCGAGTTCCGCTGGCCGGTCGATCTCCTGGCCGTCGACGACAGACTCTACGTGCGAGGGTTGCGAGTCACCGTCTTCAAGAAGAGCGAGGGTTCCGAGTATCCGGACTCGGTGTTGACTACATGGTCCTTTCCGGGCTATGCGAACACCGATTCAAGGCGTGCCCGATTCCACGACGGAATCTACTACTATCCGCACAACAGATTCCCGAACGACGGGCCCGATCAGTACTTCTACCTGCAGGTCGGTCCAGGCGGATTCACGACCGATACGGTCCACGTGCCTGCTCTGGCCAACATTGCAGCCCTGCGTAGCGCAGCCTATTGGGTATCGGCGCGGAGTGGGCGAATGGTCGGCGGCTTGAACATTGCCCCCTTCGCGGCTCGAGCTGCCTGGGACCTCACCGGACGCGGGACCGTCATCGCAGGCGACGGCAGCGCCTACGCGTTTCAGGAATACGGACCCGATGGCCAACTTCTCAGAACCATCGAGGGGCCAGTATCAGCACCGCGACCGGTATCGCGCTCGGAGCGGGCGGACAGCATCGCCGCGCTGGAGCTGCGTATCGACTCCCTGCCGGTTCCCCTGGACCGCATCGAGGGTGTCGCTCCCGAGATCCGCACTGGCAACATCCCGGAAATGCTTCCGCACTTCATATCGGTCCACGTCGGTTCATCGGACCGCATCTGGGTGGAGAGATGGCGTCTCGAGGGCATGGCGGAATCCAGCTACTTCGACGTTCTGGAATACGACGGAAGCTACGCGGGCACCGTGGTCGTGCCGGTTCCATTGCTGATGGACCCGCCGCCCTATTTTGGCGACGATGTTGTCATAGGGATCACCATGGACCCGGAAACGGATGTACATTCGGTGGCCGTATCCCGATTCCAACTCTCCGGGGGAGCCCAAGGGATACGTTAGGCAGGCGTGCAGCTCGCACCGCAGACGATGCGGCGCGCGGTTGGCCTATTCCGCCATCGAGTTGGTAGGGAGTTAGGCGAGACTCCCGAACCCCGAGCTCGTTCAGATGCCGACCGCTCTCTGCGCCCATGCCGGGGTGCACCCCGGCATGGGCGATCGGCAACAGCCATCCATGAGGAACTCAAGAGGGGCGGCTGACGCGAGACCAGATACGACCCGGATTCCCGCCATTTGATGCCGTTTCCCCGCTATTTCGGTACGGTGGAATCAGGCATGGTCCAACGGCAAGAACGGCAGATCGTGCAGTCCTGGTTGAACTCTATCACCATCTTCCAGGGTCATCCATAGCAGTCCGCTAGTTATCCGATAACATCCTGTATAACCACAAGTTATCGGTTGCCATGGAAACCTCCTGTTCCCTTGCGGTCCATCGACATCCCGTGTATTCTTCCCCGTGTAGTGTTGCAATAAGTGATACACGCTTTGGGGCAGGGAACGCATGGCCAAACGACCGAGAACGCTCACCGCCGCGTTCGTGCGCACGATCAGCCGGCCCGGCGTCTACGGGGACGGGCGCGGCGGGCGGGGCTTGAGTCTCCGGGTGCACCGGACGGCCACGGGCCGGATTACGAAGACATGGCGTCAGCGCGTCAGGATGGAGGGGCGGCTGACTTCGATTGGGCTCGGGCCGTATCCCGAGATCACGCTGGCCGAGGCACGGCAGAAGGCGCTGGACAACAGCCGGGCGGTGCGCCACGGCGGAGACCCGCGCGGGCGCGGCGTCCCCACGTTCGCCGAGGCCGCCGAACGGACGATCAAGCTTCACCGGGACGGGTGGAAGGCCGGGAGCCCGTTGCCTGAGCAGTGGGACTCGACGTTCCGTCTCCACGCAGCGCTGCTCCTGGACAGGCCGGTGGACCGGATCACGAGCGCGGACGTGCTGGGGTGCCTCGCGCCGATCTGGACATCGAAGCCTGCCGCGGCCCGGAAAGCCCGGAACCGGATCGCGGCAGTCTTCCGCTGGTGCGTCGGCCGGAACCACCGAGCGGACAACCCGGTGGACCGGGCGGTCGTGGCGCTGCCGAGGACGAACGGCAACGCGCCGAGTCATTATCGCGCGCTTCGGCACCGGGAGGTTGCGGCGGCGCTCGGGGCGATCCGCCGGGTGAAGTACATACACCCGTCGGCGGTGTTGTGCGTCGAGATGATCGCGTTGACGGCGGTGCGGGCCGGAGAGGCGCGCGGGGCGCGCTGGGACGAGATCGACTTGGAAGCGGGTGTTTGGACGATCCCGGCGTCGAGGATGAAGGCCGGGCGCGTGTTCTCCGTCCCGCTGAGCACGGGCGCGCTCGGCGTGCTCGACCGCGCGTGGGCGCTGTCCCCCGAGTCGTCCTTGGTGTTTCCCTCGAAAACCGGCGCGCCGTTGCCGAGGAACGCGCCGGGGCGCGTGCTTCGGCGAGCCGGGGTCGCCTCGACGGTTCACGGGTTCCGTTCGAGCGCGCGGTCATGGATGGCCGAGTCGGGGATTCCGGCGGAGGTCGCGGAGGCCTGTCTCGCCCACGTCCCGAAGAGCAGGGTCGTTCAGGCGTATCAGCGGTCCGACCTGCTGACACGCCGTGCCGAGGTCTTGCAGGCGTGGAGCGAGTACGCCGGGTAGAACACCCCTCCGCCGGCGTCGATCATCACAGCCTTCCCCGCTCGCGGTCGTGCCATCCCCGGCAAGCACCGGCCTCTCTGAAGCGATACCCACGCCTCTTGGCGGAGCATCCGCCGAGTAACCAAGGGGGGTGTTCTGCCGCGCCGCCCAGGCTCATTCCTCGCCCTCCAGTCGCCCCGAGTTCAGGCTCATTTCCGGGTTGGCAAACACTACCAGCGCTTAGTCACAATTGACGCTGGAGTTGTCAGGGCACGCGCGTTGCCTGCCAGAACGGCTAGCCTATTGTACTCTATAACCCGTTTATTCATAACGGTTTATACGATTGTCAAAGTCCGCTTACATACCATTCTTTCCGCCGAGGCGAAGTGGATTCCGTTGGCTCTTTCTAGCCGTGAACGGACGACGAACGGAGAACGGACGGTGGCGGGCGTTCCGTCAAGTCAGTGGTGACGGACCCGTGGACCGATCCCCAAACGCGGCAGCGACCGGTGCCCAAGCGTAAAGCTCCCGATGCCGATCCCACCTCACGGAGGGGCTTTCTTCTTGGTCGAGGAAGTCCTGTCGGCCCTTCTTGATCAGGATCGCAGGCCGATGTGGGCCGTGAGCCCTTCTGAAGTGGTCCAGATGTCATCGGTCCTCATCCCACGGTTCACATCAAGAGAGTCTGGGCTCTTGCCGCGCCCCCCAAGCGGCGGTGGTGACGGTTGGTTGCCCAAAGCAGCCACGGTAGATTTGAGTACCATCTCACACTTCCCGACGAGGAGGCGCGCGCACCGCTGGGTTGAGGCGTGCCGAAACGGCCTGGGGAGTCGTTAGCACCCGGGGGGGAGTCCATGGTTGGACAAGATCGAGAACCGGCGGGCGAGGAATCCCAAGACGGCATCGCTGGCGGTGACCAGGCGAAGACATGGGAGGACCTGGAGGGCAACACGCTTCTTGAGGAGGCCAAGGCCCTCGCACTGTACGTCGGACGTCACGGGAACGGCCTGTTTGAAGAGAACGCGGGCAGCGGGGGCAAGGATGATCCATGCGATGCGCTGCTCGCAGCGATAGCCAACGCCACGTCGTCACCTTCGGCAGCAAGCTGGACGATACTGATGGACGCGTACGCAAAGGTCTCGAGCGTGACATACGAGAAGCGTGGCGTGAACGGTCGTAGCGTCCTCGACACCGCCAATGCTGGGCTGTGGAGCGTCTCGTACCGGCCGTTCTGGATCGGGGTAGTTCTGTTCGTGATCGCCCTCGTTATGCACTCCGTGCCGCACCTTGTTTCCGATGGCTTCGGGGTGACGCTCATGGGGGCGCTGAACCCTTTGCTCATCCCCGCACTCTGGGGAGGCGTAGGCGCATGTACGTTTCTCGCCAAGCACCTCTCGAACAGGCTTTCCGAACAGGCGTATGAGCGGGTGCGGCAGCAGGGGGACGTCGTGCGCGTTTTCCTCGGTGCAATGATCGGCGTGTTCGCAGTCGTGGTCTTGACGGACTTCGGTTCGTCGGTGGGGGAGCTGGGCGCTCCGGGCGCGGGCGACACGAGCGCGGGTGACACCAGCGCGGACGACCCGGCCCCATTCGCAATGGGCGCCGTCGTGATCGCGTTCGCTTCCGGCCTCGCCGTGAAGCCGATCTACGCGGCAATCGAGACTCTGGCTAATGCCGTGGCGAGCCGACTCAGCCGCAACTAAGTCGGACCCCGGTGTCTTCGCGAGCAGTCGCCTCCCGTTCCCCTGCGCGGACCAATCGCGCAGGGGGGAACTCCGGACGGTCCGTCTGCGAGAAACTTCGCGTTCACGAGTGATGTCGGCGGCCAGAGATCGACAAAGCGGACAAAGATGGGATAGAGATTGCCGAGTTGCGGACGTGACTCACATTTCGAGTTCCGCGTCGGGTTGGCCAGCGGCGAGCGCGCTCGTCCACGCGAGGCACAGGTCGCGGGAGCGGTAGGCCCCGTATACGGCCTTCTCTGCGCGTTCAACAATGGGGAAGGTGGAGTAGATGTAGCGGATGTCGTCCCGATCCGTGACGCCGTAGAGGTGGAAGTAGAGCGCGTCCAGCTTCGCGCGCAGGTTGAGGCGGCGCTCGGCATCCCAGCGGAATGGCGGCGGGACGTCCCCTCCCTCATCCACATGGCCGATGTCGTGTGCGAACGGGACCATATCGTGCGCTGTATAGGTGAGTTCCAGCGCCGCCTCGCGGACGATCTCCTCCGCCGTCTTGGGGCCGAAGCTCACGGCCCCGTACCGCTCCGGTGGTACGACGGGAAGCTGCTCGACGATGAACCAGTTCAGATGCTGGCCTTGGATCTTCTGACGCGCCACATAGTCGAATAGCACGGCGTTGAAGTTCGCCAAGAGGCACGCTGCGTCGGCCCCGCCGTACCAGTCTGCCGAAACGATGGGGAGCGTGTTCCCTACTCCGGAGCCCGGTATGAGAGCGGCGATCATCGAGCGAACGTTCGTCGGCGCGGTGACGTCCTTGAATCCCAGCATGTAAGGGGCTGTCGGGAACGACGTCTTGCCACGGAGCACCCAGTACTGCGGGTCCGGCAACCAGTTCGGGTCGCGACGCTGCTCGGGAGTGGCCGGTTTCGGCTGGGCGGGGCGGTGGAGGTTCTTCGGATTGATGACGATGCTGGCAGCCCGGTGGTCGAACGCCTGCACCATCTTGCCCTCGTAGAGCGGCACCCACTCGCCGGACGGGCTCTGGAACCGGTTGCCGCCGACCGGCCACGCCCCTTCTTGCTCCTCGAGTTCCGAGCGCGTGCGGAACAGGCCGGAGTCGTTGGTCATGTCGAACATCCGCGTGTACTTGACCGGCCACGCCTTCACCTCCTCCCCCGATGAGCGGTCGACCAGCACCGGCAGGCGGTCGTAGATCGCCGTCGTCAGTTCCGCGTCGCGGCGCGAGCGGAAGATGGGAGCCGTGCCGGTGTTCGGATTGACCCGGGCGAAGTCGGCAGCCGAGAGCGGGAAGCACCGCTCCGGGTCTGCGACTTCCGACACGGCATGGAGATAGAAGGCGCACTTGGCGGCCTCGGGAAGGGGCCGGGGGCTCGCAACGAAGACGCAGAACTTGAAGGACGCGTGGACATCCGGGAAGAACACCTTCTTGTTCTCGAAATCGTAGAGTGCCTTGAGTCTGCCCTCGGTGGCTACGCTCTTGAAGAACGGGGCCGCCATCTTGTCCGACGCGATGCCGGACGGCACGAGCAGCCCGACCATGCCGTCGGGCTTGACGAGCGTCATGGCCCGTTCGACGAACAGCGAGTAGAGGTTGAGGTCGCCGCGTGCCAACAGCGGATAGCTGCCCGAGCTGCGGGCCACCCGCGCGCCCGCAGCGGCTCGTTCGCTCGCGAACCGGAAATCTTCGGCCAGCGGGTCTTCGGCCTTCTGGAGTTCGGCGATCATGCGCTTCCGGTCGGCAGCGCGGGGCGCCATGGCGATCTCGCGCCGGCGGGACGCGAACCATTCGACCTGTTGGAGCTTCATCCGGTCCCATGGCGGGTTGCCGATCACCGCGTCGAAGCCGCCGGTCAACTCCGCGGCTTCCCAGTCCGACCACACGCCGGGGAACGCCACCTGCCAGTTCAGGAAACGCTCACTGGCTACCAGTCCCAAGGCATCCATCAGAAGGGGAAGGTCGGCATCCGACGAATCAGTTTGCTCTCCCTGGGCGATGCCGATCTGATCGCCGAACACACCATCCAACCACTTGAGAAACGCGGCCTTGACCTCACGCTTTCGGATGCCCAGCCAGTCGAAGGCGTGGAGAAGCGACATGAAGGCGTGCAGGGGAGCGGTCATCTCCGAGACTTCGGCGAAGATGTCGGCCGAGCGGTGCGCCTCGGCGATCTCGGCGTCCGTCAGCCCTTCGATGATCTGCATCGGCGCGGCCGCGCGCGTGGCTCGCGCGAGCGGTCCCCTCAGGAACAGGCTGCTCTTCTCCTCCGTCCTGCGGATGGCTGGCTCCACCCAGGTGCCGAACAGGCTGTCGCCGCAGCGGAGATGATGGTCCAGAAAGCTGAGCGGAGCGCCGACGGTGAAGGTGTGGAGCCACAGCGAGACCTTTGCCAGTTCCACCGCCATGGGGTTCTTGTCCACGCCGTAGACGCACCGCTTCAGCACCATGCGGCGGACGATGTGCCGGTCGTCGAGTTGTGCCGGATCGAATGTCCAGCCCCTGTCCTCCGCGTTGTCCATGATCGTGTTGCGGATGCCGTCGATCCGCTCCACCAACGGCGAGAGGTATCCGTCCACGAGGGCTTCGGCCTCGGCCATCGCCTCGATAACGCGGTCGGCAAGGGAGTCCACGAGGTTGACCAAGAAGTGTCCGGAGCCCATGGCCGGGTCGCACACCTTCAACTCCAGCAGTTTCTCCGCCGGGTCGATCCGCTTTAGGCGGCCCATGCGGCGGTCCTCCGGCATCTTGCTTGACGCGACCTCCTCCACCTTGGCGGCGAAATGCTCCATGCGCGCGTCCGCCAGCGGTCCGACCGTCTCCCGCACGATCAGGTCAACCAGATCGTCGGGCGTGTAGTAGCTGCCCGAGTCCTTGCGCGCGAACACGTTCGGACGGACAACGATGTTCCCATCCTCGCGGACCACCTCCCGTTCAAGCAGCCGCTCGTAGATCGAGCCGAGTTGCTGCACGCCGAGATCCCGGTAGTTGATGTACCGGCGCGTCGGGCCATTGCGCTCGAAAGACAGCGCATCGATCACGTTGGCCATCACCGTGTCACCCAGCCGAACATGGGAGAGCAAGGGTGTGCGGGCGCGGTCGAACAGTCCGCCGTTGTAGGGCGGCAGGCCGATGGAGGCGTCACCCGCATCGATGGCGCGGCACAAGTCGTCGAAGGCCGACCAGTAGCGGGCCGCCGTGGCCGAGAACACGTCGCCCTGGTCCTTCCGGCGGCCAATGCTACCGCGTACCTGCTCGCGCAGCGCGTAGTCGTCGTAGCGGCTGTCCCGGACGGGCAGGAGATCCCGGTCTTCGGCGTAGAGGACGAACAGGAGCCTGTAGAGCAGGACCAGCGCCGCGTCCCGCACCTCGGGCAACGGGGCCTCGGTGTCAGCCTCGGCGAGTGCCTGGACGAGGTCCGGGAACACGTTTTCGAAGACCAGCGCCGACAGGCTGCCGGCAACCCTTTCCTGATAGAAGCGTCCTTCGTCGATCGCCCGTTCGTGAAACGTGCGCTCGTCCGCCGCGTCGGGAAGGAAGGCATGACACCCGAACACCAGCCAGAACACCTTCAGCCAGTGTCGCCGGGCATCGGCTGGGATGGCGTCGCGGTCGTCGCCCGCAATCCCGAGAACCGCCGCCAGATCAAGCTCGAAGAACTGTTCGGCGACCGAGCGCGCGCCGGCGTAGTACAGACGCCAGCGGGCACCGTTCGTCAGGATGCCCCAGCGGAGCTTCCCGGTGGTCAGATCGTCGATGCGGCGGAGGTAGCGCAGCATCTGTGTCGAGGGTGCCGACTCCTCGCCACGCCGCCCGGAGCGACGGTCCAGCGGTCGAAGCCACCGTTTCGACTCGACCACCGCCAAGCCGTGCTCGTAGCGCTTCCACTCCTCGGCGAAGCGGTTCGCCCGGTCCTTCGAGGCGCCGTCGGCGAACAGCAAGCCGTCCGGCACGTCTTGGCGTCCGTGCGCCGAGAGGTTCTGCTGCCTGAGGCTGGCAGTCCAGCCGAGCCGCGCCAGCACCGGCCAGATCAGGTCATCCTCGGTCTGGCTCTCGTTGGGCGACAGGTCCGTCGGGAAGCGGTCGAACAGGTCACGCAACGCGGCCTCGAGGTCTGCGAGCCCCGCGTCGCCTAGGTCCGGCCAGTCCGGAAGTTCGACGATCGCTTCTTGAAGGAAGTCCTCGGCGAACAGGATCCCCTCGAAGGGCCGGATCATCGCCATTCGAGACCTCCAAAGCTCAACAGCCCCGAGTCAGCTTGGTCGAGCAGCGCAATCCTTAGTATTGTCGAATCCTCCTCTGACAGTGATCCGGCCCGTGCATCCAAACTAGCGCCCGCCGCGCTTGAGCGCGCTTCGTCGAAAGCCCACCTGAGCCTGCGAGCGAAGCGTCGCTTTGCGCTTGTCGGGAGGCGATGGAGGCGGCGTCGGCGGAGGCCGATCCGACTCCGGGACGGCGCTGGAACCCTTGGGAAATCGCCGCGATCCGGGCTGTTGACACCGCTTGGGTCCGGCCTCTCCGTGTATGGTATGGAGATTCCGCCGACCCGAGATTTCCGCATCCGGAGTCCGTCCGGCGCGCTTGCCGGGGAGCTGTCTGGCACCCTTAAGGTGCCTAAGCCAGCCGACGCAGTGTTGAACACTGCGGCCTGGCAAAGGGGACGCTGCGCCCCCCTTGAACCCCCAGCTTCCCGCGCCGCTGAGAGATCAGCGGGCGGGCGCGGGAGACCGCGCCCCGAACCCCGCCGCCGGTGCGCCCGTGCCTGACCGCCGCACCGTGATGATCGCCGCTCGCGTCACGCCCGCGGAGCATGCCGCCTGGCGGGAGAAGGCGGCGGCGGCAGCTGTCTCCCCCTCCGCGCTGCTTCGGGAGGCGATGGCACGGACGCGGACATGGACCGCGCCCGCCCTGGCCATCGAGAGCGAGCGCATCCGCCAAGTCGCGCGGATCGGCAACAACCTGAACCAGCTTGCTCGTTGGGCGAACACTCACAAAACGGCGGCCGAGGCCGTCACCGTGATCGCCCACCTCGTGTCGTTCGAGCGGTCGCTGCTCACCCTGGTCGGCACCGGCGAGGATGGCGGCGATGCACCTTAAGTTCCTCCCCCACGGCAAGGGCTCGGCCGGGGCAGCCGTCGACTATCTGGTCGGCGAACGGGACGCCGCGGGGCACAGGCGCGAGGGCATCGAAGTGCTGCGCGGGAATCCGGACATGGTGGCCGCCGTCGCCGACTCGCTCGAGTTCGAGCGCAAGTACAGGTCGGCCGTGATCGCGTGGGCGCCGGAGGACCGGCCGACCGACGAGCAGATCGAAGCCGTCCTCGACGAGTTCGAGAAGACGGCGTGGGCGGGACTGGAGCCGGATCGCTACGCGTGGACGGCGGTCCTGCACCGCGAGCGCGGGGGCGGCGTCCACGCGCACATCCTCGCCGCGCAGTGCGACCTCCAGACGGGCCGCAGCCTGAACATCGCGCCTCCCGGCTGGCAGCGGACCTTCGACCCGCTGCGCGACGCCTTCAACCACGAGCACGGCTGGAGCCGCCCGGACGACCCGGAGCGGGCCAGGGCACAGCAGCCCGGCCACCGCGCCTACATCGAGGCGTCGCAGCTGCGGGCCGGGCTGGAGCACGAAGCCGACCCGCGCAAACTGATCCGCGACTATCTGGTGCAGCGAGTAGAGCACGGCGCGGTGCGGAGCCGCGCCGACGTGGTCTTCGCCTTGGAGGATGTCGGACTCGAAGTGCCGCGCCAGGGCAAGAACTACATCACCGCCAGCGATCCCGACACCGGAAAGCGGTGGCGGCTGAAGGGAGAGCTGTATGAGCGAGACTTCCACCCCGAGCGACTTGACCTCCCGGCTGCGGAGCCGACTGGAGACCGACCGGCAACAGATCGAGGAGGCAGCCGCGCGAGAGCTGGAGCGGCTTGGCGAGAGCTTGAGCGCCGTCGCGAGCGGCGCGCTGCGTTCCATCGACGCCGATACGGAGGCGGCGACCGCGCGGATGCGCGCGCTGTTGCTGAGGGCGTGGCTCCGGCCCCTGCTGGTAGGCCTGAGCCTTTTTCTCGGCATCAGCGGCGGGAGTTGGGCGACGATGCATTGGTTGTCGGCGAGCATCCAGCGCCGGATCGAGACGCTGGGGAGGGCGAACCTGCGGATCGAGGACGCGCGGGGGATGCTGGCCGAGATCGAGGAAACGACCTGGGGCGTGACGCTGCGGGAGGTCGACGGGGAGCGATACGTGACGCTACCGGCCGGCACGTCGGTCCGTCCGTCCTTCAGCGTGGACGGGCGGCCCTACGTGAAGCTGTCGAGAGAGTGAGGGAACTGTATGACCGACTTGGAACGGCGGCTGACGGCGGCCTTGGAGAGGTTGTCCGCGCAGTACGAGAGGGAACAGCGGCGGCATTCCGGGCAAGTCGAAGCCTTGCAGCGGCAGGTCGAGCAGCAGACAGTTCAGAGCGAAACCTTGCGGGAGCAAGTCGAGCGGCTCGACGGGCAAGTGACAAGCTGGACCGACTACTTCGGGACGCTCGCCGCGAGGTCGCGCGGCCGCTGGATCTGACGCGGCCGCGTGGGCCAGGGCGCGATCATGGCCCCAGCCGGTGATCGGCTCCGTCAGCGGAAGCGACGGGCGGACGCCCGGTCAGGGTGTGTCGTCAAGGCGATTCCGACACGAATCACAATCCGCAGCCGATGCTCGAATCGCACGAAAACCGTCCAACGACCTCCGATGCGGTCGCATGGATTCCAGCACAGAATTGGGTACCTGAAGTGATACAGCAATCGACGCGAGTCAGGCTAACCTGTTGTGTCACCGACGGTTGCATTGTTTCCGACTAGTCCTGGTTGAACTTAGACAATTCCTTGCCGTGATTCACGCCACCGCTACTCCGCCGTTACGTGAGGGTCTTGGCGACGGTCTCGCTGGGAAGGGGAGCGCTTCAATCACATGAACGGACCATCCGAGAACCCCCTCACCCCTACCATCCACTTCCTCCCCGCCCGCATCACGCTTAATGCCCTCCAGCGCGACGCAACTGCCCTCGGCCTCCCCAGTGACTTGGCCCGGCAGCACATCGCCCACCGCTACGGATTCCTCACCTGGCGGCAGCTGGCAGTCCACGTTGACCACCCCGTCCCGCGCGAAGACGCGGATTTCCTCCACCTCGCGTGCCTGAACTACCACCACGATCGACCGGTCTTCCGGCAGCAAGCCCGCGAAATGCTCATACGGGACCCGTCGCTGGCCGTGCGTGATATCTGGCACGCCGCATGTGTGGGTGCGTCCGACGAGGTGGCGGGGATGCTCGACGCCGACCCGTCTCTGATCGACGCCCGGGACGGGTGGTTCGATTGGGAGCCGCTGCTCTATGCGGCGTACTCCCGGCTCGATCTGCCTGGTCAGTCGACGCTCGTCACGGCGCGCCTTCTCGTTGAACGCGGCGCGAATCCGGACGTCTACTACAAGTGGGGCGGCGACTGCCGGTTCACCGCGTTGACGGGAGCCTTCGGCGAGGGCGAGCAGGGCCCGGTCAACCAGCCGTCGCACCCGGAGTGGGAGGAGTTCGCCCGGCTCCTGCTCGACGCCGGCGCCGATCCCAACGACGGCCAGGCGCTCTACAACCGGATGTTCAGCCGCGACGACCGCTGCCTCGAGATGCTACTCAAGTACGGACTCAACTGTGAGCACCGGATCAACTGGCGGTCGGGGAAGGCCCGGGTGCTCGACTAACAGCTCGACTGGGCCGTCCGAAACAATCACGTCGCCCGCTCGAAGCTGCTCGTCGAGCACGGCGCGCGGGGGCCGCGGATGGAGCGGAGGGGCGGGTCGTCGCCCGGGTGACACGGCGTGCGGTGGGTCGTACGCCTGCGCTACGATGACGGTCGGTCCTGTGCCACGACGGGCACCTCTACCAACCCAACTGAAGTCTGCGGTTCGGGGATTGAATCCCCGTGCTCTTGGAGGGACTCCAGGTGGACGACAACCGCGTCGCGGATCAACTTCTCCGTGTCCTCGAAGGAGCCAGCCGCAGCGACGCAACCGGGGAGGTCCGGGACGTAGGCTGAGTAGCCGTTGTGGGTCTGCTCGATGATGATCGCGTACGTCATCAGGGTCTTTAGGGTGCAATTCGGGAGGCCCATCCAGCTGTTGTCAGGTGCGCGCTACCTCCCTCGCCCGCGCGATGAACTCCTCGGCCGTCCCGCATTCAAGGACTGCGTCGGCGACGACCGCAATGCGTTCCGGGTCGAGAACTCCGTCGAGGACGGGGACAAGTCGCTCCGCAGTGCCAGGGCCGAACCTTCGCGTGACGAGCCGGTACACCAACTCTCGCTCCCCTTCAATCCGGCCCTGCTGGACGCCCTCGCGTCGGCCCCGCGTGATTCCCTTCTCAAGCCACTGCTGATCCCGCTCCTCGCCCCACTTCCGCACCCGCTCGATTAGCGTAGTCATCCTTGCTTCTTCCTCCCTTCCGACATTGAGTTCCAGCGCCCTTCCCGCCGCGCCGATCCGCGGTGCCAGAACCAGAGTGATCCACGCTCTGAAGCTGGCCACCAGATCGGGCTCTCCGGCCCGCTCGAGCCACTCCGCCAACGAAGCCAGGAACTCCTCGAACTGCTCAGGCGACCGGGCCTGTTCGAGCCCCGCGATCATCGACAGCACGTTCTCGCGCGGCAAGAGCGACAGATCGACCGCCTGCAACTCAATGAGAAGATACCGGTGCCGCGGCAGGTATTCAAACAGCTCCTCGGGTACCGGGGCGAACAACTCGCGAACATCCGTCGCCGCGCTCCAGCGCCGCTCTCCGTTGTAGATGACGAGCGGCAGAACGGGCGGGTACTCACCGACCGGACCCAGGTCTTCTTCGTCGATACCTTGAAGAACTCTGACCGTGTAGTCCAACATCCGCAGGGCCATGCGACGGTCGATGGTGGACTGGAACTCAAGCAGAACCAGGAGATAGAGCCACGTTTCGTCGGTCGCGCGGATCCTCCACAGCATGTCAGCGTGCCGCTGGCCGAGGTGCTCGGTGACGAAACTCGCAGGAAGCCGCTCGAGAGTGGACAAGTCCAGGCTACGGGCGACATCGTGGGCTGCGGCGCGCAGGGTGTCCGCCACCGTGCGCTTCTGGGCAAAGAAGCGCCTATAGGAGGCATCGTGCCTCGATCTCCTGGGCCGCTTGGGCTTCTTCGGCATCGTCCGGAAGCCGCCTCGAAGACTGGTGGGGACGGCGCGTCGGTCTCCCTTTGAGCCGGGCGTCGACTCACGCGGTGGTCGTCGGAGAACGATGGTGTCGAACGGAGGGCGAACGAATGGCAGGATGGGACTACGGATAATCGCGCGTCTTCGACAACTCGATGAGCCATGCCGGTCACCATACGGTGGTGTGCACGCCCACTCAGAATATATGGTATATGGCATATGGTAAGCTGCAACGGCGAGCGGTCGTTGACTTCCTCGTCGAGGAGAAGGGGCTGGGCTACTGCTCTATACCACCCCGTCCTCAACGACCAGCCGCCTTCCCACCTGTCTGAGGGCTTTTTCGACCTGGCGCATGTGCGACCGGTGGCTCGGGTTCGTGAGCTTCCGGACTGCACCCTCGCTCACACCCATGCGCGCGGCCAGTCCCACCTTGGAGAGCCCCTGTTCACGCATCGCCGTGTAGAGCGCGAGCTTGGCCGCGACCACCAACGGAACTGCAACCGTGACCTGTCCCGGCAGCACAGGACCCGGCGACGGGATATCCTCCCGAGCGCGCACATAGGCTCCAAGCGCAACAGCCAACGCGTCTTCGGCCATAGCCAGCGCCTCGGCTTGATGGTCGCCACAGGTCAGGGCTTCCGGTACGTTCGGAAACGAGACGGAGAAGCCGCCGTCCTCCTCCGGAGTCAACACACATGGATAGGCGTACCGCATCAGAAGTCCTCCTCGGCCCCAGTCACCGTTCAAGATCGTACGTAAAGGTACGAATGTCGAGGGAGTTTCTGCTCAACGCCGACCACCTCACTGATCTCCAACGGCAGGAAGAAGCTTGTACCAGGGGTGGGGCGATCAAATGGCGGAATGGGACCTGGCGCGGCGTCTGCTGACCACGGAGGTGTGGATTGGAACTGCCGCGCCTGAAACGGAAAACAAGAAAGCTGATGGCACCTCGCGAATCCGGCACCAGCAACGCCGAGTGACACCAATGGACCCCAATCCGAGCGCGCTACACCTCCCCCACACCCTCGCCGCGAGTCCCGAGCGGTTGTTCGAGGCCTGGACCACCCGGGAGCACATGGAGCGCTGGACGCACCCCGACCCAAGCGCGGGAGTGGAGGTGGAAGTCGACCTGCGCGTGGGCGGGCACTACTCGATTCGCCTGGAAGTCGAGGGGGGTCACGTCACCGCCTGCGGTACGTACCGTGAGGTCGATCCGCCGCGCCGGCTGGTCTACACCTGGGGCTGGCAGGAACCCCACCCGATGAAGGCGGAGACCCTGGTGACGGTGGAGTTCCTGCCGGCGGAAGAGGGAACCGAGATCCGGCTGTCCCACGAGGGATTCCCCACGCCGGGCGACCGGGACGGTCACGAAGAGGGATGGAACATCTGCCTGGAGCGGCTCTCGGAGCTGGTGAGGGTGCCATGAGAGGATTGCCCCGGGAGGCGGTGCTGTCGCGTATGATGGCCCTCATCTGGCCCTTGGCCGTGGCCGCGCTCCTCTGCGCTGCATCCCCCGGTCCGGCCACAGCCCAAACCACCCCCAAGGTCCTCCTCATCGGCATCGACGGGGTGCGCGCGGACGTGCTCGCCGGAGTTCCCACGCCCAACATCGATGCGCTCGCGGCGAGTGGGTGGTACACGGCCCAGGCTCGCACCACCACGCCGTCGGTCAGCGGTCCGGCGTGGTCCTCGATGCTAACCGGCGTTTGGCCCGAAAAGCACCGGGTCACCGACAACAACTTCACGGGCCGCGACTACGACACCTGGCCCGGTTTCCTCACCCGCGCGAAGCGGGAGCGCCCCGAGCTGGCCACCTTTGCCGCGATCGACTGGCTGCCCCTGGCGGAGCTCGAGGGCGGCGGCCCCGTCCTCCCGGCCTCGATCGACACGCGCGTCGTGCTGAACGGCTACGACCTGGGCTGGGCCGACGCCGACGCCGAACTCACCGCGCGTGCCGTGCTCCACCTTGGAAACGCCGACCCCGACGCCATGTTCGTCTACCTCGGCAACCCCGACGAGACCAGCCACGAGCACGGCTCCATCGGCACGGAGTACCGGGACGCGATCGCGCTCGCCGACCGGCATGTGGGCATGCTGATCGACGCCATCCGGGCCCGGGCCGGCTACGACGACGAGGACTGGCTCGTGCTCGTCAGCACCGACCACGGCAGGCGCGAGGATGGCGGCCACGGGGGGGATTCCCCCGAAGAGATGACCATCTTCATCCTGGCGAGCGGCCGGGCGACCGCGACATGGCCGCCATCCGGGCCCGCCTTCATCGTGGACGTGGCCGCGACGGCGCTGGACCACCTCGGCTTCGAGATCGACCCGGGCTGGGGGCTGGACGGAACACCACTGGGCACGCCACGCTAGCCGCCGGCTCCCTCGCTGTGGTGCAGGATCTGGAGAACCGGGAGATCCGCAGCTCACGGGCCATGGTACTTCGCCGGCTTTCGAACGCTTAACGCACAGGAAGACGCTGCGCCTGGTCCGCACCGACGCCGGAGTTGTCGTGATTATACAGGCTACAGTTGGAGACTCAGTCGTATCGCGCATGAGGCTTCTCGCATCCGGAAGCGTGCTGCTGGCCGGATTCCTCGCGGGGAGCGTCGCATCCTCTTCCGCACCTCTCGCTGCCCAGCAACTCCGCTACACCCTCCGCCCCACCGTCATCTGGACCGAGTGGGACGAAGCCCTCGGCCTTGAGAACGCGCGATTCTTCGGCGGCTCCGCCGGACTCGGATTCGGGGAGTACGTCGACGTGACGGCCTTCTACGTGAAGAGCGACGACCGCTCGACGCACCTGTCCAGCCTGCCGTTCGCAGCCGACATGGGATCGCCGCTGCCCGACCAATACCTGGATGTCGCCTCCTACGGGACCGTTTTTGTCCCTCGTGCTGGCGAGAGGTCCCTTTGTGCCGGTGCTCATGGGGGGAGCGGGCGTCCTGCGGTTCCGGCCGCAAGCGGGGGACGACATCCAGCGCATCCAGCTCAAGTACGGGGTGGGATTCCGTACCTTCGTGCTGGATGCGTTCGAGGCCGAAGTGATGGTGGAGCGCAGCCGGTACTATCTCGATCCGCTGGACCTGGCCGCGCCCGCCTCCGTCGCAGATCCTGTGCTTCCCGAGGACCCCGGCGCTGGCACTCTGCGGCGGAATCTGGCCCTCCGCGCGGGCCTGGGCCTACAACTGGGCGGGCGGCTGACGGCGGCGGCGCGCGACCACATCATGTCGGGGCCTGAACTCGACGGCGCTGCCGTGGACTTCGAAGATGTGAAAGACCCCCGCGACCTCGTCCACAACTGGCAGATGTCCGCCGGCCTGAAGATCCTCGTGGGAGGCGACCGGCGATCCCGGCGAGATCGGTCGCGCGAGCGCCGGGCCGGAGCCGCCGCCGTCCCGGCCCAGCCCAATGCCGCTGATGCGCCTGAGCCGGAGCCCAGCGATGCGCCCGAGCTCGAGCCCGAGCCCAGTGATGCGCCCGAGCCCGAGCCCATCATCGACGAACTCCGCCCGGGCCAGAACCGCCTGGATCCCTCGCTGGAGTTCCCGACCCGCGAACTGCGGCCCTACACGGGCGTGCAGCTCGGAGCCAATGCGCAGTGGGTCTACGGCGTTGCCACGGACTGGGGCCCGAGCGGCCGCTTTCCCTCGTTCAACGTCGTTCCGGAAGCCTCCCTGGGCCTCGGGCAGGGAAAGCCCACATGGATGGTGGCGGTCAACCTCCAGTACCGGCTCCGCGGGAAGGTATTCGAGCGCGACACCTATTGGATCAGCCCGGTCGCATCCTTCGGTCCCGGGCTACTGGACCAGGACGGCACCGAGCTGGTGTTGAACGCCTCCTACGGCGTCAACGTCCAACTACAGCGCATCCGGAGCGGTGGCGGGGATCCCTTGAACCTCTACGTGGCCCACCAGGGTCTGGACCTGTTCGAGAGCAACCGGCTGATCCTGGGGCTCAGCTTGGAGAGGTGAACGTTACATACATCGCAGATGGCATAGCCCGGCGATGCATCCTCAATTTCGTACGTCGGCCCGCTCGAGCGTTTCCATTTCTCCGTAGACTGCTTCCAGGCGGGCGAGCAATTCGTCGTTCACGCCTTGCGGATAGCGTACCAGGAGCCGCAGGCGCTCGTGGATCGCGGGTTCAGAGACAACGCCGTCCGTTACCAGTGACTGGGGATCGGGGGGCTTGGGCGGTCCCCAGCTGAAACTGTACTTCCAGAAGCTGTAGTCGAAGCCGCCGACGTTCGCGAATTCGCCGGTCCGGATTCCGCTGAAGGGGATCCGTGCCAGCCTCCCGGCCATTCTGTGCTGCGGCAACCGGTCTACCAGAACGATCAGCGCGTCCTCTTCCAGAGCCAGAATCTCCGCCTGGAGGGTGTCGCTTCCGAGGTCGAGCACCGAAGCGATTCCCGCCGGCCGGGTCGCGGGCGACCACTCGTTGACATCCGGGCCATAGTAGGGTATGCAGGCCAACATCGTGACGGACACGACCCCGATGAAGGTGAGCCTTTTATCAAGGTGCGGCATTGTCATCTCCCGCGAGTTCGGTTCGCATGAAATCGGTCCTTCAGCGTAGTGCCGCGACCGGCTCCAGCGGCGTCGGGGTACACGCCCGGACGGGAACGGGACGCCGCCATCATCTTGAACCCAGGGCGAGGGCAACCCCCGTCAGGACACTGATCAGGGTGGGCAGAAAGTTGTAGGTGACCGTCCGATCGGAGTCCGTTTCGGTATCGAAGCTCTCCATGGCGATCACGCTGTCCAGCGGTACCACGGAGATGGAGCCGACCGGGCTGAGACGAATGTCGTAGCGCTCCCCGCTGCCCGTCACCCGGTCCTCGCCGATCGTGGCGCCGTCCGGGAACAGGATGGTGGATCCGTCCTGCAGGTGGGCCTTGAGGCGTGCCTCGATCACGTGTGGGGAGCCATCCAGCGTGACTGCCTCGTGTCTGAGGGCGGTGACGCTCTGGCACGAGGACACGGCCCCCATCAACAGCAGAACGCCGAGGGTGCCGGCGATTGGTTTGCGGAACACGTGGGTGCGACGGAATACCGGATACCACAGCGAAACCCTCATAGTGCCTCCCTCGGCATTCAGCCGGTGGAAATTGCCCTCGCGCCGGATGCTGATTGAACACGGAACCTGCCGAGAGGGTTCGCTCTCCGGCGGAGCCCGTCGCCCGCCGCGCGCGCCATAACGCCCATTTGAGATTGCAAGCTGGCAGCGTTATCGTCTCGAACGGCGGGAGACATCCTATCGGAACCGGGCATCGGCTGGGCAACTCATGACCATCAACGCGAGGGCCTCCCAGCTGTCAGCCGGTTCCGGGGTGGGTCCCGCTGCCAGGCCGCCCGGCAACCACCCCGAACGGCGGCAGGGAATCTCGCCCCGCCTTTCTCTTCACGGGGCAAGGCTCGCAATACGAGGGCATGGCCGAGGGGTTGTTCGAAGCGCATCCGGTGTTTCGGGAAGCGATCGAACGATGTGACGGCATCCTCGGAGAAGAGCTGAAGCCCGGCCTTCTGGACGTGCTCTACGGATCGCCGGAAGCCCGTTCGCTCATCCACCAGAGCGCCTACGCCAACCCGGCGTTCTTCGCCCTCGAGTATGCGCTGGCCCGCTTGTGGATGTCCTGGGGCGTCACGCCTGCCTGCGTCGTCGGCCATAGCGTCGGCGAATACGCGGCTGCCTGCATCGCGGCCGTCAACGCACCCGGATCCGTCGTCGTTTCCGGCGACCGCGCCGCGATCGGCCGCCTCCAGTCCGAGTTCGAGAGGGAAGGCGTTCGTGCCGTGCGGCTCAACGTTTCCCAGGCATTTCACTCTCCGATGATGGCCCCCATCCTGGACGAGCTTCGCGAAGCCGCGGGCTCCGTGCGATTCAATGCGCCCGGAATCCCGTACGTCTCTGCCCTGACCGGTTCTCTGGCGTACGACGAGGTGCGGCAGGCCGGCTACTGGGTGGAGCATTTCAGGGAGCCAGTCCGGTTTCTGGATGCAATGCGCAGCCTGCTTACCCTGAATCCGACGGATTTCATCGAAATCGGACCGGCATCCGAGTTGTTGCGCATCGGCCGGCAGTGTGCCTCCAACGGACAGGCACGCGCTTCCAACGGGCAGGGGCGCGACGCGAAGTGGATTCCGTCCATCGGACCCGACGGGGGGGACTGTGAGATCATCGCGGCCGGTCTCGCAGCCCTTTCCGGACGGGGTGTCGAGGCGGACCGGCCCGCGTTCGATCCGCCCCGTATTCAGGAGGCCAGGATCGACGATCTCGTTCGCGGCCACGTGGCTCGAGTGACGAGGATACCCAACGAGAGCATCCATCCGCACCGACCCTTGCGCGAGTTCGGCATGGACTCGCTCACCTCCGTCGAGTTGGCCGGGATGATCGAGCGCGAAACCAGCGTGAGACTGCCGTTCAGCATGTTGAGCGACCGCGTGACGGTCTCGCAGATCGCCGCCTACGTCAACGACAGACTCAGGTCGGACCGCCGTGAGAAGTCGTTTGGCCCCACGACCTTGACAGAGCGCCCGCCGGACCACGCCGGCTCCGTGCCGCCTGACTGGAGGTCACCGGGTGAAGCGAGCCGCGAAGCCCGGGTTGACGAAAACGTTCTGGTTCGTCTGCGCGAGCATGGTCACAAGCCCCCGCTCTACTTCGTCCCGGCCGGCGATGGCGATCTGCTTTCATTTCGGCACGTTGTAACCCTGCTTGATCGCGACCAGCCTGTGTTCGGCCTGCAGCCGCCGCGGCCCAGGGATGTCAGGGGGCTCCGCGACATGTCGATCCACTGGCTGGTGTCCAAGTACGTGACCGAGCTGCTGCAGATACAGCCGGCCGGCCCGTTTCGTTTGGCGGGCTATTCCGCGGGGGGCATCTTCGCCCTCGAAGCCGCACGGGAATTGAAGCGACGAGGCCATGTCGTTGACCTGTTGGTGGTCCTGGATCCTCCCTCCCATATATCCAGGTGGGTCGGTCTGGCATATGGGAGCCTTCACAGAGTCTGCAATCTGTTGGGCCTCACCGCTCTTGCCCGCCGGTCCAACAGCCGGTGGCTGCTGCGGCGCCTGCATGCGACCATGGACGAAGGTCTGCGCACTCACGTCGCCATCGCCCGGGATCACGAAGTGGTGCCGTATCCCGGCCGTATCACCTATTTTCGATCCAGAACTTCGTGGATACGGGCGCTCAATCTGACCGTGTCCGGCAGGTCCTGGCGCGATATCGCCCATGCGCTGGTGGGGGCTGTCCTGATGGACCTGGCGCTCGCAGACCGCATTGACACCGACCTTGCGCGGTTGATGGTCATCGATCGTACGCCCACGGACAATCCAATGCTCGACCGGGTGCTGCGGCGGATCGCGGAGGGCGAGGAACCCCGGGATACCAGAGGCGTCATCGAGACGCTGGCCTCGGACGAAGCGGCCACGATCCAGGATCGTGCTCTCGCGAGCCTGGTGGAGCGTGGCATCATCGAGCGGCAGGAGGACAAGTTGTCGGAGGCGATGGTCGAACTCCTTTTTCTCTTCCGCTCTCCGCGCTACCCCAAGATCGACGACGAAGCCGACCGCGAGGTAAAGGCACGGATTGAGAGGGTGCTGTTCTCGGACGAAATCCCCTACCCGCGGGATATTGCCCTGATCTGTCTCGCGGACGCGTGCGGCATTCTGGAAATGGTCTTCGACGAAAGCGAACTGGAAAAGATCGCGTCGCGCATGGAGCTGCTGCGCAAGATGGACTTGATCGCGAGGGAAATGGGCGGCATGATCGCCGAGGTCAAGCGATCGCCTTCCACCGCCTGGGAGATGCCGGTGGCGCCCAGCTCCGTGTCCGCCCGGGCGCTGGAGACGAGCAGGCAGGTCGCCTGCCGGGCCAGCGACTCGCAGAAATCCCTGGCGAAGTCTTCCAGGGGCGCGCCGTCGTTGGCGGGAACCAGAAGGATATTCGTGCTCCGCTGTGCGGCGGGAACACCGCGAATGACGCCGCTCAGCCGCATCGACAAGAGCCGTGCCAGCCACTCGTTCAATGCGGGATACCGAGCCGCCAGTTCGCGAAAGTTGTCGTGTGCGAACTCGAGCAGCACCGAATCGCGGGCTGCCACGACAGACGTCGACTGGGCCTCGTCGGAAAAGACCCCCAATTCGCCGACAGTTCCGCCCTGCGAAATCTCTTCGACTATCTTTGCTTCGCGGCCATCGTTCGCAGACAATATCTGAAGACGACCGCTGACCACCACGAATAGTCTGTCCGATGACTCACCTTGCCGAAACAGGGTGCCTTCGCGGGCGACGTGCCGCCAGGTCATGCGATTTTCAATATCGACGAGCATGCCCGGAGTCATCTTGCCGAACATGTCATTCAGCACCAGGAGCATCTGGCGGCGATAGAAACGGGGCGTGAAGATGCTCTTTAGTTTCGTCGTAACGTCGGGGTGGGTGGCGAGGTAATGGTGGCCACGGCCTGTGTCTTCCGGCCCGGAGAGCTCGCCTGTTCCGCGACGATGGCGATTTCGAGATGTCCCTCCGCCACAAAGTACAGGGCGTTGCCGTGGTCTCCCCCGAGAAACAGAACGTCGCTCTCGTCGAGGGCGACCCATTCCAGCGCCGGGCGCAGGTCATCCAGGCTCGAACGGCTGGCGGACCGCAGCAGGGGACTGTCGGCGATGATCCGGACGGGGTCCGGTCCGCCGGCCGAGCCGTGTGATGCCCGATCTGCTGCCATTGGCGTTTTCCCGCGCTTCTTGTCAATCTACCGCGTTGGGTTGGCCTGCGGATTCGTTCGCGGCGGGATGGTGGAGAAAACGGTTGCCGCACGCAACCGTCCCCCTCTATCGTGGGGGGTCCCGTGGACTGCCGGTGTGCGGCGGTGTTGCCGACAGCACCGGACGAGATGTGCGCCTGCCTGAGTCCGGAACGCACTCTTCGCGTATGGTGATGTGTAGTTCAGGCTCATGATCCACGGCACTTCAGGCTCATAATACCCAGCAGTTCAGGCTCATATATGGAATTGACACGGCCGATAGTCAGTACTAGGTTCTCGCCGCCACACCAACGCGGATAGAAGACCGCGAGGGAATCCGGGGAATGAAGAGTACTGTCTTGGACATCGGCGAATCCGTCATCGCCCGCGACATCCGTCACCGCTCAGTCGAGAGATGGGGGACGAAGCGCGCGACGGTGCTCATCGGCCGTCATGAGAAGCTCGCCCAGGCGCTGGACCGGATCGTGCGCTTCGCTGCCGCCTCCAGTCCGGTCCTGATCACCGGCGAGACCGGCACCGGCAAGGAGCTGTTCGCTCGCGCCCTCCTGTTGATGTCGAGACGGCGCAACAAGCCGTTTCTGTGCGTGAATTGCGCCCAGTATCTGGGTGAACAGCTCATCGCCAGCGAGCTGTTCGGGCACAGGAGAGGGAGCTTCACCGGAGCCATCGCGGAGCACCTGGGAGTCTTCGAGGCCGCCAACGGCGGCACCGTCTTTCTGGACGAGATCGGTGACCTGCCCCTCGCCGCGCAGGCCATGCTGCTGCGAGTGCTCAGCGAAGGGGAGGTCGTGCCCGTGGGAGGCACGACCCCGAAGCTGGTCGATGTGCGCATTGTAGCCGCCAGCAGCCGGCATCTCGATCAGATGGTGGCCCTGGGAAGCTTTCGGGCGGACCTCTACTATCGGTTGAAGTGCCTGCCGGTGCGGGTCCCGCCGTTGAGGGAACGCGGAGAGGACTGGCAACTGATCGCGGACTACTACCTGGGCCGACTGGAGGAAGCCGGGCACGGGAGCAAGCGTCTCTCCCGCGAGGCCATTCGAACCCTCGGCGGTCACGACTGGCCCGGCAACGTTCGTGAGGTGCGAAGCTGCGTCGAGACTGGATTCTACGCCACCGACGAGCGGGTCATCCGTAGCCGGGACCTGTGGGAGGCTCTGGAGCACCGCGCCAGTGAGAGGCAACTGAGCGCAACCCTCGGGTTCGATGCATCCGGGTTCTGCGACCGCCTGGAGAACGGGCAGACCGACTTCTGGAACGGTATCCGCGGCGAGTTTCTGCGCCGGGAGCTGAATCGCGGTCAGGTCCGGGCCATTGTCGCCGAAGGCCTGGTTCGGAGCCTGGGCAGCTACAAGGGGCTCACCGCGCTCTTCGGGATCGCGCAGGAAGACTACGTCAAGTTCACGGACTTCCTCCGGCACCACCGCCTCAAGCCAGGCGGGCCCCGGTAGAAAGGGCGGGATTCGCCAGGCGTGCCGCGAACTCAGTCTGGACCAGCCTCCGCCCACACGATCATGCGCACCTCGATCCGAGCGACGGTCTCGAAGGTCGTTGTCCCTCCGTCGATGGCGACGCCGGGGATCATCGAAGGGATCTGGATCGGGAGGCCGTTGTCCACGTCGACGGTGACGATCACGGCGTCAGCCCCGAGTTCGGAGGCGCGCTGCAACGCCTCGTCGCGGAGCGACCCGGTGTCTTCGCCGTAGGCCGACTCCTCCTTCCCGGTGAATACCGCGATCATGCGGTACTCGCGGCTGGGCTCCACCTCGAAGACTTCGACCTCCTCTACCGGCCGGCTTGGGCGCGGCGTAGGGTCGAGCACCGCGAGGCGGTGGTTCGGGGCGATGCATCCCGCCAGAGCAAGCAGGCCTACGAGGGTTCGCTGGGTGCTCATGTCTTCGACCTCCGCGAGAGGGACTGCCATTTGCACCACTGTTCCGGGTGATCCCGGACCAGCGCCTCGAGCACCGCGAACACGGCGCGCGTAGCCGCCTCCACGCGCGCCTCTTGCGCGCCCACGCGCTGAATCCGGAACCCCGCGCCCCACGATGAGGTGGTGGCCTGAACCCTTATCGATCAGTGCAGCGGGAACGAGGTGTGCACCGATAACACGTTAGCGCAATGTCAGAACGGAGGGGGTGGGATTCGAACCCACGTGGGTATAAACCCGCCGGTTTTCAAGACCGGTGCATTGAACCGCTCTGCCACCCCTCCATGCCCGCAAGATAGATCATCCGCCCGGACCGGTTCAACGCCCGCTCTCGACCTTGACCTCCACGCCGGCCTCGCTCTCGACCTCGGGTTTCGGCCTCGACCTCCGCCTCGACCTCAACGCCCGCTCTCGACGGTGTGTCTTTACCAGTAGAAAGGCCTGCGCCGGCAGCAGCAACCTTGCCGAAGCCGCGTCCCGGCCTTCGATTCAGGATGTAGCCTGAGTTCCGCTCACCTTCACCTGTCCACAACATCCTTGGATTCCCGCGGGAGGACCGAGTCATGAAGATCCTTTGCAGCGCATTGGTAGTAGTGTCCCTGGCAGTGCTGACGACCCCCGTGACCGGGTTCGCGCAGGAGTCCGATCCCGCCCTCGAGGAGTGGCAGGTGCCGTGGGAAGAGAGCCGGCCCCGCGACCCGTATGTGGCGCCCGATGGCCGGGTATGGTTCGTCGGCCAGCGGTCCCACTACGCCGCCGTGCTCGACCCCGCGACCGGGGAGATGAAGAAGTACGATCTCCCGGAGGGCGCCGGCCCGCACACCCTGGTGGTTGCCGACGACGGCATCGTCTGGTACACCGGCAACCGGGTCGGCAACCTCGGCCGCCTCGATCCCGCCACCGGCGACATCGAGACCTTCCCCATGCCGGACGAGCGGGCGCGTGATCCGCACACCTTCGCCCTCGACGCCGCCGGCGACCTCTGGTTCACCGTCCAAGGCGGCAACTTCGTCGGCAAGTTCTGGAAGGAGTCCGGCGAGGTGCGGCTGGTCGAGATGCCGGCCAACTCCGGGCCGCGCGGCGGTTCGACGCGGCCCTACGGACTCAAGATGGACTCCCGAGACCGGCCCTGGGCGACCCTCTTCGGCACCAACCTGGTGGTCATGGTCGACCCGGAGAGCTTCGAGCCCACCTACTTCGAGCTCCCGGACGAGGGCGCCCGCCCCCGGCGGCTGGTGATCGACTCCCAGGACATCGTCTGGTATGTCGACTACGCGCGTGGGTACCTGGGCCGCCTCGACCCGTCCAGCGGCGAGGTCACGGAGTGGGCCAATCCGAGTGGCGAGGGTGCGCGGCCCTACGGTGTCGCCATCGACGGTGACGACCGCGTCTGGTTCGTCGAGACCGGGGTGCAGCCCAACAAGTTCGTCGGCTTCGACACCCGGACCGAGGAGTACATCAGCGTCGTGGACGTGGAGAGCGGCGGCGGAACCATCCGGCACATGTACTTCGATGCGGAGACCAATTCGGTCTGGTTCGGCACCGACACCAACACCATCGGCCGCGCGGTGCTGCCACCCACGCGGAGAGTCAGCTACTAGACGCCATCGCTCGGTCCAGGCTCATCTTCCCGCGGGGGCTCCAGTGGTCCGTTCGCATGGGACGGGGGCCGGCATGAGCATTCGGGTCCGCGGTGGATGCCCGGGTGGGCGGCGGTGGCTGCTGGCCGGTCTGGTCGCGGGGCTGGCTGTGTCCGGCGCGGCCGGGCCCCGCGCGATCCCCGTCCCCCACGCCGATGGCCCGCCTCTCTCGCGCACAGGTGGATTCGGGGAACTCACCTGCGCCGAGTGCCACCTGGACCTCGGACTGAACACGCCCGGCGGCGCGCTACTCATTGAGGGCGTCCCCGCGTCGTTCACCCCCGGGGCGGCCTATGTGGTCACGGTGGTGGTGGAAGGGGAGGGGATGGGCCGCGCCGGCTTCCAGGGTGCCGCGCGCTTCCAGGAGGGCGAACGGGCCGGCCGGATGGCGGGGCGCGTGGTCCCCCTCGACGGACGCACCATCGTCCGCAGTGAAGAGGGCGTCGACTACGTCCACCATACCGCCCGGGGCAGCGAACTCGGCCCCGGCGACGTGGCCAGCTGGAGCTTCGAGTGGGTCGCGCCCGCAGCCGCGGCGCCCGTCGTCTTCCACGTGACCGGCAATTCCGCCAACGGCGACAATTCCCCGCTCGGAGACCTGATCTACACGGCCGTGTCGGTCACCCGGCCCGGCGGATAGCCGTTTTGTGTCGATTGACATCCGATGACGTTCTTTGGAATCGAGATACGCGGCGATAGATAACGGGTTAGGAGATTTCCGCACTCGAAAGCGATCCCGCGACGATCATGGGGCATTATTGCGGGGCATATCTCCGTTACCTTCAACCGTTGCCCCAACATGCCGCTGACCGACACCGCCATCCGGAAGGCCGTGGCCGGGGAATGGCTCGCCAAGCACGCGCAATTGGTCCATGGCTTACGCCCGGCGGCTCGAGCGCGAGCTTGCGCAAGATGTCTTCCCCTACGTCGGCGCGAGGCCGGTCGCGGAACTCACGGCACCGGAGTTGCTGGCCGTAGTCCGCCGCGTCGAGGAGCGCGGTCACCTGAGGACGGCGCACAACGTCCTCCGGACCTGCGGGCGGGTGCTGCGCTACGCGGTGGCGACGGGGCGGGCCGAGCGGGACGTGTCGTGGGACCAGGGCGGGGCGCTGCCGCCCGTCAGGACGAAGCATTTCGCGGCGATCACCGATCCGAAGGAGGTGGGCCCGTTGCTCCGGCAGTGGGACGGCTACTCCGGTACGCTTCCGGTACGCTGCGCGCTCCGTCTGGCCCCGCTGGTGTTCGTACGCCTCGGCGAGTTGGTCACGGCCGAATGGGCCGGCATCGACCTCGAGGGGCCGAGTGGCGCTACACGGTGACGAAGACCGGCACGCCGCACGTGGTGTCCCTGGCGCGTCAGGCGGTCGCGATCCTCCGCGAGGTTCATCCCCTGACGGGGCACCACCGCTACGTCTTCCGGAACGCGCGCCGTGGGCCGACTACCTGGACCAGCTTCGGGCCGGGAAAGGGGTCGAGCCGGGGTCCTCCCTCGGATTGGGGATTGCCGGCATCCCGGGGATCCCGAAACGTCAACTCAACGCTTGACAGTTCGCGGTAGCTGGAGGCGCGTCGGCGAAGCGGTAATACGCCGCCCGCAGAGGCGCTCGATGGCCTTCCCGCTAGGGATTGCTGGAGGACGCTTGGACGCTGGATGACGTGGATGAAGCGTGGCACGGCGCAATAGCCGACCGCGACCCTGCACTCTACGCCATCATCAACGCAGCCGGACTCGCGCACGGTGCGTCCATGAAGTCCTACCTCATCATCATGGCGGTCCGGCTGCTAGAAAAGGCTCGCTCTATCTCCACTGCGACCCCAAGGCCAGCCCCACTACCTCAAGAGGCTCATGGACGCGATTTTCGGTCGGAGCCGTTTCCGCAATGAAATCGTATGGTTTTATCATCGCTGGACTGGCGCGACCAAGCATTTCCAGCGCTCCGGGAGCAGCTTCGAGAGCGGCCGCTGGCGCGGCTTAGTGCGCGTTACGTAGTGAGAGCCAGCCTACGCAACAAGTGCTATGGAGTCTGCATCTGTCTGTAGCGGTTGGTGTTACAGACTTGGCGGGCTGGATTCCCGCCGATTGATTCCCGTCGATTCGGATTAGACGCGAACGTTGCGACGGCGGCTGTCCAGTGCGTTCCTGAGTTGTACTGCGTCGGCCTGCTGATAGAAGCGCAGCACCGTCTGGGCCTCCTTCCAGCCCCCGAGTTCGCAGAGCACCTTGAGCGGCAGGTCCATGAGATCGGACGCGAACTTGCGCCTCAGCGAGTGCCAGCCCCGTCCGCGCCTCGGTTCCAGTCCCGCGAGGGCCTGTGCCTTCTTCCACCAGTGATGCGCGCAAACGCGGCTCATGCACCTCGTCGCATCCCTTGACGAGGGCAGCACCGGCGCGTCCCCGGTCCCCTGGCTCATGCTTCGCGCCTCCTCCAAGGCGGTGACCGCCTCGGCGGTAAGGGGTGTGACGTGTTCGTAGCCGGTCTTCTCGTGCTCTGCGCGCCACCGCACCTCACGGCCTTCGAGGTCGATGTCCGACCAACGGAGCTTGCGGATGGCACCGATCCGGTGCCCGGTCTCGTGCGCGAGCACGAGGGCGACGTGGAACCGCCAGCCGACCCGCCTGGAAACCCCGAGCAGCGCCTGGTACTCGTCCTCGGTGAGGACGACCCGGTTCGGGTTCTTCTCCCGGGGCTTCTTGAGGCCCCTCAGCGGGTTCGCGTCGAGGAGAAGGCGCCCGCGCTCGTCCTTCGATCTTGCGGCCCAGTTGAGCACCGCCATCAGGAACGTCAGGTCCCACTCGATCGTCCGGTTGCGCACGGGCTTGCCCGAGCGTCCGGCTCTGCCCGCGCGCCGCTCCCGGATGAACCGGTCCCAGTCGCGTTGCGAGAGTGTCTCGGGCCTTCGGTCCCTGCCGAAGAAACGGAGGAACATCGCGCTCGCGACCCTGTCTCGCTCGCGGGTCCGCTTCCCCTTGGTCGGGGTGACCTCCTCACCGTAGATGTCAAAAAGCGTTCCCAGCGTGAGCGGCTCGGACTCGGCCTCCGCCTTGCCAGCGGGCTCATGCACCGCGAAGCCCGCGGCGGCCTCGTCCGCCTGCTTCTTGGCCCGAGCCCAGTCACGGTGCCACGGAGGGTAGGCTGGCTCCCCGGCCTTAAGGGCGTCCGACAAGCCCGTCGCCGACGCGTCCGAGACCCGTTGCCGGCCGCCGCCAATGCGGTGGCGGAGCACCCCCGCGAGCGCTCCGGGGAACCCATTCAACGGGCCTCACGAAGCGCAGCCGGCGGTGGGATGGAGGCTAGCGATGCCAAGCCGTCCATGTACCCCCGAAGCCGGAGCGGCGACTGATCCCGCCAGCGCCCCCGTCGGGGGACACGGGCATCAGTTCCGCTGTGTGGTGGATCAACCTGAACTACGCGTCTCCTGCAGCATTTCGCCTCGTTTGATCGTGCTGCCTTCACGCTTCGGTGACCCGAAGGCCGACATCTTACGGATTTGATCCGCAATGGGCTTCATCTTGGCTGGGCGCGCGTGCGAGTCCGAGGCGAGGCGCTGAGAGGAAATCGGCTTGGAGGGCGGGCAGTGGACGATCCCGGTGTGCGGGATGAAGCGCCGCCGTGAGCACCGGGTGCCGCTATCGCTGTGGACGTTGGAGAAGGCTACGGGCGACCGTAGTCCATGCTCGCTGGCGATGTCCCGGAGTCGCAGTGAACCGGCTCCTTCGCAGGATTGGCCTTGTTGAGGAAGGCCACTGTGCCGAGCTTTGGTCTGCCCTTGCGAGCGGCGGCGACCCGTGGAGAGCGGCGGAGCCGATTTGGCGAGTCGGAGCATCCTGAACCACAGGAGGGAGAATCAACATGCGGAAGCCGTTGCTGGCCTGCTTGGCCGGGTTGCCTTCGCAGGTTCAGGTGTAGGAGGTGCCAAGAAGCCCCGCAACCGGGCCGCGGTGGTCCAAAGCGCTGCCCGCGCCAGCGGTTTTGGACGGCGAGGACCGGGAGAGCACGACGAGTGGCTGCCAGATCCACCTGATGACTCCTGAAGAGCAGCAGGTCCTCGATCGCCCGCGCAGGCTTGCGGGCAAGCGAATCATCGAAGAGCAAGCCCGTCGCCAGATGCGGACCTTTCTGGACGAGCTGAAGAACGGGACGACGAACTACCGGACCGTCGCCAGCTTGGGCGACGAGGTGGCAAAGGAGTACCGGGGACGAGCCGTCCTGGAGCTGCTGCAGAATGCCCACGATGTCCTCGGTCGCGTCGGCGGCGACGACCGCCGCCAAGTCTCTTTCGTGCTGAACTCTTCTCCCGAGCAGCCCGAACTGCTGATCGCCAACAGCGGCCGCCCCTTTCGCCGCGAAGACTTCAGCGGAATCTGCCAGCTCGCGCAGAGCCCCAAAGATCCGAACAAGAGCGTCGGCAACAAGGGACTCGGCTTTCGGAGCGTGCTCGAACTGACCATCCGCCCAGAGGTGTGGTCGACGGCCCCGGCCGGTGGCGACATTGCATTCACTTTCGGTTTCGACCCCGATGTGCTTGAACCAATAGCCCGAGTGGCCAAGCGGCTTTTCGACCGTGACGCGCCGACTGACCCGGAGTTCGGCCCGGAGCCGGTAGTGGACTGGTCAGATAGACAGATCGAGGAATACCGGGGCAGGTTGTCCCGGAACGGCATCAAACCGGTGGAAGAGGTCAACAAGTACCTTTCACCCTATGTGCTGCCGCGCTTTCTCGGTGATCCACCGGACCAAGTGGCGAGGTTGCTCGAAGATGGTCATGTGACGGTCATTCGCCTTCCCTTGGACGGTGGGAAGGCGGGCAGACTGGACGAAAAAGCCGAAAAGGAGGCCGTAAAGTCGGTTCGCGACCAACTTCGGGCTTTGGACGAAGCCGCCATGGTCTTTCTCCATCATCTGTCGGTGCTTCGCATCACCATCGACGGAGAGTGCGTCGAGCTCATGCGGTCGGTCGATCCCGAACTCCCCTTTCCCGTGCCGGCCGCGCGGCGGGAGCGGGTACGGGTCGGCAGGGCGGGGCCGGAGGCGACCGATGCAACCGAGCGCTCGTTCCACGTCTGGAGCCGCACCGTCGGCGGAGACGACCATCCGGATGAGACAAAGCGGATCGAGAACGCCGTCCTCCGCCTGCCGAATCGATGGCCGGAGGTGCGGACGGTCGAGGTCGCCGTTGCGGTTGAGGAGACGAGAATAATGGCGCGGCCGGGCCTCTACGTCATATTCCTGCCGACCGAGACGAAGACTACGGTTGGCGCACACATCAACGCCCCGTTCTACGGCTCACTGGACCGGCGGCACATCGATTTCAAGGACGCCTACAACAAGCTGCTGCTTGAGTTCGTGACGAAGCTGATGCGTGACGCCGTCGAGGAACTCGTGGCAGGTGATCCCGAGCGCTGGCGGGGACGAGCGGTGATCGACCTATTGGCTCCGGTCCCCGACCCGCCCGAGGCTAACCCCGACGAGCCCGAGGCCAAGAAGGGCCCGCCGCTGACAGGTACTCTCCGTGAGTTCCGATTCGCCAATGAGCGCCCTCTCGATGATCAGGCTCTGATCCTGTGCGACGGCGCCTGGTCCCAGCCCGGTGTCGCGCGAACCATGCCGGACATCCCGGCCCACGATCCCTTCGGCGAGGCGGAGTGGCGCGCACAGGCTGGATTCGCCGTGGCATCCTCCGCGCTCGACGAGCGTCGCGAGGCCGTTGAGGCCCTTCTGCGAGCGCTTGGCGGCTCGCCGGATCCTAAGGAGGGGGAGTGGGCGGACACCTTGGCGCGCATGGCCGGATGGGTCGGCGACAGCCAGACGGAACCTGCTTGGAATGACTTCCTGCGCAGCGCGTTCGACATTCTCCCCCAAGCGCTGATCTCCGAGCCGGCCGATGCCGATACCGATCCGCTTCGCACGGCGAGCTTCCTGCCCACCTCGGACGGTCAGCTGCGTGCGGCGTCCGACGACGCCCAGGTCTTTTTCCGTCCACGCCATGGCGCGGACGACGCAGCGGGTTTCGTCGATTCAATCCCGAATGCGTTGAAGGAGCAGATCGCCTTTCTACATTCCGGCGTGAAAACGCTCGACGCGACGCAGCAACGGAACACGGAGGTGCAGAAGTTTCTTGACGGACGGTTCGTGCGGAGCTTCCGCCGGGAGGATTTGTTGCGCAATGTCATCAGGTGGCTGCCGAAGTTGCCGGTTGCGCACGGGAGCGCCGAGGCGACGGAATGCGCCGAGATTCTGAGCTGGACGTTGAAATTGATCGGCGACGAAGAGCAGGAAGGCCTGTCGCCGATGCTCTCGCGCCTGCCTGTCGCCTGCCATGACGGCTGGTTCGCAATGGAGGAGGCCGTATTCGGACCGGGATGGGACGGTCGCTGCGGCGATCAACTGAAGACGCTGGCCGATGGCCTCCCCGGCCAGGAAGGCGAGGAGCTGCTGCGGAGTGCGCTCCTGCCCCCCGGCGACGACCGGTGGTTTCCGCAAAGAGACAAACGCGGCACCACTTTCAGCGATCCGCATGGGATCGAACTCGCGAATCGCGGCGACCAGTTCGCCCGTGCGGGAGTGGTGGACGGGTTGCGTCTCGAAGCCTGCGATCCGAT
Source organism: Longimicrobiales bacterium (assembly GCA_965237885.1). Classification (GTDB taxonomy): domain Bacteria; phylum Gemmatimonadota; class Gemmatimonadetes; order Longimicrobiales; family Gaopeijiaceae; genus BD2-11. The sequence continues at coordinate 3,899,197 of CBDEGN010000002.1, read as the reverse complement.
CCGCTTCTGGATGAGCGGCAAGGATCCGACACTCCCCGACAAGGCCCCTAGCGGCATACCGCAGTCCGCGTGGGACGATTGGAAGGAGGCCGTGGGAGGGAAGGTCAAGCCTGAGTGGAAGTCGCAGTTGGAGTACAAGCTTCAGGACGTCACGGTACTTCCGATACTTCACCGGGAGCATCTCGGCGATTCCGCCCGAACGGCCCTGTCGAACCTGATCCTCGCTTCGCTCGCGCGCTGGAAGAACGGCTGGGAGGAAGTCACGATCAGAAGGGGCTGGTGGTCACAACAAATTCCGTCTCCGCTCAAACACTGGCTCTCAACCCTGCCATGGCTCGATGACGCCCACCACCGCGGCCAAGGACTGCTGCGAGAAGACCCCCGGCCGCTGCACCAACGCTGGTTCGTCCCCGGATCTCTTCTTCGCGGCCAGAGCGGCCGCTTCCGCCATCTGTCGCCGCTCTCATTGCCGTTGGCCCACCGGCTTGGCGGAGACGAGGATCTGCTTGAGGCTCTGGAGAAGCTAGGACTCAACGTCTATCCGACCGAGGACGCGCGGACGGGACCGGATCTTCTCGAAGCCTTGGCCGGTGTCGCCAAGGTCGGGAAACCGATGCCCGCCGGCGGGTTCGACGTATTCCTCGGCCAGGTTCGCCATGCTTGGAGGCATTTTGACCGAGATCGAGAGCTCCCCCAGGATTTTGTCGTGCGGACGAAACCGCGGATGTTCGAAGTCCGCACCTCCAGCGAGCTCAAGGATGTCTACCTGCCGGATCACAGCGACAACACCCGGTCACTTCGCGAGCACGGGCAGCCGATAGTCGCCATGCGGCCCCAAGAAGCGGCCGGGCCGGTCGGCAACCGCCTCGTCAAGCTCGGAGCGAGACGGGCAACCGGGCTGGAAGAACACTGCCGGATCGACCATCGCCCGAGCGCCCAAGCCGTGGACGGGGACGGAACGCAAACGCTCGACGCGGCGAGCCTGGGCTGGCTTCCGGTCGTTCTACTCGCCCTTCACGCACACGGAGGCGGTAACCCGGCGGGACCCGCAACCGATGCGTGGCGGCAAGCAGCCGGACGGCTTCGCCGTGCCCGGATCCGCCAATGCGCATCCATTGAAGTGGAGCTTATGGACGCGGGACGGAGCGTCGCGCGCAGCGAGCCCCGAGCTCATTGGCTTTCGCGGGATCGCATCCTCGTTCTGCACCGGGACATCGCACAAAACGGTTTCTACGAGGAAATCGCCGCAGCGTCCCAGGCGATTCTCGACCGCCAGGATCTGCTCAAGGATCTTCGCCTCGTGCTGGGCGCCCTACATGGCCGTAGGCAACCGACCGAGAGCCAGATCGAGGCAGCCTTGGAACGGGCAGAGATTGACGGCGTGGCCTTGGCCAACATCCGGCATCTCCGGGATGGCGAGACATCCACCCTCGTCCATCGCATTCGTCCGGTCTTGAAGCTGCTGTGTGTCTCCGACGACGGTCTTGATGCCGCCGCCACGGACACCGCCGGGCTGACGGAATGGCTGTCGAAGAACGCCAGAATCCCCGAGTGGCCCACCGAGAACCTGCTGATGGCCGCCCAGGAGAGCTACGACGACTTCGGGATGGGATATCGGACTTGGCGAGTCCTAGGCTATGCCGCGGAGCTTCCGGCGTGGAACCAAGCCCTCTGGGCCCTGGGCGGCAAGTACGAACAGATCACCAATGCCCACGCCGAAGCCCAAGCGAAGCGGTACCTTGACGAAGCCGCGCCCCTGCTCCGCGTCTTCGCCCGGCATGTCGCCACGGCGGACGCCAGCGTTCCTATCGAGGACCAGGGCGAGTTATTCTCCAGTATCAACGCGGTCCACGAGAGCCTTGAGAAGGATCCTGAATGGCCGCGTCTCTGCGCCCAATGGTCCCAAGACTGGTGGAAGGTGCCATTCGGCGCGGTGCTTGCTGTCCTCCGCAAGAGATACGGCGAGACCCCGGCCGGGCCGCACCTCTACGTCCTCGAAGGCGTGAGGACTCTGGATCAGTTCCGGCCGGCGCTAAGGCGGCAGGGAGTGGCCCTAGAGCCGGATCCGCTCGATGCGGCGCGTGCCAATCAGTACTGTCTCAATCGGGCGGTTCGAGAGGTGCGCGAGGTCTACGAGGCTTGGCTCACGCAAAAGCGAGCCGAGCCGACATCAGGCGCGAAAGCACCTGAACCCCGTCTGGACGACTCCATGTACCTGCGGGAGGACTGGCCCGAAGACGACTTGTTCGAGCGTGCGACGCGGGCGATTGCCGACCGCGACTTCCGCGCTGCTGTCAAGGACCGCACGACGGTGGAGGAAATGCGCAAAGAGCTCGGCATCCTTCCCGGTGGCGTGGAAGAGCGCGGTCCCCCCCGGAATGACCAGACAAGAGAGGTCGCGGGAGTGATGGTTCGCCTAGGCCGTGTGTCGCACGACGACCTTTTCGCGCGACTGAAGGATCTTCCCGAGCCACCCAGAGAAGGCGAGGGGATCGGCCCACCGCCGCCAGGACCTGACCCTGGGCCTGGTAACGATGGAGTGCGAGGCTCCGGGGAAGGCAGCGAGGTCCGCCAGACACGCCCCCAGACCTCACACCTGCGCACCTCGGTCCATCTCCCTGAATTGGTGGGGATCGTCGGAGAAATGCACGCCTTCCGCTTCCTCCAAGCCAGGTTCGGCATTGACGAGAGCGCATGGGTCTCCGAGTTCAGAACTAGGGTCGTGCCCCTGCTGGACGGCGAGAAGGACGTCCCCAGCGACAGCCACGGCTACGACTTCCGGTTCACAAACGGAGGCACGACCTGGTGCGTCGAGGTGAAGTCAACCACCGGGGACGGCACCAGCTTTGACTTGCCATCGAGCGAACTCGACGCAGCAGGCCGCATTGCCCCGAGGAAGCACGAGCGATGGTGCATCCTGCGCGTTCGACAGGCGCTGTCGCAACAGCCAGTGTGCGACTGGCTTCCCAACCCGTTCGAACCGGGCGCCGGTGAACGCCTCCGGCTTCGGCAGGGCGGCGTGACCGTGGAGTACACTCTTTCCAAGCACAGCGAAGACGACCGATCCGCCGCGAGCACTTCACAATGCGAGCCAGAAGACCAATGAATCCATTTCTTTTTCCATCGCGTCCATCGCGCGGGTCAATCGCCCACGGCGGGCTTCCGAACGGCGCTTCACCCGCCGCGCCGGAGGGTTCGCTCTTCCCGCCAAAGTGGTCGGTTTTCCCGCCGTCCCGGTACGGCGAAAGATCGGTGCGCGAAACGGCAAGAAGGGCAGATCGTGCAGTCCCAGTTTGACTTACGTGATTTCTTGCCGTGATTCATCCCTTTGGTGTTCCGCCTACGCAATACAAAACATTGCGGTCTGGCCAAGGGGACGCTGCGCCCCCCTTTGAACCCCCAACTTCCCGCGCCGCCGCCACCCGAGTGATTCACCGGGCGGTGCAGTCCAGCCCGAGGAGTCCTCTCCGCGTCGGGCAGACCGCTACCGTTGATCCCCGAGTTCGAAGCTCGCGGTCAGGTGGGCGACCAACTTTTTACGTAGGCCGTAACAGGGCGTAGAATCGGAGTACATGATGCGAAGCTTCAAGGACCGGAGAACGCGGCAGTTCTTCGAGGGGCGGTGCGGAGCAGGGAGGTCGGGGGCTCCGTCTGGCGGGCCGGGCGATGCCTGCGGCGGGGGAGGGGGTGCGCTCCTCACGGCGGGCGGGGCACCTCGGCCAAAGCCCGGGCTAGGTATCGACCGCCAGCGGAGGGAAGGTGTTCCGTACTCGGAGCGATCGCCGGAAGTAGACCGTCCAGATCGTCGCCCACGCCAGCGACCCGACCACGATGACCGCGAGGATCGCGATCGCGGCCGCCCATTCCTCGGGGCTCCTCCTCTGCGCCGCCTCGTCGGTCTCTAGATTGAAAGGGACGGCGGCCGCGCGCAGCGTGATCAGGAGGGCGACGACCCACAGCGCGACGACGTTCCACCGCGGGGCTCGCGGCGACTTCAGGAGGATGAGCGCGAGCGGGGACGCGAGGAGAAGGAAGATCGCGACCAGCAGCCAGAGGGGATAGTCGAGAAACCATCCCGACAGGCCCGCCGAATGGAAGAGCAGGAAGGGGATGGAGCCATAGAGGTAAACCAGGAGCCAACCTCCCACGCCGACTGGGGTGCTCCCGTTTGGACCGACGACGGGCCGTGCGAGGTCGAGATCGTGGATTATCATTGAGAGGCATGTGGCATGAACGCGAAGAACGGCATGAGGCCAGTGCATCCGGGCGAAATCCTGCGCGAGGAACTCGACGAGCTCGGGCTGTCGGCCAATGCGGTGTCAAAGGCGCTTGGCGTGCCGGTCAACCGGGTGACGATGATTCTCAACGGCCAGCGGGGCGTGAGCGCGGACACGGCACTCCGCCTGGCCCGGTACTTCGGGACGACGCCGCAGCTTTCGTTGAACCTTCAGAATACCTGGGAGCTTCGCCGGGCGGAGATCGAGGCGGGTCGCGAGATCTCCGAGCAAGTGACGCCCCGGCATGCGGTAGTGTAGGCGAAGGCCTGACCGATTCCCGTCCCCGAGTTGCTGGCAACCCGGGGGAGCCATGACGATGGCTCCGCCATGCCGGATCGCTATGGACGCTGACGGGGGTTGCTGGACGCCGGTAACAACTATGGGGCAACTCTGGGGGCATATCAGATGCCTCCAAGCCAATTAGCCAATGGGCACAATGACTTACAGACGCATTTGACGGGTAGCCGCACCCGTCAGTGCGACAACGCCATGGGTTCGCCCGTCAACTCGCGCTCGATGTCCACCAGCGGCGCCGGGTAGCGCCCGGAGAAACAGGCGTCGCAGAAGGGGCCGTACTCCTCCACGGCCTGGGTCATCCCGTCCAGGGAAACGTAGCCCAGCGAGTCCAACCCCAGCTCCGCCTGGATTTCAGCGACGGAGTGACCCGACCCCATCAGCTCCTCCCTGCTGGGCATGTCGATGCCGTAGAAGCAGGGGTTGCGCACCGGAGGGCTGGCGATCCGCAGATGCACCTCACTTGCCCCCGCCCCGCGCACGAAGCGCACCAGGCTCCGGCTGGTGGTGCCGCGCACGATCGAGTCGTCCACGAGCACGATGCGGCGCCCCTCCAGCACCTCGCGCACGGGGTTGTACTTGATGCGCGCGCCGAAGTCCCGATCCGCCTGCGAGGGGCGGATGAAGGTGCGGCCCACGTAGTGATTGCGCAGGAGTCCCAGCTCGAAGGGGATGCCGGTTTCCTCGGCGTATCCCAGCGCCGCTGAATTCGCGCTGTCCGGGACGGCGACCACCGCGTCCGCCTCGGCCGGGTGCTCGCGCGCCAGCTGGCGTCCGAAGGCTCGCCGCGACCGGTCCACGCTGGCCCCCCAGATGCGCGAGTCCGGGCGAGCGAAGTAGACCAGCTCGAAGATGCACGGCGACGGTTGGGGGGCGGCCCGCAGGCTGCGCAGCTTCTCGATCCGTCCCCCGCGGATGCGCACCAGTTCGCCGGGCTCGATGTCGCGCACGTATTCGGCGTTGACGATGTCGAAGGCGCACGACTCCGACGCCAGCACATAGCCATTGCCCTTGCGCCCGAGCAGCAGCGGGCGGAATCCGTGCGGATCGCGCACCGCGTAGAGCGCGTCTCCCACTGCGATCACCAGCGAGAAGGCCCCCTCCAGGTGCGCCAGGGCGTCGTCCACTTGCTGCGCGACATCCCGGTGCCGCGATCGCGCCATGAGATGGACGATGACCTCGGAGTCGCTCGAGGTCTGGAAGAGGGCGCCCTCGTGCACCAGACGGTCCTTCAGGTCCAGAGCGTTCGTGAGGTTGCCGTTGTGGGCGATGGCGATCGGGCCGTTCGCATAGCGGGCCACGATGGGCTGGGCGTTCTCCCGCAGGCTGCCTCCCGCCGTGGAATAGCGCACGTGGCCGACCGAGGTGCCGCCGGCGAGCGTGATCAGTTTCTGCGCATCGAAGACATCGGAGACCAGCCCGAGCCCCTTCGTCACATGCGCGCGCCCGGCCCGGTCGATGGAGTAGATGCCGGCGGATTCCTGTCCCCGGTGCTGGAGAGCAAAGAGCCCGAGAAAGGCCAACTCCGCGGCGTTGTCGATGCCGCTGGCCGCGAAGATTCCGCACTCCTCGCGAGGGCGGGAATTCAAGAGGGCACTGGAGATATCCTGAGGCCGGAGAACGGGGGAGTCCTCCCTCCCCACCCCGGCCATCGGGAGCGCCTGCTGTACATGCTTCATCTGCCACCTCCGGGTGCTTGCTGCTTGCGGCGATGCGCGTCCATGCGCTCCGGCAGAGCCCCGAAATACACCCCGGCCATTTCCCCGATGTCCGCCTCGATGCGAGCGCTCGCGCTCTCCACCACGAAACGGCCGCCGACCCCGCCGACCGCTCCGATGTTCGAGCACGGCACCCCGTGGTTGCCGGCGTGCCGACGTACCTGGTCAATGTCGCGGGGGTCGCAGGAAATCACCACGCGCCCCTGCGCCTCTCCGAAGAATAGTGCAGACGAGGGTAGCGTGTCCGCCAGTCGCACGTGGATGCCAAGCGGTTCCTCGCCCTCGTACAGCGCGCTTTCCGCCAGGGCGCAGACAAGGCCGCCCTCCGAGCAGTCGTGCGCGGATCGCGGCAGGCCCTCGCCGATCATGGCCAGCACCGCCTGCTGGAGCGCTCGCTCGGCCGCCAGATCCACCGAAGGGGGATGCCCGCCGACGATGCCGTGCAGAGCGTACAGGTACTCCGATGCGCCCAGCTCCTCCGTGTTGCTTCCCAGCAGCACGATGATGTCGCCTTCCTGCCGGAATCCGTGCCGCGTGACGCGCGCGAGATCCTCGATGATGCCAACCATGCCGATCACCGGAGTGGGGTAGATGGCCGCGCCGCTGGTCTCGTTGTAGAGCGAGACGTTGCCGCCGGTCACCGGCGTCTCGAAGAACGAGCAGGCCTCGGCCATACCCAGGACGGCTTCGCGCAGCTGATGGTAGATGTGCGGTTTGAGGGGATTGCCGAAGTTCAGGTTGTTGGTGACCGCGGTGGGCAGCGCCCCCGTGCATGCCAGGTTGCGCGCCGCCTCGGCCACGGCGATGCGGGCTCCGGTGCCAGGCTCCAGATACGTGTAGCGACCGCTGCAGTCGGTGGTCACGGCGATCCCGCGCCTGGTCCCGCGCACCCGCAGGACGCCCGCGTCCCCCCCGGGCTGCACTACGCTCGAGGTGCGCACGGTGGTGTCGTACTGCTCGTGGATCCAGCGGCGGGAAGCCACGTTGGGCGAGCCCAGCAGGCGCAGGAAGTCGTCGGTGCGGTCGCCTTCCGCACCCACATAGGGCGACAGGTCCATTTCCCTGAGTGCCCGCACTTCCTCGCTCTCGACGCCCTCGCGTTCGTAGGTCGGGCACCCCTCGGTGAGCGGAAGGGCGGGGATGTCGGCGACCGGGCGCCCGTCTTCGAGGATCCGGAAGCGTCCGTCGGCGGTGACGCGCCCGATCTCCTCCGCCTCCAGCTCCCACTTGCCCAGGATGCCTCGTACCTGCTCCTCCTTGCCCCGGTGCACGACCACCAGCATGCGCTCCTGGCTCTCCGAGAGCAGGATCTCGTACGGTGTCATGCCTGCTTCCCGCACGGGCACCCGGGCGGTGTCGATCTCCACCCCGCTTCCGGAGCGGCCCGCCATCTCGGCGGCGCTCGAAGTGATGCCGGCGGCTCCCATGTCCTGGATGCCCACGATGTGACCGCTGCGAATCAGCTCCAGGCTGGCCTCGAGCAGGAGCTTCTCGGTGAACGGGTCGCCCACCTGCACCTGTGGCCGGCTGGCGTCGGAATCCTCGCCCAGCTCCTCGCTGGCGAAGGTGGCCCCGTGGATGCCGTCGCGTCCGGTGCGGGCGCCCACCGCCATCAACGTGTTGCCGTCTCCATGCGCCTCGCCCCGGATCAGCTGATCGCGCTTCATGATGCCCAGACACATCACATTGATGATGGGGTTGCCCTCGTAGCCCCGGTCGAAGTACGCCTCGCCGCCGAGATTGGGGATTCCCACGCAGTTGCCGTAGTCGCCGGCGCCCCGCACGACTCCGTCGAAGAGATAGCGCACGCGGCTGCTGTCCAGGTCCCCGAAGTGCAGCGAGTCCAGCACGGCGACCGGCCGCGCGCCCATCGTGAAGACATCGCGCATGATGCCGCCGATGCCGGTGGCGGCGCCCTGGTAGGGCTCGACCGCCGACGGGTGGTTGTGCGACTCGATCTTGAAGGCGAGCGCGTATCCGTCGCCGATGTCGATGACGCCCGCGTTCTCGCCGGGCCCCTGAATGACCCAGGGGGCCTCGGTGGGCAGGAGCCGCAGGAGGCGCTTCGAGTTCTTGTATCCGCAGTGCTCCGACCACATGGCTGAGAAGATGCCGAGCTCGGTGAAGGTGGGCGTGCGCCCGAGGTGCCCCGCGATCAAGTCGTACTCGTCCGGCGAGAGGCCGTGATCGGCCACGAGTTCGGGGGTCACTTCAGGATCCCCGGGGCGAGGCCGGGGACCCGCCGCGAGCTGGCTGCCGTTTCCCGCGCTGGCGGGCCGGGTCACGCCACCCGCTCCCGCGCGAAATGCGTCACCAGGGACTCGAAGAGGCCGAGTCCGTCTGTGGAGCCCAGGACCGTCTCCGCGGCGCGCTCCGGGTGAGGCATGAGCCCCAGCACATTGCCCGCGGCGCTCACGATCCCGGCGATGTCGTTGGCCGATCCGTTGGGATTGCCGCCTTCCCCGCGGGTCCCGTCGCGCGTCGTGTAGCGGAAGACGACGCGCCGCTCGCCCTCGAGGCGCTCCAGGGTCGCCGGATCCGCGATGTAGTTGCCGTCGGCGTGCGCGATCGGCATCCGCAGGATCTGACCCCGCCGGTACGCGCGGCTGAACGCCGTGGCCGTGCCCTCGACGCGCAGGTGCACGTCGTGGCTCCTGAACTTGAGCGACGTGTTGCGGCGCAGTGCTCCCGGGAGCAGTCCAGCCTCGCACAGGATCTGGAACCCGTTGCAGATCCCCAGCACGACCCCGCCCCGGGCCGCGAAGCGCACGACCGCGTCCACGATCGGGCTGAAGCGCGCGATGGCGCCGGCGCGCAGGTAGTCTCCGTAGGAAAAGCCGCCGGGCAGCACCACCAGATCGGGGTCGCCCAGCTCGCGCTCGCGGTGCCAGACGTAGCGCGCATCGATGCCCATGACCTTGCTCAGCACCTGCTTGCAGTCGTAGTCGCAGTTGGAGCCCGGGAAGGTGACCACCACGGCGTTCACCTCACTGCCTCCGGCCGCGGGCAGGCGGCGACTTCGACTGTGAAGTCCTCGGTCACCGGGTTTGCCAGTAGCTTGTCGCACATCCGGGTCGCAAGGGCGCTCGCGTCTTCTCGCGAGCCGGCCTCCAGCTCGATGACCAGCAGCTTTCCGGCGCGCACCTCCTGCACGCCGGCGAAGCCCAGGGAATCCAGGGCGTGCTGAATGGCCTTTCCCTGCGGGTCCAGCAGTCCGCGGCGGGGGGTCACGCGGATCTCGACGTCGTACAGGCTCAAGTTGATTCCTCCATGCCGTTGGGATCCTGCGGGGGGGTCTTCTTTCGCCGCGCAATTCGCTTGCGAAGGCTTGCGCGGTAGCGGGGGCCGAGGCCGCCGTAGTCGAGCGGGCGGGCTTCGTCGTCCTCATCGTCCTCGCCGGGATGGAAGAGCGGATCGCGCTCCGGGAGCCGGTCAAGGAAGCCGATCACGACCGACTTCAGGAGTCCCCACAGCGCGTACAGGCAGAGGACGGGGAAAACGAAGTAGCGCGGCGCGATGGACGCGATGACCAGCGCTCCGACGAAAACGGCGCTGGCGATCCGGGTCTCGCGCGTCCGCAGCCCCACGAGCGGCAGGCGCGCGTAGGGGACATGGCTGAGCATGAGCGCGGAGAGCAGCACCATCACAATGCCCATCAGCTGGCCCCATGGCAGGGTGCTCAGGTTCGCCTCGAAGAAGGCGGTCTGCGTGAAGGGGTACGAGGTCGCGAGGATGATGCCCGCGACGGGGGACGGCAGCCCGTGGAACCATCGCTTCGCCCCGCCGCCCTGCTCCACGTTGAAGCGGGCCAGCCGCACCACGACGGCGGTCACGAAGAGGTAGGAGAGAAGCCAGTTCCAGGGGCCTTCACCCAGATAGAGCTGGTACATGACCATCGCCGGGGCCACGCCGAAGCTGACCGCGTCCGCCAGCGAGTCCAACTCGGCGCCGAAGCGCGAACCGGTTCGGGTGAAGCGCGCCAGGCGCCCGTCGAACGTGTCCAGGACACCCGCGAACACGATGAACCAGGCGGCCCACTCGAACTGTCCGCGGTCCGCCATGACCATGGCGAAGATCCCGAAGAAGACGTTGCCCAGCGTGAAGGCGGACGGGATGATGATGATGCCCCGCTGCAGCTGGCGCCGGGGGGCTTTTCGGCCGATCATGGCGTCCTCCGAGGCCATCGCGACCCGTGCCGCAGGGTGTGGGAAGCCCGTTCGCCCCGTCGCGTTCCGGTCATGACGTCACCCGAAACTGGGGCCGGCGTAGTCGGCCAGCGGAACGCCCACCAGGCGCTGGAAGATGTCCAGATAGCGGGCGGTCGACTCTTCCACGATGCGGTCGGGGAGATCGGGCGGCGGGGGAGCCTTGTCCCAGGTGGTCCCATGGGCCAGGTAGTCACGCACGGGCTGCTTGTCCAGGGAAGGCTGGCCCCTTCCGGGCGCGTAGTGTTCGGCGGGCCAGAAGCGCGACGAATCGGGGGTCAGCACCTCGTCGATCAGCAGAAGCCGGCCATCGCTGTCGAGTCCGAACTCGAACTTGGTGTCGGCCAGGATGATCCCTCGCTCGCGCGCGGTTTGCGATCCGGCGCTGTAGATGCCGAGCGACAGGTCGCGCAGTTGCTCCGCCATGGGCGCGCCCAGAGTCGCCACCACCTGGTCGTAGGTGATGTTCTCGTCATGCCCTTCGAGCGCCTTGGTCGAGGGAGAGAAGACGGGCGGTTCGATGCGGTCGCTCTCGATCATGCCGGGGGCGAGAGCTTCACCGGCGAGGGTCCCGCTCCGGCGGTACTCCCGCCACGCCGAGCCGGTGATGTAGCCGCGCACCACGCACTCGACCAGGATCGGCTGCGTGCGGCGCACCAGCATCGCGCGGCGCGCCCAGCGGTCGGCGCTGTCGGCCAGCCGGGGGACCCGGTCGACGATCTCTTCCGCGCGCACCGCGAGCAGGTGGTGGTCGATGCCGCCGTCGGCCTCCGGCACGGGCGAGCGGGCGGAGAAGCGCTCCAGCCACCACGCGGTCAGCTGGGTGAGCACTTCCCCCTTGTGCGGCACGGGCTGGGGCAGGACCAGATCGAAGGCGCTCACGCGGTCGCTGGCGACCATGAGCAGGGTATCCGGGCCTGCCTCGTAGACATCCCGCACCTTCCCGCGGTGCAGAAGGGGGAGGGGGAGGGCGGAATCCACGATGGTTTTCACGGTCGCACTGGCTCCATGGCTGAAGTGGGGTCAAACGCGCAGGTCGGGGGCGTCCAGGCGGGCCTGGGCTACCGGGCCGAGGCGGTCCAGGACGGGTTGCGCGAACTCGTCCAGAAAACGCTCCACCTGTTCGGGGGCGCGGCCGATGAACCGCTCCGCCCGGAGCAGCTCGGTCAGTTCCGGTAGGCCCAGGCCGAGGGCGTCATCCTGCGCGATGCGTGAGATCAGATCGGGTGGGCCGCCCTCCTCGCGGGCTTTGCGGGTGGCCGCGTGGGCGTGGCGGCGGATGCGCTCGTGCAGCTCCTGGCGGTCGCCTCCGCCACGCGTCGCGCGCATGAGGATGGTCTCGGTGGCCATGAACGGGAGCTGCGCTTCGAGCGCCCGCCGGATCACCGCTTCGTTGACCACCAGCCCGGAGGAGACGTTTTCGACCAGAACCAGTACGCCGTCGAGGGTGAGGAAGGCATCGGGGATGCTCACGCGCCGGTTTGCGGAATCGTCGAGGCTCCGTTCCAGCCACTGAGTCGCGGCCGTGAACGCCCCGTCGTGATACAAGGTGATCACGTGCCGGGAGAGGGCGCAAATCCGCTCCGCGCGCATCGGATTGCGCTTATAGGGCATCGCCGAAGAGCCGATCTGGGTGTCCTCGAAGGGTTCCTCCACTTCTCCCAGATGGGCGAGCAGGCGAAGATCGTGCGCCATCTTGGATGTGGACGCGGCGGTGCCGGCGAGCGTGGCGAGGACGGCGGCGTCCACCTTGCGCGGATACGTCTGTCCGCTCACCGGGTAGCGCTGCTCGAAGCGCATGCGGCGGGCCACGGCGTCGTCGAGCGCGTCCACCCGGGCGGAATCCCCGTCGAACAGGTCGAGGAAGGAGGCCTGGCTCCCGGTCGTCCCGCGCACGCCCCGGAAACGAAGCGAGCCGAGACGGAACTCGATCTCCTCGATATCGAGCAGAAAATCCTGAATCCACAACGTGGCCCGTTTGCCGACCGTCGTGGGCTGGGCGGGCTGAAAGTGGGTGTAGGCCAGCGTGGGCAGGGACCGATAGCGATGGGCGAAGCTCGCCAAAGCCTCGAAGCAGCGCACCAGCCGGTCGCGTATCAGGGTGAGGGCTTCCCGGTGAAGGATCAGATCCGCGTTGTCCCCCACGAAGGCGCTGGTCGCCCCGAGGTGGATGATGCCGCGCGCCGCGGGCGCGACCTCCCCGAAAAGGTGAACGTGCGCCATCACGTCGTGGCGGAAGCGTCGTTCCAGCTCGGCGGCCCGGTCAAGGTCCAGGTCGTCCGCCGAGGCCCGCATCTGACGCAGCGCTTCCTCGGAGATGTCCAGGCCCAGTTCCCGCTGCGATTCGGCCAAGGCGATCCAGAGGCGGCGCCAGGTCGTGAACTTGCGCGCCTGCGAGAAGATGCGCTGCATCTCGCGGGAGGCGTAGCGTCCCGAGAGGGGATGCACGTAGCCGCTGGAAGCTGCTTTCCCCGAGTTGGATGCCCCGGCCGCGTTCGCCCGGCCCGGGTCGCTAGAGGTCACGTCCCAACTTCTCCCAGTCGGCCAGGAAGGCGGCCAGCCCGATGTCGGTCAGCGGGTGGCGAATCAGCTTGTGCAACACGCCCGGGGGCAGGGTGGCGACGTCGGCGCCCATCTCCATCGACTCCACGACGTGGCGGGTGTGCCGCAGCGAGGCGGCCAGGATTTCCGTCTGCATGCCGTAGTTGTCGTAGATGCCGCGGATCTGGCGGATGAGGTCCATGCCGTCATGGGCGATGTCGTCCAGCCGACCGATGAACGGAGAGATGTACGCCGCGCCCGCCTTGGCCGCGAGGAGCGCCTGCGGGGCCGAGAAGCACAGGGTCACGTTGACCGGGATGTCCCGCGAGCTGAGTTCGCGGCAAGCGACCAGCCCGGCCTCGGTGAGTGGCACCTTGACCGCGATATTGGGGTGAACGGAGGCCAGCCGCGTCCCTTCGTCCACCATGGTCTCGGTATCGATGGCGACGACCTCGGCGCTGACCGGCCCGTCAATGGCCTCGCAGATTTCCAGGAAGATCTCCATCGGATCGCGGTCGCCGGCCACCTTGGCCAGCAGGGAAGGGTTGGTGGTGACTCCATCGATGAGGCCGGCGGCCGAAGCACGCCGGATTTCACCCAGGTCGGCGGTGTCCAGAAAGATCTTCATGAGTTGTCGGTTCTCCCTGCGAATGGCGATCGGAATCGGAATCTAATACGGCTTCGGTGACGGATGGGGGGTCGGCTGCGGCCTCGCCGGCAACTGCGCAGTCCTCGGCGGACTCGGATTCGCGGGAGGCGATGGCCCGGTCCGGGTAGGTCACCCGGCGAAGGAAGAGGCCGGCGGCGGGCGCCGGCGGTGAAGTGACGAGCTGCCGGCCGGTTCCGTCGAGCAACGCGCGCATTTCGCCGATGGGACGGCGACCGCGCGCGACATCAACCATCGTCCCCACGAGGTAGCGAACCATGCGGTGCAGGAAACGGTTCGCCACCACGGTGAATTCCATGCCCAGCTCCCAGGGCGCCCAGCGGGCCTCCAGGATGTTGCAGCGGTCCCCTCGTTGCTCCTGGCCCGCGCGGGCGAAGGCGGCGAACGACTTCTCGCCCGGCAGGAGGGCCGCCGCCGCGTGCAGCCGGTCGATGTCCAGATCGACCGCGAGAGGCCAGCACCAGGCGCTGTGGAAGGGTGAGGCGGATTGCGCGGAAAAGCCCAGACGGTAGCCGTATTCGCGGGCCGTGGCGTGGTAGCGGGGGTGGAAGCTGGCCGGCGCGGGGGCGGCGTCCGCGACCCAGATGTCTCGGGGGAGCAGGGCGTTGAGTGCGCCACGCAGAGATGCGGCGGTCCACCGTTCGGGCAGAGTCAGAGAGACCACCTGGCCGGTCGCGTGCACGCCGCTGTCGGTTCTCCCCGCCGCCATCATCGTGCGGGGCGCCCCCGTGAGGCGTTCGAGTGTAGCTTGCAACTCTCCCTGCACGGTGCGCTCCTTCCGCTGCATCTGCCAGCCGAAAAAGTTGGAACCGTCGTAGTGCAGAGTGAGTCGGAAGCGGCGTTCGTCCCGGGCCATGACGCCGGGAAACTAGGATTTCCGGGGGAACAACTCAATACGCCGAACGGAGCAACGGCACTTCCGTGTGCGGGTGAGGTGCCGCCGGCACCGCGTGACGTCTCTGCGTTGACCGCGTGCGGTGCTCTTCGTACCATCGCCCGAACGCTCTCACCACCCCTCCGCAGCCACGGAAGCGCTCATGTCCTCTGAGACGAAACTGGAACTTGGCCCCCTGATCGCGCGTGTGTCGGCGGGAGCCCACCTGGACGCGGCCGAGGCCGAGGGCGCCTTCAACACCATCATGTCCGGAGAGGCGACCCCGGTGGCGATGGCGGCTCTGCTGATCGCGCTCCGAACCAGGGGAGTGGTTCCATCCGAGATCGCCGGCGGGGTTCGAGCCCTGCGCCGGGCGATGTTGCCGGTCCGGTCGGAGCGCACCCATGAACTGGTGGACACCTGCGGCACCGGCGGAGGCAGCGTCCGCACCTTCAACGTGTCTACCGCGGCCGCGCTGACCGCTGCTGCGGCCGGCGTGCGTGTCGCCAAGCACGGGAACCGTTCCTTTACCTCGCGCAGCGGCAGCGCCGACGTTCTGGAAGCCCTCGGGGTGCGCATCGATCTGACGCCGGAGGCCATGAGCCGGGTGCTCGCGCAAACGGGCATCGTCTTCATGTTCGCGCCCCTCCTGCATCCGGCCATGCGCCACGTCGGCCCCGTGCGTGGTGAACTGGGGGTGCCGACCATCATGAATCTGCTCGGACCGCTCACCAACCCGGCGGGGGTCACCCGGCAGTTGGTCGGGGTTTCCGACCCGGCCTGGCTGGAGCTGATCGCCCCCGCGCTGCGGGAACTCGGCCACCAGCGCGCCCTGGTCGTGCACGGCGAGCCGGGGATGGACGAACTGAGTCCCGTGGGGACCAGCACCGTCTCGGAGCTCTCGCACGGGGACGTCACCACCTACCGGGTGAGTCCCCGCGATCTCGGCTTGGAGCCCGGGAGCCTGGAAACTCTCGCGGGGGGAAGCCCGGAGGAGAACGCCGCCGTGATCGTCGACGTGCTGGAAGGACGCCGACGCGATTCCGCGCGCACCATCGTGCTTGCGAACGCGGGCGCCGCCATCTACCTCGCCGACCTGGCCGACTCGCTGCCGGAGGGTGTCGCCCTGGCCGCGGAGGCCATCGACGGCAGGCTCGCTGTCCGCAAGCTCGCACAGCTCCGCGAAGCCAGTCAGTCGGTCGGCGCATAGCCGTCCCCGCTCCAGGCGTTCCGTCCGCGGACACCGCCGGCTGACTCCCCGGTCCGGTGACCGATTCGGTGCCTGCCCCTTCCGTGAGCTCGAACCGGCGGTCAGTACTTGCGGATCACCCCGACCACCACGCCCTGGATCTCGACGTCGCCCTCGTGGAGGATGATCGGTTCCATGGTCTCGTTGGCGGGCTGGAGCCGGATGCGGGACCCCGGCTCCCGGTAGAACTTCTTGACCGTGGCCGAATCGCCTCCGACCAGCGCGACCACGGTCTCGCCTTCATGGGCCGCTTGCCGCGCGCTCACCACGATGTAGTCGCCATCCCGGATCTGTTCGTCGATCATGGAGTTGCCCTCGACTCGCAGGACATAGCTCTCGGCGCCGCTGCGCAGCATGTCCGGAGGGACGGACAGGGTTTCGGTGTCGGGGATAGCCTCGATCGGGAGTCCCGCGGCGACCGTCCCCAGGAGTGGGAGTTCGATGGCGCTGGTACCCTGGTTCCGGTAGACCATCTCGATGGAGCGACTTTGGTTGTAGGCCTTCCGGATGTAGCCCTTGCGTTCCAGATTGCTCAGGTGTTCGTGGACCGTGGCCAGGGAAGCGAACCCGAAGGCGTGGGCGATTTCCTCGAAGTTGGGAGCGTACCCCCACTCCTGTATGTAGCCTTCGATGTAGTCCAGAATCTGTTTTTGTCGCTTGGTCAGGGGCATCGTTTTCGCGCTCCGCAGAGTGGATGACCGAACAAGACCCGAATAACCTACCCGAAGGTTTACCGAAGCACAAGATGCAACCCAGATTACCCAGGACGGATCGGGCCGGGAGCGGCCGAAGCCCGTTCGAGCGCCCATGAACATCCTCGACCGCATCGTCCTCACCAAACGGGAGGAGATCCGGGCGCTGATGCCGTTGCGCGCGGAGGTTGAGCGGTCCGCCCGGGCGGCGCCTCCCCCTCGTGATTTTCGATCGGCGCTCCGGAGCGCCGATCGCGAGGTGGCGATCATCGCCGAAGTCAAGCGGTGTTCTCCGGGCGCGGGGCCGATCCGCGAGGACCTGGATCCCGCCGGCCTCGCCGCGGAGTACGCCCGGTCCGGCGCCGCCGCCATGAGCGTTCTCACCGACCGCGACTACTTCGGGGGCAGCTTGCACGACCTGCGGCGCGTGCGCGCGAGGGTCCGGCGGCCTCTGCTGCGCAAGGACTTCGTGGTGCACCCGCTGCAGCTTGCCGAGTCCCGGGGCGCGGGTGCGGACGCGGTCCTGCTCATCGTGCGCATTCTGGAGGATTCGCTTCTGGGAGAGCTCCTGAGCGGCGCTCGCGAGCTGGGAATGGCCGCTCTGGTGGAGACCCACGACGCCGCGGAGCTGGACCGGGCGCTGAAGGCCGGCGCCGATGTGGTGGGGATCAACAACCGCGACCTGTCCACCTTCCGTTCCAGCGTCGCGGTGACGCTCGAGTTGCTCCCCGACATTCCCGCGGACGTGGTGGTGATCTCGGAGAGCGGGCTGGCGACCCGCCAGGATCTGGCGGATGTGGGTGCCGCCGGCGCGGACGCCGTCCTGATGGGAGAGGCCCTGCTGCGCAGCCCGCGCCCGGGCGAGGCGCTAGCCGGGTTGACCGGCGTCCCGCGGGGCCCGCGCAGGCCAGCCCCCGGGGGCCCCGGTTGCGATCCCGACCTACGGCAGCCGGGCGGAGGAAGCGGCCCGTTGCCTGAGGTGAAGATCTGCGGGATCACCCGCCCGCCCGACGGCCGCATGGCGGCGGAAGCGGGAGCCACCTACGTCGGCGCGGTGCTCACCCCCGGCTTCTCGCGCAGCGTGGACCTCTCCACCGCCCGAGCCGTGGCGGATGCCGCGCGCGTCCCATTGGTGATTCTGCTGGTGGACCCGACCCTCGAGGAGGCGGTCGCGGCGGCACGCGAGACGGGCGCCTCAGTAGTTCAACTGCACGGCGCGGAGAGCCCCGACACCGTTTCCCGCCTTCGCGCGAGCGGCCCCTGGAAGGTGTGGAAGGCCGCGGCCGTCCGCGGGGCGGCGGATGCGGAAGCGGCCTTGGAGCGCTATGGAGAGGCCGCCGACGCGCTTCTCTTCGACGGATGGCATCCAGAGCTGCCGGGGGGAACCGGCACACGCTTTCCGTGGGGCAGCCTGGCCGGGATCCGCGACCGTTTCACGCCCGGGCAGCGCTTTGTCGCCGCGGGTGGCCTGAACCCCGACAACGTGGGAGAGGCCGTGTCGATTCTGCGGCCGGACGTCGTTGACGCGAGCTCGGGCGTCGAGAGCAGCGTGGGGGTCAAGGATGCCCGCAAGGTGCGCCGCTTCGTGCGGGCCGCACAATTCGCCGGAGGTGACTCGTGATCCTGCCCGGATCCTCGGCCCCGGGCCGCTTCGGCCCGTACGGGGGGCGTTACGTGCCGGAGACGCTCATCAGCGCGCTGGACGAACTCACCGTAGCCTACCGCGAGGCCTCGGCGGACCCGGCCTTCGCCGCCGAGCTCCGGACGCTCCTCGAGGACTACGCGGGCCGTCCGTCTCCCCTCTACCGCGCGACCCGCATCGAGGAGGCCATCGGCGCCGGCCCGGTCTACCTTAAGCGGGAGGACCTCAACCACACCGGGGCCCACAAGATCAACAACACCCTGGGCCAGGCGCTGCTGGCGCGCTGGATGGGCAAGCGCCGCATCATCGCCGAGACCGGCGCCGGCCAGCACGGGGTGGCCACCGCGACGGTGTGCGCGCTCTTCGACCTCGAGTGCGTCGTCTACATGGGCACGGAAGATGTCGAGCGCCAGGCGCTGAACGTCTATCGCATGGAGCTGCTGGGAGCGGAAGTGCGTCCCGTGGCCTCCGGCTCGTGCACCCTCAAGGACGCC
Source organism: Longimicrobiales bacterium (assembly GCA_965237885.1). GTDB lineage: Bacteria > Gemmatimonadota > Gemmatimonadetes > Longimicrobiales > Gaopeijiaceae > BD2-11. Next base: position 3,880,544 of record CBDEGN010000002.1, on the reverse strand, counting down.
ACCAACGAGGCGATTCGCGACTGGGTCACCAACGTACGCGATACCCACTACATCATCGGCTCCGTTGTGGGGCCGGACCCCTTTCCGCGCATGGTGCGCGATTTCCAGGCGGTGATCGGGGAGGAGACGCGCGCCCAGCTGGAGGCCGCGGAGGGCCGGCTGCCCGGATCGGTGGTCGCCTGCGTCGGAGGCGGATCCAACGCCATGGGGATCTTCCACGCCTTTGTCCCGTGCGAGCAGGTGCGCCTGATCGGGGTCGAGGCGGCGGGGAAGGGGCTGGACAGCGGCCGGCACTCGGCCCCCCTCGCGGCGGGAGCGCCGGGAGTGCTGCACGGATCGCTCAGCTATCTCCTTCAGGACGCGGACGGGCAGATAGCCCCGGCGCACTCCGTCTCCGCGGGACTCGACTATCCCGGGGTCGGGCCGGAGCACTCGTGGCTTCTCGACCAGGGGCGGGCCCGGTACGTCACCGCCACCGACGACCAGGCGCTGGCCGCATTCCACCGGCTGTCGCGTCTGGAAGGCCTCATTCCGGCGCTCGAGAGCGCGCACGCGATGGCGCACGTCTTCGAGGCGGGGGAGAAGCTGGCCCGTCACGGTCCCATCGTGGTGTGCCTGAGTGGGCGTGGCGACAAGGATGTGGCGCATGTGGCGCGCCTGTCGGGAGCCGCTTCGCAGGACGGAAACGATGACGACGCGGCCGATGCCTGACACACCGCTTGCCCGATGCTTCGCCCGCTGTCGAGCCGAGGGCCGCGCGGCCCTGATCCCCTTCCTGACGAGCGGGTATCCGGATGCGCCGCAGAGCCTGGAGCTGCTCCGCGGGATGGCGCACGCGGGGGCGGACATCATCGAGCTCGGGATCCCCTTCAGCGATCCCCTGGCGGACGGGCCCACCATCCAGCGCTCATCGTTCAAGGCCCTCGAAGGCGGAATGACCACGGAGGGCACGCTGGAGGTGCTGCGGGCCTTCCGCGCCGGGCACGACACGCCGGTGGTGCTGTTCAGCTACCTCAACCCCATCCTGCGCTACGGCGTGGACGAGTTCGCCCGCGCGGCCTCCGAGGCCGGCGCACAGGGGTTGCTTCTTACCGATCTGCCGGCCGGCAACGATCCCGCGCTGGAGAGCCGGCTGTCTGCCCACGGCCTCGATCTGATTCGCCTGATCGCGCCCACCACGTCGCCCGGGAGAGTCGGCGTCATCGCCGAGGCGGGGGCGGGGTTCCTGTACTACATCTCGCTCACCGGAGTCACGGGAGCGCGCACACGCCTCCGCCACGCGCTGGGGTTGGAGGTGGAGGCCGTCAAGCGGCAGGTCGGGGGCATTCCGGTCGTGGTCGGGTTCGGCATCTCGACGCCCGACCAGGCCGCCGACGTGGCCGCGGTGGCGGACGGAGTGGTGGTGGGCAGCGCCCTCATCGACCGGTGGGGAGAGGGGGGTGCCCAGGGCGTGTGCGACTTCGTCGCCGCCCTCAGGAAGGCGATGGAGCGGGACCGCCCGACTCCCGACGCCGGCTAGCGGCCGGCCGACGGCGCACGAGTCTCGGCGGCAGGTTCCACATCTATCGGCGGAGCGCGAGCGCGTCCGGATCCTCCCGCAACCTCTGCGCCAGCTCCGGGTCCGGGGCCACGAACACCGTCTTCTCCCGCTCGAGGGTCACCGTACCCGGCGCCGCGCCCCTCGGCTTGCGCACGTATTTTCGGCGGGTCCAGTCCACGGGCACGGTCGCGGACGTGCGGCCCTTGGAGTTGAGTGCGGCCAGAATGGCGGCCTCTTCCAGGTCGCGGGGGGCGGGGCTTCCTTCGCCGCGCCAGCGCAGGACTACATGCGCGCCGGAGGCGTGGCGCGCGTGCAGCCAAATGTCGTCGGGGTCGGAGTGGCGAAAGGTCAGCTCGTGGTTGCTCTTCGCCCCCCGGCCGACCCGGATCTCGATACCCAGAGAGCTGCGAAAGCGGTGGTAGGGCAGCCTTGGCGGAGGGCGTCCCGGCTTGGCGCGCGCAGTTGCCATCCCCAGGCGCCGTTCGAGTTCTCCGGTGTCCACTGACCCCGACGCAACCTCTTCCGACAAGTCGTACCAGGAGCCCAGCCGCGCACCCGCCTCCTCGATCTGCGCCGGGAGCGCGAGAGCAGCCCGCTCAGCGCGCGCGGCCCGGGCGTAGTAGCGCGCCGCGTTCTCGTGGGGCGCTAGCGTGGGGTCGAGCGAGATGTACGTCCTGCTCCCCTCGAAGTCCTCGAGGGACACCCGTGCCGCCCCGCGCGGGATGCTCGCCATGCGCGCCAGCAGCAGATCCCCGGTCGCCCGCACCTGCGCCGGGTCCTCCAGTTCCGCGAGCTGTTCCCTCAGTCGGACCAGCTTGGCCTCGGCCGCGCCGACACGCCGCTCCAGCGCAGACATCACTTCGGACGGGACCAGGCTCGTCAGCGGATCCGTTTGCGAGCCCTCTGCCAGCGCGCCGAGAAGCGTATCCCGCGCCGCGCCCTCGACACCCGGAAGGGGATAGGGATAGGGCTGGGGGCCGTGTTGGGTGGACAGCAGTTGAGGCTGCGTCTCCTCCAGCCGCCGCCATCGCCGCCATCTCCTCCAGCCCTCCTCCAGCCCAGCCCGCACGTCGCTCGAACCGGCTTCCTTGCCCGATCCCGGGACGAGGCCGGCGTCGGCGGAGCCGGTCTGCTGCGCCGAACCCAGAAACGCGCGGGCGTTGAGGCGCGAGGTATAGGCGACGTTGCGCACCAGGGCGGGCAACCGCTCCGCCGGTTCTTGGTCTTCGAGCAACTCGAGCCAGGACGCTAGCGAGATCGGACGGCCGCTTCCTTGCCGCTTCGACGGACGCGGCAGTTCGTAGCACGAGCCCGGCACCAACTCGCGATCCCCGGAGCGCGGCCTCAGCACGCTCCGGATGCGCTCGTCGGTCCCCTCGGTGAGGAGCGCGTTCCAGCGCCCGGGGGACAGCTCCAGCACGAGGCGCGTCCGCCGCACCCGCCCGCGCAGGCGGGTGATGTCGACGATGATGGCGCGCTCGTCCGGGGGAGCGGAGACGTCGCGCACCAGCCCGGCCAGCGGGATGGCGCCCGCGGGCGGCGCGGCCTCGGCGATGAGCGCGATCCCCCCGGAGGCGGGGTGCAGTCCGAACACCACGGTCCGCTCGCGCAGATAGAGCGCGACCCGTCCCGCGCCGCGATCCAGATAGAGCGCGCGCGTCCGCCCTCCGCTCAGCTCGCGCGAGAGCTCCCGGGCGGCGGCCGCCACCAGCAGACTGTCCCATAGCATGATGGCGAAAGCTACCCGCAACCCGGGATCGCGGGGAAGCTCGGGGGCGTGATCGCATGTGTGGCACGTCCCCCGTTGGGATGCCTTGTCGGGCTTGATTTGCCCCCGCTCGATGCGCTATCTACTCCCCGACATGACCGCCCCGCGCAACCACCCCCTGATCGTTCGCGCCGCCGACGGCCTGCTCCCCTCCTGGGCGCAGGCGGGCGAACCCCGCCGCCTCCACATGACGCGGGTGTCGAACCTAATGCGCGAGTGGGCAGTAGTACGTGGAGTGTGCAACGAAGAAGTGGTGCGATGGGCGGCCCTCGGACATCTCCACGATGTGCTGCGAGACGGCGAGCCGGGCGAGCTGCGGATGATGGTGGACGCCGAGTTCGCCGACCTCCCCGGAAAGCTGCTGCACGGCCCTGCCGCAGCCAGCCGCCTCGCCGAAGAGGGGGTGCAGGACGACGGCCTGTTGCTTGCCGTGGCCTGCCACACTCTCGGTCATCCCGGCCTGGATACGGCGGGGGTGGCTCTCTACACCGCCGACTTTCTCGATCCCGGACGCACCCTGCGGGCGGAGTGGCGGGCGTCGCTCCGGCAGCGCATGCCGGGCGAGCTGGACTCGGTGGCTCTGGAGGTCGCGACCGCGCGCGCGGCGCATCTGCGGAAGGGCAGCCATGGGGTCCGGCCCGAGACCGCCGCTTTTCTGGACCTTCTGAAGGTGCGAGCTCATGAGTAGGCTGCTGCGCGGACTCGTCGTGATGGTCGTTCTCGGCGGGCTGGCCGTGCTCGCGGCCTCCGCGGCGCTTCAGTGGTGGGAGCCTCCCGAGGCCCCGCCCGTCACCGCCGAGGTGGTCGCGAACCCCGGCGAGCGCGTGCGCGTGGAAGTGCTCAACGCCGGGGGTGTGGCGGGGATGGCGCGCGCAGCCACTGAAATCCTGCGTGACGCCGGCTTCGACGTGGTCGATGTAGGCAACGCCGGCACCTTCGACCGCGACAGTTCGGTGGTTCTGGCGCGCCTGGGCCGCGTCGACATGGCGTCCATGGTGGCGGACGCGCTGGCCATCGGCAGCTTCCAGGACGAACCCGACTCGACCATCTTTGTCGACGTCACGGTTCTGCTCGGGAAGAACTGGGATCCGGCCATCGTGGCGGCGCGCGCAGCGGACGCTATCGCCGTTCCGGTGCCCGAGCCCGGTTGGCGCAACGTCTTGGTGCGCTTGCGGGAGTGGGCCGGGGGCCTGAACGATTCGGACGGGGGGCCATGAGCAAGGCGAAACAGAAGCCGGGCCGCAAGGCGCAGGCGAACGAAACCGGCTCCGGTGGTACGCTCGGCGAATGGCTGCGTGTCATTCTGATCTGGGGCGGGCTCTTCTTCCTCATCCGGTTCTTCGTCCTGCAAACCTTCGTCATCATCTCGGGTTCGATGGAGGACACGCTCCTGCTCGGCGACTTCCTGGTGGTCAACCGGGCGGCGATCGGTTCGCCCGTCCCCGGCACCTCTCTTCGCATTCCCGGATACTCCAGCCCGGAACGGCTGGACATCCTCGTCTTCGATCCGCCCCACGAAGAGAACATGATGCTGGTGAAGCGCCTCATCGGGATGCCGGGCGACACCCTGGAGATGCGCGACAAGGTCCTCTACATCAACGGATCCGTCGCGGAGGAGCCGTACGTCCGCCATGTCGAGACGAGCCGGGACCATTCGGACATCCGCATGATGTGGCAGGCGCCCTATCTGGTGAACGGAGACGACCCGGCGTCCTACCGACCCACGCGCGACAACTGGGGGCCGATCGTCATCCCCCCGGACAACTACCTCATGCTGGGCGACAACCGCGACGAGAGCCAGGATTCCCGCTACTGGGGGCTCTTGGAGGGCTGGCGACTCGAGGGCCGCGCCATGTTCATCTACTACTCCTACGAGCGCGGCACCATGACGCCCTTCCCGTGGCTGCGCCGCATTCGCTGGGACCGCATCGGGGACCGGATTCGCTGACGCGGGGCGGCGGAGCTCTCTTTAATCGTAGAGGCGCAACTATAATATATATATTCTATATTATAGTGTGTATATTGACTTAGCCAGTCGACACCGCCAACTTCGACGCCCGCAGCTGCCCGCAGGCGGCGTCGATGTCGCGGCCGCGCGGTTCCCGGACCATCACAGCCACGCCGCTCTCCTCAAGCCTCTTTCGGAACGCCTGAACTCTGTGCGGATGGCTCGGCCGCCACTCGGGCTGGTAGGGGATGGGGTTGAAGGGGATCAGGTTCACGAAGGCGTGGGTGTCCCGCGCGAAACCGGCCAGGGCAGGCACGAGCCCGAGATCGTCGTTCACGCCGCGGATCATGGTGTACTCGAGGGTGATGCGGCGGCCGCGCACCCGCCGGAACCGTTCCAGCGCGGCCTTCACCTCCGCGAGCGGATAGCGCTTCTCCAGCGGGACCAACTCGCGCCGCAGGGCGGAGTCGGGCGCGTGCAGCGACAGCGCCAGCCCGAACTGCTCCGGGCGCTCGGCAAGGGTGCGGATCCCCGGAACCATGCCGACGGTCGACACCGTGATCCGGCGCGCTCCGACCCCGTACCCGCCGTTCAGGATGGTCAGGGAAGGGAAGACCGCGCGCGGATTGGCCAGGGGCTCGCCCATCCCCATGAATACGATGTTGCGGATCTCCCCCATCTCCTTCCCGCGCGCCCACCGGCGGGAGGCGCGGAACTGCGCCACGATCTCCCCCGCGCTCAGCTGGCGCCTGAAGCCCGACCACCCGGTCGCGCAGAACGTGCACGCCAGCGGGCAACCCGCCTGCGACGAAATGCACAGCGTGAGGCGAGAGCGGGTCGGGATCAGCACGGATTCCACGAGCTCGCCGTCCCACATCCTCCACAGATGCTTGACGGTGCCGTCTCGCGAGACCGCGACGCTGGCCGTCACAGGCTCCTCCAGCCGAAAGGCCGCGGCCAGGGCCTCGCGCTCCACTTTGGGCAGGTCGTTCATCTCCCCGAAGCCGCGCGCGTCGTGCCGAAACACCCACCGCTCCACCTGGTCCGCGCGAAACTTCGGCTCGCCCCGCTCGTCGAAGTGGCGAAGGAGGATTTGCCGCAGTTCGGACGGGACCAGCCCGAGCAGATCGGGTCGTTCGTCGCGGCCTTTGTCTTGCACCATGGCACTTGCAGCCTGGAAGAAGGGCGGAGTCGCTTGCTTGAGCCTTGCGTGCACCCCCACTAACTTAGCGCCATTCCGCCGGAGAGGGTGCCGTGCCTCTCCTTCCGCCCTCGCTCGCGGACTCTCGCCGAGCCCCTCGCTCCGATTGTCTGATCACCGGCTTCACCCCGCTTTCCTCAGGATCACATGACCGAACCAACACTGGAGCGCACTTCCTTCCGTTCCCGCATGGCGGGAAGCCTGGGCGAGGAAGACGCGGGCCGGATTCATCGCCTCGCAGGCTGGGTACATCGCCGCCGCGACCTGGGGGGCGTCGTCTTCGTGGACATGCGCGACCGCTCGGGGATCGTGCAGGTCTCCTTCGGCCCGGACTGGACCGATGAGGAATCCTTCGCGGCTGCGGGCAGGCTCGGCGCCGAAGACGTGATCGCGGTGCGGGGCGAAGTCGTCCGGCGGCCCCCGGAAGCCCGCAATCCGGAGATGGCGACGGGCGCGGTGGAGCTTCAGGCCGGGAGCTTCGAGCTGCTGGGAAAGGCGGAAACGCCCGCCATCCCGGTGCATCAGAGCCCCGGAGAGGAGCCTCCGGCCGAAGAGCTGCGGCTTCGCCACCGCCATCTGGATCTGCGCCGTGCTCCCATGCAGGCCGCGCTGCAGCTGCGCCACAGGATCGTGCTGGAGACCCGCAACTACCTGGACCGGCTGGGCTTTCTCGAGATCGAGACCCCGATCCTGACCAAGCCCATGCCGGAGGGCGCCCGCGACTTCCTGGTGCCCAGCCGTCTGCATCCGGGGGAGTTCTACGCGCTCCCGCAGAGCCCGCAGATCTACAAGCAGATCCTCATGACGGCCGGTTTCGACCGCTACTTCCAGATCGCGCGCTGCTTCCGCGACGAGGATCTGCGGACCGACCGCCAGCCCGAATTCACCCAGATCGACGTCGAGGCTTCCTTCGTCGCTCCGGAGGATATCCTGGAGTGGATGGAGGGGCTCATGATTCACCTCTCGCACGTGGCCGGCCTGGATGTGGAGCCGCCCTTCCAGCGCCTGACCCATCGCGATGCCATGGAGCGCTACGGCATCGACCGCCCCGACCTCCGCTTCGGGCTGGAGATCGAAGACTGGTCGGGTCCGTTCGCGGATGTCGACTTTCGCATTACACGCGGCGCGCTGGATGCGGGCGGACGGGTGCGCGGGCTTCGCGTACAAGGGGGCGCCACGCTTTCCCGCAAGCAGGTGGGAGCGATCGAGTCCCGGGCCCGGAAGGCCGGGGCGCCCGGCCTGCTGTGGGTGAAGCGTACCGAGACGGGTGGCTCCGGGCCGCTCGCCCGCTTCTTCACCGAGGGGCACTACGACGCGCTGGGGTTGCGCCCCGGCGACCTGGCTCTCGCTGCCGCCGGCCCCGATTCCGTCACCTCTCCGGCGCTCGCGGCGACACGGCTGGCGGCGGCTGAGGCGGCCGCCATCCCGCACGAACGCGAACATGCCTGGGCCTGGGTGCTCAACTTTCCTCTCTTCGACCCGCTTCCCGATGGAGCGGGGATCACCTCCAACCATCATCCCTTCGTGATGCCGGCCGAGGAGGATTTGCCTCGCCTGGAGTCGGATCCGCTGTCGTGCGGGGCACGCGCGTACGATCTTGTGTATAACGGGTCGGAGTTCGGTTCAGGCAGCATCCGCATTCACGACGCTGCTCTCCAGGAGCGCATTCTGCGGCTGCTGGGGCTGGACGAGCATCAGATCGAGAACCGCTTCGGCTTCCTTCTCAGGGCGCTGCGCTCGGGCGCTCCGCCGCACGGAGGCATCGCCCTGGGCATCGACCGCATCGTGCAGCATTTCGCAGGAGCCACAAGCCTGAGAGACGTGATCGCGTTCCCGAAGACCACGGCGGCGAGGGCCCTCTTCGAAGCCGCCCCCGGACGTCCGGGGAGGGCGGAACTGGAGGCGCTCAAGCTGGCATGACGCAAACCATGGTGGAGCATCGCCTCGACACGGAAGGAGCCGATCCTCTCCTTCTGGCGGGAGTCAACGATGCCAATATGCAGGGGTTGGCTCGTGTTTTCGGCATTCGCGTCATCCTGCGGGGCGACCGCCTGCTCCTCTCGGGTGCCCTGGAAGGCGTGGAAAAGGCCGTCCCCGTCGTGCGCCACATGATCGAGCTGGCACGCATGCGAGTGCCGTTCGACGCCTCCGACATATCCCGGTTCGTCGAGGAACGCTCGGCCAGCGGTTCCTCCGCGGCGGCCGAAACGGCGGAGCCCGCCCGCATCGCCTTTCCGGGCTCGCGCAGGGTCATCAGCCCGCGCTCCGAAGGCCAGCGGCGCTATGTCGAGGCCATCGACCGTTTCGACATCGTCATCTCCATCGGCCCGGCCGGGACCGGCAAGACCTACCTGGCCGTGGCCAAGGCCGTGGACGCGCTCTACCGCAAGCGGGTGCGGCGCATTGTGCTGGCGCGCCCGGCGGTGGAAGCGGGAGAGAACCTGGGGTTCCTCCCCGGCGACCTGCAGGAGAAGGTCGATCCCTACCTGCGCCCGCTCTACGATGCGCTGGAGGACATGATGCCGGGCGAGCGCGTGCGTCGCGCTCTGGACGACCGCACCATCGAGATCGCGCCGCTGGCGTATATGCGTGGCAGAACCCTCGGCGACGCCTTCGTCATCCTCGACGAAGCGCAGAACGCCACCCGCGCCCAGATGAAGATGTTCCTCACCCGCCTGGGCCTGAATTCGCGCGTGGTCATCACGGGCGACAAGACCCAGATCGACCTGCCCACCCACGCCGATTCGGGACTGCTTCAGGTCGAGAACATCCTTCGCGACATCGACGGCATCGCGCTGGTCTATCTCGGCGCGGTCGATGTCATCCGCCACCGCCTGGTGAAGGACATCATCCGCGCCTACGAGAGGCAGACCGGGGAAGGAGAACCGGAGTGAACGTCTGGCGCGCGCTATCGAGGCCACCGGAGCGCCCGTGGCCGGAGGGTGCCGTGCACCACGGCGCGCGCGTGGTGCTGCTTGCGGGGCTCGCCCTCATCCTGGCCATCGGGTTCCCCCCCAATCCGAGAGTCGCCGATCTGACGGGGTATGAAGCCGGGATGCTCGCGACCGAGGACCTCATCGCCGAGGTGGAGTTCGCGGTCCCCAAGTCCGGGACCGAGCTGGAACGCGACCGGGCGGCGGCGGTGGCGGCGGTGCCTATGATCTACCGGTATCGGCCGGAGGCGGGCGACTCCACCGCGGCCGCGCTCAACCGCTTCTTCGCCACCGTGGAGGAGACGCTGGGGCGGGATCCTGCCTCGCTCGAGGTCGTGCTGGCGGCCGAGACCATCGCGGCCACTCCGCCTCTGGCGGAGATGTTGCGCGACCCGGTTGCCCGGGAGGCGATTCACCGCGCCGCGCTCCGGGCAGCCCGCGAGTTCATCCCCCAGGGGGTGGTCGATGCACCCACGCGCGGCCTCTTCGGCGACCGCATCACCGTGCTTGGGGGAGATGGGGAGCGGTTCGTCTCCGCCCGGGAACTGCTCACCGCCACCGACCTGTACAACCGCTCCACGGAGTTGCTGCCGCCCGAGGCGTCGCCGGAGGCGGCGGAAATCCTGCGCCTGCTCCTCATCCGCTTCCGCGAATTCAGCTACGTGCCGGACCAGGGGGCCACTACGGTCCGCCGCACGGCGGCCCGGCAGTCGGTCGCCACCACACGCGCCGACGTGCTCGCGGGGGAGGCCATCCTTCGCGCCAACCAGCAGATCACGGAGGACGACCTCGTCCGGCTGCGCGCCTACGAGGAGCAACTGCGCACGCTGGGGCTGCTGGGGGCCACAGCCACCGGATTCCTGCCCTCCCTGGGCGTTTACCTGCTCGAGGTGTTGCTGCTGGGGCTGCTGTGGATCGTGCTGTGGGCCTATCGCGGCGAAGTGTACACCAACTTCCGCTGGATGCTGCTCCTGGCATTCCTCCTGGCCACCTACTTCGTCTCGGCGATCGTCATCTCCCGGGTCCCCATCTTGCCCCCCGAGCTGCTGCCCATCGCCTTCGTGACGCTGTCGGTGGCGGTCGTGTGGGACGGGCGCCTGGCGCTGGCGCTCGCGCTCGTGCTCGGGGTCATCAGCGGATCGCTCACGCCCTTCCAGAGCGTTGACGTGCTGGTGACCACACTGATCGGAGGGGCGGCGGCGGCGCTCAGCGTGCGCGTCGTGCGCAGGCGCTCGCAGAGCTGGACCTTCATCGCCATCATCGCGGCGTCGTACGCCATCGTGACGCTATCGCTGTGGTTGAGCCGGATGCAGCCTTCGGCGGGCGTGCTGACCTCCATTGGCTGGACGACCGGGAATGCCATCGTGAGTGCCGGTCTGGCGCTCCTCTTCGTGCCCGCCTTCGAGTGGTTCACCGGCGTCACCACCGACCAGACCCTGCTCGAGTTCGTCGACCCCAACCGGACCCTGCTGAAGCGCCTGTCGATGGAGGCTCCGGGGACATATGCCCACACGATCAACGTGGCCAACCTGGCCGAAGCGGCGGGGACCGCCATCGGTGCCAACGGCCTGCTGTGCCGGGTCGGCACGTACTATCACGATGTCGGCAAGGTGCTCGAACCGCAGTACTTCATCGAGAACCAGCACGGGGGCCGCAACCCGCACGACCAGCTGGATCCGACCATCTCGGCGGCCATCCTGCGCCGGCACGTGACCGAAGGGCTTCGCCTGGCCCGCCAGGAGAAGCTTCCGGAAGCGATCTCGGCCTTCATCGCGGAGCATCACGGCACCCAGCGCATCGGCTTCTTCCTTGGAAGGGCGCTCGAGCAGGCGGGGGAAGAGGGCGTGGACGAGACGGAATTCCACTACGCCGGACCGAAGCCGCGGTCGAAGGAGACCGCGGTGCTGCTGCTGGCCGATCCCGTCGAATCGGCGGCGCGCACCCTGCGAGATCCCAACCCGAAGCGAATCCGGGCGATGATCAACGCGATCGTCGACAGCCGGGTTGCCGACGGCCAGCTGGACGAGGCCCCGCTCACCTTCGCCCAGGTTTCGCTCGTCAAGGAGCAGTTCGCGACAGTGCTGGAGGCGATGTATCACCGTCGCATCGACTATCCCGAAACCGAGCATCTGAGCAGAGCAGGGGAGGATCGGGACGCGCGGGACGAGGAAGACGCGGCCGCCGGGTCCGGCGCAGACGCGCATCCACCGGGCGAGCCTTCGTCCGCTTCATCCTGAGGCCGGGCCGCGTCGAGCCGTGACCGGACCCACAGTCCTCGTCAACACCGACTTCTCTTCCGCCGGGCAGGGCGCGGCCGCGCCGCCGTGCGAGACTCTCGCGCGCGCAGTTCGGGCCACGCTTGCCGACGAGGGCGCGCAGGACGGCGAGGTCGCGGTGACTCTCGTGGGAGATGAACGCATTCGTGCCCTCAACCGCGACTACCTCGGTCACGACCGGGTGACGGACGTGATCTCGTTCTCCCTTCAGGATCCGGGCGAGGCGCTGCTCGCCGACATCTACATCGGATATCCGCAGGCCCTGCGCCAGGCGGCGGAGCTGGCGCTTCCCGCGCGCGAGGAGCTGGTGCGGCTCGCGATCCACGGGACGCTGCACGCCCTCGGCTACGACCATCCCCGGGAGAAGCGCTTCGGCAGCTCCTTCTTCCGTCGCCAGGAGAAACTGGTGACATTTGTGCTCGCCGCCGAAGAAGGGCCGAGCCAGGGTGCCGGCGCTTCCTCGAACCCGCTGTATCCCCGAACCGTCCGCCACGCCCGTGCAAGAGTCACTCGCCCTCCAGAAAGAGCGCCTGATGGCCGCGATCGCCGAAGGGAGGATCGCGGAGGCGAAAGAAGCGCTTACGACGCTTCATCCTGCGGATGTGGCGGATATTCTGGAGTCGCTGACCGACGCCGACCGCCTGGCCGTGCTGCGCGCCCTTCCCGCCGGTCTGGCCTCGGGGACCCTGACCGAGATGGAAGAGGACGAGGGCGCCGCGGATCTCCTGGCGGCGATGACGCCCCACCGGGGCGCCCGGCTCCTGCAGTTATTGGCCTACGACGATGCCACCGACCTGTTGGCCGACCTGGCGCCCGAGGAAAGAGCGCGCATTCTGGCGGAGATGCCGGTCGAGGATGCCGGGGAGATCCGCGAGCTGCTCGCCTACGGGGAGGAGAGCGCCGGCGGAATCATGACCACCGCGCTGGTCTCGGTGCACGAGGTACTGACCGCCGCGCAGGCGATCGAGGAGGTCCGCCGGCAGGGAAGGGAGGTGGATGACTTCTACACCGTCTACGTCGTGGACGAGCGCGACCAGCTGCTGGGGACGGTTCCGCTGGACGACCTCATCCTGGCCGCCCCGGACGAGTCGGTGTCGTCGCTGGTTCATCCGGTCGTCGCGTCGCTGGACCCGCACGAAGACCAGGAAGCCGTGGTTCGTCTCATGGCCCGCTACAACCTGCCAACCGTCCCGGTCGTGGAGCCGGGGGGCAAGCTCCTGGGCCGCATCACCTTCGACGACGTGCTCGACGTCATGGAGGCCGAACAGACCGAAGACATGCTGCGCTTCGGGGGCGTCTCGGACGACGAGTCACTGGGAGGAAGCTGGCTGGCGGCGGTCCGCACCCGCCTCCCGTGGCTGGTGCTCAACCTGGTGACGGCAACGGCGGCGGCCATGGTCGTGTTCTTCTACTCCGATACCGTGGAGAGCGCTGTGATCCTGGCCGTCATCATGCCCGTGATCGCCGGGATGGGGGGGAACGCCGGGTCGCAGGCCCTGGCGGTGACCGTGCGCCGGCTGGCGTTGCGCCACGATGTGGGCGCCGACCCCCGGGAGGTCGTGGGCAAGGAGGTTCTGGTAGGGCTGGTGAACGGCGCCGTGCTCGGAGGCATCGTGGCAGCGGCGAGCGTGCTGGTGCCGGGGGGGGATCCGCGCCTGGGGCTGGTCGTGCTGATCTCGATGTGGGGTACGATGCTGATGGCCGGTTTCGGCGGCGCCTTCATCCCGTTGCTGCTCCACCGCCTGGGCTTCGATCCGGCGGTGGCGTCCTCGGTGTTCCTTCATACGGCGACCGATCTCCTGGGCTTCCTGCTTTTGTTGGGGCTCGCCACCGCCTTTCTCCTCTAGCCGAAGTGGGTATCCTCCGCGAAGTCGTCGTCGATGGTCGCTCCCTCACCCTCGAAGCGGTGGAGCAGGTAGCGCGCGCGGTGCCCGGAACTGTCACCCTGCGCCTGGATGAAGCCGCCGTCGGGCGCATGCAGGCCTCGCACGCCGCGATCGAGCGGCTGGTCGGCTCCGGCGAGCCGGTCTATGGCATGACCACCGGTTTCGGACGATTGGCCGAGGTCGTGGTCGCGCCGGAGGATCGCCGGACGCTTCAGCACAACCTGATCCGCAGCCATGCGTCGGGCGTCGGCGAACCGCTGCCCCGGGAGGCCGTGCGCGCGATCATGGTGCTGCGCGCCAACGCTCTCGCGCGGGGGTATTCGGGCTGCCGCACGGAGCTTGTTGAGCGGCTGCTGGAGATGCTTGATCGCGGGATCCATCCCACGGTGCCGGCCTTTGGGTCGGTGGGCGCGAGCGGGGACCTGGCGCCGCTGGCCCACGTGGCGCTGAGTCTGCTGGGGGAGGGGAAGGGGGAAGCCGGCGACGGGGAGCGCCCCATGGGCGAGATTCTGGCCGAAGCCGGACTCGAGCCCATCCGGCTCGGGCCCAAGGAGGGGCTTGCCCTCATCAACGGCACCCAGGCGACCACCGGGCTCGGCATCCTCGCGCTCCTTGCCGCGGAGCGGGCGCTCGAGACCGCGGAGGCGAGCGGCGCAATGTCGGTGGAGGCTCTCCTGGGCACGCCGGAGGCGTTCCGCGAGGAGATCCAGATGGCGCGTCCGCATCCCGGTCAGGCGGCCACCGCCGACCGGCTGCGCGCGCTCCTCGCGGGATCCGAGATCCGGGAATCCCACCGCTTCGGCGATCCGCGGGTTCAGGACGCGTATTCGCTTCGCTGCATCCCCCAGGTACACGGCGCAGCCCGTTCGGCGCTCGGCTACGTCCGCAACGTCCTCGAGGTGGAGACGAACAGCGCGACTGACAATCCGCTGGTCTTTCCGGAGGCGGGCGGCGCCGTGCTGAGCGGGGGCAATTTCCACGCCCAGATCGTGGCGCAGGCGCTCGACCTGCTCGCGATCGCGGCGGCGGACGTGGCCTCCATCTGCGAGCGGCGTGTCGATCGCCTCACTAATCCGGATCTGTCTCTCGGGCTTCCCGCCTTTCTCGCACGCAATCCGGGGCTGGAGAGCGGTTTCATGGTCGCGCAGGTGGTCGTTGCCGACCTGCTCTCGGAAATGCGCGTCCTGGCGCATCCGGCGAGCGTCGACTCGGTGTCGACCAGCGCGAGTCAGGAAGATCACGTCTCCATGGGTCTTGCGGCTGCGCGCAAGGCATGCCGGACGGTATCGTGTCTCGAACGCATACTGGCGGTGGAGCTCATGTGCGCGGCCCAGGGCATCGACTATCGCCGGCCCCTGCGTTCGGGCCCGGGGGTGGAAGAAGTGCACGCTCTCGTCCGTTCCCGGGTAGACACCCTGGAAGGCGACCGTCCGCTGACCGAGGACCTGGAAGCTCTCGCGGGCCTGGTCCGGTCCGGCGCCATTGCCGATATCACCCGCGCCGCAGGCCGAGACCGATGAGCCACATGCAGAAGCCCCGCACCGTGCGAGCGCCCCGCGGAACCCGCATCTCATGCCGGGGATGGACCCAGGAGGCCGCCCTGCGCATGCTCATGAACAACCTCGATCCCGAGGTTGCCGAGGCCCCCGACGAACTGGTGGTGTACGGTGGCACCGGCAAGGCGGCGCGCTCCTGGGACGCCTTCGAGGCGATCGTACGGTCGCTGCGACAACTCGCCGACGACGAGACCCTGCTCGTCCAGTCCGGGAAGCCGGTGGGCGTGTTTCGCACCCACCCGCAAGCGCCGCGCGTGCTCATCGCGAACGCCAATCTGGTCGGCCACTGGGCGACGTGGGAGCACTTCCGCGAACTGGAACGGCGTGGCCTCATCATGTTCGGGCAGATGACAGCGGGGTCGTGGATCTACATCGGCACCCAGGGCATTCTGCAGGGCACCTACGAAACCTTCGGTGCTCTCGCGCGCAAGCACTTCGGATCGTCATTGCGCGGTCGCTGGGTCCTCACCGGGGGGATGGGGGGCATGGGGGGTGCCCAGCCCCTCGCCGCCACGATGAACGAAGGGGCGATGCTGTGTGTCGAGGTGGACGCGGCACGCATCCGCAGGCGCATCGCGACACGCTACTGCGACCGCATGACCTCCGATCTGGAGGAAGCTCTCGACTGGGTGCGAAGCGCGGCAGGCACGGGTGAGGCGGTCTCGGTGGGGCTGGTCGGGAACTGCGCCGAGGTGCTCCCTGAACTGGTGGCCCGCGGGGTCACCCCGGATGTGGTCACCGACCAGACCTCCGCCCACGACCCGCTGGGCGGGTACATCCCGGCGGGCATGTCCCTCGACGAGTCCGCCCGGTTGCGGGCTGCCGACCCCGACGAATACCTGCGCCGCTCCATGTCCTCGATTCGTGCGCACTGCGCTGCGATGGTGGCGATGCAGGAGGCGGGCGCGGTGGCGTTCGACTACGGAAACAACCTGCGCGGCTTCGCCCTCGAAGCCGGTCTGGAGAACGCCTTCGCGTATCCCGGGTTCGTGCCCGCCTACATCCGCGACCTGTTCTGCAAAGGGAAGGGCCCCTTCCGCTGGGCCGCGCTCTCGGGCGACCCCGCCGACATCCACCGGATCGACGACCTGGCGCTCGAGATGTTTCCCCACGACCAGCATCTGTGCCGCTGGATCCGCCTGGCGCGCGCCGAGGTGGCGTTTCAGGGCCTCCCCGCCCGCATCTGCTGGCTGGGGCAGGGGGAGCGGGCGCGTTTCGGTTGCGCCATCAACGACCTGGTGGCGAGCGGCGCGGTCAGCGCGCCGATCGTCATCGGGCGCGACCACCTCGACACCGGGAGTGTTGCCTCTCCGAACCGCGAAACCGAAGCCATGCGCGACGGAACCGACGCGGTGGCCGACTGGCCGATTCTGAACGCGTTGCTGAACACCGCGTCCGGAGCGAGCTGGGTGTCGTTCCACCACGGAGGCGGAGTCGGCATCGGCTACTCGCTGCACGCGGGCCAGGTCGTGGTCGCCGACGGAACTCCGGAGATGCGGGCTCGCATCGCGCGCGTCCTCACCAACGACCCGGGAATCGGAGTCGCACGCCACGCGGACGCCGGGTACGGCATCGCGATCGAGACCGCCCGCCGCGAGCAGATCCGGATTCCGATGCTCGGTTAGGCGGGACCGGCCCATCCGGCGGAGAGGTATCCATGTCAAGTGGATGCCCGCACTCGCGGCGGAGAGGTACCTCGCGGCGTTCCTCGCGACGCCTCCGTTGCGATGCCCGCTCTTCCCCGGCTCGATCATCCGTGACCGCTCCCCGCCTGGCAGGGCGTCGGGAAGGTGGGGCTGGAGTATTCTCCCGGGGCATGGGTCGTCCAGATGCGGTCCTGCTGCACCAGCGTGTTGGCGAGAACGAGGAGCTTCCGCATCACCGCCGTCAGGGCGACCTTCGGCGATTTCCCCTTGGCTACGAGCGCCTCGTACTTTCGCTTGAGGTCGGGATTGTGCTGGACCGCAACCATCGCCGGCATGTAGAGCAGCCGGCGCAACCGGTGCCTGCCGCCCTGGATGAAGCCGCGTCCCTTCCAGTATCCGGACTCCCGGGTGATCGGGGCGAGTCCGGCGAGACTGGCGGCACGGGCGCCGGTGAGCGTGCCCAGCTCCGGCATGTGGACGATCAGTCCCGCGGCGGTGATGTCCGAGATGCCCGGGATGGAGGTCAGGATCTCGGCCCGGCGCTCCAGGGCCTCCTCCTCGAGCCGTTGCCGGATCTCGGCGTCGATGACCTTCAACTGGCGCTCGATCTGTCTCAGCCTCTGCTTGTTGAGCCGCTTGCCCAAGGGAGTGCGCAAGTGCTTGCCGCGGTTGGTGGTGGCGACCCGGTCCTTGAGCAGTGCGTCGCGGATCTGCTGGAGTTCGGCGAGATCGCGCTGTCTCTCCGATCTCGCTTGAGCCGGGCGCAGATCCTCGATGGCCGCCGCCATGGTGGCCAAAATGCGGGCGTCCACGGCATCGGTCTTGGCGCGCCGGCCGAGGGAGCGGGCGAAGGACCGGACCTGGAAGGGGTTGATCGCATACAGGGGGAGTCCGGCCTTCAGGAGGGTATCCTCGAAGTCGCGGTGGAAGGGTCCGGTGGGTTCGTACGCGATCCGGTCGACCTCGGAGCCGATCCAGGCGATCAGCTTGCGGAAGCCGACCGAGTCGTTCGAAAACCGGGATGCTCTCCCCTCGGGCGAGGCGAACGCGTCGAGCCAGTCCTTGGAGATGTCGATCCCGATGGTGCGAAGGATGCTGCTCATCTGTTCTTCCCTTTTCCTGTGCTTGTCATGCGAGCCTCGATGCTCATGTATCCATTCAGGACGTAGGGAAGGACGGTGGCGACCAAAACTCCCGAGCGGCCCATTACGGCCAAGCGACCCCGCGGTCCGACCACCGTCCCTGTTGGGCACCCGCTCCGGCTCGCTACGCTCGCCTTTGCGGATGCCCAACAGCCGGGCCTTCCCCCTGGCCCGGACCTGCAAATCAAGCGGACATACCCCAAAATGGAAAAGACAAGCGACCCCCTCCCGGCGATGACTTCTAGCGGCATTCGGCAACCACGGTACCGGACGTCCCCGGAGGCCATTCCAACGCCCGCCCAACCGCTGCATGTTGGTCCATGAGCGAAAGGTCCATGAGTCAAGCCAGGCAAACGGGCCGCGAGGGCGAAGCCATCGCCGCGCGCTATCTGGAAGATGCGGGGTGGACGGTGCTGGAGCGCAACTACCGGGCCGGCCGCAACGAGGTCGATCTCATCGTGATGCGCGGGAGAACGGTGGCGTTCGTGGAGGTCAAGTCGCGCCGGAGCGAGGGCTTCGGCCATCCGCTCGAAGCCATCACGGCGCACAAGCAGGGTGAGATCGCCAAGGTAGCCCGCGCCTGGCTGCGCGCCCGCGGGGGGCTGCGCGGTCTGGACCTGCGCTTCGACGCGGTGGCGGTACGCTTTGGCGGTTCCCAGGGAACCACCCAACCTGCGCGCATCGACCATGTTCCGGACGCGTGGCGCCTCTAGCAGGCCGTGGAAGAAGTGGTCTGCCAGCGCGCCGATTGTACGAACGGCGGGAGGCGAGTGAGCGCGGTCTTGTTGTGCAAGAGGCGGCCTGAAGGGCGGAAGGAGCCGGTGTTGGGGCTTAGGAGGCCGAAAATGCGCCCGATTTGGCCGACAACGGTCGCAAAGTGGCGTGCGGAGGCGTCGGCGAGGGCCGCTGCCGCTGCCGCGAGGCCCTGCAGGCCGCGCGGGGTGCCGAAGCCGAAGCGCGCGCGCATCATCAGCCCGAGGTTGAAGGCCGCGGCGTGAACCAGCAAGCGTTTTCGGATCTCCTTCTGCCCGCGAACGTGGACGCGGCGCAACCCTCCGCTCACGAGCAGGTGCGCGAACGTCCGCTCCAGCTTCTCGCCCCTCCGCCGCAGCAGCCGCTTCCCCCGGTTGCCCCGGATCCGCCGGCGATTGCCGTAGACCGCCTTCTGTGCGTCCCGCTTGCCTTTCCACTTCCGGCGGCCCCGGTTCGGCTCGCTCACGTAGCTGCGCAGCCCGCGGTCCTTCACCCCCGTCATGGTCGCGTTCGAGTGGTAGCCCTTGTCGCCCACCACTTCCTTCGGCTCCGCTCCCACCTTCGCCAGCTGCCGCTCCGTCTCGTCCAGCGTCACCGGCAGCGAGGCGGTGTCGCCGCCGTCCATCGTCTGCACCGTCACCCCGGCCACCGCGCCGGTCTCCATGTCCACCCCCACCTCGAGCTTGTGCGCCAGGCGCGTGCGGCCGTCCTTCATCTTCGTGATCCGCGCCTCCGGGTCGTGCGGAGCTTCCAGTCCTTGTTGGACCCCTTCTTCGGGCGCTTGCGGTCCAGCTTCGCAAGGTCCTGCCGCGTCGGCGTCTCGATCCCCGATGCCCGCGCCAGCTGCTCGAGCCACGCGTCGTACTCCGTCCCGTCGTCCCTCCGCACGATCGCGCGCATCGCCGCGTTCGCCTCCAGCGTCGTCGAATCCACCCCCACGGTCTTGCCTCGCAGCAATCCCGACTCCCGCAGCCGTTCCAGCACCCAGCCGAACACCGACCCGTGGGCCTCCAGGCTCAGCCGCTTGCGCGTCTTCGACAGCGTGGAATGCTCCGGCGGCGTCTTCGCCAGACCGTAGCCCAGAAACTCCCGCAGCGAGATCGAGTCCCTGCACCGCCACGCGATGCCCCGCTCGGAGCCGATCCCCTCCAGGTATCCCGCCATCAGCATCCGGAAGTACACGCCCGGAGGAAGGCCCGGCCGGCCCATCCGCTCCGCGTAGAACTCCCGGCACGTCTCCTCCGCGAACTCGTCAAAGCCGCTCTCGCGCAGGAGCTTGTCCAGAGCCGCGTAGAACGGGTTGTCCAGCGCCCTGACCGCACTGGCCGCGATGAACAGCTCCTCCTGCCGCGCCCCGGGCATCCTGCCTATCGCCATCGCCGTCACCTCTCGCTGAGGTCCTTGTGTACTCCTAATTTAACTCATTCACAAAGGTCTCGCAGAACGGACTTTATCCACGGCCTGCTAGACCCGGCCACGTCCGGGAGTCCCGCCCGCTTGACTCGGACAACCCCCGAATCTAGACTCCGGCGTGCCCCAGGTCCGTAGAGCGAAGACCCACCGAACCCCGTCAGGGCCGTGCAGGCAGCAGCGGTAAGTGCGGCGATCGCGGCTGCGGTTCACCTGGGGCGCTTTCCTTTCGCCAGCGAGACCAGCTGGCGTTCGCGGGGCTGCTTCCCGGAATGATGAGCGTACCCGGCGGCAACCGGACACAGAATTCCACCCGGCATATGCTACGTCTTCGGGCCAATCAACCGACGTGAGGACGCTTGTTCATGGCTGACGCGGCAGGCCCCGTGTCCCATACCGCGCTTGCCCGCAAGTATCGGCCCCGACGCTTCGCCGAAGTCGCAACTCAGGAACACGTTTCCGAGACGCTTCGCCGGGCGGTGAACAGCGGACGCACCGGTCACGCCTACCTCTTCTGTGGTCCCCGCGGCGTCGGCAAGACGACGCTGGCGCGCGTCCTCGCCATGGCGCTCAACTGTCCCGCCCGCAGCGACGAGGGCGAGCCCTGTGGCGAGTGCGAAAGCTGCGCGCTCATCTGGAGCGGCCGCACGTCGCTCGATGTGGTTGAGATCGACGCTGCGTCGAACCGGGGGGTTGAAGACGCCCGCAACCTTCGCGAGCGGGCCATGTACGCACCCTCCACCGAGCATCGCTCCAAAGTCTACATCGTGGACGAAGCGCACATGCTCACGCGGGAAGCGTGGAACGCCTTGCTGAAGATCCTCGAAGAGCCCCCTCCGCGCGTGATCTTCGTCTTCGCCACCACCGAGCCGCAGCGCATCCAGCAGTCGGCGTCGCCGATCCTCTCCCGCTGCCAGAGGTTCGATTTCCGGCGTGTCGGGGTGGCGGACATCGTCGCCAGGCTGGAGCAGGTGATCGAGAGCGAGGGCGTCCACGCCTCCGACGAGGCGCTGCGCATCATCGCGCGCAAGGCCGACGGAGGGATGCGCGATGCCCTGTCGCTGCTCGACCAGGTGTTGGCGCTCACCGGCGGGGAAGTCGAATCCCGGTCGGTGCGGGAAGTGCTCGGCCTGGTCGAGGAAGAGCGCTACCTCGAACTCTTCGACATCATCCTGGACCACCGCCACCGGCAGATCTTTTCCTTCGTCGAAGCCCTCGTGGACGAAGGCTACGATCTGGTGGAGTTTTATCATGGCCTTGTCGAAAGCCTGCGCATGCTCCTCCGTGTCCGCCTGGATGGGGGAGAAGCCCTTGAAGCGGGCACCGACTACCGCATCGCTCTGGAGGCGCGCGCACAAGGCTTCGATCCGTCCGATCTGGTGCGCATGCTGGCGATGGCGGCCGATCTGGAAGCGCAGGGGAGCCTGAAGCGCGTCAGCCAGCCTCGTGTCCTGATCGAACTCCTGCTGTTGCGGGTGAGCTATCTGGATCGCACGGTTCGCATCGAGGAACTCCTGGAGAGTCTGGGCGGTGCGCCCAGGCCTGCCGCGACGGCCGCGGATCCGGCCCCCCAACGGCGTCCGGCCACGCCCACGCGCCCGCCCGCGCAGGAGACAAGGACCAGGAAGCGCAAGCCTGTGGCCGCGCCGCGCGACCCGCCGCCGACCGAGCCGTCACCCTCCTCCGCGCCGACTGAGCCCGCACCCTCCTCCGCGGAAGCAGCGCCCGACTCCCGGCCCGTGCCCGAGCCTCTTCGGGACTCGCATGCTCGCGCCGGGCGCGCGTCTCCGGACCGAGGTCCGTCGGTTCCCACCCCGCCGCCCGCAGCCGCCGGAGGGGATCCAGTGGCCGCCTTCCGGAGCCTGCTCGCCACGCCGGGAACTCTTCGCCGTGGCCTGCGGACCCTCCTTCTGGGTGTCCGCGTGGAAAGGATGGGCGAAAGGGGCTTGCGTCTCACGCTTCCTCCCGGCCCCGGGCTCGACCAGCTGCGCCGTCCCGGTGTAGTCACTGGCATTGCCGAAGCCCTTGCCCGGCTTCTCGACTACAGACCCTCCATCGAAGTTGCGGAAGGCCCGCAGGCGGGTTCTTCGAGCCCCCGGGCGGTGTCGCCGCAGCAGGTTCGGCAGGAGCGCCTCCGGGAGCTGGTGGAGCGGGAACCACTCCTTGCCCGGGCGGTAGAAGAACTCGATCTCGAATTGCTAGACTAGGCCCTTCCTCCACCCCCGCCGCGAGAGTACGTCGATGAAAGATCTGCAACAGCTCATCCAATTGGGGCAGCAGATGCAGAGCAGGGTCAGCGCGCTTCAGGAAGACTTGGACCGCCAGGAACTGCGCGCGTCTGCCGGCGGCGGCATGGTGACCGTGGTTGTGGACGGCAAGGGTGCGGTGAGGAGCATCAGGATCGAACCTTCGGTCGTGGACCCGGACGATGTCGAGATGCTGGAAGATCTGGTCCTGGCCGCTGTGGCCGAGGCGCAGAGCAAGGCGCGTCGACACTACGAAAGAGAAATGAAGAAGATGACCGGCGGATTTCCCTCGCCGTCGCAGCTTCCCAAACTCTTCTAAGCCGTCTCCCGGCAACTGGACGACCGGGACGCGGACACCCACTTTGGACAAATTGCACGCAAGCGCACCATGTCGGTGATCGACCGGGTCACGGACGAATTCTCCCGGCTCCCCGGAATCGGTCCCAAGACCGCGCTTCGCCTCGTGCACCATTTGCTTCGCAGCGGTCCCGAGGATTCCCGGCGCCTGTCCGCCGCCATCCAGACCCTGGCGGAGCGCGTCCGACCCTGCGCCACCTGCGGGAACTTCGGCGATGACGGGCTTTGCGGCATATGCTCCAACCCGCGCCGGGACTCGTCCACGATCTGCGTGGTCGAGGGGAGTTTCGACGTGGGGGCGGTGGAGCGCACCGGTCGATACGGCGGCGTGTACCATGTGCTGGGCGGTCGACTCTCTCCGCTGGACGGAATCGGGCCCGAGCAGTTGAACATGCGTTCGCTGTTCGAGCGGATCCGCTCTTCGGAGGGAGGGGTCAAGGAGGTTATTTTGGCCACGAACCCGAGGGTGGAGGGCGAGGCGACAGCGGTCTATATCCAGCGCCAGCTCCGGAACCTGGGACCCAGGGTGACGCGTTTGGCGACGGGAATCCCCGTGGGCAGCGACCTGGAATTCGTGGATGGGACAACGCTTGCGCAGGCCCTCTTGGGCCGCCGCGAGATGTAGCGGCCGGATCACCGGCCAGGGTGGAACAACCTGATGAACAAGAAACTTCGGAAGGTGGGCCTGGTGGCGCTGGTGGTGATCGTGGCCGGAGGCGTCGCGGTATGGGTCGCCCACGATCAGATGACCCGCCACCAGAGGGATCTCTTCAGTCCGCGCGTCTTTCGTCGGCTCGCTGCCCTGGGGCACATGGCGCGCGCCCGGGCGTCAGTCAACACCGTGAACCTGCTGAGGGACTTCATGGCCTGGGAGCCCCGCAAGCTGCTGCGCGACCGGGCGAGGACCATCGTCGTGAGAATGGAGCGCGACCTGGCGGGGATCGATTCCGGCCTCACCGAAAAGACCGCGTGATGTCCAGGGCACCGCGCACGGGGAGGGACGCAACGCTGGCCGCGAGGTCCACTGGCGCCGGCTCTCCAGCACTGGAGGCGAATCGCCCATGCCGATGACCAACTATGCCCGGCGGGAGATCGACTGCAAGGTGCTCTACTTCGGTCCGGGGCTGGGAGGCAAGACGACGAACGTCGAGTACGTTCATTCGCGGGTGGATCCGCAAAGCCGGGGAGAGCTGATTTCCCTGGCGACCAAACGGGGCAGCACGCTGCTGTTCGACTTTCTCGCCGTCGATCTGGGGGTCGTACGGGGCTTCCGAACCCGGTTTCATCTCTACACGGTGCCTGGCCAGGCCTACTACGAAGCACGCCGCCAGGTCCTCCTCAAGGGCGTGGACGGGGTCATCTTCGTTGCCGATTCCCAGGTCGATCGGGACGACGCCAATGTAGAGGCCATGCAGCGTCTCTACGACAACATGGACTCGCACGGGTTCGACCTCTCGCGCATCCCGTTCGTGATTCAGTACAATAAGCGCGATCTTCCCGACATCCTCCCGGCGGGAGAATTGCGCGACCGGCTGAACCGCGGCCGGGTACCGGACTTCGAGAGCATCGCTACGGAGGGCACGGGCGTCTTCGAGACGCTTGCGGCGGTAAGCAGGCTGGTGGTGAAATCGCTTCGCTGAGGCCCTCATGGCGAGCCAACTGAATCTGCCCAACATCATCACCATTTCGCGGATCGCCGTCTGCCCGGCGATCTTCGTGCTGGCGCTGTCGTCGAGCGGCACGGAGCTCGCGGCGACGTTCGGGCTCTTCCTGGCCGCTGCGTTGAGCGACCTTTGGGACGGCCATCTTGCGCGCAAGCACAATCTCATCAGCGACCTGGGCAAACTGCTGGACCCCATCGCCGACAAGCTGTTGATGGTCTCCACCATCGTGCCCATCTACATCGTCTCCAACCGTCCGGCCAGTGGAGGCGAGATCCCGTGGTGGGGCGAGCTTCCCATGTGGGTGCTCGTGGTTCTGCTGGGGCGCGAATTGATGGTGACGCTGCTGCGCGGCTTTGCCGTGCGCCGGGGCGTGGTCATCGCCGCCGACCGGTCCGGGAAATACAAGGCCTTTCTGCAGAACCTGTTCATCGGCTCGGTGCTGTTGTGGTACGCGCTGGACCGCTTCGCCGAACAGGGGGAATGGAGCGGGCTGTCGTGGGACCTGTGGGTCCACTTCCACCGGGCGTTCATCGGCGTCACTCTCCTGCTCGCGCTGATGTTGACGGTGTTTTCCATGGGCGTCTATTTCTGGCGCAATCGCGATCTGGCGGGGACTCGGCGCTGACCGGCACGGTCCTTTCCCCGGCCAGCTGCGCCATCGTCACGGTGGGCGACGAACTCCTGCTGGGGTTTACCGTCGATACCAACGGCGCTTGGATTGGGCGGGAAGCGGCGAGCCTGGGGCTTCCGGTGCGAGCACGGTTCGTGGTCGGGGACCGCGCGCCCGACATCCGCCGCGCGGTTGCGCGCGCCCTGGAGCTGGCCGACGTCGTCGTGGTCACGGGAGGCCTCGGGCCCACCGCCGACGACATTACGCGAGAGGTCGTGTCGGAGATGCTCGGCAGGCCGCTGCGCATCGACGAAGAGCTGCTCGCCGGGATCAGGACCCGCTGGGCCTCGTGGCGCGCCGCACCGCTGCCGCCGGGCAACGCCCGCATGGCCCGGGTTCCCGAAGGCGCCCGGGTGCTACCCAACCGAGTCGGGACCGCGCCCGGACTGGTGCTGGAGGTGGACGGCCGGATGGTCGTGCTCCTGCCCGGCGTGCCCGCGGAGATGCGCGCGCTCTTCAGCGAAGGCGTGGCGCCTCTGCTGTGCGAGTGGCTGGGCGACCGCCTTCTGTCCCTTGTTCACCGTGTCTTCCACACCACCGGCATCGCCGAGTCCTCTCTTGCCGAGCGCATCGACGCGGGTCTTCCCGAGAACCTGGGGCCGGTGTCCATCGCCTATCTGCCCCGGCTTACGGGAGTGGATGTCCGACTGACCGCGCGCGCGACCCCCGACGATCCGCAGGCTTCGCGCTGGCTCGACCGGGTGGAGGCGCTGGTCGAGCCGGTGGTGCGACCCTACCGCTACCTGGCCGAAAGCGGGGACATCGTGGAGTCCATCGCCACCGAACTGGTGTCGCGCGGGCGGACTCTGGCGGTCGCGGAGAGCTGCACGGGGGGGTTGGTCGCGCGGCGCATCACGGAGTGGCCGGGTTCTTCCCGGTACTTCCTGGGCGGGGTGGTCACCTACGCCGACGAGGCGAAGCGCGCCCACCTGGGCGTGCCCGGCGAGTTGTTGCACCGGCACGGGGCGGTGTCCGAGGAGGCGGTGCGCGCGATGGCCCAGGGGGTGGTGCGAGCCTTCGAGGCCGACATCGGCCTGGCCGTGACCGGAGTGGCGGGGCCGGGCGGGGGGTCGGCCGAGAAGCCGGTCGGCACGGTGTGGTACGCGGTCCATCTGGACGGCCACACCGAAGCGCGCCTGAGCACCTTCCCCGGCGAGCGCCGCGCGGTCCGCGAGCGCAGCGCCCAGGCGGTGCTTGCGCTCCTCCATCGGCTCTTGCGGCAGCGCTGACCCGCAGGCAGGGATCCGGCGTGGTCGTCGCCCCGGCCTGGCGAGCCCGCACGGAAGCTGCCAGGCCGCATTCCCCGCAGGGATGATCCGGTGCCTACCTCAGCCAGCTCTCGAGGGCGGTCGCCAGGTCCGTTCCCGCGTCTCTGTACTTGACGATGACGGGCGCGTAGAGAGACAGCCCCTGTCTTTGTCCCCAGTCTCGGGTCACGGCCCGTCCTCCCGGCACGACGACGGCGTTCCCGGGAATCTCCAGCGGCCGCGTCGGGCTGCCACGGTAGACCTTCTCGCGCACCAGATCGAAGACCGGCGTGCCCCTCGTCAGGATGACGCCCGCGGCCAGCACCGCCCCCCGCCGCACCACGGTGCCCTCGTACACGCCCGCGTTTCCCCCTACCAGCACGTCATCCTCGATCACGACCGGCGCGGCGCCAACGGGTTCCAGCACCCCCCCGATCTGGGCCGCCGCGCTCAGGTGGACGCGCTCGCCGATCTGGGCGCATGACCCGACCAGCGCGTGCGAGTCAACCATGCTTCCCGCCCCTACGTAGGCGCCCACGTTCACGTACATCGGGGGCATGCACACGACCCCGTGCCCCACATGGGCGCCGCGCCGGATGGCCGAGCCGCCCGGGACCACGCGAACGCCTTCCCCCGCAACGAAGCTGCGAACCGGCAGGTTGTGCTTGTCCAGGAAGGCGGAAGGGCCGCCCGGGTCGACGGGGCTTCCGCCGGGCCCGGTCACGGGCGTGATGCGCCCGCAGCGAAAGGCGACCAGGATGCCCCGCTTCACCCATGGAACCGCCGACCACGATCCGTCGTCCTGCCGAACCGCGGATCGCAGCGACCCCGCTTCCAGCCGACCCAGCAGCTCCTCCACGACCTCCTCGGCAGCCTCTGGAAGGGCGTCGGATGCGGGCCACCGAAAGAGGGCCTCGATACGCTGTTCCAGCGTGGCCTCCGAGGGCGGAGCGGTCCTGGCCCGGCTCACAGCCCCTCCGTGGTTCGCAAAGCTGCGGCGACGACCTCGCGATTGGCTGCCGTGAGAGGGACCAGCGGCAGCCGTACCCGTGGATGGATGCGTCCCATCATGCCCAGCGCCGCCTTGACCGGCACCGGATTCGACTCCACGAACGCCGCGCGCATCCAGTCGCCGAGCCGGTAGTGCAGGTCGCGCGCGCGCTCCAGGTCACCACAGGCCATCGCGCGCGCAAGATCGGACATGGCGCGCGGGGTGGCGTTGCTGATCACCGAAACCACCCCATCGGCGCCGATCCCCATGTACGGAACCGTGAGGGAATCATCGCCGGAAAGCAGCGAGAACCCCGGGGGCCGATGGTGGGCGATCTCCGACACCTGGTCGCAGTCGCCGGCCGCTTCCTTGGTTCCCACGATATTGGGGTGCTCGGCCAGCGCCAGGGTCGTCGCCGCGGCGATATTGCACCCTGTTCGTCCCGGAACGTTGTAGAGCACCACCGGGCGCGGGGAGGCGTCGGCAACGGCGGTGAAGTGCTCGATCAACCCGCGCTGCTGCGGCCGGTTGTAGGGGGGCGTAACGTGCATCAGATGGGTCACACCGGTCGAGGCGATCCTGCGGGAGAGCTCGACGGCCGCGGCCGTCGAGTTCGATCCCGCTCCTCCCACGACCGACACGCGTCCGCCGGCCTGCTCGACCGTGATCGCCACGACCCGCACATGCTCTTCGAGAGACAGGGTCGCCGCCTCCCCGGTGGAACCGCACGGCACCAGAAAATCGACCCCCTGCTCGATCTGCCAGTCGACCAGCGATCGCAACGCTTTCTCGTCGATCTCCCAGGATTCCCGAAAAGGCGTCACCAGCGCGGTTCCGCAGCCCCGCAACATCTCCTGCCTCACGCTGCATCTCCCGCGAGAAAATCTCGCATCGTATAGACTCCTCTTCGACCCACGAGCCATTCCGCGGCCCGGAGGGCGCCCTCTGCGAAGACACCGCGATCGCGGGCTTCGTGGCGCAGGATGATCCGTTCGAACGGCCCGTCGATCAGTATTTCGTGTGTGCCGGGAACGTGCCCGGTACGGATTGAAGTCGTGGGGGAACTCCGTCCCAGCCCTTTCCCCAGCGAGGCCTCGAGCGCGACGGCGGTACCCGAGGGAGCGTCCAGCTTGCGGGTATGGTGGGTCTCGACCACATGGGTGTCGAATCCATCGGCGTTGGCGAACAGCTCGCCCGCCTTTCGTGCAAGCAACCCCAGGGCGACCGCCCCAAACGAGAAATTGGGTGCCCACATCAGCGCGCCCCCGTGCTCCATCACCATCGTGCTGACGGCCGGCAACTGGTCGAACCAGCCCGTCGTGCCCGACACGACAGGGCAGCCTGCTTCCACACAGAGCCGAATGTTGGAAACCGCCGAGTCGGGAGTTGTGAACTCAAGCGCGACATCGGCGGCTGCCAGGCGGTTGCGCGCCTCTTCCGTATTGGATTCCAGATCCTGGCGCCCCAGCTGAACCAGGACGTCGAATCCCTTCGCCCGCGCGAGCGCATCGATCGACCGGCCCATGCGGCCGGGCCCGACGATTGCGATTCGGAGAGCTGGGTTCCTCACGGTACCTGGCTGGACGTGCGCTTCCGCGCCGACACCACTCGCCACCTCCCGCCGCTGCTTCGCTTGTTCCCGAACCCGGACGGCCCGTGCGATTCGGTCTGACGCCGAAAACTACCCGCCGGAGCCTCGGTCGGTCCCTTCCGGGGCGCCGAAACCCTCCCACTGGACATCTCGTTCCCTATCGGGGTATCCTAGCGAGCCTGTTGATGATCAACGCCTCACCCGCCAAGCGAGATAGATGAGCCGACGCACCTCTGGCAACGACGAAGATACGGGTGTCGACACCCGCTCCGAGGAGTCTTTTCCGGGAGAGGAGCCGGACGGAGAAGCCATTCAGAACCATGCTCCAGGGGATGAAGGTTCCCCGGACGATGGATCGCTGGATGGCGTAGCCGGGGAATCTCCCTCCTACGGATCCGAGGATACCAGGAACGAACTCGAGCGCGAGGTTGCGCGCCTGACCGACCAACATCTGCGCCTCGCGGCCGAGTTCGAAAACTACCGCAAGCGGGTGCGCAACGAGCAACAGGAGACGTGGGCCCGAGCCCAGACGGACCTGATGCGCCGTCTGGTCGATTCGGTCGACGACCTGCAGCGGGTCGCCCTGCTGGATCCGGACACCGCGACCGTGCAGGACATCGTGCAGGGCGTCGACCTGGTCGAGCGCAAGATGCTGCGAGTGCTGAAGGATGCGGGCCTGGAAGTGCTCGACCCCGCCGGCGAGGACTTCGACCCGAGGGTCATGGAGGCCGTCATGCGGGCGCCCGCCGCGTCGGAAGAAGAGGATGACACGGTGGATATGGTCTTGCAGCGCGGCTACCTCATGCAAGGCCGTCTCGTGCGACCCGCGCGCGTCAGCGTGCGCAAGCACGGCTAGCCTGCCAGCTACCGACCAAGGGTCCTCATGTCCCCGGCGACGAAAGACTTCTACAAGGTCCTGGGCGTCTCGGAGAAGGCCACGCCCGAGGAGATCAAGAAGGCGTATCGCGGACTCGCCAAGCGATACCATCCCGATGCCAACCCCGGCAACGCGTCCGCGTCCGATCGCTTCAAGGAGGTGGGTGAAGCGTATTCGGTGCTCTCCGACTCCACCAAGCGGAAGCAGTACGACCAGATGCGCCGTCTGGGCGCGTTCGGCCTGGGTGGAGGCAGACGAGGGCCGTCACGACCGGGAGGCGGTCCGTCGGGGGAGCGGGGCATCTCTATCGAGGATCTGGGCGGACTGAGCGACATACTGGGCTCGTTCTTCGACCGCGGGGGCCGCAAGACCACCCAGGAAGCAAGGGGCCCTCAAAAGGGCAACGATGTCGAGTACGTCGTTGACATCGCATTCGAGGTCGCGGTCACGGGCGGAAGGATCTCGATCACGGTTCCGATGACCGAGGAATGTGCCACGTGCGGAGGGGACGGTGCCCAGCCGGGGACGGCCAGGACCCGCTGCAAGGAGTGCAATGGCGCGGGCACAGTCTCCTTCGGCCAGGGCGGCTTTGCGGTAAAGCGGCCCTGTCCGGCGTGTCTGGGGCGGGGCAGGATTCCCACGAACCCGTGCGAGGCGTGCGCCGGCACGGGATCGGTGCGCCAGAATCGCAAAATTGAAGTGACGGTGCCGCAGGGCGTGGACTCGGGCTCCAAGGTGCGGCTGACCGGGCAGGGGGAGCGAGGGATGAAGGGAGGTGCGCGGGGCGACCTCCTCATTACCTTCAAGGTCAAGCCGCATCGGTTCTTCAAGCGCGAGGGACGGGACATTCACGTGTCCGTGCCGATCAACATCGCGCAGGCGACCATGGGCACGCGCATGAGCGTGAAGACGATCCATGGCAAGAAGGTCGTGCTGAAGATTCCCGCAGGCACCCAGCCGGGAACGCGCTTTCGGGTCCGGGGCCACGGGATTCGCAAGGGCCCGCGTGTCGGCGATCAGATCGTTGAAGTCCGGGTCGAGGTGCCGGGCGCGCTTTCCGAGAAAGCCCAGGAGGCGATCCGGCAATTCGCCGAAGTCGCCGAGCTCAACTACTAGCGTTGTTCGCGGACGGAGTCCCGTCCGCTCGAAAGGGAAGATTCGCGCGAGAGGGCACACATGCCGCGCATGATTCAGGACGGTTCGTTTCGGAGATGGGAGGCCTTCGCCACGACCGGGCGTCACGGCCTCCCCGATCCCGGCCGTGTGGTCTTTCGCTGCTGTAGCGACAGCGCCGAGCGCCCGCTGGCGGCGGAGGTTGTGGGGGGAAAGGCGGGGGCGGAGGCATTCGTAGACGGCGCGAGCGACGTAGAATTGCGCCGGCTCCTGGAAGGCGCGCACCTGTTGGATTGAACCGGCCCGAGGCCGGATGGGGCGTCAGGCGGCGTTCACCCGCCGCCGGCAGCGACCGTGTGGCGAGCGCTTTGGACGTGCTCGCGGGCGTCGCCCGCGGAGGCGATGCGCCCCCCTCCCAGGATCCGCTGGCCCTCGTCGAAGAAGACGGCCGACTGCCCTGGTGTGACCGCGAGCACGGGCTCGTGCAGCTCGAGCTCCACGCCGTCCCCGCGGTAGCGGATTCGGCTCGGCACCGCGGGAGCCCGGTAGCGCAGCTGGGCGCGCACGACGACGCCGTCCGCGGGCGCGTCCTCCGTGAGCCAATTGAGTTCCGCCACCTGTACCTGGCGGCACTCCAGTTCGTCGCGCGTTCCGACGACCACCTCGCGCGTGTCTGGACGGATTGCGAGCACGTAGAGCCGCCGGTCGAAGCCGCCGCCCAGGCCGCGCCGCTGTCCTACGGTAAAGGAACCGTAGCCCTGGTGCCGGCCCGCGACGCGGCCGCGAGTGTCCACCAGGTTGCCGGGCCGCAGCGCGTCGTGGCGGGGGCCGAGCCGCTGGCGCAGCAGGTCGCGGTAGTCACCGGTGGGAACGAAACAGATTTCCTGCGATTCGGGCTTGGCGGCGGTGACCAGACCGAGATCGTGGGCGTACGCACGCACCTCGGGCTTGGTGAGTTCGCCCAGCGGAAACCTCAGCCGGGGCAGCAGTCCACGCGGGAGTCCCCACAGGAAGTAGGACTGGTCCTTCGCCGAGTCCCGTCCGCGGAAAAGGGCCGTCTCGCCGCCCACCACGGCCGCCCGCACGTAGTGCCCCGAAGCCACCGCGTCGCACCCGAGTAGTTCGCCCCGCCGGAGAAGGTCGCGAAACTTGGTGTTGGAGTTGCAGCGCACACATGGGTTGGGCGTGCGCCCTCGAGCATACTCCCCGACGAAGTCGTCGATCACGTCGCGGCTGAACTCCTCCTCGACGTCAAAGACGTAGTGGGGCATGCCCAGCGTGTCCGCGACCCGGCGCGCGTCCATGATGCCGTCCAGGCCGCAGCAGGTGCGTGACGGACCCGGATCCTCCTGGTAGCAGAAGGTTTTCATGGTCGCGCCCACCAGCTCGTGGCCCTGCGCGGCCAGCAGCGCGGCGGCAACCGACGAGTCGACGCCCCCGGACATGGCGACCAGAATCCGCTCGCGTGACATCCTCAACCCCCTCTGCGGGCGGCGAACTCGCGCGCGCGGGTCACGATCTCGACCGTTCGGCTGGCGGCCTCGCTCACGTCGTCGGCAGTGGTGGTCCGGCCCAGGCTGAAGCGCACGGACGCGAACCCCTCCGCGCCTTCGCCGTACAGGGCGCGGAGCACCGGGCTGGTGGTCGTGCTGCCGGACGCGCACGCCGACCCGCCCGATACCGCCACCCCGGCCAGGTCGAAAGCGATCACCAGAGTGGCCGCATCCAGCCCCGGGAATCCCAGGTTGAGCACGTGAGGGGCTCTCCTTCCCTCGCCGCCGAAAACCCGGGTCCCGGGCAGGGCATGAACGATCGACTGCTGCAGCCGGTCGCGCTCCGCCGCGAGCCGGGCCGCCTCTTCGGACTGGTCCCGTACCGCGAGGGTGAGCGCCGTCGCGAGCCCCACCGCGCCGGCCACGTCCTCCGTCCCGGGCCGCAGCGTCCCCTCCTGCCCACCGCCAAAGAGGAGAGGGGCGAGCTCCACCCCCCGGCGGCGGTACAGCAACCCCACTCCCCGGGGCCCGCTGATCTTGTGCGCGCTCATCGAGGCCAGGTCGAGTCCGGCCCGGCCGAAGTCCACCGGTACCTTGCCCACCGCCTGCACCGCGTCGGAATGCACCACCACCCCCGCCGCGCGCGCCTGGGCCGCTATGCGCTGCACCGGCAGCACCGTGCCCACCTCGTTGTTCACCCACATCACCGAGAGCACGCATGCTCCTCGTGCGAGCGCGTCGGCCAGTGCGTCCCCGTCCAGCTCACCGGCGGGGTCCACCGCGACCCGCACGCTCTCCCCGCCAAGCGCGCACACCTGGTCGCACGCTTCCCGCACAGCCGGATGCTCGATCGTGGTCGTGACCGCGCGCGGCCGCTCCCCCGAGGCGATCGCAATCGCGGCCCGTCCGAGCACGGCCATGTTGTCCGCTTCGGTGCCGCCGCGCACAAAGGCGATCTCCCCGGTCTGCGCCCCTACGGCACGCGCGCACTCCGCCCGTGCTCCGTCCAGCGCGGCCCGTGCCTCACGGCCCCAGCGATGGGTGCTGGACGGATTGCCGAACGTCTCGGTGAGGTACGGGCGCATGGCGTCCAGCACCTCCCCTCGGAGAGGCGTAGTGGCGGCGTGGTCGAAGTACAGGGCGGATGGGGCCATCAACGGAGTCGGCTGCGTATGGCGGATAGGATTCCAAAGCCTAACTTTAGCCGCCGCGGGATGTCGATTGAAGTGTCCATGCGAAAACGGAATCGCCCATGACCCAACTCCAGCTTCCTTCGGGCTCGCCGGCGCGATTCCGTTCGACCGTGCATGGAACCGTGTTCGCGGGCCGCGAGCGACATCTGGATGCCCTCAATCCGGGAGATGCGCTGGTCCTGATCCCGGATCCTCCGGGCGACGCCCGCGGGGTCGTATGGGTTCACCTGCCCAGTGGTGATCCGATTGGCCACTTGCCGCCCGAGATTGGAGGCTGGCTGGCTCCCTGGCTGCGAGCCGGCGGCCGCGCGCTGGCAACCGCGTTCCAAGTGGGCGATGCCTGCGTGCCCAGCTGGCGGCGGCTTGTGCTGGACGTCTGCTGCCTGACCGGCGATGAGCAGACCGCCTGGCGCGCTCGGCCGGCGATCTGACTAATCCCGAGCGCCTTCTGCTCCCGGGGGGGCGGCTGCCGCTCCAGGGAGGGCGAGTCCTACTCGAAACGCAATGCCTTGACCGGCGTCATGCGCGCCCCCCGCAGGGCGGGGAAGAGGCCGAACAGCATTCCCGTCACTATGGCGGAGCCTAGCGCCGCGACGACCGACCACAAGGGTATGGCCGCGGGGATGGGGGTTCTTGCCTCGATCCCGTTTGCCAGCAGCGCGCCCAGACCGAGACCGATTGCCCCGCCCATGAAGGTCAGCACCGACGCCTCCACCAGGAACTGCCACAGAATCTCGTTCCGGGTTGCGCCGACGGCTTTGCGAATGCCGATCTCCCGCGTTCGTTCGGTCACCGAGATCATCATGATTCCAACTACACCGATGCCGCCCACCATGAGCGCCACGGACGAGAGAGCGATCATCACCAGGAAGAAAGCGGCGGTGAGCTGGTTGAAGGAATCGATTATCTGCTGGGATTCGACGAGCGCGAAGTTGTTTTCTGCCGCCGGACCGAGACTTCTCATCGAACGCAGCACCGTGGTGACCTGGTCTTTGGCCTCATCGCGCAGGAACCCCGGTCTCGGCACGATTGTGAGCATCAGGAAGTTAAAGCGATTTCTGGCCTTGAGCCGTTTCTCGGCGGCGGTCCAGGGAAAGATCGCCCAATGGTCGAAGGCTTCAGCGAAGATGTTGTCTTGCGCGGAATAGACGCCGACAACCCTGAAGAGCGGACTCACGCCCCGGCGGCCAGCGGACACGCGAACGCTCCTGCCTATCGGGTCGCGCTGTCCAAAAAGCTCCTCAGCCAACCCGGGCGAGATAACGACCACGGCCCGGGCCGCTTCGACCTCGGTGGGCACGAAGTTTCGCCCCGCCGTGAATTCTCCTGGCTGGGACGCAGTCCAGCCAGCGGACATCCCGTTGCCCTGGAAGGCCTGAACGCGACGGCCCTCATACGAGAAAGTAGGGTTGAATTCGAAGTTCACCACCGCGTCCGACACGGCGGGCAGGCGCTCGATCCGGTCGATCTCTTCATGGGTGAGTTCCGGGCGGTCCCACCACGGAGGGCGGCCGCTGCCGTCCGTCACCAGGCGCGCATCGGTGAAATCAAAGGGCGTCACGAAGAAGTTGTTGGGACCGGCCACTTCGAATGGTGCGAGGATGCTTGAGCGAATCCCCGTGATCATTGCCGCCATGGTCACGACCACGGCTACACCGATGGCGACGCCCAGGATGGTCAAGCCGGCTCGCACCTTGCTCGCGCGGATCGCATCCAGGGCGATGCGAATCCCTTCGTTCAGTGTGTTCAGCCTCGCCTTCATCACTCGTACCTCAGCGCGTCCACCGGGCTTAGTTTCGACGCCCGAGCCGCCGGATAGACACCCGCGACGACTCCGACCGTCACGCCCAGTACGACGCCGAGAATGATCCAATGCGGTGCCACCGCCGCCGGAAGCGGGGAAACCGCGCGCACGATCATTGTCAGTACGACCCCGATCCCGATCCCCAACAACGCGCCAACCGCCGACAGCGTGGCGGTCTCGATCAGCACCTGAAACACGATGTCACGGCGGCGCGCCCCGATGGCCTTGCGCACGCCGATCTCGCGGGTGCGTTCCATGACCGACACCAGCATGATGTTCATGATCACGATGCCGCCCACCACCAGCGAGATGGAGACCAGGCCCGGGAGTGCGACGAAGAGGACGCGTGAGATGTTGTCCCAGAAGCTGAGTGCTTCGTCCGCGGTCTCCAGGTTGAAGTCGTTGGGCTCGCTCGGACGCAGGCCGTGCCGCGCGCGCATGATTCCCTCGGCTTCAAGCTCGGCCTCTCGCAGCAGCTCGGGGCTCTCGGTCTGGATTACGACACCGTCAACGACATTGCGGGGGTTGACCATTCGCCGGATCGGAGAGCGCGCGGGGGCGAGCGCCATGTTGTCGCGCGAGAGTCCGAGCATGGATCCCTGCTCCTCGATGACCCCGATCACCCGGAAGGGATAGTCCCGAATCCGCACCTGCGCGCCGAGCGGATCCGCATTCTCGAACAGCAGATCAGCCGTGCTCTTGCCGAGGACGACAACGGCGGCACCGCGTTCAGCCTCCTGAGCGGAGAAGGGGCGACCCAGCTCCATTTCGTAGGAACGAATGCCAAAGATCTCCGAAGAAGCTCCAAAGAGGAGCACGTTTTCGACCTTGAGACCTCCCGGACCCTCGACTTCACCGCCCGTGATGGACTCGACCGCGACCGTTGCCGGCGTCTCCAGCCGCTCACGAATTGCATCGGCGTCCGCCATCTCGATTCGCGGACGTCGGGCGGCACGGCGGCGCGATGCGGGGTCGCTGTCGACGATGTTTGGGCGACTGCGCTCCAGCGTGACGGTATTAACCCCGAAGACCATGGACGCAAAATCGTCGCGAATGTAGCGATCGATGCCCTCCACGACGCTCACCACCACGATCAGGAACATGATGCCGACGATGACACCCAGCAGGCTGAAGAAGCTCTTGAGCTTCTCGCTCCGGATGTAGCCCAGCGCCAGCCGCACACCCTCCCACGCATACATGGGTTATCTCCCGGTCCGCGCCACGCTCATCCCGCAGGTTCGTCCGATTCTGCCGACGTGCTGTCCGCGCTCACTTCCTCGCCGTCACTGAGCTCGCGGATGCTCTGGTAGGGACCGCTCACCACCGTGTCCCCCTCCGACAGTAGTCCGGGCAGCACCTCGAAGTACTCCTGGCCTGCGATCCCGACAGTCACCGCCACGAAGTGCGCCTGGCCATCCCGGACGACGAAGACGCCTTCCTGCTCCTGTGCTTCCTCTTCTTCCCGCCCGTTCTGCGGGTCCTCGGAGTCGCTATCCCCCGCCTCGCCGCTGCCGGCATTGCTCTCGTCCGGCTCTTCGGCATCCGAGTCCGACTCGGACTCGTCCCGCACGGTCAGCGCGATGATCGGAATCGCGAGGGCCTGCTCGCGGATCTCGGTGACGATCTCGGCCGTGGCGGACAGGTCCGGGCGCAGTTCGACGGTCGGGTCCTGCAAGGTGATGACGACCTCGAAGTCGATGGTCGGTGTCTGACCGGTGCCAGCCGTGCTGGAGGGTGGCCGGATGGCGGAGTTTCCAATTTCGGTGACCGTACCCACGAACTCCGTGTCGGGGAAAGCATCCAGCTCGAGGCTGGCGCTGTCCCCGATGGCAATCTCCGGCACATCGGTTTCGTCAACCTGCATCACCGCCTCGATCACTGAGAGGTCGCTGACGGTCAGCAGCAGGCTCCCGGGGTTGTTCATGGTTCCGACGATGGCGGTTTCACCCAGCTCGATGTTCAGCCGGGTCACCTTGCCCGAGATCGGGGCGCGGATGGTGGTCTTGGCGAGACGGTCCTCGGCTTCGTCGAGGGTGGCGCTCGCTTGGTCCACTCCGTGTCGAGCCGCGGTGAAAAGGGCTTGCGCCACTTCGCTCTGCGTTGCCGCGTCGTCCACCTGCTGTCGGCTTACGAGTGTCGAGTCGCGAGTCCAGAGGTCCTGCATGCGGTCGTACTCACGCGTTGCCTGGATCAGGCTGGCGTTCTGCTGGGCCACCTGCGCCTGCCGCTGCGAGAGGACCGCCTGCGCCTGCGCGACCGTGGCTCGAAACTGTGTCTGGTCGATTCGCAGAAGTACTTGTCCTTCCTCGACATCGTCCCCCTCGTCGACGTTGAGTTCGACGATGCGTCCGGAAACGTCGGAGCTGATGTCGACGGTCCGGCGGGCCCGGATATTGCCGCTGGCGGTGACGATGGCCTGCAGGTCCCGTCGCCTGACTTCCTCCGTCCGGACCGAGGTGCCGTTGTTGCG
Organism: Longimicrobiales bacterium; assembly: GCA_965237885.1. Taxonomy (GTDB): domain Bacteria; phylum Gemmatimonadota; class Gemmatimonadetes; order Longimicrobiales; family Gaopeijiaceae; genus BD2-11. Next base: position 3,842,769 of record CBDEGN010000002.1, on the reverse strand, counting down.
TGACCGCAACGTACTCAGGACTCCGGCGACCGCGAGCACCGTCACCACGACTACACCGATTGCGATTTTTGCTCTAAACGTCATTTGAGTGGTGTTCTCGGATTGCAGGTTGGTTCACATGGGGCGGCTCGCCTGTCCGAGCAATGCCGGATGTCAGGGCCGCAGCCTCGTACCCACGAGCGATTCCAGATTGGCAAGCACGTCGTGATATGAATATATGGAAGCCACGCGTTCGCGGTCGGCCTGGGCCTTGACCGTCTCGGCCTCGACGAGGTCCAGAAAGCTCGCTGAGCCCACGCGGTACTGCTCGGTGGCCAGGCGGAGCTGCTCCGCCGCCACGGCCTGGTTTCGCTCCTCGATGCGCTCGGTCCCATAGGCCGTGCGCACCGCGGCCAGGCTGGAGGCAATCTGCGCGCGCAGATTCAGCTCCGCGCCGCGCAGGCGATAGCGCACGTCTTCGCGTGCGGCCCGAGCGGCCTCGACCTGAAGCTGTCGGCTCAGGCCCTGGAACACGGGGACGCTCACCGTGAGCGTTGCCCGAGCCGGCTGGCGGGTGAAATCGAAAGGGAAGGCGTCGTTTCTGGCGACGATGGCCTGTTCCTGGTCGGGCGAGAAAACGAAGCCGCTGCAGTTCTGCGCGGGAAGGGGATCCGTCAGACGCCTGTAGACCTCGTTCAGCAGGTAGCACTGCTGCTGCTGGCCGGTTATGCCGGCCTGGGCCTGGCGGATCATCGATTCCACAGTGGACGCCTCGCGCGTAAAGCCGCTCAGTCCAGCGCTGATGGACAACGAAGGGTAGTAGGAGGATCGCGCCATCTTCACGTCGCTCTCGGCAACGTTCTGGTTGGCCCGCTCCGCGATCAGCCCGGGGTTGCGGTTGAGCGCCATCGCGACCAGCTCCTCTTCGGACCATGCCGGCTCGCGTACTTCAAACACGCTCACCACGTCGAATTCCTGCTGCAGCTCCGCGCCCAGGGTTACGAGCAGTGCGAGGCGTGCATTGCTGACCGCGAACTCGGACTGCAGCAGCGTGACTTCGGCGCGGCCCACCGACACTTCGGCCTGGCGCACGTCGCGCGGCGTGGCGGTTCCTACCTCCAGTTGCCCTTCGGCCAGGCGCAGATTGAAGCGGGCGCGTTCCAATTCCTGCTGGGCGAGCACAAACCCCTCTTGCTGGCGCAGAACATCCAGATACGTGATCGTCACGTCACGAATGAGGGTGGCCTCTGCCTGATCGATGAGCGCCACGGTGGCGTTGCGGGCGGCCTTCTCTCGCCCGGGCCGAAGCAGCGACTCTGCGGCGATCGAGTAGTTCAGCCCGGCATTGTAGCTGGAGAAGTAGTACGAGGGCTCATCCGAGAACCCCAGCTGGCTCGTCGTCAGGCTCCCGAACTGTTGCTCGCCCTTTCCCTGCCACGAGAGACTTGAACTCAGGTTGGCGAAAGGCAGCAGGTCGCCATACGCCGAACGAACCGACCAGTCGGCGACGTCGGAGTCGTTGCGTGCCGCCTGGAACTGCGGGTTTTCGAGCCGCGCGATCCGGATCGCTTCGTCGAGTGTGAGTTGGGCAGGCACGTCCTGGGCCCGCAGGGAGGTTGACGCTCCCGCACACAGCAACAGCGTCAGCGCCCGTTTCGCAACTGTGGTCATGCTAAACACAAATCGTTCTCCGCTGGTATCTGGACGGTCTTGCGGCTCCCGGCGCCGCGGGATGTACGAAACCCCTCCCCAAGGTGTTTCACGCGTGCGTCGACATCGACACAAATCGGCTCATCCGCCGATCCGGGAGGGGCCGGTTGGCTCTGTGGCGGGCGTTTTCACGCGCCGGGAAGGGCCACGCGGATGGCGGAGTACCCGGTGGCGCTCTCAAGCACCCTGAGAACCCTGTAGTCATCGTCATACCATACTTCCCAGTGCGTACTTGCGGTGGTGACCCGGTAGCGCCGCGCGGACACCATGTCTTCTCCGACACGCACTTCCTGGGTGCCGGCGGCGACGACCTCCGCCTCTGCCTGAAGCCCGTCTCTGGGCACGATAACGGGCACGGTAGCAGGGCCGGCGCCCGCGCGAGGGCCCAGAAAGTGGAAGTGGTGCGCGACGCCACGCTCCAGGATTGCCGTGCCCGGCAGAGCCCTGTACTCCTTGACCTGCTCCCCGAGGTCCGACGTGACCCGTGACTCGAAGCGTGCGCCACGGAGTTCGAAGCCGATTTGCCTGGCCTCAACGCCCCCGACCTTGTTCTGGTATGCGGATGGAACCCACTCTGTCCCGGTAACCTCCATCAGGATGTCCATCGTACTCGGGCCTGTGGACAGGGTTGTGCGAATCTGTCCAGCGGCGATGACGCGAGTGTCTCCTCCGGCCCCCACCTGGCGGATCGTGAACGTCTCCGTTCCGACTTCTCGCCCGCCGATGCTGACCTCGAACTCTCCCCGGTCAAGGATGTTGATTTGAGCGGATGCGGTTCGACACGGGAGGGATCCGGCAAGGGTGAGGAGAAGTAGATGGAATGGAATGCGGCGCACGGGCAAGGCCTCGGTCGCAGAGTGATTGAAACGATTCCGACTACACCCCCGGGAACGGACGGGTCCCGCGCAGCCGGCTCTTGCCGGAGGCGATGCCCGCCCGGCGGCCCTCTCGGCAAGCCGGGGGAGGCCGGTAGCCAGACGATCTCCCGGTCTGGACCAGGATGCGAGAAGCCGTGGTGACTCCACGTCAAGAAAGGCCGGCGGTTGTCGACTAGGGGCCCGTTGCGGGCAGGTCGCTGGTCGCCCGTACCGGTATCGGCGCTGCTTTGGCTGAGCCTGTCGGCGCTGGCCGTATGGACGCGCTGGCCATCTTCCTGGTGGCTGCTGGCGAGTTCGCTGGCGAGTGGGTTGGTCGTGCTCGACATGGCCTCGCGCGGCTCCAGGCGCAATCCCTGGGTGTCTGGCGCGGCCATCGCCCTTCTGGCCGCCATTGCGAGCGGCTTTCTGGGCTCGGCGCGGCTCGGCCTCGTTGCCAGCGACTGGAACCGCTTCCGCGACGCACGCGAGGCCAGGCTGGAGGCAGCCCTGGACGAGCGATTCGAGGCGCTGATCGACCGTGGAACCGGGGCGGTCTCCCGGATCGCCCGACGAGAGCTGGACGGCGGGTCGCCCGGCTACTGGGCGTTCCTGGAAGATGCGCGGCAAGAGGGTAGTCTCCAGGCGGTTGCGGTGTTCGATGCGCTGACGGAGCTCGTGGCCTGGGCGGGTAACCATCAGGGGATCCTGCCGGTGGAGGCCCGCGCGGGCTCGGAGAAGTATGTGTACGGGGAGGGCTCCGTTTACACCTACCTCTACTTCACGGAACGCATCGGCGATACGGGGGCAACGGCCGTCGCCGCGGTGCTCCTGCAAAGTGACGTCCCTCCCGAGGTTCCCGACGAGGAATCGGCGTTTGCGACTCGCTTCGAGGCCGAGGTCGGCGGCGCGATCCGGGTGTCGCGCCCCGACCAGGCCACGGGCCCGACCATCCGCGACCTCAGCTGGCAGGATGGGGTTCTCTTCTCCATCTCCTTCGAAGAGGTGACTCAGGGCACGGTCTTCGAGTCCGTCCGCCGGAGATGGAGTCGGGTCGTCGCCGGCTTCGTGGTGCTGACCTGGGTGTTGCTTGTGATCGGCTTGCGGGGCACCGCGTATCATTCGGCCCTGACGGGAGCAACTCTGGCCGTGCTTGCCACGGTCCTGCCGTTTGGCGACCTGCTGGGCGTTGCCGGACTCTTTTCGCCCGCTCAGTTCCTGCTGCCGGGCACGACAGGGGGCACGTTGGGCCGTGTCCTGGCGCTCGGGCTGGCGGGGACGTTCATCACCAGCCTCATGCCACGGAACTCCGAGGGGCGCGGCAACCCGCTGCTTGGTGCCGCCTTTGCGGGCGTCGGGTTTGCCACGGTCACCTACTGGTTTTCGCTCGCGCCGACGACATCGTATCTGGGCGGAGGCGTCGAATACTGGCTGGCCTACCAGTTCGCCCTCTGTCTGACGCTGGCCATGGTGACCGTCGTAGCTTTTCGCCTGGCAAAGCGGCCGGCCGACCGTCAATCCCGGCCCGTTTTCGTGGTGGCTGGCGTGCTGATGGCCCTGATGCTCGGGTTGTGGGCGTACACGTGGTTTCGCGCTTCGCCGTCCCCGCCGCCGTGGGCAGGCGTGTTGTGGGCGCTTCCGGTAGGCGTAGCCGTCCTGGGGCTGCGACCGGGTACGCACTGGCGCAGCTCGCTGACTGCCGGAGTCACCGCCGTCCTGCTGGCGGTGAGCGCGGCTCTGCCATTTGCGTGGGGCGGTCACATGGCGGCGCACATGGAGGTGGCCCGCAGTCGGCTTTCGACCCTCGGCAACCAGGTGGATCCATACCTGCAGTTCCTCCTCGGGGGCCTGTCCGAGAAGGCCGACTCCCTCTACGAGAACGCGACCGGCGGAACGGGGCTTCTATATGGCCTGTGGCGCGAAAGCGGGCTCGCCCAGGAAGGAGTTCCCGTCTGGATCGACCGCTGGACTCCGGGTGGAATACCGACCGATGCTCTGCGCATCGGCGTCTCCGAACCGCGCCCCTCCATCGTGGACGACTATCTGGACGAAGCCGTTGCGGGAGCCACGGTGCGGAGGCTGAATTCGGAGGATATCCACTACCTCGGTCTGGCGGTGTTGCCGGACGGCTCGGTGATTACGGTCGCCGTTCCTCCCCGGCGCGGTATTGCACGGATCCTGACGCCGGGCGTTCCCTTCGGAAGCGCGAGCGTGTACCGGGACGTCGTCACGCTGATGCCGTTCAACGAGGACGATCCGGTCCCGCAGGAGGGGACGCCCCGTTGGGTGCGAACCCCGGAAGGCTGGCGCGGCGAGCAGACCATTCTGTTCCCGGAGGGGTGGTATCGAGCACACTACACCGCCCGACTCCCCGAGCGAATGGTGCTTGTGTCGGGGGCCGTCCTGGTCATCCTGCTCGATCTGGTGATCCTGGTCGGCGTCCTGGGGTTGGGCTGGTGGAGTGTACGGGGGCGCCTGCTCAGGCGGGTTCGATTCGCATCCTGGCCCGGCCGCAGTTTTCGGGTGCGGGTCACGTTCGCCCTTTTCGCCTTCTTCCTTATTCCCGCGCTCGCGTTTGCCGCGATCGCCTCGAGGACCCTGAACGGGGCGGCGGTTCGCACGGCGGAAGCACTCGCCGACCGCGCGGTGGCCGACGCGGCCGAGGGCTACCTGGCGGTACGGGGCGAAATCCGTTTGCTGCCGACGAGCAACGAGACCGTGCTGCTTCTCTATCAGGACGGCGAGTTGGCTCGCAGTTCCATGCCCGCACTTCTGGAACTCGGTGCACAGCGCGCCTGGCTGCCGGCGGATGTCCATCGAGCCTTCTCAGACGGCGACGCGGTGCTCGTGCATGCACCCTCGCGTCGCTGGGGCGGTGACTATGTGGTCGCGTATCGCCGACTGCAGACGGGGCAGGTGCTGGCATCGGCTGCACCGCTGGACGCGGGAGCGACCGCCTTCGGGCAGAACGATCTGGTTCTGTTGCTGGCGTTTGCCATCGTCACCGGGATCGGGCTCTCGCTGGGCCTTGCCTTGCTCGTGGGCCGTGAACTGGCGAACCCGATCCGAACCCTTCGGCTGGCATCCGAGAAGGTGGGGGAGGGGAATCTGGAGGTGCGTTTGCCGGAGAAACGCGCCGATGAATTCGGTGCCGTATTCCTGGCCTTCAACCGCATGGTGCAGCGGCTCCACCGGGCGCGAAGCGCTCTGGTTCGCACGACCCAGCGCACGCAGGCGATCGTTGATGAGGCGGCAACCGGCGTGATCGCTCTGGATCAGGAAGGGGTGGTCACGCTTGTGAATCCGCAGGCGCTGACGCTGCTGGCGGCCTCGGTGGGACCGGGCGAGCGGTTGCCGGCAACGGAGGGGTTCGCGCGGGATCTGTCCCGGTGGGTGGAGCGCTACTACCAGGAAGGGGGAGAAGGGGCCGACCACGAATTCGAGCTGTCCGCTACCACGCAGCCGGGGGCCATGGCCGACCCCCGCCACGCAGAACGTAGGGTGCGCGTGCGGGCGCGTCGCATCACGCGCGACGGGCCCTCCCGCGGCCTGGTTCTCAGCTTGGAGGATGTCACCGACGAGTTGCGCAGCGAGCGCATTGAGGCATGGGGCGAAATGGCCCGCCAGGTGGCCCACGAAGTCAAGAACCCGCTCACGCCGATCAAGCTCAGCGTCGAGCATATGCGCCGCGCCTGGCACGACCGGCGTCACGACTTCTCGGAGATTCTGGATCGCAACGTGGAATCCATCCTGGGGGAGATCGACCGGCTCGCCGAGATCGCGCGCAGTTTCTCGCGCTACGGTTCCCCCAGAAAGGCAAGCGAGATTCCGCTGCAGGGTGTGCAGTTGAGCACGACCGTCGGAGAGATTCTCGCGCTGTACCGCAGCGGTGAGAACGGGATCGCGATCGACGCTGTCATCCCCGACGGGCTTCCCCGGGTGCGCTCGCGGGAGTCCGAACTCAAGGAAGTGCTGATCAACTTGCTGGAAAACGCCCGCGAAGCGATCAAGTCCAGGGGCGGTGTCCGCATCGGGGCGTTTGTCGAGAACGGTGGAGTATGCCTGCAGGTGAGCGACGACGGGCATGGGATACAGCCTGAACTGATGCACAGGATCTTCGAGCCGCGATTCTCCACGAGCTCGACGGGAACGGGCCTTGGCCTCGCCATTGTTCAGCGACTGGTGCGTTCCTGGGGGGGACGGATTTGGGCGGAAAGCATGCCCGGCGCGGGTACCACGATGTCGATTCGGTTCGTTGCCTGGGAATCCTCCACGGATCCACTCGCCATCGGCTCCGGGACTGGACGAGCAGTATCCAACCGGCAAGATTGATGTAGACCCGCACGCGTTTCGCGGGGTTGCGAAGGTAATCGGCTCGCGCCCCTGGCCCCGGGATTCCTCTACGGACAAATACTTGGATGACTCGCCCGGGCAGTCCCGCGGGACTGGGCCCTTACTCATGCAGCTCGATCCCGTCGAGATGCAGCAATGGGTGGTTGCCAGGAGCGACCAGGTTGTCTCCCGTTGGCTCTCCGAAGTCACCAAACGCCTTGAGCGGCGCCCGACGCGGCTTGTGGCCCTTCTTCGACGCTTCTACGAAACCTTCGTAGACATGCTTCCAGAGGTGTTGGGGCCCTATCGCCGCCAGGTTCGGCCGATGTGGCAGGAGGCGGCCCGGCTGTACGGGGAGTTCGGGGCCAAACGCGGGCTGGCCGCGGGCGAGGTCATCGAGGAATTCCAGGTTCTGCGCGGCTCGCTCATCCGCCTCCTTCTCTCAGACCCGCTCATGCCCCCGGATTCAGTGCCGGCGCTACGCGAAGTGCTGCGCCTGAACCGCTTTGTCGACCAGGGCGTATCCCACGCGAGCATCGGCTACACGGACACTCTTTTCTCGACGCTGGTGTCCAGAACCGGGGTACCCGAGTCGATGAGCGACGAGCTCGTCGTGCGCGTGGACGAGGAGTTGAGCCGGATCCGTTCAGGATTCCAGGAAACTGTGCGGTTCCCCAGCGCATAGACGCCCTCAAGCCTTCGTTTCCCCGACCTGGGACCGCGTCCACGCCGACCGCACATGCGCTCCGCAGTCCCCCGTTGCTGAACGCGATTCGCATCTGACTCACAGGCACCCGATGCAAGACAACGATCTCGGGGCAGACATGCCCCCGGAGGACTTCCTCGCCCACGGACACGCGGTCTTGGAGTGGATCGCGAAATATCTCCAGTCCTCGGAGGAGTATCCGGTAATGGCGCAAGTGCGCCCCGGCAGCGTACGTGCCTCACTGGCCTCGTCGCCACCCGAAACGGGTGAGCCCTTCGAGCGCATCATGCGCGACTTCGACCGACGAATCGTTCCCGGCATCACCCACTGGAACCACCCAGGCTTTTTCGCCTACTTCGCCAACACGGCTTCGGGTCCTGGCATTCTCGGGGAACTGCTCGCCGCCGCCCTGAACGCCAACGCAATGATCTGGCAGACCTCCCCCGCCGCGACTGAAGTGGAGGGGCTCACGGCGGACTGGCTCCGTCAGCTGCTCGGTCTTCCCGGCGATTTCGCCGGATTCATCAACGACACCGCCTCCCACAACTCGTTGTACGTTCTGGCGGCCGCGCGCGCCCTGGCTTTTCCGGAGGTGGGCGACCACGGGCTTCATTCGCTGCCCCGGGGCCGAATCTACGCCTCCGAGCACGCGCACTCCTCCATCGACAAGGCCGCGATCACCCTCGGCCTCGGGCGAGCGGGCATCCGCCACATCGAGGCGGACGGGAAGTATCGCATGAAGCCGGAGGCGCTGCGCGCAGCCATCGAGGAGGATGTCGCCGCGGGGCTCCGGCCCGTGGCCGTGGTGGCCGTCGCGGGTACCACTTCCACCGCGAGTATCGACCCCCTCGCGAAGATCGCCGCCATTTGCCGAGAGCGCGGAATCTGGCTTCATGTGGACGCGGCGTACGCAGGCGTGGCGGCGATCATGCCCGAGCTTCGTCCGCTGCTGGCTGGATGGGAGCACGCCGACTCCATCGTGGTGAACCCGCACAAGTGGCTCTTTGCGCCGATGGACTGTTCGGTTCTCTATTGCCGCCGCCCGGAAGCACTGAGAGACGCGTTCTCCCTTGCGCCTCCCCCCTACCTGCGGACCCGTGAGAAAGATGAGGTGCGCGACCTGATGAACTACGGAGTGGCGCTCGGCCGGAGCTTCCGCGCCCTGAAGCTCTGGTTCGTGCTGCGCTACTTCGGCGCCCGGGGGCTCGCGGACCGCCTCCGCGAGCACTGTCGGCTGGCACGCGGATTTGCGGCCCGGGTGCAGGGCTCGGATCGATGGGAGCTCGTGGCCCCGGCACCTCTGGGCCTCGTCGTGTTTCGCTATCGGCTGCCGGGAGCCGGGGAGGAGCAGACCAGCCTGGCCAACCAGCGCATACTGGACGCGGTCAACGCATCCGGGGAAATATTTCTCTCGCACACGGTGCTCGACGGGCGATATGTGCTACGCCTGTCCGTAGGAAATCTGCGCACGCGGCAGGAGCATGTGGACATCGCGTGGCGCAGGCTGGAGCGCGAGGCAGCGCGACTGGGTTAGACCGACGGGCGGGAACCGTTGTGGGCGGGCCCTCGAGCCCGTCCCTTTCCCGTTGCGGGCAACTTGCGGGCTCGTTATCTAATGGGGGGTTTTTTCCGGGGCAGGTCGGCGGGTCTCGTATCCGGCGAACTCAGCCTCCCCGGGAAAGGGCGCGTCCATACATCCAGCGGAGAGACGCATGAAGGTTTGCGTATTGCGAGAAAGCCGTCCGGGGGAGCGCCGGGTGGCGTTGGTGCCCGCCGAAGTCGCCGCGTTGGCGAAGGTCGGCATCGAGGTCGTCGTGGAATCCGGTGCGGGAGATGAAGCCTCCTTCACCGACGACGCCTTCCGCCAGGCCGGAGCGACGATATGCGACGGCGCCGCTCAGGCGCTGGCGGGTAGCGACGTCGTCGTGAAGATCAACCCGCCCTCCATCGGCGAGAACGGAAGTGCCGACGAGGTGGCTGCGCTTCCGGAAGGCATCGTGCTGATCTCCTTCGTTTCGCCCATGGGCAATCTGGAGCTCGTGCGCCGCCTGGCCGACGCCCGCGTGACCACGTTGGCCATGGACCAGGTGCCGCGCATCACCCGCGCCCAGAAGATGGATGCCCTGTCCTCGCAGGCCACGGTGGCCGGCTACCGGGCCTCCCTGCTGGCGGCGACCCATCTGGGCAAGTTTCTGCCCATGTTCATGACCGCGGCTGGGACGATCCCCCCCGCCAAGGTGCTGATTCTGGGCGCCGGCGTGGCCGGACTTCAGGCGATTGCGACTGCCCGGCGCCTGGGCGCGGTGGTAGAAGCCTTCGATGTCCGCCCCGCGGTCAAGGAACAGGTCCAGAGCCTGGGCGCCAGGTTCCTCGAGGCCGAGCTGGACGAGTCCGCCGAGGACGAGGGCGGCTACGCGCGCGCATTGTCGAAAGACCAGCACGAACGAGAACTCGATCTCATCGGTGGCCGGCTTCCCGACATGGACGCGGTCATCACCACGGCGAATATTCCCGGAGCCCGCGCGCCCGTGCTGATCACCTCGGCCATGGTCGCCACCATGCGCCCCGGGTCGGTCATCATCGACCTCGCGGGCGAATCGGGTGGGAACTGCGAGCTGAGCGAACACGGAAAGGTCGTTCGCCATGGCGGGGTGATCATCACCGCGCCGGAGAACCTGCCGAGCGAGCTGCCCACGCACGCCAGTCAGATGTACGCGCGCAATGTGAGTTCCTTCCTCAGCGACCTCGTCCACGACGGCGAGCTGAAGCTCGACTTCGACGACGAGGTCGTGTCCGGCTCGTGCGTGACCCACGATGGTGAGGTCGTGCACGCCCGCACCTTGGAGCGCCTGTCGAATTAGATGCGGCGCGCGCATCCCCAAAACAACCCCAACCCAGTGGAGACACCATGGGTGAGTTGATGATCGGTCTTTATGTGTTCGTGCTGGCCGTGATGGTCGGATTCGAGGTCATCACCAAAGTGCCGCCGACGCTGCACACCCCGCTCATGTCGGGGGCCAACGCGATCTCCGGAATCGCCGTCATCGGGGCTCTGGTGGTCACCGCGCGGGCCGACGATACCATCGGGGCTTTCCTCGGCGTGGCGGCGATCGTCATGGCCATGATCAACGTCGTGGGCGGCTTCATGGTGACGGACCGCATGCTGCAGATGTTCAAGGCGGGCCGGAGGAAGTAGCCCTTGGCCAAAGCCTGGCAGGCACGCAATCCGTCACCTCCCATGCATACCCGGATTTCTGAGGAGTCACGGTGAATCCTGATACCTTGCTGCAACTCGTATATCTTCTGTCCGCCACGTTGTTCGTGTTCGGGCTCAAGCGGCTCGGCTCGCCCGCCACCGCCCCGCAGGGCAACCGGCTGGCCGCGCTCGCCATGTTGATCGCGATCATCGCGACCCTGGTCGAGCAGGAAGTCCTGAGTTGGCAGCTCATCGCACTCGGACTGATCCTGGGGTCGGTCATCGGCGCTTTCGCGGCGCGCACGGTCAAGATGACCGACATGCCGCAGCTGGTCGGGATCTTCAACGGCCTGGGGGGCGGTGCTTCGGGCATGGTGGCGGCAGCCGAGTTCTTCCGCCTGGGCGGCGGCGACCTGGGCCTCGAAGCGGGGATCACCATTCTGCTGTCGACCCTTATCGGCGCCGTGACGTTGTCCGGCAGCTTCATCGCTTTCGGCAAGCTGCAGCGCTTCATCTCCGGCGCCCCGCTTACCTTCCCCCTTTCCAGGACGCTGAACGCAGTCCTCTTCCTGGCGATCCTGGTGATCGCGGCGATGCAGGTGACGGGCGAGGCCACGATCACGATGTATCTGGTCCTCACCGGGCTGGCGCTCCTTCTGGGGGTTCTGCTGGTCACACCCATCGGCGGTGCCGACATGCCGGTGGTCATCTCCCTTCTGAATTCCTATTCGGGGCTGGCGGCGTCGGCGGCCGGCTTCGTGCTCGGCAACATGATTCTGATCATCTCCGGGGCGCTGGTGGGGGCCGCCGGGCTGATCCTCACCACCCTGATGTGCAAGGCGATGAACCGGTCGCTGGCCAACGTCGCCTTCGGTGCCTTCGGCGCGGCTGATTCCACCGGCGCCAGGATCACAGCCGGAGAGGGCAAGACTGTGCGCGACGTGGACGCGGAGCAGGCCGCCATGGTGCTCGCATACGCCCAGTCCGTGATTGTTGTCCCCGGTTACGGCCTCGCGGTTGCCCAGGCGCAGCACGACATTCGCAAACTCTCCGACCTGCTCCAGGAACGCGGTGTCGACGTGAAGTTCGCCATCCATCCGGTGGCGGGGCGCATGCCCGGGCATATGAACGTGCTCCTCGCCGAAGCCGACGTGCCCTATACCCAGCTCTTCGACCTGGACGAGATCAACGGGGAATTCAAGAGCACTGACGTGGCTCTGATCGTTGGAGCCAACGACGTGGTCAATCCCGACGCGCGCAACCCCGACTCCATCATCGCCGGCATGCCCATCCTGGACGTCGACCAGGCGCGCAGCGTCATCGTCATGAAGAGGAGCCTGAGCCCGGGCTTTGCGGGAATCGACAATCCGCTCTTCTATCTGGACCGCACCATGATGTTCTTCGGAGACGCGAAGAGCTCCATGGTCGATCTGGTGCGGGAGACGAAGGACGTCTAACAGCCGCTCGCCCGGTTGTGCCGCATGCGTGGCACGACTTCTGCAGCCAGTTGGTTGACTGACGGGGTTCGGCCATCTCCGGCCGAGCAGATGTCTCTGGTACGCGGAGGTGGGATGATGCGTGGCGCACGGGTGGTTCTGTTGCTGGTGGCGGCTATCGCGACTCTGGCAGGGAGCGCGCATGCACAGGCTCCCCTTGAACCCACTCCCGCATGGTATCTGGGGATTGCCGGGATCGTCAGCGAGCCGCAGGGAGAGTTTGCCCAGTCCGTTGGAAGGGCTCCGGGGCTGGCCCTCAACGTTCGATACAATCCTTTCGGTGCAGCCGGATTCGGGTTGCGTGCTGATTTCGGGTTTCTCCGCTACGGGGAAAACACGCAGCCGGCGTGCTTCAGCGTCACCGTGGGGTGCCGGGTGCAGCTGGATGTGGTGACGGCAAACGACATCCTGCTGGCGAACGTCGGTCCCGAGTGGGTATTGCCGGGGGGCGGCCCCGTGCGGCCGTACGTAGGCGGCAGCGTTGGGCTCGCGCACTTCTACACGCACTCGTACGTGAAGGGAGTGGACGAGCACGACGAGGACGGGTTCGGCGAAACGACCAATTTCAAGGATTCCTCGCTCGCCTGGCGCGCGGGTGGGGGAATCCTGGTCAGCCTGGTGCGCGGACGGACGCCCCTGGCGCTGGACCTGTCGGCGTACTACCACCGGAACGGGGTGGCTGAATACCTGACCGAAGTCGACATCGAGGATCTGCCGGGAGGGAGCATCGACCTGTTCCCGCGCCGTGGCGACACCAATTTCCTCTCCTTCCGCCTCGGCGTCTCGCTGGGTATCTCCAACCAACCGTAAAGGTGCCGCGCGGGCGGACGGGTCGCGCGCCCGCGCGCCTCGCGGCCCGCCCGACTCGCGCGGACGGTCCCGGGAAGTGTTCCCGCGTTGCCATGGGGACGCCCCCGTATGGCTGCGATCTTTCTGCCGCGCGGGGAAAGTCCCCGTCGTCTGGCGCGAGGTCCGGCATTCCGCGGGGGGCGATGTTCACTCAGGTACGCTCGGCTGCCCTGCGCGGGGTTGACAGCTTTCCGGTCAGCGTCGAGGCAAGCCTGACCTCCGGGCTCCCCTCCTTCTCGATCGTCGGCCTCCCGGCTGGAGCGGTGCGCGAAGGGCGTGAGCGGGTCACGGCCGCCCTCGCCAGCGCGGGATTCGTGATTCCCCCGCGACGGCTCACGATCAACCTCGCCCCGGCGGACGTGCCCAAAACCGGCAGCGCCTTCGACCTGCCCATTGCGCTGGCGCTTCTGGTCGTCGCCGGCCATGTGAGGGGCGAGGAAGTCGACGGGTATGCCTTCGTCGGGGAGCTCGGGCTCAACGGTGAGTTGCGCCCCATCCGCGGAGCCCTTTCGATCGCGAATGGCTGCCGCGGCACCCGGGGGCTGATCCTTCCCGCCTCGAACGCGCGCGAGGCCGCAGTGGCAGGGACGGTCGAGGTGATCGGAGCTACATGCCTCGCGGCGCTGATCCGGCACCTGGACGGGCGGAACCCGATCGCGCCGGCCGCCGTGGACGGCGCGACCCTCCTGGGTGACAGCGCGTCCCCTGCGCCGGATCTGGCCGACGTGCGCGGCCAGGCGCATGCGAAGCGGGCGTTGCAGGTAGCGGCTGCGGGAGCACACAACGTCTTGTTGACCGGACCGCCCGGGGCGGGGAAGACCATGCTCGCCCGGCGGCTCCCGAGCATTCTGCCCCCGCTGACTCTGCGGGAGGCGGTAGAGGCGACCAAGGTGCACTCCGTGGCGGGACGGCTGCCCTGTGGCGAAGCCCTGGTGGCCCGCCGGCCTTTCCGGGCCCCCCACCATACCATCAGCGACGCGGGGCTGGTCGGGGGCGGCCGGATTCCGCGCCCCGGGGAAGTCAGCCTGGCGCATCAGGGTGTGCTATTCCTCGACGAGTTTCCGGAATTCCGCCGGCACGTTCTGGAAGCCCTCCGGCAACCGCTGGAAGATGGAACCGTGACGATTTCGCGAGCCAGTCAGGTTGTGAGCTACCCGTGCCGATTCATGTTGGTCGCCGCGATGAATCCCTGTCCGTGCGGCTTCCACGGCGACGGCTCAGGACGGTGTTCCTGTGACGAATCCGCGATCAGACGCTACCGAAACCGGGTCTCGGGGCCGTTGCTGGATCGGATCGACCTGCATGTTCATGTGCCGGCCGTGTCGCTGCGGCAACTCGAGGGGCAGGACCGGGGGAAGGCGAGCCGGGACGTGCGTGCGTGCGTCGCGAAAGCGCGCCTCCGCCAGCAACGGCGGACTACGGGAACTACTGGAGCCGTACCGGCCAACAGCCGGCTGGGGCCCGAGCAGACACGGCGCTGGTGCGCCCCGGGAGACGGAGGTCGGCGATTGCTGCGCGCGGCGGTCCGAACGCTCGGCCTTTCCGCGCGCGGCTACCATCGAACCCTGCGGGTAGCCCGTACCGTGGCCGACCTGAGTGGCAGCGAGACGGTGGGCGCCGTCCACATTGCGGAGGCGATTCAGTACAGGAGCCCCGCCGGATCGATTGGCACGAAGGGGGCGTGAGTCCCGTGGACAGCCGCTACGACGCCTCGTCCCGCGGAAGAATGATGCTGAACTCGGTGTACTCGCCTTCCTCGGTGTCCACCACCAGCTGTCCGTCGTGTTCGCGCACGATCTCGTGCGAGATCGACAGTCCGAGCCCGGTGCCCTGCGTGCCGGACTTGGTCGTGAAGAAGGGATCGAAGATCTTGCGAACGACGCTCTCCGGCATCCCGGTGCCATTGTCCCGGATCCTCACGCACACACTGTCAGGGCGTCCCTCGGTAGCCACGAGCAGAGTGGGGGAATACGACCGGCCCTCGAGCTTGCCGCGACTCTGGGTCGCCTGGCAGGCGTTGGTCACGGTGTTCAGGATGACCCGGCTGAGGTCGCGGGCGATGCCTTCGATGCGGCCTGCTTCGGGATCCAGTTCACGGTTTATGGTGATGTTGAACATGGAATCCGTCCCCCGCATGCCGTGATATGCGAGCTTGGTGTATTCCTCCAACAGCAAGTTGATGTCGATGGATTCGCGCTGTCCCGCTTCGTTGCGGGAGTGAGCCAGCATTCCGTCGACGATCCGGTTCGCGCGGTCACCGTGTTCCTTGACCTTTGAGATGTTGAGTCGGAGGTCTCCCAGGATTTCGTCCACGATCTCTTCCAGCTCTTCGCCGCCGGACGCGGCCAGAGGTTTCGCATCGTCCGCGGACCCGCCGTTTCCGCTGTCGTCTCGTATTCCCAGTTCCTCGCGCAGCTCGTCGATCAATTCGACTGAAAGCGCCGCGAAGTTGTTGACGAAGTTGAGAGGGTTGCGGATCTCGTGTGCCACGCCCGCGGTCAGAGCCCCGAGTGAAGCCAGCTTTTCCTGTGTGATCACTTGTTGCTGAGTGCGCTTCAACTCGACCAGCGTAGTCTCGAGTTCCGCGTTCTTTTCCTGAACCTCGGCGGCGAGCCTCTCAACCAGGTTCAGGCGCTGCACCTCAATCGCATGCTGGCGGAAGACCTCCAATGCGCCAGCCATGTCCGTGACTTCGTCGTTACCTGCGATCTCCAGTGTCGCCTCCAGCTCGCCCTTGGACATGCGCCGCATCACGTCGGAGAGGTGGCGCAGACGGACCAGAAGGCGCTCACCGAAGAACTTCCAGCCTCCGAAAACAGCTGCCAGCACAGCCAGGACGTTGACCGCGAGAATGGTCCACCAGCCGATCTGCAGCAGCGTGGCGGAGCGGTCCGCAGCCGTGCGAGCCGAGGTTTCCGCATCTTCCACCAGAGGCTGAACGAGCGTGACCAGATCGGACGTGGTTGCCTCGTTGAGGGCCAGTAACTCTTCGGACTGGGCCAACTCGTCGAGCTCGAGCGTACGAATCGTGAAGATGCCATTCGCAGCCGAGTAGAGCTCCCCAAGGGCCTCGAAGGAGGGCCGGAGCAGCGCCGCCGTGGCAGGCTGCAAGTCGTCGAGGGCAGCCTCGAGATCGTTCATCGCAGCCGTCACCCGCTCCCGGTTCGTCTGGAGCAGGCCCAGGTCGTCCTGCGAAATTGCCCGCTGGATCTGCACCGAAACAACATTCTGGGCTGCCTGGTAGTTGAGCAGGCCTCTGTGATGGGCCAATTCCTCCGGCGAGTTTCTCGCCGATGCCGGGGCCGGCTGGTCGTCCAACTCGCGCAAGCCGGTCTCCATGAAGAATTCCTGGTCGTCCAGTTCGGTGACCAGCAGGAGCTCCGCCTCCAGCGTGACGGCCTGCGACTGGCGCTCCAGTTCGCGGGCCCGAGCGCGGAAGTCCAGCCGCCGGCTCACCGACTCCCGGATCAGGTCGATGATCTCAACGAGGCTTGAAGCCAGACGGATGACCGAGTCTTGCAGTTCTCCCTGAAGGCCGGTCCCGGTCATCTCCCCGATTCGGGTTCGCAGGAATTCCTCCTCCCGCCCCACGTCGGCGTCGACCAGCACCAGATCTTCCGGGGTGTCGGCCGCGATCAGCCTGGGCGACGCCCTCACAAGCTCCGAGCTGCTGCGCGCCACATCGAAGGCCGCGATCAGCGAGGGCATGTAGATCCCGGTTACCTCCCTCTGACTGGAGTTGACGATGGTCATCAGGCCGAGCGCCAACATGCTGGCGACGAGCGTCAGAAACACTCCCCCGCCCAAGCCGACCCAGATCTGACTCGCGATCCCGAAACGTCCTCCCGTCACCTTGCGCGCCTTGTCGCCCCAACCGGCAGGCAGCTTTTCCAGAATCCATTCGAACGAAGAGTGGATGCGGGAATCCAGGCCCTTCTTCACCGGGGAGTTCATCGCGACAGCCGCTCGACCGGTTGGTAGCGCCCGGCTCGGATCCGGGTCAGGAAGACGCGGTCAGACCCCTGGTTGTCGCTCTCGCCGTACTCGACCACGAACCCGTCCAGGTCGATGGGGCCCGCCTCACGAAGAGTCTGGAGAAAACCGTCCCGCGTCGGATCCGGACCCGTTCTCTGGAGTCCCTCGATGATGAGACGCCCCGTCAAATAGCCCTCAAGGGACACGAAACCCGGATCAGCGTCGGGATCGACGGCTTCGAGCGCGGAATGATACTGTGCCACGACGGGAATGGAGGTGTCGCCGGGGAAGGGGACCACCTGGGTGACCACAACGCCTTCCCCGGCCGACCCCAGTTCGTTCAGGAGTGCGTTGCTGCCCACAAAGGAGATGTTCACGAACACGGCGTTGACGCCGATGCGGCGGGCCCACTTGATGAAGGTGGCCGCGGGCTGATAGGCGCTGATGATGATCACTGCCTGGGGATTCCCTTCACGGATATCGAGCAGGGCGCGCTTCACCGCAGTCGTGTTGCGCACGTACTCCCCTTCGCTCACCAGGACCAGATTGCGTCGGCCCAGAGCGCGTCGCGCGCCGGTCAGCCCGGCATTGCCGTAGTTGTCGTCCTGATAGAGCACGGCGATGCGGGTAAAGCCGAGGTCGCCGGTGAGGCGCTCCACCATCTCCTCGGTCTCCTGGAAATAGGACGCCCGCAGGTTGACGACATAGTCACGGTTCTGGCGCAGGAATTCCGCTCCCGTGAACGGTCCGATGTAGGGGACGCGCGCGGCGGTGGCTACCGGCTCCGCCGCAGTGGAGGTGGGGGTGCCTACCGCACCCACGAGCCCGAACACCCCCTCGTTGATCAGTTCGTGAGTGTTGTCGGAAGCGGCTTCCGGTTCGTAGCCATCGTCGCGCGAACGCAGCCGCACAAGGCGCCCGTGAACACCGCCCCTCTGGTTCGCTTCCTCGAAGGCGGCGAGGATGCCGAGCCTCATGTTGGCCCCGAGTTCGAGTGTGGGTCCGCTGAGGGCGGCGGACTGCCCGAACACGATCGAGTCCGGGAAGACCCCTTCACCTTCTGTCTGTGCTGCCACGGCGCCGGGCAGCAGACACGCCAGCCCCAGTACCACGGCGGTGGCCACACCGCAGCCGGAACTCGGGACCCGCTTCGCGTAGCGCATCCGCCAGCTTCGTTCCGGCACACCCATCACGCACCCACGTAGCGCATAGCCATGCAGGTCAGGTCGTCCGACTGCGGTGCTCCGCCGACGTGCTCGTGGACGGCCTGCACCACTTGTCGGGTCATTTCCTCAGGATCCGCCCCGGCCATCTTCTTCAGGACATCCAACAGCGTCTGGTCTCCGAACTGGTTCCCGGCCTCGTCCATCGCCTCGGTCACGCCGTCCGTGTAGAAGAACACGGTGTCGCCCTTATCAAGCTGAATCCAGTGCTGCTCGTACGGGAATTCATCGAAGACGCCGAGGACGATTCCGCTCTCACCCGGGAGCCACGTTACCTTGCCCGAGGGCTTCACCAGGCAGGGGTAGTTGTGGCCTCCGTTCACGTACTCCAAGCGCCCGGATTCCGGGTTCAGGACCGCATAGAAGAGGGTCACGAACATCGACTCGTAGTTCTGTTCGTAGAGTAGCTGGTTGACCTCCATGATGCACTTTCTCGGTTCGCGCTCCCCCACCGCTGATCCCTTGACGAGCGTTCTGCTCACCATCATGAACAGGGCCGCCGGCACACCCTTGCCCGAGACATCCGCGACCACCATCGCAAACCCGTCGTCCTCCACCGGGAAGAAGTCGTAGAAATCACCACCCACTTCCTTGGCCGGGGTCATCCAGGCGTACAGGTCATACCTCGGATCCTTGGGAAAAACCTTGGGCAGGATCGACTCCTGCATCTGGGAGGCCACTCCGAGCTCCTGGCGCAAGGCGACAAGCTCATCCCGTGACCGAAGCGCCTCGCGCATCACCTGCAGGTGCCGGAGGGTCTTCTCGATGGTGGTCTCGAGATCGTCGAAGTTGATCGGCTTGGTCAGGAAGTCGAACGCGCCGCGATTCATGGCGGTGCGGATATTCGCCATGTCGCCGTAGGCCGTCACGATCACGGCCCGCAAATCCAGATCCAGCGAGTTGATCTGACTGAGAAGCGTCAGACCGTCCATCTCCGGCATGTTGATGTCCGACAGCACCATGTCGATGTCGTCTTGCTCGTTGAGCTTCTCCAGCGCCTCGACACCGTTTCTGGCGAATACCAGATCGATCTCTCGACGGCGCACCTGGCGCCGAAACTTCTGCCGGAGGAGAAGCTCGAGATCCGGCTCATCGTCAACCACAAGAATTTTCTTCATTCGTTCTCCCGGAGGGGCAGGAACCCGGGAACCGTTCCGCGAGGCGGCACACGACCGATCCGGAGCTCTACCCAAGGTTGGCGTCGCACCAAAACTACTCGTTGTGAGCGGGTCCGCAATAACGTTCCGGTCATTCTGGCTGGACGAACAGCGGCGCCCCCCCCCAGCTGCCGTGCCCCGAAATTGCTGCTCCGCAGGGGGATGCGCGTCCCCGCGTTATGCGATAGCTTGGTGACCGGTGTCCAGGCAACCGCGTAAGAACAACCAGCAAGGTGACAAGGGATACCGGCCCCCGGGGCCGGTGGCAAACCGCGCAATCGCTGAGCGCAATGGCGGGTCGACGCATGGATGTCAGTCTTGGAATAGACGTGGAACTGAACTACCGCGAGCCCAGAAGGGTCGTGGAGGTCTTCGAGCGCTTCGCGACAGCGAACGGAGTCAGCGATCTCGTCGTACAGAGGTTTTGCCTGGCCCTTGACGAAGTCCTCACCAACGTGGTCTCATACGGTTTTGAAGAAGGATCCGAGGACCCCTTGATCCGGGTAGACATTGGTTTGGGAGAGGATCGCCTGGAGGTCTCCGTTGAGGACAACGGATTGTCCTTCAACCCGTTGGCCGACGCCCCCCTGCCGGACGTCACGCTTCCGGCGGACGAGCGACCCATCGGCGGCCTCGGCCTCCACCTTGCCAAGAACCTCATTCACGACATATCGTACCGGCGGTTGCATGATCGCAATTGCCTGACCCTCACACAGCCGCTGTAGGGCGAGACAGGGACTCAAATCCGTGAAAGTAACAGCTAGCCAGTCCGGAAACACTGTGATCGCGGCCGTGACCGGCCGCGTTGACTCGGTAAACGCGACTTCGTTCGAGCAGGAGTTGAGTAAGGCCATGGAAGGCGGTTCAAGCCGCCTCGTCGTCGATTGCGGGGGTCTGTCGTACATCAGCAGCGCCGGCTTGCGCATTCTTCTTCTTGCGGTGAAGAAGACGCGTTCCCAGGGTGGCGGCGTCGCGTTGTGCCAGGTCCAGGACCATGTCCGGGAAGTTCTGGAGGTGAGCGGTTTCACTCGGATCATGACCGTGCGAGACACGGTCGACCAGGCGATCGCCAGCTTCTGACCCGCCGCCCGCCAGCTTCTGACCCGCCGCCCGCCAGCGGATCCTCCTCGCTAGCCCCGCCTCTCCATTTCTCGCAACAAGGCCCTCTTCACGGTTGTGACGAAGGGTCACTGCAGCTCCCGGTAAAGGCTCCTCTCAGCCGTCCCCCAACCCTCCGTCCCTCAACCCTCCGGAGTGGCTTCCTCTCTGCCTAGAGGAAGGTGAACGCCTGGACCTTCAGCGACCACTCGGTGCGGTCGAGGGATGAGCGGTAGATGTCCAGATTGGTGGATATGCCATTCTTTCCCGTGGCGTACAGCATGAATCCGGGCGTGATCGTGAATCCGGAGACGTCCGCGCCGTCACCATCCGGGGTGGTCGCCCAGCTCAGGCGCAGCAGGGGTTCGATGGCCTCGAAGCGAGCGGTCTCCGGCAGGGGCAGGTACCACAGGCCCAGTGCCTGCAACGCCTTGAACTGCGCATCCTTGTCGACCTTCCAGTTCCTTCCCGTGATTGCTCCCAGGAGCACGTGACCCCCGTCGCGCCATGTTCCCGCCTCGAACTCGAGACCGTAGGCCGGGGTCCAGACCGACCCGTAGTCGAGGTGGGTCTCGTCGAGCGCGCCGTAGACCGCGAACCGGCTGTTGTCGGTCAGATCGAACGACAGTTGCGCTGAAGTGGACTTCCAGTTGTTGGCGTCCTTGGCCTTGATGCCTTCGCCGTTGGTGAGCGTAACGCGGTAGCTCGCCCGGCTGCCCAGACTGCCCGTCATGTTCAAGCCCGGTTCGTAGCCGTTGAGGCCGAGCCCGAAGGCGAGGTTGCCGAAGGAGCAGACTCCTCCGACTCCCGGACATTCATCCACTCCCGAAACCCTCGCATCCCGCTCGATCAGCGGCAGGTCCGAGTTGGGCACCAGCCAGAAGTACGAGATTCCGCGCTTGAACTGGCCCATGTTGAGGACGAACGCCTCCGAGAAATTCAGCGTGAGCCAGGCGTCCAGTACCGTGGGCGCGAGAGCGTCGAGCTGGAGGCGGCCGCTGACGAAGTCGTTGTAGCGGCCATCCAGAGTCACCCAGGCGCGCCGCATGGAGAACGTGGAGGGACTGTCCGTACTCGTTGCTTCGTACTGCGCGTGCACGCGGGCATCGAACGAAACGCTGGAACCCCCGTAGGACCGGAACGGCGGGGCCTGGGCGTTCAGCTCGGCCGAGGGGATGCCGATGGTCACCAATAGGGCACTCAAGAGCACCAACTGGCCGTCCCGGCCCCGTCCCGGCCCCGGCCGCCAGGTGCGCCAGCCTTTCCATGCACTGCTTCTCGGAGTCTCGTTCACGCGGCCGTTGTGCGCTGTGTGTACCGTCATCATGGTCTCCTCGAATGGTGATCGGCATCTCTGCCGGGAATCTCTCGCATGTCCCTGCTCTAGAACAGACCGATCACCCTCCCCGTGTCGGCGTCCAAGTCGACATCATAGAAGGATGGGCGCGTCGGGAGCCCCGGCATGGTCCGCATCTGGCCGACCAGCGGGTACAGGAATCCGGCTCCGACGGAGGCCCGCACATCACGGATCGGCAATGTGTATCCACGCGGAACGCCCTTGAGGCGCGGATCGTGGCTGATGCTCAGGTGGGTCTTGGCCATGCATATCGGCAAGTTCGAGAAGCCCTGGCGAGTAAAGAGGTCGATTCGCTCATTGGCGAGCGGTTCGTACTCGACTCCCTCGGCACCGTATATGTCTCGCGCGATGATCTCAATCTTGTCCCGCACCGGCAAGTCGAGCGGGTAGAGGAAGCTGAAGTCGGAGGGTAGTTCCGTGGCGCGCACGACGGCCTCGCCCAGCGCGACCGCTCCCGCTCCTCCATGCGCCCAGTGTTTCGACACCACCGCGTCAACGGCGCCGGCAGCGCGGGCGGCACGGATTACCAGATCCACTTCCGCGTCCGTGTCCGTCGTGAAATGGTTCACCGCGACCACGACCGGAACTCCGAACTTTCGGGCGCTCCGTATGTGGTGCTCCATGTTGGTGACGCCGCGCGCGAGCAGCTCCAGATTCTCCTCGGTGTACGCCCGGTCGAGCGGACGGCCTGCCACCACGGGAGGCCCGCCGCCATGCGTCTTCAGGGCCCGGATGGTGGCGACCAGGACAACCGCGTCGGGCACCAGCCCCGAATAGCGGCACTTGATGTTGAAGAACTTCTCCATGCCGATGTCGGCCCCGAACCCCGACTCGGTGATGACGTAGTCACCCAGCTTGAGCGCAATGCGGTCGGCGATGATGGAGCTGTTGCCGTGCGCGATGTTGGCGAAGGGTCCGGCGTGGACGAAGACGGGTGTCCCCTCCAGCGTCTGCATCAGGGTCGGCTGGATGGCGTCGCGCATCAGGACAGCGAGGGCTCCCGCGGCGCCGATGTCCTCGGCGGTTACGGGCTCGCCGTCGCGAGTCGCTCCGACGACCATGGCACCGAGCCGGCGCCGCATGTCGGGGAGGTCGGTGGTCAGAGCGAGGATCGCCATGATTTCGCTGGCCACCGTGATGTCGAAGCCCGTGTTGCGGGTGAACCCGAACTCGTCGGGACCCTGGCCCACCGTGATCTCCCGCAGCATGCGGTCGTTGGTGTCCATGACGCGCCGCCACGTGACCGTGCCCGGGACGATCCCCAGGCGAACGAAGCGACTGCGCTCCCTGGACGTCATCTCGTCGGGATCGTCGGTGGCGATACCCAGCTTCTCCTTGCGCACCAGCATCCCGCGCGCAAAGAAGCGCCGCCCGTTGCGAACCGGGAAGAGACGTTCGAACAGCAGTTCGTCGCTCTGGCGGGACTCGTGCAGCATCCGAATGTCGATCGCCGCCGCCAGCAGGTTGTTGGCTGCGGTGATGGCGTGGATGTCACCGGTGAGATGGAGGTTGAAGTCCTCCATGGGGATCACCTGGCTGTACCCGCCGCCCGCGGCTCCACCCTTGATGCCGAAGGTGGGACCCTGGCTGGGCTGCCGGATGCAGGCGATCACGCGCTTGCCCAGGTGGGCGCCCATCGCCTGGGCGAGTCCCACGGTGGTGGTTGTCTTGCCCTCGCCCAGCGGAGTCGGGGTGATGGCGGTCACGTCGATGTACTTGCCGTCGGGGACGTGCGACATCCGCTCGAGCACGGAAAGCTTGATCTTGGCCTTGTACGAGCCGTGAACCTGCAGCTCGTCGTTCTTCAGCCCGAGCCTCGAGGCAATCGAGGCGATGGGCGCGATGGGGGCCTCCTGGGCGATTTCGATGTCGGAGGGCACCGGGGAGCGAATACGGAGCGACACACTGCGGTCGGAATCGGTCATCAGTTGAAGAGTTCCGCGGTTTCGGGGCACTTGGATGCAGGACGTGGGCCGGACCCTGGCTGAAAACGGACCCCCACCTCCCGGTTCGCGAGAAAGATTCGCCCTTGCGGGCTCTTTTGGGAATAGGGAGAGGATCGGAAGCCTAAGCCGGGAGGCGCTCTTCCTTGATTCGCTCCGGCGGGTCCAAGTACATTAAAATTCACGCACTACCGAGCCCAGACACGACATCACGGTCCCCCTTTTCCTGAGAACCGCATGCGACTCTTCATCGCGCTGAACCTGCCGGATGGCGCGAAGGAAGGCATCCACGACGCGGCCCAGCCTCTCAGGGACGCCGGTCTTCCGGTCAGCTGGCTCGATCCCGAGACGTACCACCTGACTTTGAAGTTCCTCGGTACGCCACGTCCGGCACTGACTTCCGGGGTGACGGAGGTGATCGGCGGCGTCGGAAGAAAGAATCGGTCCTTCTCCATGGAAGTCGGCGGGTTCGGTGCGTTTCCCACCATCCGCCGTCCCAGGGTCATGTGGGTTGGCGTGGAACCTGTGTTGGCGCTGCGCTGCCTGAAACAGGACGTGGAGTGGGAGCTGGCAACTCTGGGTTTCAACCGCGAGACGAGTGCCTTCCATCCGCACATTACCGTGGGCCGGGCGCGGGAAGACACCGGCGCGGGCGCCTTTCGCGGTCTCGACGCACTGGCTGCCGGGTTGGACTTCCGCTACAGGATCGACGTGACTTCGCTGGAAGTCATGCGCAGCCACCCTTCGCGCACCGGCGCCCGGTACAGCGTGGTCTCCTCAGCGGCGCTGCAAACCGTGGAGTCGCACTAGCGTCGTGCGAAGACCGCTGCTCTCCAGGGATCCGGTTTTCGATACGATATTCGAGGCTCGATGGCAAACATCCTAATCGTCGACGACGACGCATCGGTCAGCGGCGCCCTTCGCCAGGTCTTTGAGTACGACTCGCACCATGTTGCGGTTGCCCAAGACGGTGCCGCCGGCTTGAAGCGGCTCGTCAACGATGGTCCCGACGTCGTTTTCCTCGACGTCAAGATGCCGGGGATGGACGGTCTCGAGGTGCTCACACGGATGAGAAAGCTGGACGCGCGGACTCCCGTGATCATGATCAGCGGCCACGGGAACATCGATACCGCGGTGGAAGCGACTCGCAGGGGCGCGTACGACTTCCTGGAAAAGCCGCTCGACACCGCCCGGCTGTTCGTCACCCTGCGCAATGCGTTGGATATGAAGGGGATGAAGCGCAACGTGGAGTCGCTCCAGATCGAAGTCGAGAGCCGCTACGAGATCGTGGGCTCCTCACCTCAGGTTCGCCGGATGTTGATGCGGATCGAAAAGGTGGCGCCCACGAAGGCGCGAGTGCTGATCACCGGCGAAAACGGCACCGGCAAGGAGCTCGTGGCGAGGGCTGTCCATCGGCTTTCGGACCGGCGCAGCCGACGCTTCGTCGAGGTGAATTGCGCCGCAATCCCTTCCGAGCTCATCGAGTCGGAGCTCTTCGGCCACATGAAGGGGTCGTTTACGGGGGCCGTGGCCGACCGGGCCGGGAAGTTCGAGCAGGCCGACGGCGGGACGCTGTTCCTCGATGAGATCGGCGACATGTCCTATGCGGCCCAGGCCAAGGTTCTGCGCGCTCTGGAGCAGGGCGTGGTCGTCCGCGTGGGCGGCTCCAGATCCATCAAGGTGGACGTTCGCGTCATTGCAGCCACGAACAAGGCCCTCGCCGAGGAAATCAGGAAAGACCGCTTCCGGGAGGACCTCTACTACCGCTTGAATGTTGTGCCCATCGAGGTCCCGCCGCTTCGGGAGCGGAGCGAGGACATCCCCATGCTCGTGAAGCACTTCACGACGCTGATGGTCCGGACCGGGCGGGCTTCCGGAAAGCGTTTTACCGAGGGGGCGCTCCGGCGGCTCAAGGGGATGGACTGGCCGGGCAACGTCCGCGAGCTGCGAAACGCCGTGGAGCGGTTCCTGATTCTCGCGGAGGGGGACGAAATCCGGGCGGAAGACGTGGAGCTGCTTTCGACGGGGCGGCCCGGTGGCCCCGTCGAGGAGTTGCTGACATCGTCCTCGTTCGCCGATTTCAAGGACAGCGCGGAGCGCGCCTTCATCCTCCACAGGCTGCGCGAGCACGACTGGAACATCGCCGAGACCGCCCGCGCGGTGGGCATGCCCCGCTCGAATCTCTACAAGAAGATCAACAAGTTCGGGCTGGAGCGGGAGTCGTGACACCGCGGCGTGGGAGAGCCCGAGGGAGCGAGGGGCTGAGTGCAGGCCGACGATACGCCGGGACCTGAGAGGCGGGAGAACGGGCTTGCGGGCGACGGGCGAATGAAGTCGCTGGCGCGGACCGCGTGGGAGTGGTGCAAGTCGGTCCTGGTAGCATTCACGCTGTTTCTGGTCATCAGGGCCTTTCTGGTGGAGGCTTTCAAGATTCCCACCGCCTCCATGGAAGACACCCTCCTGGTGGGCGATTTCCTGGTCGTCAACAAGGCAGTGTACGGAGCCGAGATTCCGGGAACATCTCTCCACTTGCCGGCGTTCTCGGAGCCGAAACGGGGCGACGTCATCGTCTTCACACCTCCTCACGATCCCGGCAAGAACTACGTAAAGCGCGTCGTGGGCGTCCCCGGGGAAGTGATTGAGATGCGGGCCAAGAAGCTGTACGTGAACGACTTGCTGATCGACGAGCCGTATGCCCGCCACCTGGATCTCCGGCGGGATGAATTCCATCCCGACATGGCTTGGCAGGCGAACTACCTGGCCACTGTCGTCGAAGAGGCGTCCTACCGGCCCACGCGGGACAACTGGGGTTCGATCCGAGTCCCCGAGAACAGCTACTTCGTTCTCGGCGACAACCGCGACAATAGCGAGGACTCCCGCTATTGGGGATTCGTGAACAAGAGTTCGGTGCGTGGCAGGCCCTGGTTCGTCTACTACTCCTTCGATCCTGGGATCGGGGGATCGGTATCGTGGGTGCGGGACGTGCGCTGGAGCAGAATCGGCGGGCTTGTGCGCTAGCTGAACCCGGCTGCCCCGCTCGCCGGTTGACACCATGCGGTCTCTCTAATACCGTTGAGAGCTTTGTTACTCGGCTCTGCGCAACTCGGCCTGAGCCGAGTCTGCGGAGGCTGCCTCCCCTTTACGTAGTGCGGGTGACCGCGAGTGAAGACATACACGCCCAAGGTGGGTGACATCGAACACCAGTGGTGGGTCGTTGACGCGGCGGACAAGCCGCTGGGACGGCTGGCAACGGAGATTGCTCGTGTCCTGCGCGGCAAGCACAAGCCGATCTTCACACCACATCTGGATACGGGCGACAACGTGGTCGTGATCAACGCGGCCAATGTAAAGCTGACCGGAAAAAAGTCGACGCAGAAGACGTATTTTCGTCATTCGGGCTACATGGGCAGCGAGCGCCACGTTCCCTTCAAGACGATGATGGAGCGGTATCCCGAGCGAGTCATCGAGCGGGCTGTGCGTGGCATGCTTCCCAAAGCCAGGCTGGGCCGTCGGCTGCGCCGCAAGCTGCGCGTGTACGCCGGCGCCGAGCATCCCCATCACGGCCAGCAGCCGCGGCCCCTTGAGTTCTGAGGCGAATCGTTCATTGGTAGACGTACAACAGATCCAGGCCGTAGGAAGACGAAAGACCAGCGTCGCACGCATCGTGCTGCGCCCCGGGACCGGAAGATGGACGATCAATGGACGGGCGCTGGATGACTACTTTCCGCGGCTCGCGCATCGCAAGCGGGCGACGGAGGCTCTTCAGATCGTTGATGCGGGGGGTCGCTTCGACGTCCTTGCCCGCGTCCACGGAGGCGGGATAACCGGTCAGGCCGACGCCATCCGTTTGGGCTTGGCGCGCGCGCTGGTCGAGGAAGACGAGGACGCCATGGGTCCGTTGCGCCAGGGCGGATTGCTTTCGCGCGATCCCCGCAAGGTGGAGCGCAAGAAGCCCGGTCGTCCCAAGGCGCGCAAGCGCTTCCAGTTCAGCAAGCGTTAAAACTCGAGGACCGCCAATCGCATGGAGCAGGTTTCCCTGAACCAGATGCTGGAGGCTGGGGTCCATTTCGGACACCAGACTCGCCGCTGGAACCCCAAGATGCGTCGCTTCATCTTCACGGAGCGCAACGGCATCCATATCATCGACCTGCGCAAGACCTTCGAGCGACTGATCGCGGCGCGGAAGGTGGCCCGCCAGCTGGTTCTTTCAGGTGAGCGCATTCTCTTCGTATGCACCAAGCCGCAATTGCGCGGGATCATCGCAGAGGAAGCGACCCGATCCCACAGCCTGTTCGTCACAGAGCGATGGCTGGGTGGCATGCTCACCAATTTCCAGACGATCCGGCGCCAGATCCGCCGTCTGAAGGAGTTGGAACGGGGGCAGGAGGAAAACGCCTTCGAATTCTATACCAAGAAGGAGCGCCTCCTGCTGGAGCGGGAGCGGCTGAAGCTGGAAAAGTACTTTTCCGGGGTAAAGGACATGACTCGGTTGCCGGGCGCGGTCTTTGTGGTCGACGCGCGGCGCGAGGCCATCGCGGTCAAGGAGGCTCACCGCCTCGGCATCCCGATCATCGCGATCACCGATACCAACACCGACCCGGGCCTCATCGACTACCCCATTCCCGGGAACGATGACGCGATTCGCTCGGTCAGCCTCATCAGCGGCGCTATCGCAGAATCCGTGCACCAGGCCATGGGCGAAGTGCCGGAAGAGGAGCGCCGCCGGGTGGAGGATCTGGAGGCCACGACCTACTCGACCGAAACCGGCGAGAAGGCCGCCGCGGTGGAAGAGCATCCGCGCCGCAGGGGGCGTCGCCGTCCTCGCCCCGGTGTGATCGCGAAGCGCCAGAAGGCGGGCACCGGTGGGGATTCCCCCAGGCGCGCGAGAAAGGTGCGCGTGCCCACCGAGGAACCCCAGGGCGCCGCGGCTGAATCCACCCCTGGCGAAGCGCCATCGAAGGCTCCCGCCTCCAAACCCGCCCGCCCCGAAACTCCTCTGGTCAGGCGGGCGCCGCCGGGACCGGTAGCCTCCCGGACAAGCTGACCCGCCCGCCGGCGGAGGCCGCGTGGGGACGGTGCGAATCCGGGGTGCTGTGGAGGGCGACGTGCTGCCGGCATGTCAGCACCGGGACTCCCGCCCGCCAACCATGAAACGACGACAGTCAGACAAACATCCATGACGATTACCGCGAAGATGGTGAAGGCCCTGCGCGACCGTACCGGCGGAGGCATGATGGATTGCAAGCGCGCCCTTCAGGAGACCAGCGGAGAACTGGAGGCCGCGGTGGACCTCCTGCGGGCCAGGGGTGCGACCAAGGCTTCGAAACGAGCGACCAAGGCCACCAACCAGGGAACCATCGGCAGCTATATCCACTTCGACGGACGGGTGGGCGTGATCGTCGAAGTCAACTGTGAGACCGACTTCGTCGCAAACACGAGCGACTTCCGCCAACTGGCCAGGGATGTCGCTATCCACATTGCCTCCCAGGACCCGATGGCGGTACGTGTGGAAGACGTGCCGCAGGAGGTCGTCGAGCGCGAGAAGGCGGTATATCTTGAGCAGGTGCGCGCCCAGGGTAAGCCCGAGCGCATTCAGGAGATGATCGTCGAAGGCAAGATCAAGGCCTTCTACCGGGACCAGGTATTGCTGGAGCAGTCCTTCGTCAAGGACACGACAAGGACCATTCGCGAACTGGTGACCGCGGTCTCGGCGAAGACGGGAGAAAGGATCGAGGTCGCCCGTTTTGCAAGATTCGCGGTCGGAAAACGCGCCTGACCGGACGGCACCTGCGCGGGCGATGAGCGACTCGTCGGAGTTCCGGTATCAACGGGTACTTCTGAAGGTCTCCGGAGAAGCCCTGTCAGGAGAGGACGGCTTCGGCATTTCTCCCCCGGTCGTTGACCGGCTTACCGATGAGATCAAGACCCTCGCGGAGATGGGCGTGGCCCTCAGCATCGTCATTGGGGGCGGCAACATCGTGCGTGGCGCGCTGGCGAGCCGTCAGGGAATGGACCGTGTCACCGCGGACTACATGGGCATGCTTGCCACGGTCATCAACGCACTGGCGCTGCAGGACCTGCTTGAGCGAAAGAGCGTTACCACCCGTGTGCTGACCGCCTTCCGCATGGAGAAGCTGGCGGAGCCCTACATCCGTCGCAGAGCGCTGCGCCATCTGGAGAAGGGCAGAATCGTGATCTTCGCGGGCGGAACGGGAAACCCGTATTTCTCCACCGATACCGCGGCCGCACTGCGCGCGATCGAGATGGAAGCCGATGTCATCATCAAGGCCACCAAGGTGTCCGGAATCTTCACTGCCGATCCGTTCGTGGATCCAGCGGCACGTTTCATCCCGCAGATCAGCTTTCAGGAAGTGATCGCGCGCGAGCTGGCGGTCATGGATGCGGCGGCGGTTTCGCTTTGCAAGGACAACAACCTGCCCATCATCGTGCTCAACCTCGACGACAAGGGAGCGGTCCGGGCTGCCATCCGGGGAGAACGCATAGGCACGTTGGTTTCTTGAACGGGTATTCGCTCTCCAGACCATACACACGCGCGCGGGAGGATTGTCATGGGATTCATGGATGAACTGGCGGAGCGCATGGAGGCCGCGATCGAGGCTGTCCGCCGCGAGTTCGCGACGGTTCGAACCGGCAAGGCAACCCCGGCCCTGCTGGACAGCGTCCGGGTCGATGCCTACGGTAGTCGCATGCCTCTGAACCAGTTGGCGACGGTGACCGCGGCGGATGCCAGCCTGTTGGTGGTGCAACCCTTTGACAAGTCGCTCGTGTCCTCCGTGGAAAAGGCGATCATGACAGCCGACCTGGGACTCAATCCCTCCAATGACGGCAATATCATCCGCGTGCCCATTCCTGCACTCACGGAAGAACGGCGCAGGGAGTACGTGCGGATCGTCCACAAGATGTCCGAGGAGACGCGCATCTCGATTCGCCATGCTCGGCGCACAGGCAACGGTGAGGTCAAGCGTCGCATCAAAGAGCACGAGATCGGGGAAGACGAGGGGCGCAAGACGATGGATGACATCCAGAAGCTCACGGACCAGCAAATGGCCAGGCTGGACGGCCTCACGAAGGCCAAGGAGGCGGCGGTGATGGCGATCTAGCCATGCGTTCGACTGCGCTCGGCCAGATCGAAATGGACGGCCTCGTACCCCGTCACGTCGCCATCATCATGGATGGCAACGGACGTTGGGCCAGGCAGCGGGGCCTTCCCCGGAAAGCCGGCCACGAAAATGGAATGAGCGCGGTGCGCACCACCATTGAGGCATCGGTCGATGCCGGGATCGAGATCCTCACGCTTTTCGCGTTTTCTACCGACAACTGGAACCGCCCGTCGGACGAGGTTGCCGCACTGATGTCGCTCCTCAAGGTGTATGCCGAGCGGGAACGCGCCGAGTTGGTGGCCAAGGGTGTTGAAGTGCGCGTGATCGGTTCGCTTGGGAGGATGCAACCCGCCGCGCGCGCGGCGGTCGACCGCATTGTGGGTGCCACGGCGGGAGGCACCACGCTGAGGTTGAATCTGATGATCTCATACAGCGGCAGAGAAGATATTCTCACCGCGGTTCGCCGTCTGGCGACGCGGGTCGCTGCTGGAGAGCTGGAGCCTGAAGAGATCGATGAAAGGTGTCTGGAGGGATCGCTGCTGACCCGGGGAATCCCTGATCCCGACCTCCTCATCAGGACCTCCGGCGAGTGCCGGATCTCCAATTTCATGCTCTGGCAGATTTCCTATGCCGAGATCCACATCACTCCGGTGCTGTGGCCGGATTTCTCTCGCGAGGACCTTTTCGCGGCCGTGCTGGACTACCAGCGCCGAGACCGGCGTTTCGGCCGGATCACATCGGTCTGATGGCCCTGACCGACCTTTACCGGCGGACCCTGGTGGCGGGCCTCGCTCTTCTTCTCGTGCTTCCCGTGATATACCGGGGCGGGTGGATCCTTGGCGTGCTTGCGGCGGCAGTGGCCGTTCTGGGGACCCGGGAATTCTGCCTGCTGGCGGGCGAGGGGGGTGTGCGAGCCTTCACCAGGACGGCCATGGTCCTCGCGGCGGCGTTGGTCCTGGCCGTCACGGCAGAGCCTTTTTTCTCGGGGTTCGCTCCGTTCGCGCTGGCCGTCCTGATGGGCGCGGCGGTCGTACTTCCGATCGCCGCCGTGCGCGTTCGCAGCACGACGGAGAGCCCGCTCTCGTCGGTGTGCGTCACCATCGTGGCCGCACTCTACGTTGGAGGCGGGACCTGTTTCGCGGTGTTGCTGCGCTACCTGCCCGAGACAGGGGTCGCCGTGAGGTCGGCGGACCCGCTGGAGGGTCCCTTACTGCTTCTTTTTCCGCTGGCCGTGACCTGGGCCGGGGATAGCGCCGCCTACTTCGCAGGCAGTTTGTGGGGCCGGCGTCGGCTGCTCCCTGCCGTGAGTCCGGGGAAGACGGTGGTCGGGAGCGTAGCAGGGTTGTTGGCTGCCGCCGGGGCGGGGGCGCTCTTTGTGGTCGTGGCCTCGGAGCCCTTCGCTCTCCTTGGGGCGGGCCCGGGCGTGGTCGTCCTCATCGCGCTTCTCGTCGGGGTGGGGGGACAGGCGGGCGACCTCGCCATTTCTCTTCTGAAGCGCGAGGCGGGCGTCAAGGACACGGGTTCGCTGCTTCCCGGACACGGGGGCGTACTCGATCGGTTGGACGGAGTGCTGGTGGCGCTTCCGCTCGCCTACGCGGCCCTTCGGTTTGCGAGCCTGGTGTCATGACGGGCGCGGCCACCGTCTCCGAACACCCGGGAGGGCGCGCGTGACCCGCGTCGCGATTCTGGGATCCACGGGTTCGGTCGGGCGGAGTGCGCTCGATGTCATTGCCCGGCACCCTGATCGTTTTCGCGTCGAGGCATTGGCGGCCCACCGGTCGGTCGACCTGCTTCGCGATCAGGTGGCGCGCCACCGGCCGCGGCATGTGGTTATCGCGGATCCCGGCGCGGGGAGGCTGGATGTCCCCGGGGTCTCGTGCAGCTATGGACGAGAGGCTCTCGTCGATCTCGCCGGAAACAACGACGCCGACGTGGTCATCAATGCCCTGGTGGGAGGGGCCGGGCTCGAGCCCACGCTGGAGGTTCTGCACGCGGGCAAGCGTCTCGCGCTCGCCAACAAGGAGTCGCTGGTGGCGGGAGGCGCGCTCGTTCTGGCAGCAGCGCGGGCGGGCGGGGGTGAGCTGGTGCCCATAGATTCGGAGCACAGCGCCATCCTTCAGTGCCTCGCCGGGAGTGACCCGGAGCATGTCGCCCGTATCACGCTGACTGCGTCGGGCGGTCCCTTCCGCCGGTGGGACGCGTCTCGGATGAGCGACATTTCGCCCTCCGACGCGCTGCGGCATCCCACCTGGAGCATGGGATCCAAGATCACCATCGACTCGGCAACGCTCGCGAACAAGGCGCTCGAAGTCATTGAGGCACATTTCCTGTACGGTCTGGAGTATGAGCGTATTGACGCCGTCGTCCATCCGCAATCGATCATCCACTCTTTTGTGGAGTTTACCGACGGGTCGGTCATCGCTCAGCTCGGCCTTCCCAACATGGAGTTGCCCATCCTGTACGCCTTGACGCATCCGGAGCGCATCGACGATTCCGACTTGCGCACCTTTCATCCTTCGCGGTTGTCGGCGCTCACCTTTGAGGAAGTGGATCGCGACCGGTTTCCCCTCTTCGGGATGGGTGTGCAGGCCGGACGCGCGGGCGGTTGGGCGCCAACGGTGTTCAACGCGGCCAACGAGGTAGCCGTGCAGGCGTTTCTGGCCGGAGACTTGCCCTTCATGGATATGGCAGCTGTCGTCGGAGAGGCACTGGAGCGCATTCCGCCGGGGGAGATCGGCTCCGTGGAGGAAGTTCTCGAAGTGGACGCCGATACCCGGCGCGCAGCCCGGGAATCCATCGTGATGGTCCTGTCGTAGTGCCGCGTGGTTCATGAACGGGCGTAAACAAGGAGAAGACGGATGATGGCGCTGCTGGCGACTATCGTTGTCCTGGGTGTCCTAATTCTGGTGCACGAGCTTGGCCACTTCTGGGCGGCCAAGCTTGTAGGCGTGAAGGTGTTGCGGTTCTCAATCGGCCTGGGGCCGCGCGTCCTGGGCTTCCACCGGGGCGAGACCGAGTACGTGATCTCGGCGATTCCGCTGGGCGGCTACGTGAAGATGAGCGGGATGACTGACGAAGTCGTGGACAAGGTGGAAGGGGGGCGTGTGGAGGCGTGCCGCAAGCCCCGTTCCACGGACTTCGACGGCAAGCCGGTGTGGGCACGCGCTCTGGTCCTGTCGGCGGGCGTGATCATGAACATGATCTTCGCCTTCGTGGCGTTTGCAGTGGTTGCCGCCGGCTGGGGCAGCGCGGAGGTCGCCGAGACCCGGCTCGGCTACGTCAACATGGAATTGGTGCCCCCGGGCGCCGAATCTCTCGCCGGACTTCCCGTTGGCGCGCGCCTGACGCGGGTGGGCGACCGCGACGTCTCCCACTGGGGAGATGTGCGCGACGGGTTCCTCTCCCACGAGGGCTCGACCATCACCGTCGAGACCGAATCACCGCGCATGGCGGTGACGGTGCCGCTGCCGGACAACCCGCTCGCGCGGCAGCGCCTGACCTCCGCGGTTGAATACTGGTTGGAAGCCGAGGTGCGGGATGTGCAGCCCGGAACGCCGGCGGCGCGCGCGGGACTGCAGCCCGGCGACCGGGTGCTTGCGGTGGACGATGCGGCCGTCGGGAACTGGTCGTCCTTTCGGCATGAAGTCATGCGCCATCCCGGGCGCGCGGTTGACCTCCGGGTGGTGCGCGACGGGGCTCTGATGGAGGTCTCGGTCACCCTCGCGTCCCGCGAGGAAAGGGGCCCGGACGGGGAAATCAGAACGATCGGCCAGGCAGGGATCTTTCCTCCGGCTCCAGAACCGTTCTACGTGCGCGTTCCCCTGGCCGAGGCTGTCGTGATCGGATATCAGGAGACCTATGCCACCACGCGCCTGATTCTCGGGTTCCTGGGCGATCTTGTGACGGGGAACATCTCCCCAAGGTCTTTGGGCAGCATCGTCACCATCGGCGCCGCATCGGGTCAAGCCGCGGCAGCGGGGCTTGAGGTCTTCTTCCGGTTCATGGCTCTTTTTTCCGTGAACCTGGCGATTCTGAACCTGCTCCCGATTCCCGTGCTGGACGGGGGGCATCTCCTCTTCCTCGGGATCGAGGCGGTGCGGGGCAAAGCACTCAGCGTGGAACAACAGCTGCGTTGGAGCCGCGTCGGCCTGGTGCTTCTCATGGGCATCATGGTTTTGGCGCTGTCCAATGATGTGCTGAGTCTGCTGGGGTTGTGAGGCCAAACCGGGCCTGAAGCAGGTCCCCGGGCGCAACGGGCCCCCTTCAGAGAAACGAGAGTTGCTCGGGGCCCAGGTTCCGGCGCAGGGTCTCGATGTTGAGGATCTCCGAGGGCTCGTCCTGGCGGGCAACTCCCAGGTAGCCGTGGTAGCCGGCCTGTCTCAGCGCTCGTGAGACGGTCTCGCGAGCCAGCACGGGGGTGTTGCACTCGGCGGAGAGATGGGCCAGCAGGATGCCGGCCAGCCGGGGATGCAGCAGATCCACAGCAAGACGGGCGGCCGCGTGGTTGGAGAGATGCCCGTGGCTTGAGGCGATGCGCGACTTGACGGCGGCTGGGTAGGTGCTCCGATGGAGAAGCGTCTCGTCGTGGTTGGCTTCGAGAATGAGAAAGTCGCACTCGGCGAGGGCATGCCGCACGATCGCAGTGGATCGGCCCAGATCGGTGGCGAGGCCGACGCGTGTCCCGGATTCCACCTCGACCAGCGCGATGGCGACCGGGTCGGCTGCGTCGTGTACGGTCATGAACGGTTCCACGCGCATGTCCTCGATGCTAAAGGCGTGTCCGGGCCGGTATTCCACAACCGTTTCCGAGCCGTTGAAGAGGCGCCTGCAGGCACGAAGAGTGGTTTCCGTGAGGCAGACGGGGATCCCATGGCGTCGAGCCAGGATTCCGCTGCCACGCGTGTGGTCCCCGTGCTCGTGGGTAATGATGATGGCCGAGATCGAGGTCGCATCCACACCGACCAGGCCCAGGCGACGCTCGGTCTCGCGGGCGCTGAAGCCCGCGTCCACCAGAATCAGCGACCGGCGGGAGCGGACCAGGATCGAGTTGCCCTTGCTGCCGCTTCCCAGCACGCAGATCTGCACGTTCGCCCCGAATCGCCTTCTATGAGGTGCCGGACACGCTGAGCCAGGCGCGCTCCAGCACGCCGCGCATTTGCGGCGTCAGTTGCACGCCTCTGCGGCTCATCACGCGCGCGGCGGTGTCCAGAAACCGGTCAAGCCGAAAGAGAGGTGCATCGGGGCTCCCACCCCATCGGAACGGCGGAAGGTAGTTCGTCGGGGCTGTGCCACCGAACAGGTTGCAGCCGGCACCTACCACGGCGCCGGTGTTGAGCAGCGTGCCAATGCCCGTCTTGACGTGGTCGCCCAGGAAGCAGCCCAGCTTGGTGAGACCGGTGGGCACGTCGCCTCGGCCGGTGCGGAGGCGCACGGGTCGGTAGTCGCTGCGAAGGTCGCTGTTGGTCGTCAGTGCGCCGAGGTTTACCCATCGGCCCACGTAGGCGTGGCCGAGAAAGCCGTCATGCGCCTTGTTGTCGTACCCCAGGAAGACGCAGCCCTCGACTTCGCCTCGGATCCTGCACACCGGACCGATGTAGGACGCCGACACCCTCCCGCCCAGAATCGTCGAACCCCGGGCCGCATACAGTGGACCCTCTACCCGGGCGGGTGCGCAAACGCGCACGCCGTCGCCAAGGACGATCGGTCCCGGCCCGGCATCCAGCACGACTCCCGGCTCGATCGTGACCCCGGCACCGACCGAAAGGGGGCCGTCGCCGGAGAGGTGGACACCGGGGGGAAGAACCGGTCGTTCGCGAGGTGCTTCCGCCGCATTCGTGCCCGCCCCCGGACCCGGCACGGGGCCCGCGCCGGACCGCGCCGAAGCCGTGACGACCCCGTTGGTCAGATCCTCCCGCAGTTGGGCGGGAGCGCGCTCGACCAGCTCCCACACGTTCTCCAGCACGAATCCGTCCAGTTCCAGCTGTGCCTGCGCGGGATGCGCCCCGGCCGGATCTGCGAGGGCGCCGGGGTCGGGAAGGCGGGTGTCGGGAGGCAGGTTCCACCCCACCCTCACACCGTCGATGCACAGATCGGTCGGGACCGATGGCAGTTCCCGGGGAGCGGCGCGCACCACCGCCCGGCTCGACACCAGGATGCGGTGCTCGTCGCCTCCCAACGCGGAGCTCGCAAGCGCGGCCGGCCCTCCGTCTTCGCGGAAGCCCGCGAGGTGCGCGGCCGCCAGGTGGCCGCCGTACTCCGCCCCCCATACGCGGGCCGCCCGCTCCCAGGAGCGCAGGGCTCCCAGGACCAGTTCGCCGGCGGGGCGCGTGAGTGTGAACGGCTGCCACCGCCGGGCGCGGGCATCGTCGAAGAGGTAGAGTCGGGCCGTCACCGGGGTTCCGTCGTCAGCGAGGATGGCAGGCCCTCCACGAGCCGCTTGAGCTGGCGGGCATGCTTGCGAGTGGTAACCATCGTCACGCCCCCCGCGTTGACCACGACCAGGTCCCTGACGCCAAATAGCACGACCGGTCCACCCTCGCTGTAGGCGATGTTTCCGTTGCTTTCCATGAAATGGATATCGCCGGCAGCCGAGTTGCCCTGAGCGTCGGGTTCCCGTGTTCGCGCAAGAGCTTCCCAGCTTCCG
Organism: Longimicrobiales bacterium; assembly: GCA_965237885.1. Lineage (GTDB taxonomy): Bacteria > Gemmatimonadota > Gemmatimonadetes > Longimicrobiales > Gaopeijiaceae > BD2-11. The sequence goes on along the minus strand of CBDEGN010000002.1, from coordinate 3,805,130 downwards.
ATGTCGTCCCAATGAAAGGATGCCGGCAGTGTGGCACACCGCTGGCTGCGTTCCAGCACGGCTTCGTCCACGCTGATCGCCGGAGCCCTGCGGAAGAAGCCTTCCACATCTCCCTCCTCCAGCCGTGGAAGCAGGGAGGCGATCTCCGGCGCGTGTTCATGCAGTTCAGCCAGAAACGACGATGCCCGCCAAACGAAGATTCCCGTGTTCCATAGGAACCCGCGCCGGATGTAGTCGGCCGCCCGCGAGGCGTCGGGTTTCTCGTGAAACCGTACTACCTGCCGAGGGGGTGGGTCCTCACCGGCGAAACCGTCGCTTCTGTCCAGGGGGCTTCCGGGCTGCAGATACCCGTATCCGGTTTCGGGGCGGTCGGGATTGGCTCCCACGGTCAGCAGGACGCCTTGGCTCGCGGCGACCTCGACACACCGCCGAAGCAGCGACTGGAACGCCGTGGCGGGTCGGATGAGATGGTCGGAGTGCAGCGACACGATCACCGCGTCCGGATCGCTCCGCCACGCGCGCCAGGTCGCCCAGGCCAGCGCCGGCGCCGTGCTGCGCGCCACCGGCTCCCACAGGAACGAAGATGCGGAGAGCTCCGGCAGGGCGGTGGTCAGAGATTGCTGCAGGTGCCGGCCCGCCACTACATGCAGCTGGTCGGGCGCAACCAGCCCGAGCGCGCGCGCGACGGTATCCGCGACCAGAGGACGGCTCGAAACCAGGGGAAGGAGCTGCTTGGGTCGCGCCGGCGTGCTGGCGGGCCAGAACCGGGAGCCGGTGCCACCCGCGAGGATGACGACCCGGAGGTGGGGGTCGGTGGGAGTCAACGCCGCTCGCCAATGCGGGTTAGAATGCACGCGGAAACTTACCCGCCGCAGGGGGTAAAATCAACACGATCGACCTCTCCAGGGTTGACCCGCTGAAGCCGTCGGAGTAGTCTTGGCGCGCTTCGGGAACGGTTGTTACCTCGTTGCAACCCTTTCCTGTTCCTCGTGGCCCAACACGGTCGTCATGCGCTTGCTCCGGATCATCATCCTTCTTTCCATCATGGTTGCCGCCACCGGGTGCGGAAGGGATCCCTTCGCCCTCGAGTGGATCGCCTCCGCGGACACCGTGCGCCTGTATGCCATCTCCCGGCCCGAGCCCAATGTCGAAGCCGGTTTCGACTTCGGCGGGCGCCGAACGGTTCGCATCGAGGCGCCCGCAACCACGTCTTCCTGGGATCTGGCTGTGGACGTCGAAGGCGACGAAGCGATGTTCCTGCCTCCCGGCTTCTTCGGGGTCGAATCGGATGCGGGACTGGTCGAACTGGCCGGAGAGAACTTCAACGATATTGAGAGGGCCCCCGACGACGACGATGTGTATGTGGACGACCGGGCGGTTCCGGTGCATCTCGGAAGCCTCTATGTGGTTCGCACGCGTCGGTTGCGTTCCAACTACGGCCAGCTCTGCAACCACTTCGCGAAGATGATGCCCCTGGAGCTGAATCCGGTGGAACGCAGCCTGCTTTTCGTGTTCGACACCAACGGAGTCTGCAACAGCCGCAAGTTGCAGCCGGACATCTTCCCCTGAATCCTCCTTCTCCCCAACCATTCGCAAGGCCATGCTCGACCTCCGGATGATCCGCGCGCAACCGGACCTGGCGCGGACCGGACTGGCGCGACGCGGGATATCCGGCGGCGATGCCCTGATTGAAGATCTTCTTGCTCTCGACGAGAGGCGCCGCTCGGCGATCGGGGAAGCGGACCAGCTCAAGGCGTGCCGCAATGCCGTTTCCCGTCGCATCGGCGAACTGAGGCGGACGGGCGAACCCGCGGATCATCTGATCGCCGAAATGCGGCAAGTGAGCGGGCGGATTGCGGGACTGGAGGAGGTGGTTGCGGATACCGAGGCGCACATCCGCGCAGCCCTGCTCGACATCCCCAACCTGCCGCTGGCGGAAGTTCCCGACGGAGGTGAGGACGCCAACGCCGTGATTCGGACCTGGGGGACGAGGCGGACCTTCGATTTCGAGCCGCTCCCGCATTGGGAGCTGGGAGAGCGCCTGGGTCTGCTCGACCTGGCGCGCGGGGCGAAGATCTCGGGCTCCGGGTTTCCCGTGCTCACGGGTCGGGGCGCGCGTCTCCAGAGAGAGTTGATCGGCTTCATGCTCGACCTCCACGTCGACGAGCATGGCTACACCGAAGTGCGTGTGCCGTACATGGTTACCCGCGAAAGCCTCACCGCCACCGGCCATCTGCCCAGGTTCGCGGAAGATGCCTACGTCACGTCACGAGACGATCTCTGGCTGATTCCGACATCCGAAGTTCCCCTCACCAACATGCGCCGGGGGGAACTCCTCTCCAGGGACGAACTACCCCTCCGCTACACTGCCTACTCGCCCTGCTTTCGGCGGGAGGCCGGAGCCGCGGGGGCCGACACGCGCGGTCTCCTGCGGGTGCACCAGTTCGACAAGGTGGAACTCGTGCGTTACGAGACCCCGGAGCGCAGCCGCGACGCGCTGGAGGAAATGACCGGCGAGGCGGAGGTGATTCTCCAGCGCCTGGGGCTTCCCTACCGTGTCCTGTGTCTGGCGACGGAAGACCTGGGTTTCTGGTCGGCCATGACATATGACCTGGAGGTCTGGGCGCCCGGAGTCGGCCGCTGGCTGGAAGTCTCCAGTGTCAGCACCACGACGGACTATCAGGCAAGACGCGGGAATCTGCGCTTCCGGCCCGGACCGGGGGAGAAGCCGGAATTCGTGCATACGCTGAACGGATCCGCGCTCGCGCTTCCGCGGCTGATGGTGGCCCTGCTGGAGAGCTATCAGGAAGAAGACGGTAGTGTGAACCTGCCCGAGCCGCTGGCACAGCGTCTCGGCGGCGGTCGCCTGGATCCCTGACCGGGGCGGCGAGGGAGTGTCGCCGAAGCGCTGGTACGTCGGGCTCGCGGCGCTCCTTGTGGCCCTGGTGGCCTGGTATCTCCTCTACACGCAGCAGATCGTGCGCTCGCTGCGTGCAGACAGTGAGATCTTCACCCGGATCTACGCGGAGGTCCTGGGGGGGCTGAACGACCCCGACGATGGCAGTTCCACCCGGGCGTTGAGAGGGTTGCAGCTGATTATCACCGAGTCGGGCGTGCCGTTCGTGCTGGCCGGACCCGGCGACACCGTGCTGGCTGTCGAGAACCTCCCGTTCCGGACCGATCCCGGAACGCCCGAGGGACAGGCGCGCATTCGCAGCTACATGGCCACTCTGGACCAGCGCAACCCTCCGGTGGGGGATCCCGGGCTGCCGCACGTCCACTACGGCCCGCCCCCGATTCTCACGCGGCTGCGCTGGATTCCCTGGTTGCAGGCGGGTGGCCTCGTCCTTGTCGTACTCATGCTGGCGGGGCTGGTGCGCTACCAGCGGCGAGTGGCCGGAGAGCGCGCCTGGACGGTCATGGCGCGCGAGCTTGCGCACCAGCTTGGGACACCCATCTCGTCGCTGCACGGGTGGCTGGAAGTGTTGAAGCTGCCCCCGCCCGAACGTCCCGGATCGTTCTCCGAAGCCGAGATCCTGCACGAACTCGAGGACGATGTGGTTCGCCTCGAGCGGGTCACGCGACGCTTCGAGCTGATTGGGCGCGAGCCGGCTCTCGGCCAGGTCGACCTGACGGAGGTTCTCGCGGAGCTGGAGGGATACTTGCGCTCACGGCTTCCAAGCCTGGCATCGGAGGTCGAGCTGGCCGTCAGCGTTCCCCGCGACCTGCCGCCGGTCAGGGGACACCACGTTCTGCTCAGCTGGGCCCTCGAAAACGTTCTGAAGAATTCGCTCGACGCCCTGGCCGGGCGCGGAGGCACGATTTCCATCGCTTGCTCCAGACCGGCCGCGGAGTGGGTGGATGTGCGCATCGCGGACTCCGGGCCCGGCATCGATCCCGGCGTGCGCGACGAGATCTTTGAACCCGGCGTGACAACCAAGTCGAGTGGATGGGGGGTGGGCCTCACCCTGACGCGCCGCATCGTGCAAGGCGTTCACGGAGGCAGGATCGAGTTGGTTTCGGAGCGGGAAGCCGGAACGACATTCAGCATCCGACTTCCGGTTGAGGGCTGACGCAGTGGACCATCTGGGTGGCTTGAACCCCGAGCAGCGGGCCGCGGTGCTGCACTTCGAAGGGCCGCTGCTGGTGCTCGCCGGCGCGGGTACCGGAAAGACGCGGGCGCTCACATGCCGGATTGCGCACCTGGTGCGTGAGCACGGTGTTCCGCCGCACCGCATCCTGGCGGTCACCTTTACCAACAAGGCGGCCGGCGAGATGCGCGAGCGGGTCGCGCTGTATCTCGGTGAGGAGCCGCGCGGGATGTGGCTCGGCACTTTCCATGCTCTCGGCGCCCGCCTTCTGCGGATTCACGCGGGCGAGGTCGGCCGGGTAGCACCCTTCACCATCTTCGATGCCGAACAGAGCCTGAACCAGATCAAAGAGGCCCAGCGGGCGGTACGCGTGAACCCGGATGAATGGAATCCGCGATCCGTACAGGGCGTCATCAGCCGCGCCAAGAACGCGCTGGTGAGCCCGCAGCGGTTCCACGAGCGGAACGCGGACGGCCCGGATCCGCTCGCGGCGGTGGTGGCCGAAGTGTATCCCGAGTATCGGGCCTCGCTGACCCGCCAGAACGCCTTCGACTTTGACGACCTTCTGATGAAGCCGGTGGAGTTGCTGGAAGGCCGTCCGGACATCCTGCACCATTACGCGGACCGGTTCACTTTTTCGCTGGTGGACGAGTATCAGGACACCAACCACGCGCAATTCCGGCTGCTGGATCTGTTGGCGCGCGTCCACGGCAACCTGATGGTGGTGGGCGACGACGATCAAAGCATCTACGGATGGCGAGGAGCGGACATCAGCAACATCCTCCAATTCGAAACGATGTTTCCCGGTGCCCGCGTCGTGCGGCTCGAGCGCAACTACCGGTCCAGCGGACACATCCTCCAGGCCGCCAACAAGGCCATTGCCCGCAACCGCGCCCGCAAGACGAAGACGCTGCACACGCGTCGCGCAGACGGCGAGCTGCTGAGCGTCCTGCAGACGGCGACGGAGGTCGACGAGGCACACTGCATAGCGGAGGAAATCGAATCTTGCATGCATGCCAACGGTTGGCTGCGCCGGGACTTCGCCATTCTCTATCGCACCAATGCCCAGTCACGAGCTCTCGAAGAGGAGCTGATGCGGCGCTTCATCCCGTATCAGATCGTGGGCGGAGTACGCTTCTACGAGAGACGCGAGATCCGTGATGTTCTGGCTTATCTGCGCCTGATCTCCAATCCGAGAGACGAAGACGCGTTCAACCGCATCGTCAATTGTCCCAAGCGGGGCATCGGCGCCGTCACCACGGGCCGGTTGAGGATCTGGGCGAGGTCCCGCCGGCTGACCCTGCTGGAGGCCGCGGAGAGAGCGCCCGCAGCCGGATTTGCCCGACCCTCGGCCGCGGGCGCGCTCAGGGATTTTGCAGGCATGGTTCGCCGCTGGGCGGCCCTGGCGTCTGACCGCAGCGCGGGAGAAGTCACGGAGTCGGTGGTCACGGAACTGGATCTCTGCCGCCTGCTGCGTAGCGAGGGCACGGGCGGCGAGGAGCGAGCGTTGAACGTGACCGAGCTGGTTGCCGCCGCCTCCCGCTTCGATCCATCGGAGCACGACCTGGAAGAGGAAGCATCCGATCAGCTGACCGAGCTGGATCTCTTTCTGCAGCACACGGCGCTCGTTACGGGCATCGATGCACACGATGACGAGGCCGATGCCGTCACCCTCATGACGCTTCACAGTGCCAAGGGCCTCGAGTTTCCCTGTGTCTTCCTTGCGGGGATGGAAGAGGGACTGTTCCCGATGGCACGCGCCCTGGACCTCCCCGAGGAACTGGAAGAGGAGCGGCGGCTCTTCTACGTCGGTATCACGCGGGCGGAGGAGAAGTTGTACCTGAGCTACGCGTCTCGAAGATGGCGGGCTGGCGCGGGCGCGCCCGCGAGGCCCTCCTCGTTCCTCAAGACGATTCCCGAGCACCTGGTGGAGTACCGGCCTTCGTCGCGATTCTCCGCGTCGGGGTACGCATACCGCCGCAGCTACGGGTACGGGATGGACGGCTATGGCACTCGGCGTCCGGACCGCGAGTCGATCCGGTTCGACCCGGAGTCATCCGGCTACGATGATCTGAACCAGGACGCCCCCGAATACCGTCGGGGCGAACGCGTCGTCCACGGGACCTTCGGCTTCGGGTCAATTCTGGCGGTCTCGGGTTTTGGTCACGACCTGAAGGTGACGGTGGATTTCGACCAGGCAGGGAAGAAGAAGCTGGTGGCGCGCTTCGCAGATCTGCAGAGAACGTTCGACTGAAGATTCCGCTATTCCGGAGCTTGGCGTGGCTGTATCGACGCAGGAAGTCCGTCACATCGCGAGGCTGGCCCGCCTGTGCCTGGACGAAGGCGAGGTCGAGTGCATGGCCCGGGACATGAGCTCGATTCTGGAATTCATGGCGGTATTGGGGGGGCGCACCCTGGAGGTCGAGGCACCGGATGATCCACCACCCGGTGGGGAGCCCGCGCGTCGAGCCGGCCCGGGAGATGACCTCGACACGACCGCCGAAACCCGCTCCGATCCACTTGCCCGGCCGCCCTCGCGGTTTGCCCCCGAATGGAAGGATGGCTTCTTTGTCGTGCCACGCCTGCCCGGGGTGGCGGGGCGGCCCGAGCAGCCGGATGCGTCCTCGTGAACCCGGATGGGGTCGGCGTAGCGACGCTGGCGGCACGCGTCCGCAGAGGCCAGACGGGCGCGGGCGCACTGGCCGCTGCCGCCCGGTCGGCGCGCAGGGCGTGGGAGCGTGGCGCGCGACCCCTCAATGCCTTCATCTCGGTCGGCGACGACGCGGGTGAGGAAGCTGATCCGCGAGTCGGACCTTTTGCGGGAATCCCGGTCGCGGTCAAGGACAACCTTGCCACGGTCGATCTTCCCACCACCTGCGGGTCGCGTTTTCTCGAGGGCTTCCGTTCCCCCTACGAAGCCACCGTCGTGCGCCGTCTGCGCCGTGCGGGCGCCACCGTGTTCGGAAAGACCAACATGGACGAGTTTGCGATGGGCTCGTCCACCGAAAACTCCGCCTTCGGCCCCACGCGCAATCCCTGGGACCGGGACCGGGTCCCGGGCGGCAGCTCGGGTGGGTCGGCGGCCGCGGTGGCCGCGGGCATCGTGCCGGTGGCGGTGGGCTCGGACACCGGCGGCTCGGTTCGTCAGCCGGCGTCCTTCTGCGGGGTGGTGGGCATCAAGCCCACATACGGGCGCGTGAGCCGATACGGCCTGGTCGCCTTCGCCTCATCCCTCGACCAGGTGGGCACCCTCGGTCGCACGGTGCGGGACGCGGCTGCGCTGCTGGAGGTGGTGAGCGGCCACGACCCGCGCGACGCCACCTCCGTCGACCGACCCGTCCCTTCGCTTGTCGCGGCCTGCGACCGAGGTGTGCGCGGCCTCGTCGTTGGCGTGCCCCGTGAGTATTTCCCGCCCGGGCTGGATCCCGTGGTCCGCCGGCTGGCGGAGAAGGCACTCGCCGCACTGGAGCGCGCGGGAGCGGAGGTGCGGGATGTGTCCTTGCCGCACACGGAGCTCGCGATTCCCGCCTACTACATCCTCGCGCCCGCGGAGGCCTCGTCCAACCTCGCCCGCTACGACGGCGTGCGTTTCGGCCGACGGCACAAGGGCGCGGATTCCACCGACGCCCTGTACGAGATGTCGCGCTCGGAGGGGTTCGGCACGGAAGTGAAGCGGCGTATCCTGCTCGGTACCTATGCCCTCTCCGCGGGCTACTACGACGCCTACTACGGACGCGCCCAGCAGGCTCGCGCCACCATCGCGGGTGATTTCCAACGCGTGTTCCGCGACGGTGCGGACGTGCTCTTCACTCCCACCTCGCCGACCCCGGCCTTCGCGCTCGGGGAACGGCTGGACGATCCCTACCGGATGTATCTGTCGGACATCTTCACCGTGACCGCCAACCTGGCCGGCTTGCCGGCGCTCTCCGTGCCGGTGGGGCTGGCGGCAGGTCTTCCCGTCGGAGGCCAGCTCATGGCCGCGCACTGGAGGGAGGGTACGATGCTGGCCGCCGCCGCCGCCATCGAGGCCGAGCTTGGGACCGTGGGCCATCCCCCCGCGCCGTCGCCTGGGCGGGCGACATGACGGACACAGCGCTGGAGGTCGTGATCGGCCTCGAAGTCCATGTCCAACTGAACACCGGACGCAAGCTGTTCTGCGCGGACCCGACCGCATTCGGGGCCCCTCCCAATACAGCGATATGCCCGGTCTGCCTGGGTTTGCCGGGAGCTCTCCCCGTGCTGGACCAGGGAGCCGTCGATCTGGCATTGCGGGCGGCACTCGCCCTGGGCTGCACGATTCACGAGACCTCCGTGTTCGCGCGCAAGAACTACTTCTATCCGGACCTGCCCAAAGGGTACCAGATCTCCCAGTTCGAGCGTCCGCTCGCCACTGGAGGCCGGGTCGATCTGGACGGTTGCCGGAAGGTGCGCATTCGCCGGGTACACATCGAGGAGGACGCCGGCAAGTCGCTTCACGATCGCTTCGAAGCCGCTACCGCTGTGGATCTCAACCGCACCGGAACTCCCCTGATCGAGATCGTGTCCGAGCCGGACCTGCGTTCTCCCTCGGAAGCTCGCGCCTATCTCCAGCGCCTCAAGCAACTGATGGAGTATCTGGATGTGTCCGATTGCAACATGGAGGAGGGCAGCCTGCGCGTGGACGCGAACGTGTCTCTGCGCGAGAAAGGGAGTGAACGCCTGGAGGCCAGCACCGAGGTCAAGAACCTCAACACGTTCTCCGGTGTCGAGAAGGCGCTGCACGTCGAGATCGAGCGCCAAACCCGGGTTCGCGCACGGGGAATCGCCATCACCCGCGAGACCTTGCTCTGGGATGCTGCCCGCGGTGACGTGCGGGCGATGCGATGCAAGGAGGACAGCCAGGACTATCGCTATTTCCCCGACCCGGACCTGCCCGCTCTCGTCGTTTCAGCCGACCGTGTCGCATCGGTCCGGAGCGCGTTGCGGGAGTTGCCGGAGGCCAAGCGCCAACGCTTCCGCAGCCAGTACGGGTTGCCGCCCTACGACGCCGGCGTACTGACCTCGTCCCGCGACCTCGCCGACTACTTTGAGGCGGTGGCGGCGTGCCGGGTCGAGCCCAAGGTGGTGTCCAACTGGGTGATGGGGCCGGTGTTGCAGGTGGTCAAGCAGGGCGTTGGCGAGCTGTCCTTGCCGGGGCTGGCTCCGCGCAGGCTCGCCGGCCTGCTCACCCTTGTGAGCGACGGAACCCTGTCTGCCGTGACGGCCAGGACCGTCCTCGCCGAGATGGCCCGGACGGGGGAACGGCCGCAAACCATCGTGGACCGGGAAGGCCTGGCCCAGATCCGCCGGGAGGACGTGCTGGAGAGGTGGGTGGCGCAGGCGATCGAGGCGCATCCGCACGAGGCTGCGCGCTACAGGGAGGGAGAGACCCGTCTGCTCGGTTTCCTGGTCGGCCAGGTCATGCGTGCTTCCGGGCGCAAGGCGGACCCGCGGCGTGTGAATCAGCTCCTGCGCGCAGCGCTGGAGGCCAGCGATGGGTGAGAGTGTTCGTAGCCCGGCGCACCACCGCTAACCTATCCGGCCCGACCGTCCGACCCTCCGGCGTCCCCGGGGAAAGCGAGTCCGCCCGTCGCCCGGGCGCTGTCGACAACGTCGGCCGATTCTTCGCCGGCCAGTCCGTCGGAGGATACGCTCCCCTCGGCCCGAGCGTTGCCTGCCGTACCCCGCCCGGGATCGAGGGCGCGAGCACTGGCACGCACGGCACGAACCGCTGAAGCCGTATCCAGAAACACCTCTTCCGCTTCGCTCTGCACCACTTCCAACAACGCGTTGAACTCGTCGATGCGCGTTTCCATGTGCTCCGATGCCTGTGCCAGGCGATCGGACAGGGCCCGCACCGAACCGGTCAGGCGGTGCACGTCGCCGCGTACCGCTCCCGTGATGTGCTCGACGTTGTCCGCGATGCTGGCCGCTCGCTCGAGGACCGGTTCGCTCCCGGCCGCGATCTTGCGTGTGATGGCGCCGAATTGGCGGGCCAGACGGTCCACCCGCCACACGAAGAACAGCAGTACCACGGCTTGGACGGAGGCGAGTACGATGAGCGCGAGAAGACCCCATTCAGTGGCCATCGCGAGCCCCCAGGGCGCGTCCGTCATCAGGACTGTGTCCCTCGGCGGCTCCTGCCAGGCCAGGCCGCTGGAAACCAGGGTCGGTATCGTCCACGTACTCGGGCTCATGGAAGGATCAGGAATGGCTCCGGACTCGACTGAATGGGGCACACGCCCTGCGCGAAGGCCAGTACGGCGCGTCGCATCTGGTTTTCTGACAATAACTTGTACACGATCGCACTGCGATACTAGCGTAGGCTCGGGTGGCAGTGCAAGATCTCCGCGTGGACCCGGTTTGCGGGTAGCCACGGAGCGGACAGAGTTGTTATGTTCGCCCAGAAAAAGCGGGCGGGGCACTCCACGATCAACCACCTTGCAAACGCCAATCCTCTCTCGGGAGCCCCGTCCTTTCCTGTCCATGACCCAGCCGACCCGAACCTAATGGCACACTTCCTTGTCGAAGGCGGCCATCCCCTCAAGGGGAGCATACGGCCCGCCGGCAATAAGAACGCAGCTCTTCCCGCCCTCGCCGCCACCCTTCTGGGGACCGAGCCCGTCACCTTGGAAAACGTCCCGCGCATCAAGGACGTCGAGGCGCTGGCGGAAATCCTTGACGCCCTGGGGGCGGAGGTGTCCTGGGACGCGCCCAACACCATCACCGTGGATGCCGGCCGCGTCAACGAGGTCCGTCCCCCCCGCGCACTCGCCGAGCGCATCCGCGCTTCCATTCTGCTGGCCGGTCCGCTGCTGGCGCGCTTTGGGCGCGTCCTGCTCCCGCCTCCGGGAGGTGACGTGATCGGCCGCCGTCGCCTGGACACCCACTTCATGGCGCTGGAGGCGATGGGGGCTCGCGTACGTCTCGGAAAGGAATTCGAGATCTACGCCCCGGGCCTGACGGGGGCGTCGATCTTCCTGGACGAACCGTCGGTGACGGGGACCGAAAACGCGGTCATGGCGGCGGCGCTTGCGCGGGGCAGAACCGAGATTCGAAACGCGGCGGCCGAGCCGCACGTTCAAGACTTGTGTCGTCTGTTGAACGCCATGGGTGCCCGTATACGGGGAATCGGGACCCATGTGCTCGATATCGAGGGTGTGCCCGAACTCGGGGGGGCCCGATTCAGGATCGGGGCGGATCACATCGAGACTGGTTCCTTCATCGGCCTGGCCGCGGTGACGCGCAGCAACCTGGTCATCGAGGAAGCTCCCTTGGAGCACCTCGAATCGACCCTGCTGGGCTTCCGCCGGCTCGGCATAGAGTGCGAGACGGAGGGGCGTTCGCTGGTCATCCGGGGCGCTCGCGAGTCCACCGTCAGGCAGGACGCCTTTGGCCATGTGCCGAAGATCGATGACGGGCCGTGGCCGGCGTTTCCCGCCGACCTGACGTCGATCGCCCTGGTTGCGGCGACGCAGTGCCATGGCACCGTACTGGTGCACGAGAAGATGTTCGAGTCGCGCATGTTCTTCACGGATAAGCTGGTATCGATGGGGGCACAGATCATCCTGTGCGACCCGCATCGGGCGGTCGTCGTTGGGCCAGCCCGGCTGCGCGGAGGACGCCTGGAGAGCCCCGACATCCGGGCAGGCATGGCGATCCTCCTGGCGGCACTCGGAGCCAGCGGCACGAGCGAGATCCACAACATCATCCAGATCGAGCGCGGCTACGAGAATATTGACGAGCGCCTGCGAAGACTCGGGGCGCGCATTGAGCGCGTGAGCTAGCGGCGCAGGCCGCCTCGCACCCGGAACCCGGATCCGCTGGCGAAGACGATTGGAGGTCACATGAAGGATGGCGCAGATGGCGGCGAAGGCCGCGGGAGGAAGGGGATTCGGGACGGATTACGCCAGAGTTTCGGTTTCGTTTCTGCGCTGAAACAGGCCATCCGGGAGACGCTGTCCGAGACACGCGGACAGGGCGGTGCGGACAGCGAGGCGGCCCGTGACGCACTCCGGGGCGCGGTCTCCCGGGCGCAGGACGCCGCTGAAGCCGCCCGTCAACGCCTCGATTTCGTAACCCGTCGTGAGATGGACCAGTTGCGGGGCCAGCTTGACCGCCTGGCGCTCAGGGTCGAGCGCCTTGAGAGGAGAGATCGCCGCGCCGATTGAATCGCCGTTGGCCGGACTCCGGGCGGGCCACCGTCATAAGCTCTTGAACGGGGCGAGACAAACCTTTATTGTGTTGGGTCCGGGCGGGTCGTCGGCCGACGACCTTGAGAGTGGGGAGCCAGTGGCCCCCACTTTTTTTTACCCGGCGAATAGGGCGCGCAGCGTGAAGATGGCGCGTCCGAATGGGGATTCCGGGTGCGCGGGAAGGAGCCGGGCCCCTGCAATTCGGCACGGCGAATAGGGTAGATGATAGCGAACTCGGGACAGATACTCGCGGCATTTCGCGACATGGCCGCCACCAAGAACCTGTCCGTGGACGAACTCAACGAGTTGGTCCAGGACGGCATCATGGCGGGTCTCGCGCGCATCCACGGGCCCAACGTGCGTGCCGAGATCGAGGTCGACGATATGAGTGGGGAGATCGATATCGTCGTGCTCAAGCGAGTCGTGGAACACGTGGAAGACAGGTCGGCGGAGATCTCCCTGGAGGAAGCCCGCTGGGACGACGAGACCTTCGAGGTCGGAGATCTCATGGAGATCCCCGTGGACTTCTCGGAGTTCGGGCGCAATGCGGTCATGGCGACCAAGCAGCGCATCATCCAGCGCATCCGGGAGAACGAGCGCGACCGTATCCGCGAGGAATTTGCCGACCGGGTAGGGGAGTTGCTCTCCGGCGACGTACAGCAGATCGAGCGCGGCAAGGTCGTTGTGATGCTGAACCTCGCGAAGGACGCGGATGCGATTATCCCGTGGAAGGAGCAGAACCCGCGTGAACGGTTCCGCCAGGGCGACCCGATTCGCGCGGTGCTGAAGAAGATTGAGGAGTCTCCCAAGGGTCCCCGGCTGATTCTGTCGCGAGCGGATCCGGTCTTTGTCGAGTCACTGTTCCGCCTCGAGGTTCCGGAGATCTACCAGAGCATCGTCGATATCCGTGAAAAGGCCAGGGAAGTCGGAGGCAGGACCAAGATCGCGGTGTCATCGCGCGACGAGTCGATCGATCCGGTGGGGGCGTGCGTGGGACTCAAGGGATCCCGGGTCCAGGCGGTCGTTTCCGAGTTGGGCGGCGAGAGAATCGACATCGTGCCCTGGCATCCCGATCCGGAAGTCTTTGCCCGCAGAGCGCTCGCACCCGCGCGCGTTGCCAAGGTGATCAGCAACTACAACACGCAGGTAATTACGGCGATCGTGGATGAAGACCAGCTTTCGCTGGCGATCGGCCGCAACGGGCAGAACGTGCGCTTGGCGTCACAGTTGATCGGCTGGCAGATCGACCTCTACGGCTCTCGCGAGTGGCTCGAACGGGGCACCGACAGCGCACTCTTCCGAGAGACGGACGACAACTACGAGACGTCCGATTTTCCACTCGCGGAGTTGGAACTGCCGCCGGATGCCCTCGAGGCCCTGAGCGGGGCGGGATATACGACGTTCCTGCAGATCATCAACCTGGAGCGCGGAGAGTTCCTGGAGATACCGGGGCTTTCCGTTGATGCTGTGGATCAGATTGTCACGTTGATCGATGAGTTGACCGTCATCGAGGGCGAGGAAGAGGGAGAGCCCGAAGCTTATCCCGATGGCGAGCCCGCGCGTGAATCGGTAAGGTAGCGGCACGGTGTAGATCAGGGGCGGGCACCGGGCGAAGAAGTCCAACCAGAGAGGAAGTCCAAAAGCATGCAGGTGTTCGAGCTTGCGAAGGATTTGAACGTCTCGGCGCGGACGTTGTTGACGTTGCTGCGCAAGATGGGAGTGGCGCTGCACGGAGACAGGGACCTCGTGCCCGGTGACGATGTTTCACGCCTGCTGGCCCGGATTGAGCGCGAGCGGCGGCAGGGCGGAGGCGAAACCCGAGATGCGGTGCGGTCCGCGCTCGAGGATGTCCGATCGACCCATGTCCGGCGAAGGCGCCGGGTCAGGGTCCGGCGGTCCAGGAGGACCGAGCCCGATGTTGGGCAAGTCCAGCCCGCGGGGCCGGATTCCACGGTAGACAATGGCCGAAGGTCGTCTGCAAACTCCGTGGACGCACTCGCACCAACGGAGAGCGCGAAGCCCGTCGACGCCGGGGCCTCGCAGGACGAAGCGGTCGAGGCTCGCGCGGGGCGGGTGGACAGCCTCGAATCGTCGCCGGACGCGGGTGCCCGCGGGCCGGTGAGCGAGCCCGGGGGGCGTTCACGCCCGGACGGGGCCGCCACCGGAGATCACGGCTCCGCTACAGCCGCCGACGGAAACGTCTCGAAAGCTGATCCCGGCGCGGCCGGCGGCACCCTGGAGTCCGACGGGCTCGCGGAGCCGGCTGCCGCAAGTCCAGTCTCAGGAGTCACCGCCGCCGCGGGGCTCGGCGTTCCCGGGGCGGGTGACTCGATGGACACCGGGGCAGAGCCCCGACGGACACCGGAAAGCGAAGGCGCGGAAGCCGTCGCGGGCTCCACGCCCATCGGCGTGGATGGGTCCATGGGGGCGGGGTCTGCACCGGAACGAACAACGGGAGTTGCCACGTCTGCCCTCTCTGCCGAGCTTCCGCCGGAATCCTTGGCCGTTCCCGGGAGTGCTGCTCCGCCGGAGGCGGACACGGGTTCGGCCTCGACCCCTCCAGAGGAGTCTCCGGCTGTCGAGCGACCGAAACTGCGCTCGGCACGCAGCCAGAATCCAGAAGGTCCGGGCCGTGTCGTGCGCAAGTCTGCCAGGCCGGCTCCGGCGGCCAGTGCCGGCCCCGGAGGACAAGTGCGCATTCAGGCCGAAGGGTACGGTCCGGACGGAAGGCGCAAGCGAGGCAAGGGCAAGAGGCGGCAGAGGGTCGATCAGGGCGCGGTGCAGCAAAACCTTCAGCGCGTCCTGGCGGAACTCAAGGCTGGCGGCCGCCGTCGGCGCAAGAGTCGCCAGGCGCGCCCGACGGTTGAGGAAATGGACGCGGCCCGCGAGCAGGCGCGCGAAGAGGAGAAGCGCGAAGCTACCACGGTTCGGGTCAACGAGTTCCTGACGGTGGCCGAACTCGGGGACCTCATCGACGTTTCCTCGACTGAGCTCATAGGCTCCGCTTTCAAGAGCCTGGGCCTCATGGTGACGATCAACCAGAGGCTGGATTTCGACCAGATCGAGATGCTGCTGGACGAGTTCAACTTTGCGGCGGTGCGCGAGGAGGAATACGGCGCCCCGGAGAAGCACGTTGAGGAAGCGGATGACGATCCCGGGGATCTGCTGCCGCGTCCGCCGGTCGTGACCGTCATGGGTCACGTGGACCACGGGAAGACCAAGCTGCTCGACTCGGTCAGACATACCAACGTTGTTGCGGGCGAGGCTGGCGGCATCACTCAGCACATCGGCGCGTATCACGTCGAGGTAGACCCGGAACGCTCGCTCACTTTTCTCGATACCCCGGGTCACGCGGCTTTCACCGCGATGCGCGCGCGCGGTGCCGACGTTACCGACATCGTGATCCTGGTGGTTGCGGCGGACGATTCCGTGATGCCGCAGACCATCGAGGCAATCTCCCACGCCCGCAACGCCGGTGTTCCCATCGTGGTGGCCATCAACAAGATGGATCTGCCGGGGGCGAACGCCGACCGTGTCAAGCAGCAGCTGCTGAGCCACGATGTCACTGTGGAAGACTACGGTGGTGATGTGCTCACGGCACCGATCTCGGCCCGAGATGGAACCGGCGTCGACGACCTTCTGGAAAAGGTCCTCCTGCAGGCTGAATTGCTCGAACTCAAGGCGAATCCGGATCGCCCGGCAGTCGGCGCTGTCATTGAGGCCAGACTGGACGTGGGGAAGGGATCCGTCGTGTCGGTCCTGGTCCAGAAGGGAACCCTGCGGGTGGGCGACGACTTCATCTGCGGCAAGTACGATGGTCGTGTGCGTGCCTTGCTTGATGAGCGCGGGTCGGTGGTCGAAGAGGCGGGTCCAGGCATCCCTGTGCAGATTCTGGGTGTCAAGGGCGTGCCCCAGGCCGGCGACACCCTCCAGGTCATGGAGGCCATGCGCGCCTCGGAGATCGCGACTACACGGCAGCGGCTGGAGCGCGAAAAACTGCTTCGCATCAAGGATCGCGGCATCAAGCTTGGCGATTTCTCCCAGATCCTGTCCGCGGGTCAGGTGAGCACCCTGCCCCTCATCATCAAGGGGGATGTGGATGGCTCGGTCCAGGCCGTCTCGGATACGCTCGAGCGACTCAGCACCGCCGAAGTGCAGGTGGAGATCATCCATCGCGCCGTCGGAGCCATCAACGAGGAAGATGTCATGTTGGCGCGTACCGGGGGCTGCGTGATCATCGGCTTCCGCGTGCGACCCAACGTCAGCGCCCGGCAGCTCGCCGAGCGCGAAGACGTGGATATCCAGATCTACGACGTCATTTACGACGCGGAGAACGATGTGCGTTCCGCCCTCGAGGGCATGCTTGCTCCCGAGCGTCGCGAGAAGGTGGTCGGAAGCGCCGAGGTGCGGGAAACCTTCAAGGTGACGAAGGTAGGGACGATCGCCGGCTGCTATGTCGGCGAAGGCTTGATCGAGCACCAGGCGACGGTGCGTTTGATCCGGAGCGGGATCGTCGTCTATACAGGCGAAATCGCTTCGCTCAAGAGATTCAAGGATGACGTAAAGCTGGTTCGCGCAGGACTGGAGTGCGGAATCGGGGTCGCCAACTATAACGATGTGAAAGTGGGTGATGTCATCGAATGCTTCGTGGTTGAAGAGTTCGCGCGCACCTTGGCCGGAAGTGCCGCCGGGCGATGAGGCCCCTGGCGGTCCGGCGCCAGGCCGGCCGTGGTGATCGGGGCGATCTCCTGGGATTTGTTGCTTCCGGGAAGCATCTCGCTCAAGGACAAGCGCAGCGTGGTTCGCTCCCTGAAGGATCGCATGCGCCACCGCTTCAACGTCGGCGTGTCCGAAACGCATCTGCTGGACGTGCACGCGAGGGCCGGGTTGACCGCGGTTTTCGTGACCACGGAAGGGCGGCACGCCGACTCCATGCGTGGCAACCTCGCTCGCTTCGTGGAGGCAGACGTCCGGGTCGTCGTTCTGGCGGCTCGCGATCCACTGGTCTGAGGCATCGCCAACGCCAAGGCCCGCAATGCCGTCCCGGCGTGTCTTCGTCACCTCCATCCTAGAGGACAGATGACGCGACGGCTCGCCCGGGTGAACAGCCAGTTGCAGCGCGAGATCACGCGCGTCCTGCGCATCGAAGTTCGAGACCCCCGGGTGGGCATTCCGATCGTGACAGAAGTTCGGACTACGCCGGATCTTGCCTTTGCGCGAGTGTTCGTCAGGCTGGAGGGCACCGACAAGGAGCGAGAGGAGGCGATGAAGGGGCTCGCTGCTTCGTCGGGGTTCATACGCGGTTCGCTGAGTGCGGAACTCCACATCCGTCGGGTGCCGGAGCTGCGCTTCGTGGAAGACAAGTCACTCGAGCACGCTTGGCGCATCGAGGAGATTCTCAAGGATATACTGCCCGGAGATCGCCCGGGCGGGGACGGGGAAGAGGCGTGAGCCGGCCCCGCGAGGGCGTGCTTCTGGTCGACAAGCCGCCGGGTCCAACATCCCACGACATCGTGCGCGCCGCGCGCACGGCTCTGGGTCTGCGGCGCATCGGCCATGCGGGGACGCTCGATCCCTTCGCCTCGGGCTTGCTCGTACTTTGTCTCGGCTCCTCCACTCGCATTTCGCAATACCTGTCGGGGATGGACAAGAGCTACCACGCCACCGCCCGGCTCGGTGTGTCCACCAGCACGCATGACCTGGACGGAGAAGAGGTGGAGCGGAACTCGCGCTGGCGGGAACTGGACGAAGGCACCGTGCGAGATTCCCTCTACGCCTTCCGGGGCGTGACTCGGCAGACTCCCCCGCGCTATTCCGCAAAAAAAGTGCGAGGCGAGGCGGCGCACCGCAGGATCAGGCGCGGGGAGGTGGTGCGCCTCGACCCGGTGCCGGTGACGGTCTACGAAATCGGATTGGTCCGTTGCTCGTTGCCTTTCGTCACCTTCACGGTACGGTGTTCCTCGGGGACCTATATTCGCGCGTTGGCGCGCGACCTGGGGAAGGCGCTTGGAACGGGGGCCCACCTTACTGAGCTCAGACGTACGGCGGTGGGCTCCATGAGCGTTGGCCAGGCCGCCGCACCGAACGGGTTGGGCGACGCCTTTCCATCGACTGCGTACCTGTCTCCTGCAAAAGCGCTGGCGCATCTCCCGACCGTCCAGGTCGGTGGGGAAGACGCCGCGCGGCTTGCCCGCGGACAGGCCGTCGAGCCGTCCACCGAGCCAGTACCCGACGCCGACCCTGTCGTGGTACTCGAGAGCGGCAGCCTCGTCGCCATCGGCTGCGGGCGGGGCGGGGTGCTCCGACCGCGCAAGGTGTTTCGGTGACGGGGCTCCCGGCCGAGGAAAATCAGGCCATCGACCCCGGCACGTTGCCATCCCTCCCGCCGTACGAGCAGGGAAGCGTGGCCACGGTGGGGACCTTCGACGGCGTCCACCTGGGCCATTGGGAAGTCCTGCGCGAGATCAGCCGCCGTGGCCGGCGTACGGGGCGGCCGAGCGTCCTGGTCACCTTCTGGCCGCACCCGCTACTCGTCCTGAGACCGCAAGTCGCTCCCAGGCTCCTGACCACACCGATCGAGAAGAAGGAGATTCTGGCGCAGACGGGACTGGACTACGTCGTCTTCCTTCCGTTTACGCGGATTCTCTCCCGCTATACCCCCGGAAGATTCGTGAAGGAGATTCTCGTCGCGCGCATGAGGGTGCGGGAACTCGTGATCGGGTATGACCACGGTTTCGGCAGAGGACGCACGGGAGATGCCGATACCCTGGGAGCGATCGGCGCGGAGCTGGGGTTTGGCGTGGAGGTCGTGCCTCCCATCCAGGCGGGAGGCGATCCCGTATCCTCGAGCCGGATCCGCAAGGCACTGCTGGCGGGGGATGTGGGGGCGGCACGTTCCGGGCTGGGACGTCCATACTCGCTTCGCGGCGTGGTCGTGCGCGGAGACGGGCGCGGCAGGCACCTGGGCTTCCCCACCGCCAACCTTCAGATTTCGGATTCCAACAAACTGGTTCCCCGGGAAGGGATTTATGCGGTGCGCGCCCGGTTGCCGGGAGGGGTCTACGACGGAGCCCTGCATATCGGGCCGCGTCCCACGTTCCCGGGCTCGCCGGCCACTATCGAAGTGCATCTTCTCGATTGCTGCGGCGACCTCTACGGTACCGAACTCCAGGTGGATCTGATCGAGCGGCTGCGGGGTGTCCGGTCCTTTGGCACCGTCGCGGCGCTGATCGCGCAGATGCACGAGGATGTACACCGTGCGCGCCGGATCCTGGCTGCTCACCTTCCCCCGAACTGAAGCGGGATGACACCATGACCGAACTGATCCGACGAACCTGCGAAGCCTGCCGGGTGGGTGCACCGCCCGCCAGCGACGCTGACATCGCCGCCTTTCGTCCGCAGATCCCCGACTGGGAGATCGTCGAACGCGATGGCATCCCCCGCCTGGAACGTGTCTTCGCGTTCCCTGACTTCGTGGCGGCCCTGGCGTTCACCAACCGAGTGGGTGCGCTTGCCGAGGAGGAGGGACACCATCCCGCCCTCCTGACCGAATGGGGACGCGTCACCGTCTCCTGGTGGACCCACAAGATCCGCAACCTTCATGTGAACGACTTCGTGATGGCTGCCAAAACCGACGCGGCGCTTGCTCGAAGCTGATACATTCGGCGCGCGAGGCGGCAAGACCCGGCACGTGTCTTGTAGCAGCTGTCCCTTATGGCTAGATTTGCACGCTGTATTACAAGTCAGAGGGTTCACACCTTGGCTTCCCTTGTAGCGTTCAGACTCTTGAGGAGGCGGTCCCGTGATGGGATTCGAAAAAGAAGAAGTCATCCGCAAGTACCAGACTCACGACAGCGACCGGGGCAGCGCCCCCGTCCAGATCGCGATCATTACCCACCGCATCAATCATCTCCGCGGTCACTTCGATCAGCACAAGAAGGACCACCACAGTCGCCAGGGTCTGCTCAAGATGGTAGGCCGAAGACGGCGGCTCCTTGAGTACATGAAGCGGACCGACTACGAGAAGTACCGCGAACTCATCGCGGACCTCGGTCTCCGCCACTAGGCCAGAGAATGCTAAAAAGAATCGAAAGACAGTTCGCGGGGCGCACCCTCGCATTGGAAACAGGACGCATGGCGAGACAGGCACACGGTGCCTGCCTCGTGCGTTTCGGCGACACGATGGTGTTGTGCACCGCGACGGCACAGACCAAACCCACCCACCTTCCGTTTTTTCCACTGACGGTGGAGTACCGCGAAAAGACCTACGCCGGCGGCAAGATCCCGGGAGGCTTCTTCAAGCGGGAAGGGCGCCCGGGCGAGAAGGAAATCCTGGCCGCACGCTCCATCGACCGACCCATCCGCCCGTTGTTTCCAAACGGGTACATGAACGAAACCCAGGTCATTTGCTACATCCTGAGCGCAGACCAGGAGAATGACGCCGACGTCCTCGGCCTGCTCGGCGCCTCGGTGGCGCTGAACATGTCGAAGATCCCCTTCCGGGTTCCGGTGGCTTCGGTGCGCATGGGCCGGATTCAGGGCGCATGGATCGTGAATCCCACCTTCCAGCAGCTCGAGTATTCGGATGTGGACCTGGTAGTGGCCGGCTCCGCAGAGGCGATCACCATGGTCGAAGGTGCGGCCGTGGAGGTTCCCGAAGAGGACCTCCTCAAGGGGCTGGAAGCCGCCCACGAAGCCATCCGGGAACTGGTGGCGATGCAGTGCGATCTGATCGCGGGCGCCTGCGAAGAAGAGATGGAATGGACCAACGTCGAGCCGGCTGGCGACCTGGTCGATCGGGTGGAGGTGCTCGCCCGGGATGGGGTGGTGGCCGCGCTACGCGTGGAGGAGAAGCAGGCCCGGGCCGGGGCGCTGGCTTCGGTGGGTGACGAAGTCGCGGATCGTCTCGAGACCGAGGGGGCGGAGAGCGGGGAAGCGCGAGCGGCCGTCGCCCGCGTCCTTCGCAAGATCAAAAAGCAACACATGCGCGCGCGCATTCTTGAGGCGGGGGAGCGCTCCGACGGGCGTGGAGTCGACGACGTCCGCGAGCTCTCCTGTGAGGTGGGTGTGCTGGCCCGGCCGCATGGCTCGGCGCTCTTCACGCGCGGGCAGACGCAGGCGCTGGGTGTGGTGACGCTCGGCACCTCGCGCGACGAGCAGCGCATCGACTCGATCGACACGCTCGAGGAGACCACCAAGTCGTTCATGCTGCACTACAACTTTCCTCCCTTCTCGGTTGGCGAGGCGAGGCCCATCCGCGGCACGTCGCGACGGGAGGTGGGGCACGGCAATCTGGCCGAACGGGCCATCCAGCCCCTGCTCCCGGACTACAACACCTTCCCCTACACGATCCGCGTCGTTTCCGACGTTCTGGAGTCGAATGGTTCGTCGTCCATGGCCTCGGTCTGCGCGGCGTCGCTGTCCCTGATGGATGCGGGGGTTCCGCTCGGCGCTGCCTGCGCGGGCGTGGCGATGGGGCTGATCAAGGAGGGAGACCAATCCGCCGTCCTCACCGACATTCTCGGAATGGAAGACGCGCTGGGCGACATGGACTTCAAGGTGGCCGGAACACGCAAGGGTGTCACCGCGATCCAGATGGACATCAAGATCGAGGGGCTGGACCTCGAGATCATGCAGGAGGCGCTCGGGAAGGCGCGCACGGCCCGGCTCCACATTCTCGATGCCATGGATCGCGCCATCGCTTCGGCGCGTGAAGATCTCTCCCAGTATGCCCCGCGCATCATATCCATCACCGTCAATCCTGAGAAGATAGGTGAGATCATTGGGCCTAAAGGAAAGACGATCAGGGCAATACAAGATGATACCGGAGCCAAGATCGACATTGAGGATTCCGGTGTCGTGAAGATTGCCGCCGTCTCGGGCGAGGCCGGCATTCGCGCCCGCGAGATGATCGAGGCGATCTGTCAGGAGCCCGAAGTCGGACGCATCTACGAGGGGCCGGTCAAGAACACGACCACCTTCGGCGCCTTCATCGAGATTTTTCCCGGGACCGAGGGGCTGTGCCACATTTCAGAACTCGCCGAAGGGCGCGTCGGCAAGACTGAAGACGTGCTCAAGGTGGGGGAGATCACGCAGGTCAAGCTGCTCGCCATTGACGAAAAGGGTCGGCTGCGACTCTCCAGGCGGGCGGCGCTCGCGGAAAACGCCCATCCCGGGAAGTCCGCTCAGGTCCACGGGTGATACCCGTTTGCCGCCACCGTCCCCGGGTGTCAACCGGGTCGGCGGTGCTCGCGGCCGGTGACGGCCGCCAGGCCCGTCCCATGGGCCGTATGGCCAGCACCCACCTGAGTTCGGGCATCGAGGTTCTCAGCGAATCGATTCCGGGCGTGCGTTCCGCGGCGGTCGGTGTGTGGGTTTGCCAGGGATCGGCGCATGACGCCGAGGAGGTGCTGGGCGCGAGCCATCTGCTCGAGCACATGGTCTTCCGGGGAACGGAACACCGTTCACGCGAGCAGATCGCGATTGCGCTGGAGTGTCTGGGCGGCTCCCTGGACGCGTTCACGAGCCGGGAACACACCAGCTATCAGGCCCGGGTGCTGGACGAACACCTGCCTCAGGCGCTGGATGTCCTCGCGGACCTCGTCCTTTTTCCGAAGCTGCGCGACGAGGACCTGGATCTCGAGCGTGACATCGTGCTCGAAGAGATCTCATCGGTCGAAGACACGCCCGAGGACTTCGCCTTCGAAGTGCATGGCTCGAACCTCTGGAACGGGCACCCCTACGGCGCATCGATTCTGGGAACCCGGCAAACCGTGTCGGGCATCACCGGTGATATCCTGCGCGACCTGCACGCAGCGCGCTACCACGCCAACGGCATTGTGGTTGCAGCCACCGGCAATGTGATTCACCAGGAGGTCGTGGAACTGGCCGCGCACTACTTCGCGGCCGCGGGGCAGGGCGTTCCCGCCGCCCCCGTCGCGGAACCGGCCTTCCTGGAAGGGCGGGAAATCCACATCCACCGGGACGCGGCGCAAACTCACATCGTCGCCGGAACGGTAACGCCGCCCAGAGCCGACCGGAGGCGCTATGCTCTGGTGCTGATTGGGGCGGCAATGGGAGGCGGCATGAGTTCCCGGCTGTTCCGGCGCATCCGGGAGGAGCTGGGGCTGGCCTACTCGGTGTATACCTTCCAGTCGTTCTACTCGCGCGGGGGAATCTCGGGCATCTACGCGGGCACCCGTCACGATGCCGCCCGACGGGTCATCGATGCGATCCGGGACGAGCTGGCGGTCGTGGCTCGCGACGGTCTTCCCGCGGACGATCTGACCCAGATCAAGAGTCAGGTGAAGGGACAGATCATGCTCTCCCTGGAGAGTCCCGGCGCCCGCTTGTACCGGCTTGCGGGGTTCGCGCTGCATGAGGAGCCCTTCGCGACGCTCGACGAGCTGCTCTCGCGAATCGACCGCGTGACCGAAGCCGAGATCGCTCTCGCCGCCGCCGAGTTCTTCCACCCGGACCGCCAGTGCGTGCTTCGTATGGGTCCGTGACACCATCGAGGTGCAAGGC
The DNA here is from genome assembly GCA_965237885.1 of Longimicrobiales bacterium. GTDB lineage: Bacteria > Gemmatimonadota > Gemmatimonadetes > Longimicrobiales > Gaopeijiaceae > BD2-11. The sequence goes on along the minus strand of CBDEGN010000002.1, from coordinate 3,781,300 downwards.
TCCATGCTGATCGGTGTCCCCGGAGAACGCAAGCTCCACGAATACCGCGTCTCACTGGTACCGGCGGGTGCCGAGGCCCTGACTCGGGCCGGCCATCAGGTTCTCATCGAGCAGGGCGCCGGCCTCGACAGCGGCTTCACCGACGACTTCTATCAGCGGGCGGGTGCCGAAGTGGTGGGCACCACGCAGGAGGTGTGGGCACGCGCCGACATGATCCTGAAGGTCAAGGAGCCCTTCGCGGAAGAATGGCCCTGGATGCGGCGTGGCCAGGTGATCTTCACCTTCTTCCACTTCGCGGCCTCCGAACCGCTGACGCGCGCCGTGATGGAGTCCGGCGCCGTGGCGATCGCCTACGAAACCGTCGCCACCGACAGGGGCGAACTGCCCCTGCTCACTCCGATGAGCGAGGTCGCGGGGCGGCTGGCGGTGCAGGAGGGTGCCCGCCACCTGGCGCGCCCGTCGGGCGGGAGCGGCGTTCTGCTCGGGGGGGTTCCGGGCGTAATGCCGGGAAAGGTCCTGATCCTCGGCGGGGGGGTTGTGGGCGCGCAGTCGGCGAAGGTGGCTGCGGCGCTAGGGGCGCAGGTCTCCGTACTGGACACCTCCTTGTCCCGGCTGCGCCATCTCGCGGATGTCATGCCCGCCAATGTCCACCCCCTCTTCTCCACGCGCTATGCGGTTCGCAAGCAGTTGTGTGATTCGGATCTCGTCATCGGGGCCGTGCTCCTGCCCGGGGCCCGGACGCCCTCTCTAGTCTTCGAGGAGGATCTCCGGACCATGCGCCCCCGCTCGGTCATTGTGGACGTGTCCGTCGACCAGGGTGGTTGTGTCGAGACCATCCGGCCAACCACCCACGAGGAACCCACCTACGTCGTGGACGACGTAATCCACTACGGTGTGACCAACATTCCGGGTTGTGTGCCCCGGACGAGCACGCTGGCACTGACCAACGCCACGTTGCCCTATGCCCTCGAGCTGGCCCGCAGGGGCTGGAAGGACGCCTGCCACCATCATCCCGCGCTTGCCCGCGGTCTGAACGTGGTCGAGGGCAGGATTGTTCACGCGGAGGTAGCCGCCGCCATCGGCCTGAAGTGCGCCGAACTCAGCTCCACCCTTGAGGCGATCGCCTGAGAATCCGCCCTCGGAGGCCCCTGGGGAGGCCTGTTCGGAAGCTTGCTCCGGGTCATCGCTTACCTTAAGATGCGGGGCCGTGGCAAAGACCGACATGCATGCGCCTCTCGCGTGCTCCCACCTGCCAAATTCCCAAACTCAAGACGGTTAGAGTGCTAGCCTTAACGAGCTGGTTTAAGTCCCGCCCAAGCCTGGTGCCCGTTCACGACATCGCAGTTGACCTGGGAACCGCCAACACTCTCGTATATGTCCGGGGCGAAGGCGTCGTGGTGAACGAGCCCTGCGTCGTCGCGGTGGAGAGGGAGTCGCGCAAGATTCTGGGCATCGGCCGGGAAGCCAAGCTCATGCTCGGACGCACCCCGGACGATATCGAGGCCATACGTCCGCTGAAGGACGGCGTGATCGCCGACGTGGACATCACCGAAATGATGTTGCGTCACTTCCTGAAGCAGGTCACGTCCCGGCGCATCTTCCGCATGAAGCCGCGCGTGGTCGTGGGCGTGCCTTCGGGCATCACCGAACTCGAGCGCCGGGCCGTGCGTTCTTCTGCCTTGATGGCGGGCGCGAAGTCCGTCTACATGGTCGTGGAACCGGTTGCGGCCGCGGTCGGCATGGGACTGCCCATCGAGACGCCTACCGGCAATATGGTCATCGACATCGGGGGAGGCACCACCGAGATCGCGGTCATCTGCCTGTCCGGGGTCGTCGCCAACACATCGATTCGAGTCGGCGGTGACAAGATAGACAGCGCGATCGAAGATGCCGTGCGCAGGCACTACAAACTGCTTATCGGCGAGTCGACCGCTGAAAAGATAAAGATCCGGATCGGCTCCGCCTTCGATACCGGCGACGAGCAGGAGATGGACGTCAAGGGCCGCGATCTGGTCAGCGGGATGCCCAAGATGATCCGCATCGGTTCGTCCGAAGTGCGGGAGTGGATTCAGGAGCCTATCAGAGCCATCGTCGACGCGGTTCGCCGGGCTCTGGAAGCCACGCCACCCGAGCTTTCCGCGGACATCGTGGACCGGGGGCTTCTCATGACCGGGGGCGGGGCGATGATCCAGGGCCTCGACCAGTTGATCACCTTCGAGACGAATCTCACCGTGCACGTTGATGATGATCCCTTGACGTGCGTCGTGCGGGGGGCCGGCCGGATCCTGGAAGACCTTCACACGTTTCGCAAGGTGCTGACGCCTTGACTGCTCTCTCGAGTCTGGCGCTCCGGGTGGCGGCGTAGCGGACAGCCCGGGCTCCATTGGTAGATTGGATGCGGGAACACGGCGATGCCAACGGCGACGGACGGCGAGGGCAGCTGTTTCTGGCGGCTGCATTCCTGGTCGTGAGCCTCGCCTTCTACCTCATCCCTACGGGGCTGCAGCAGAATGTCGCGTCGAGTATCCGTCTGACACTGCTGCGTCCGTTCGTGGGTTTCCGCAGTGCCGTCTCGGTCGCGCGGCTGAGGAGGGTCGAGGCGGACGCACTGCATGCCCGGTTGGATTCCCTGAACGCCTGGATCGCGAACAATGTATCGGCGCTGGAGGAGAACCGGCGTCTGCGGGCCCTCAGCGGGCTGGCTGGCAGGATGGAGAGGACGTATGGTCCGGCGAGCGTGTTTCGCCCCGGTAACGTGGGCTCTCAGGGGACTCTTGTGCTCGACCTTGGACGGGATGACGGCGTCCACGCGTCGTCATCGGTCATCACCCCCGCGGGACTGGCGGGCAGGGTCATCGAAGCCCACGCGACCATCTCGATCGGCATGGACTGGACCCATCCCGACTTCCGGGTTTCCGTCATGACCGAGGACGGAGAACTCTACGGCATCGCCGGGCCCGAGGCGGCCCCCTTCGGCGAGGTGGATCGACTCGTTCTCACGGGGATCCCCTATTACCGCGAGCTTGCCGACGGTGCTCTTGTGGTTACCAGTGGCCGCGGCGGTGTATTTCCGCGCGGGGTGCCGGTGGGGCTAATCGGGGGATTGGCCGAGGTAGAAGAGGGGTGGCACCGAAGCTATTGGGTCTATCCGTCCGTTCACCCCGCATCCGTAACGCACGCGTTGGTGGACGTTTCCCCCGGCACCGGGCCGAGCGGTCTGGACCTCTCTCTCCTGTTCCACGAGAACGGATCTCCCGCCCGCACCAGCTCTCCAGAGGCCGAGTTGCCGCGCTCGCCAACTTGCGATGGCGGCGACTGAACGCCGTTTTTTTCGTGGCCAGCGCCCCGGGATGGGTGCGGGCGCTGTAGTCGCGGTTACGCTGGCGCTCACCTTCCTCCACTTCCTTCTGCGCCTTGGCCTGGGGATCGGCGCCTGGGCTCCCGATCTGCTCGCCGTAGCGCTTCTCCTCAGCGTTCGCAGAGTAAGAGTCGGAACCGCAGCCGGAATCGGGTTTACCCTGGGTATCCTGGAGGATGCATTCGTACTTGTGGCCTTCGGAGCGAATACGGCGGCGATGACGATTGTGGGCATGTTGGGAGCACAGACGAGGGTGCTCTTCGTCACCACGACATCCCTTTCGTTTATCCTCGTCTACCTGGTTGCGGGCAAGTGGCTGCGTGATTTCGTCCATTGGCTTCTGCAGCTGAGGGACGGTCTCGCAGGCGGGTTTGTGGAGTCGATGGTTTTGGATGCGGTGCCAGCCGCCCTCTATGTGGGCCTGGTGGGTGGGCTTCTCGTGAAGGTCATCGGTCCTCTTGGTGAGAGTGAATCGTGAGTCCATTGAACGTTGCCGAGTCCGAGGTCCAGCGCCGCGCGCACATCGCTGTCGGGGTCCTCGTGGCGCTCTTCGCCATTCTCTCCGTCGCGTTCTTCCGAGTCCAGGTGTTGCAGTCCAACACCTACGGCCTTCAGTCGGACTCGAACCGACTCCGCCCGTTTCCCGTCGATGCCTCGCGAGGAGCTGTTTTCGACCGAAACAACCGGGTGATCGCCAGCAGTGTTCCCGGCTACTCGGTGCACGTCTTTCCCTCTACGACTCCCGGCGGCATGGCGGCCACGGTGGAGGAGCTGCGGCCCTACCTCCAACTGGATGATGCGAGGGCCGCCCAACTTCTCGAGCGGGCCCGACGCGAACCCTATCAGCCGCTGCTTGTGGAAGGAGACGCGGATTTTGAGGTCGTCTCCATTCTGGAGGAGCACCGTGCCGAGCTCCCCAGCGTCGTTATCCAGATGCGCCCCAAGCGATACTACCACGGCGCTCGGGCGGTATCCCACCTGGTCGGATATGTGGGTGAAATCACGGCAGCCGAGTTGGAGGAGGACCGGTACGCGAGGTACACGCAGGGAATGACGGTGGGCAAGGAGGGCGTAGAGCGACAGTACGAGGCTCTGCTTCAGGGAAAACGAGGTGTGCGCTACACCGAAGTGGACGCACTCGGGCGGGTCGTAAATTCTCCCCTGGGCCGGGTGGAGCAGGCGCCCGAGCCAGGTGTGGACATCCAGCTGAACCTCGACCTGGACCTGATGGAGTGGATCCATCACATCTTCCCCGACAGCATGCGCGGCGCCGTCGTTGCCCTGGATGTGAGAGACGGAGCTGTGCTCGCTCTGTATTCAGCTCCGACCTTCGATCCCAACAGCTTCGTCGGGGGCATCGATCCCGACGACTGGACGTCACTGAACAATGACCCTTCGCAGCCACTCTTCAATCGCGCGATCGTGGGCCGCTACGCCCCGGGATCGACATGGAAGGCGGCCGTCGGCGCCATTGGGTTGCAGCTCGGGCTGGTGGATCCGCACGAGTACATGCCGCGGGCGTGCACCGGCACGTTTCGCTACGGAAACCGGACTTTCCGCTGCTGGAACGGGAGTGGTCACGGCGCGCTTGATCTGATCGGAGCCGTCCAGCACTCCTGCAACGTCTATTTCTACCAACTGGGACTGCGGATCGGCCTGGAGCGCCTTGTGCAAACCGCGACCGACATGGGCTTCGCCCGCCAGTGCGGCATCGACATGCCGCGCGAATCCCCGGGCGTGTTCCCCCGTGACCTGGGGTTCTGGGAGAGCCGCTTCGGCTACGTCCCTAACGAGTCGGAGGTCCTGTCCATCGCGATCGGACAAGGCCCCAACGATCAGACTCCCCTGGGGATGGCGCAGTTCTACCTGGCCCTCGCCCGCGGGGGAAGAGCGCCTGCGCCGCGCATTTTCAGAAGCGACGATCCGGGCGAGGCATGGGACATCGGGATTTCTCCGGAGCACGGAGAAGTGTTGCTGGAAGGTCTCAGGCGCGTGGTGGGCGAAGTGGGGGGGACGGCGTACTATTCATCTCTGGAGCACTGGGATCTCGCGGGCAAGTCCGGCACCGTCCAGAACGCCCAGGATGCGACGCGCAACCACGCCTGGTTCGCGGGCATCGCGGGTCCGTGGGAAAAGCCGCCCGAGATCGTGGTGGTGGCAATGGTGGAATTCGGAGAGAGCGGATCGGGTGTGGCGGCTCCGCTGGTCGCCAAGTCTGTCGACTACTTCCTGCGCAAGCGGTACGGGATCCCCACCGACACCATCCAGACTCTGCGTGAACATAGGCAGACGGGTACGCCGGCTCCGTGGGCGCGGGCGCGGGAGCGGGAGCGGGAGCGTCGATGACCTCAGGTCGCGTGTCCGCCCCCTGCCGGTGAGATCCCTCTTTTCCAACTGGTCGCTCGACAGCGGTCTCATCCTCGCTCTGCTGGCGCTTTCAGGCTTCGGCGTCGCGATGATCTATTCGACAGGCGAGCTGAATGTGCCCAGTCCCATCGTGGAAGGCGCCTGGGTCCGGCAGCTGGTGTGGCTCCTGCTTGCTCTGATCGCCTTTACGATACTCACCCGCATCTCGCGCAACTGGATCGAATGGGCCTCCATCCCCGCTTATGTCCTGGCCGTGGTCCTGCTCGCGGCCACCCTGGTGGTGGGCACCGGCCGCGGAACGGCGGCGGGGGTGGCCAGCTTCCTCCAGGTGGGAGGAATTCAATTCCAGCCGGCTGAAGTGGCCAAGATCGCGGCCATCCTGGCGCTGGCGCGGCTGATGGCGTCCCGTTCCGAAGCTCCGGGGCTCAGGGCCGGGAGACCCTGGCAGTTCGCCGACCTGTTCGCGCCCTGCGCTCTGATCGGGCTTCCACTCGCGCTGGTCGTTCTTCAACCCGATCTGGGAACAGCGATTGCCTTCATCGGCATCCTGGTGGCGGTGCTCTTCTGGGCAGGAATTCCCTTGACCTACCTGTTCCTTCTGGTAAGCCCCGGCATCGCGCTTGTCGCCTCCTTCAATACCTGGCTGTTTTCGTCCTACATGGTGGCTCTCATCGGTTTGTTGTACCTGCGGCGATCGCGTCTCTATCCCTTCGAATACGTGGCCGTGCTGGTGTTCAATCTGGCGGTGGGCACGGTGGCGCGCCTTCTGTGGGAGTCGCTGGCGCCCTATCAGCGCAACCGCGTGCTCGTGTTTCTGGACCCCGGCCAGGATCCGCGAGAGGCCGGCTACCACCTGATCCAGTCCAAGGTGGCCATCGGGAGTGGGGGACTGACCGGCAAGGGGTTCACCCTGGGAACGCAGAAACGCTTCAACTTCCTTCCCGAGCAGCACACCGACTTCATCTTCGCGGTGGTCGGCGAGGAGTTCGGCTTTTTGGGCACGATCCTGGTTCTTCTTGTCTTCGGCCTGGTCCTGTACCGGCTCATCCGCCTGGCCACAATTACGCGCAGTCACTTTGCCAGCTTCGTAATCTTCGGTATCTTCGGCGCCTGGGTTACCCACATCGTCGTGAACATCGGGATGACGGTCGGACTCGTCCCGGTGACCGGGATTCCCCTTCCGTTCATCAGCTACGGGGGGTCTTTTCTGTTGATGTGCTGGGTGGCTGCAGCACTCGCCGTGCGGCTTGCCCACCAGGATTGAAACCACAGTACGGCGTCGCCCATCCGTCCTGGCTCGGCGTCGACGAGAGCAAGTCATGGCCTGGTTCAACAAGCCCAAGAAGCCATTGCGCGCCGCGGATCGGCGGGATGTTCCGAGTGACGTCTTCAAGAAGTGTCCGGGGTGCCGCGCCATTCTGTACCGTCAGAAGCTCGCCCAGAATCTGTCGGTCTGTCCGGAATGCGGCTTCCACTTCAGATTCGGTGCGTCGGAGTATCTGCGCCTGTTGATGGACGAGGATTCCTTCCACGAGAAGCATGCTGGCCTGGCCAGCGCCGATCCGCTGGACTTCGTGGACTCCAAGCCCTATGCGGCGCGTGTCCAGGTGGCGGAGCAGCGGGCGGGACGGCCGGAAGCCGTGATCGTGGGTTTGGGCAAGCTTGACGGCATCCCCGTGTCCCTGGGGGTCATGGATTTTTCCTTCATCGGCGGATCGATGGGTTCGGTGGTGGGAGAGAAGCTGGCGCGCATCATCGGCCTGGCGCTTCAGGAGCAGATCCCCCTGGTCGTCTTGAGCGCCTCCGGCGGAGCACGCATGCAGGAGGGGATTCTCTCGCTTATGCAGATGGCGAAGACGGCCACTCTGCTGGCCAGGCTGCACGAAGCCGGTCTCCCCCACATATCGATTCTGACCAACCCCACGGCGGGGGGGGTGACCGCTTCCTACGCCATGCTGGGCGACGTAAACCTCGCTGAACCCGACGCCTTCATCGGGTTCGCCGGCCCCCGCGTAATCGAGGAGACCATCCGCCAGGAACTCCCGGACGGATTCCAGAGGTCGGAATTCCTTCTGGAGCACGGCATGCTGGACTGCGTCGTGCCGCGCAAGGAGCTGAAGGCCACGGTGGCGCTTCTGCTGCGCCACATGTGGGCGGGGTGGAAGCCCCAGGGATGAGGCTTGCCGGGCGTCGCCCCGCGCTCGCAGAGTGGGTTCACCGGTGAAAGCCGGCGCTCCCACGAGGCACGAGCTCTTTCCCCGACTGGGCCACGGCGTTCAATGGGGTCTGGAACGGACGCGCGCCCTTCTGGCGACTCTGGGGGAGCCTCAGGCACGCTACCCCTCGATTCACATCGGTGGCACGAACGGCAAAGGGTCGGTGGCGGCGATGTGCGCGACCGTGCTGGGGGAGGCCGGGCTTCGTGTCGGGCTCTACACCTCACCCCATCTGTGCGACTTCCGCGAGCGCATCCAGGTCGAGGGCTGCCCGGTCGGCCATGATGCGATGGCGCGCGTAGCGGCCAGGCTGCACGGGCCCGTCGACCGAGTCGGGCCGACCTTCTTCGAAGCGACCACGGCGCTGGCGTTCGGGATCTTCGCCGACCAGCACGTTGACGTTGCGGTGGTGGAGGTGGGGCTGGGAGGACGTCTCGATGCGACCAACGTGATCGTCCCCGAGGTGACCTGCATCACCAACGTCTCGCTCGACCATGCGGACTATCTGGGCGATGCCGTGGAGGACATCGCGCGCGAGAAGGCCGGGATCGTCAAAGCCGGGGTCTCGCTTCACACCAGCGAGACCGACGATGCCATACGGCGCCTTTTGAGGGAGAAGGCGGAGCGGATGGGCGCTCCCTTCTTCGCACTCGATCCGGGCCGGGACATCCGCTGCCTGGAGGTGACGGGCGCTCGCACGAGCTTTCGGCTTCGGACCGCATCGTGGGGCGAAATGGAGCTTTCGGTGCCCTTGGCGGGGGTACATCAGGCGACAAACGCGGGGCTTGCGGTACGGGCGCTGGAATCGCTGCCCGCATCGCTGCGCCCGGGGCGGGAGGCCGTCGTGCGCGGCCTGGCGGCGGTTCGCTGGCCGGGCCGGGTGCAGTTGGTGGTGTCCGGCGGCGTCACCTGGGTCTTTGACGTGGCACACAACACCGCCGGCATGGAGACCCTGGCCACCACGCTTCGGTCGCTCCGGCCGCCGCACCCGCTGATGGTCCTGGCGGGGATACTGGGAGACAAGGACTGGGGCGGCATGCTGCCGGACCTTCTTTCCTCTGCCGATGCCGCCATCCTGACCCAGCCTCCGTCCGCGCCCGAAGAGCGGCGCTGGGACCCGGAGCGAGTCGCGGCGTCCTTCGCTCCCAGGTTCGCGCTCGAAGTGGAAGTGAACTTCGAACGCGCCCTGGCCCGGGTTGCCGAGCGCGCGCGCGGCGGCACCGTGGTCGTTACCGGCTCCTGCCATACGGTGGGCAGCGCCCTCGCCACCCTCGGCCTCGAGCCGTTTCCGACGACTGCGCGGGTTTGACGCGTGCAACGAAACGCGTAGATTCGCCGCCATGCCGAAAGGGAAAGCTTTCCCCAGACTTCCGGGCTTTCGAGACTTTGATCCGGACGCGTTAGCCCAGCGAGAACATGTCTTCCGTACGTGGCGGAGCGTGGCGAGGCGGTACGGCTTCCAGGAGTACGACGGGCCGCCGCTGGAGCCGCTGGAGCTGTACAGGGAGAAGAGCGGCGACGAGATCGTCGCCCAGCTGTACACGTTCGTCGACAAGGGCGGCCGCGAAGTTGCGCTTCGCCCGGAAATGACCCCCTCGCTCGCCCGCATGCTCGGTGAACGCAGCCGAGCCATGGCCAAGCCCATTCGCTGGTTCTCTATTCCCCAGCTGTTTCGCTACGAGCGACAGCAGAGGGGACGTCTGCGCGAGCACTTTCAGTGGAACGTGGATATCCTGGGTGAGGCCGGATCGGGTGCCGACGCCGAGGTCCTGGCGGTGGCCATCGACGCGCTCCGCGGGTTGGGACTGGGATCCGACGACTTTGTGGCACGCGTATCGGATCGCCGCCTGCTGTCGGCGATCCTGTCCGCGCTCGCGGTACCGGAGGACCGGATTCCTGCCGCCTTTTCGGCCATCGACAAGTACGAACGTGTGGGACCCGACGCGACGCGGGCCCGGCTGAGCACATCGGCCGGCCTCGGGCAGCAGGGGGTGGACTCGCTCCTCGAGATCCTGGAGGCTTCCGGGCTGGATGTGATCGAAACTCTCTTGGGAGAACGCGAAACCGTGGCTGCCGGCCTCTCTGAACTGCGCCGGTATCAGGCGGACCTGACTGCCATGGGGCTGGGCCCCTTCCTCCGCTTCGACCTGCGCATCGTGCGCGGCCTGGCCTACTACACCGGAATCGTCTTCGAGCTCTTCGACCGCCGAGGCGAATTGCGCGCCATATGCGGCGGCGGCCGGTACGATCGCCTGCTGGAGCGCGTCGGGGGCGAGTCGCTGGCGGCGGTGGGCTTCGGCATGGGAGACGTCGTGCTCACGGAACTCCTGCGCGACCGGGGACTGTTCCCGGAGGCAGGGACCTCGATAGACTGTTTCGTCGCCTGCGTGTCCGCGGGGAACGGTTCCTCGGGCGGGAGATCGCCCATGCGCTGCGAGAGTCGGGATCACGTGTCGCATACGCCCTCGAGCATCGGCCGGTGCGGAAGCAGCTCTCCATGGCGGCCAGGCAGGGCGCCCGAAGAGTTATCCTGCTGGGCCCCGAGGAAACCGGGAGAGGCGTGGCGGTGGTCCGCGAAATGGCCGGAGGGAGCCAGCGCGAAGTGCCCCTGGCCGACCTGCGCCAGGGAAGGCTGACACCATGACCCCCCTCACCGGCCCGGCGTGGACGCGCTTCGGGCGTTCGGTCGCGGCGCGCGCCATGCTTCTCCTCTTGCTGGCCTCCGGCGCTTGTTCGCCCGATCGGCCACCCGATACGGGGGAGGACTCGCCACCCAACTCTCCGCGTTTCGCGCCTCCTCCGTCCTTCGGCGCGGACGATGCCGAGTCCGCCCCCTTGTTGCTGTTCGATGAGGTCCCCGATCCCGTCCTGGAGCGGCGGCTCACGCTGCACCTGCTCGTCCAGGAGCCTGCCGGGCGCACGCAGCTCAGCCGGGCCTTGCGCGCATTGCTGCCGGAACGCGCGGCCAGTGACTCTACTCTGGTCGCGATACGGGCAATCGCATACCAGGCGATGGGCAGGGAGGGCGAGAGCGAGGGGCGCCTGGTTCCCGTGGCGTGGGGGGAGTGGCTTCCGGTGGAGGGTTGGCACGGCGAGGTTGGGGAAACCCGCGGAACCGGCCACCGGGTCTACTTCTATCACGGAGCGCCGCCGGAATGGTAGCCGGCGGCAACCGGGGTGTACGCAGGTACATGGCGCGTGCCGTGCGCCGGCTTAACATCCTGGAGTACGTCATCCTCGCGGCGGCGGCGGCGATGTCGCTGGGCGGCGGCGCGCTGGTGGCGCTGCTGCTGAGCGAGCTGGCGGATGCTCCCTTCCGGGCAACGTGGTACATCTCCTCTCTCTTGCTCTTCAGCGTCCCCGGGTTCTTCGTATTGCGCAGAGAGAGAAAACGGAACCCGTCCCCTCGCGGCGCGGGCAACATCCAGGATCAGGCAGATGGCTGAAGACAAGCGGCTGACACCCAGAAGCGAGAGCTTCTCGGCATGGTATAACGACGTCGTGCAGCGTGCGGAGCTGGCCGATCACTCCCCGGTGCGGGGGTGCATGGTCATCCGCCCCTGGGGATACGCGATCTGGGAGCTGATGCAACAGGGGCTGGACGGGCTCTTCAAGGAGACCGGCCACGAAAACGCCTACTTTCCCCTGCTCATCCCCATGAGCTTCATCGAGCGGGAGAAGGAGCACGTCGAAGGATTCAAGCCGGAGTTGGCGGTCGTCAGCCATGCCGGTGGCAAGGAGCTCGAGGAGCCCTATGTCATCCGCCCGACCTCCGAGACCATCATCTATTCCATGTACGCAAAATGGGTGCAGAGCTACCGCGATCTGCCCCTTCTGCTGAACCAGTGGTGCAACGTGGTGCGCTGGGAGCTGCGCACTCGGCTCTTTCTGCGCACCTCCGAATTCCTCTGGCAGGAAGGACATACGGCGCACGCGACCCGGGAGGAGGCCGAAGAGGAGGCGCGGCGAATGCTCGGCGTCTATCGGAAGTTCCAGGAGGAGTGGATCGCCATGCCGCCGGTAAGCGGGCTGAAGAGCGAATCCGAGAAGTTCGCCGGCGCCGTGCGAAGCTATTCCGTCGAAGCTCTGATGCAGGACAACCGCGCGCTCCAGGCTGGGACATCTCACTTCCTGGGGCAGAACTTCTCACGGCAGTTCGGCCTCACCTTCCAGAGCGAGGAAGGACGCGAGGAATACGCGTGGAATACCTCGTGGGGGGTTTCCACGCGCATGGTCGGGGGGATGGTGATGACCCACGGCGACGACAGCGGGATCGTCGTGCCGCCGCGGATCGCTCCGGCCCAAGTCGTGATCGTGCCGATCTGGCGTAACGACGCGCAGCGCTCGGTGGTGCTGGAGAAAGCGCACCAGTTCCGTGATCAGCTGGTTGCCGCAGGGGTGCGCACGCGCGTGGATGAGCGCGATCACCTCAATCCCGGGGCCAAGTTCTACGAATGGGAACGCAAGGGCGTGCCTTTCCGGGCGGAGATCGGGCCCCGTGATGTGGCGAAGGAACAGGTGGTGTTGGCCCGGCGCCTTCCGTTCCCCGACGGGAAGCGCAAGCGCTTTCTTCCCCTGCACGAGGCGGTGTCGACTCTGCCCGCGCTGTTGGACGCCTTCCATGCAGACCTTCTCGAATCCGCCCGCAGCCGGCGGGAGGCCAACTCCTGCCGGGGCGTCTCGGAGATGGGCGAATTGCAGGAGATTCTCGAGTCGAGGGGCGGGCTGGTGTACACCGGATGGAGCGGCGACCCGGCCGTGGAGGAGAGGGTCAAGCAGGCGACCGGAGCCACGATCCGAGTCATCCCGGACGAGGAGTTTGCATCTTCCAACCGGCCGTCCCGGTGCATCGGCGGTGGCGCCGCCCGGATGGAGGTGGCGTGGGCGCGGGCATATTGACGTGGCTCCTGCGGATCGACGACCTGATTCGTGAAGAGAGGATTCCTTCATGACGTTCGCAAAGCCGCGGGACCGGGTGCTGATCCTCGACTACGGATCGCAGTTCACACAGCTCATCGCACGTAGCATCCGCGAGGAACGGGTCTACTGTGAAATCCACCCGCCGACCCGCTCACTGGAGTGGATTCAGAGCTGGGCGGCCAGCGCGATCGTGCTCTCGGGCGGACCTTCCTCGGTCTACGAGGACGATGGCCCCGGCGCGGAACCGGAGCTTCTCCATCTGGGTGTCCCGATCCTGGGGATCTGCTACGGCATGCAGCTGATCGCGCGGTTGGAGGGCGGGCGCGTGAGGTACGGCAAACGCGAGTACGGGCGTGCCGAACTGCGCATCGGGGAAGCCGAAGGCCTGTTCGCGGGCTTCGAGCGCGACGATCCCACTACGGTGTGGTGTTCGCATGGCGACCATGTGGACCAGCCGCCGGCCGGGTATCGGGCCATCGCGGCGACGGAGAGCCTGCCGGTGGCGGCCTTTCGGGCCGAGGACCGGGACATATTCGGGGTGCAGTTTCACCCTGAAGTGGCCCACACCCGCCGTGGCGATGACATGCTCTCCAACTTCCTCTTTCGAGTCGCGCGGTGCCGGCCGAGCTGGACCGCGAGCGCCTTCATCGGCGAGACCATCGCCGCCATCCGGGAGCAGGCGGGGGAGCGGTCCGCCATCTGCGGGCTCTCCGGCGGCGTCGACTCCTCGGTTGCCGCGACGCTCGTGCATCGCGCCCTCGGCGACCGCCTGACCTGCATCTTTGTCGACAACGGACTGCTGCGGAAAGACGAGCGCGAAGGCGTCGAGCGGACCTTCCGGAAGCACATGGGCCTGGAACTGATCGTCGCGGACGCGCAGCAGGAGTTTCTGGATGCGCTCGCGGGAGTCAGCGATCCGGAGCGCAAGCGCAGGGTGATCGGAGAGAAGTTCATCCGCGTGTTCGAGCGCACGGCCCGGGAAGCGGGCAAGAACGCGTCACTTCTCGTGCAGGGCACACTCTATCCGGACGTCATCGAATCTCTGTCGGTGCGGGGGCCATCCGAGACCATCAAGACCCATCACAACGTCGGCGGGCTCCCGGAGGATATGCCCTTCGAGCTCATCGAGCCGCTGCGGGAACTCTTCAAGGACGAGGTGCGCCGGGTAGGGCGCGAACTTGGGCTCTCGGAGGCGTTTGTGGCGCGCCATCCGTTCCCCGGGCCGGGGCTCGCGGTACGCATTCTGGGCGAGGTGTCACGCGAGCGGCTCGACATCCTGCGTGAGGCGGACGCCATCTTCCTGGAAGAGATAAGTGCCGCCGGACTCTACGACGAGATCTGGCAGGCGTTCGCGGTCCTGCTGCCCGTGCGCTCCGTCGGCGTGATGGGTGATGCGCGCACCTACGAGTGTGCCGTAACGCTGCGGGCGGTGACCTCGCGTGACGGCATGACGGCCGACTGGTACAGGTTTCCCCCGGACGTGCTGGCGCGGACCTCCACGCGCATCATCAACGAGGTCAGCGGGGTGAACCGGGTCAGCTACGACATCAGCTCCAAGCCGCCGGCCACCATCGAGTGGGAGTGAGAGGAGAGCCACTCCGCCTCACGCCTCGCGTCAGGATGGGGGATTCGCCTCGCGGGTGCGCAGTACTCTCAGGGTGTCGTCGATCTCGCCCCACACGTCAACCATGAACTGCACGCGTGGTGCGTGGGCATCCACGAATTCCAGCAGGTCGGCGTCGCTGACGCCTGCGGCCGCCAGGATCTCGTCGCGCGCAGACTGGCTGATGCGGCCGTCCGGTGCGCGCAGCGCCGCGAGGCGCAACTCCACATAGGTCTCGACGAAGATCTCGCGAGCAATCGTCTCGGGCGTCTCCGACGGCTGCTCGCCGCCGCACGCGACCAATGCGCACAACAGGGCGCTCGCCGCGAAGTTCCTCATGCCGCTCAGGGGTGTCATTCCTCGGCAGTTTCCCCGCTGGTGGCCGCGCGCCACAGCAGGACGCACAGCCCGGTGAAGATCAACGTGCCCATCAACTCGGAAGACCCGGGCAGAACCTCGGACCAGGCATGGCCAAGGATCCACTGGCTCGCGCGTGTGGGATCTCCGGTAACCTGTGCGACCACATAGATGGCGCCTCCGATCAGCACGCCCACAAGGGCGGCTCCGGCGATCAACCCCGAGCCGAAGAGCACGCCCCGCTCTCGCTTCTCGGCGAGTTCGCTCCCCTCGGCCCCCCGTGAGGCGTAGCGGCGCGTCAGCCCCAGGCGCATCATCCCCCCGACGAAGATCGGGGTCATCAGCGACACCGGCAGGTAGACGCCCACGGCGAACGCCAGCGAAGGCAGCCTGAATCCGAATTCGACGATGGCGGCAAGCGCCATGCCTATGATCACGAACATCCAGGGCAACGTGTCTGCCAGCACACCGTCGACCACCAGCTTCATGAGGTTGGCCTGGGGGGCCGACAGCTCGGCTCCACCAATACCGTACGACTCGTTGAGGATGATCAACACCCCGCCCATGACCGCCGCGCTGGTGATGACCCCGATTATCTCCCCGATCTGCTGGTATCGTGGTGTGGCGCCCAGCAGGAATCCTGTCTTGAGATCCTGCGAGGTGTCCCCCGCGATGGCCGCCGAAATGCACACCACCGCGCCCACCGCCAGAACCGCCACCTTGGAGGTGGAACTCCCGTCGTTGAACCCCAATCCCACCCAGATCAGCGAGGTGAGCAGCAGGGCGGCGATGGTCATCCCCGAAACCGGGTTGGACGACGAGCCGATCAGCCCGACGATGCGCGAGGAGACGGTCACGAAGAAGAAGCTGAAGATCACGATCAGGATGGCGCCCACGAAATTCACCGGCACACCGGGCCAGAGCCAAAGCGCGAGCGCCAGCAGGGGGGCGAGACCGAAGACGAACTTCATGGGCAGATCCTGCCGGGTGCGTGAAACCGCGCGGCCATCGCTTCCGATGCCACCCACCCCCAATTTGAAGCTCTCGACCATGGTGGGAAGCGACTTGATCAGCGTCGCGATTCCCCCAAAGGCCACCGCACCGGCCCCGACGTAGCGGATGTAGCTGCTCCAGATTTCCACGGATCCCAGTTCGGCCATCGGCGCCGTGGCGGGGTACACCACGTCGTTCCCGCCCCAGATGTTGATGGCCGGAATCAGAATCAGCCAGGCGAGCGCGCTTCCAGAGAACATGATGGTGGCGATGCGGGGTCCGATGATGAAGCCGACGCCGAGCAGCTCGGGAGTGAAGTCCCCGCCGATCTGCGCCTTTCCCGGCAGGGGCACCGAAGGGGACTCGTTCCAGAGCGACAACCCGCGAGGGTTGGCCAATGCCTGGTACAGCGCGCCGATGCCGAGGCCGGCGAAGAGCAGGCGAGCCTTGCCGCCTCCCACGTCGCCGGCGACCTGCACCTCGGCGCACGCGGTGCCTTCCGGATACGGCAGCTTTCCGTGCTCGCGCGAGATGAGATAGGAGCGCAGCGGAATCATGAACAGAACGCCCAGGAGGCCGCCGATGAGGGCGATCACCGTGATCTGGGTGACGTCCACGAGAATGGTCGGATCCTCGCGTGCCCACAGGAACAGCGCCGGGAGGGTGAAGATGACGCCGGCGGCCAGGGACTCCCCGGCCGACCCCACCGTCTGCACCATGTTGGCTTCGAGGATGGTTCCGCCCCAGATGCGGAAGATCGCCACCGCCATCACCGCCGCCGGGATCGAGGCGCTCACCGTGAGCCCGACGCGCAGCCCCAGATAGGCGTTGGCGGCTCCGAACACGATGCCGAGCACCGCCCCGATCAGCACCGCCCGGGGGGTGAACTCCAGAACGCGCTGGTTCGCGGCTACATATGGGGGATACTGGTCGCCCGGGAGTGTCTCGTAAGCCTGAGGCGGGAGTCCGCCACGGGATCCGGTCTCAACTGTCGCCATCATGCCTCCCGCCTCGGGTAACGAAGGAATCGGGGCAACGTGGTTCTGGCCTTCTCGGCTTGTCAAGCGCGGAGGCGGCAGGTTCCGGGCGGGCCAAAGATGGCTACCCCGCCCGCTGTTTCATTGGTCCGAATCTTGAATTCTCCGGGGTCTGGACACGTTCGGCGTCCGCGAGATGGGGCCGGAGGGGGGTTTCCTCCAGGCATGACTGACATTGTGGCAGGAAACGCCTGCCAAAAACGGGGAAACAGATGATCGAAGTCGGTCGTTTGACGGTGAAAGCAGCCGAAGCGCTGCGCGCCGCGGTCAAGGACGCCAGCCACCGCCGTAGCGCCGAAGTCTACGGGGTCCACCTCCTCGGCGCCCTGCTCCGTCAGGAGGAGGGGATCGTCGCACCGGTCCTCAACAAGATCGGTGTGCCGGTGCCGGCCGTGGGCGAGCGGGTGCGCAGCGCGGTCGACGAGCTGGGACGGGTCACGGGCGGGTCCGATCCTCGCGTGAGCCGCGACCTGGGACGAGCGCTCTCCGCCGCCGAGCGTCACGCCAGTGCGCTTCAGGACGACTACGTCTCCACAGAACACTTGCTGCTCGGGCTCACGGTCGAGAAGGACGACGCCGGCGAGATTCTGCGGTCGGCGGGAGCGACCGAGGACCGCGTGCTGACGGCGCTGGCAGCGGTTCGCGGCAGCCACCGGGTCACCGGCCAGACCCCGGAGGACAGCTACCGGGCCCTCGCGCGCTACAGCCGCGACCTCACCGCGCTGGCACGGCGGGGCAAGCTGGACCCCGTGATCGGCCGGGACGCGGAAATCCGCCGCGTGATCAAGGTCCTGGCGCGCCGCACCAAGAACAACCCCGTGCTCATCGGTGAGCCCGGGGTGGGGAAGACCGCCATCGCCGAGGGTCTCGCGCAGCGCATCGTGGCCGGCGACGTGCCCGCTGCGCTGGCCAAAAAGACCTTCCTCTCCCTCGACATCTCCGCCATGCTCGCCGGAGCCAAGTATCGTGGCGAATTCGAAGAACGCATGAAGGCGGTGCTCAAGGAGATTTCCGACGGCGATGGCAGATTCGTGGTGTTCGTGGACGAGCTTCATACCGTCGTGGGCGCGGGCGCGGCGGAGGGGGCAGTGGATGCTGGCAACATGATGAAGCCCCTGCTGGCGCGCGGGGCCCTTCGCATGGTGGGCGCCACCACTCTCGACGAATACCGCAAGCACATCGAAAAGGACCCCGCGCTGGAACGGCGCTTCCAGCCGGTCTACGTGGCGCCGCCGTCCGTGGAAGACACCATCGCGATCCTGAGGGGGCTCAAGGAGCGCTATGAAGTGCACCACGGAGTGCGCATCAGGGACGATGCCCTGGTGGCGGCCGCCAGGCTCTCCGACCGGTACATCGGCGGCCGCTTCCTGCCCGACAAGGCGATCGATCTCATGGACGAGGCCGGCAGTCGGCTGCAGATCGAGATTGATTCCCTGCCCACGGAGATCGACCAGGTCGAGCGCCGCGCGGTCCAGCTGGAAATCGAGCGCAAGGCGCTTGAGGACGAAGCGGACGATCCGTCGGCGAGTGAGCGCCTGGGACGCATCTGCATCGAGCTGGCCGAGCTCAGGGAACGCAGCTCGAGCATGAAAGCCAAGTGGCAGGCGGAACGAGACGCCATCGATCGAATCAAGACGCTCAAGGAGCGGGCGGATTCACTGCGAACCGAGTCGGATCGGGCCAAGCGCACCGGCGACCTGCAGCGCGCCGCCGAGATCGACTACGGCGAAGTGCTTGCGCTCAACACGTCGTTGAGGGAGGCGGAAGAGAGGCTCGCCGAGCTGCAGGTGGGGGGCACCTATCTGCGCGAGGAAGTGGACGCCGACGACATCGCCTCGGTGGTCGCGGAGTGGACGGGTATTCCGGTGGCGAGCCTGGTTGAGTCCGAGCGGGACCGACTGGTCCGGCTCGAGGCGCTGCTGGGCGGGCGCGTGATCGGACAGGACGAGGCTCTTTCCGCGGTCTCCAACGCCGTGCGACGTTCCCGGGCCGGCCTCCAGGATCCCAACCGCCCGATCGGCTCGTTCCTTTTCCTCGGGCCCACCGGAGTGGGAAAAACCGAAACCGCGCGCGCCCTGGCGGAGTTCCTGTTCGACGACGAAAGGGCGATGGTGCGCCTCGACATGTCGGAATACATGGAGAAGCACGCCGTGTCGCGACTGCTTGGCGCGCCTCCCGGGTATGTCGGCTACGACGAGGGCGGCCAGCTCACGGAGGCGGTCCGCAGGCGTCCGCACGCGGTCATCCTGTTTGACGAAATCGAAAAGGCGCATCCCGACATCTTCAACGTTCTGTTGCAGATTCTCGACGATGGCCGGCTCACGGATTCACAGGGACGCACCGTGGACTTCCGCAACGCCGTGGTCATCATGACTTCGAATATCGGCAGCCGCTACATCCTCGGGCACACCACCACGGATCACTGGGAAGAGGTGCGGTCGACCGTCACCCAGGAACTGCAGCGCCATTTTCGCCCCGAGTTCCTGAACCGGGTGGACGACATCGTTCTCTTTCGTCCATTGGACCAGGCTGCGATCCGTGTCATCGTTAATCTGCAGCTCGCCAGGGTCGAGGCGCTGGCCGGCGAGCTGGGCATCACGCTGGACGTGTCGCCCGAAGCCAGGGATGTGCTCGCACGGGAAGGGTACGAACCCGCCTTCGGCGCCCGGCCGCTGCGGCGTGTGATACAGCGCCTGATCCAGGATCCACTTGCCATGTCGCTGCTCAAAGAAGATCCGGGGGAGTCCGCCACCATCCGCGTCGTGCCCGCTGCGGACACGCGTGGTCTGGCCTTCGAATGGGTTTGAGAAGAGAGGCCGCGGCTGGATTGCCGCTCTGTGCCCTGGGATGGCTGGCCGCTGGATGCGCAACGCTCGGACCAGTTCAGCCAGCCGAAGGTGACACCGTTCCACGACGTGCCGTGGAGGAGTTTCTGGAGGCTGCCAACAGCGGAGATCTGGACGCTCTCGCACGCACGTTCGGTACCGCACGGGGCCCGATCGCGGATACCGGTGGCACCCTCGGCTGCGGGCTTCGGAGGTTCGCCTCCTGGCTGGCTATGGCGGATCCCTGCCTGAGCCGGCAGGAAGTCGAGTTACGCATGCACACCATCGCGCGGGTGCTGCGCCATGATGGCTACCATGTCGTCTCCGAGGAGTCGGTTCCCGGGCGGGCACGGCCCGCAACCCGGGTGGCCGTTGAAATCCGTCGCGGAGCGCAGATCTATCGGGACATCGGGTTCCTGGTGGTCCGGGCGTCCGACGGTTGGCTGGTGGAGGCCGTCGAGTTGGAGAAGATCACGGCGCGGTGAAGCGATTCCCGCCTCCGTGCCCGGCGGAAGGGCAGGTTTCTCGCCTGTACGGGTGGATGGAAGGTCCTATCCGATCCCGTCAGTCGCTTGTGCGGGATCCCGCTGGACCAGTTCCACCAGCGTGCCTCCGGTTTCCTTCGGGTGCAGGAAGGCGACCAGATACCCGTGCGCCCCGGGCCTCGGCACGCGGTCGATGGCGCGGAACCCCTCCGCCACCAGTCGGCTCAGCTCCGCGCGCAGGTCGGTGACACGAAACGCGACGTGATGGAGCGAGGAGCCGGAGCGGGCGAGGAAGCGGGCGGCGGCGCTCCCCGAGTCGTGCGGCTCGAGGAGCTCCACCGCGCCGACGAAGCAGACATCGACTCCGTGCTCGGGAAGGGCCTGGCGGGGCGAGGCGCGCTGTCCCAGGAGACGTTCGAACAGGGGCGCAGCTTTTTCGATGGAGCCCACGACGATTCCCACATGGTCCACGGGATGGGGGAGCGGGTCGCGGAGGTCCGGCGGTCGGTCTGCGGGCTCGAATTCCATAAGGGGCCGATTATCCGTTATACTGGAGGGTTAGCGACGCAAGGAAGCGCGACCGGTATGGCGCGTGCTTCCCGCCCGTCCATCGTAAGAACGACCCGGCGCCGGGATCAAGGAGATCAGCCAGGATGAGCGATCGAGTTCTGACGGTTACGGATGACAGCTTCGCCGCCGATATCGAAGGGAGCGAAGGGCTGGCCATCGTGGACTTCTGGGCAATCTGGTGCGGCCCGTGCCGCATCGTCGGGCCCATCATAGACGAGCTCGCGGACGAATACACCGACCGCGGGGTGACGGTAGGAAAAGTGGATGTGGACACCAATCCGGGCACTTCTTCCCGATTCGGCGTCCGTTCGATCCCGAGCATTCTCTTCTTCAAGGATGGGAGGCATGTCGACACCGTGATCGGTGCCGTGCCCAGGGCCCACCTGGAGGAGAAGATCGAGGCGCACCTGTAGAAATCCGACGCGTGAGCGCGCGGTGGCGACGCTCTACCTGGTGAGCACGCCCATCGGCAATCTGTCCGACCTCTCGGGTCGCGCCGCGACCACACTGGGCAAGGTGGACCGGGTATTCGCGGAGGACACCCGCAGGACGAGACGTCTCCTGCAGCATCTGGGGCTCGACACTCCGGTCACTTCTCTGCACCAGCACAACGAAGCGGCCCGCACGGCACAGGTCGTGGAGTTCCTGGAGAGCGGCCGCGATGCGGCCGTGGTCACCGATGCCGGAACTCCGCTCGTGTCGGATCCCGGTGCCCGCGCGGTTGACGGGGTGCTGCGGGCGGGTCACCAGGTTGTGCCGATCCCCGGGCCCTCGGCGGTGCTGGCGGCGTTGGTGGGATCGGGATTGCCGGCCGACTGCTTCGCTTTCCTCGGGTTCGTGCCGCGCAAGGGGAAGGAGCGGCGCGGGATGCTGGAGCGCGTTGCCCGCTCGCGGGAGACCACCATCCTCTTCGAGGCGGCCAATCGGCTCGTCCGGCTTCTCACCGATCTGGAGCGGGAATGCGGCTCCGGCCGGAGGGTGGCGGTGGCGCGCGAAATCACCAAATTGCACGAGGAGTTCGTGCGAGGAACCCTCGCCGAGGCCTGCGCCTATTACGAGGAGCACCCGCCCCGGGGGGAGATCACGCTGGTGGTCGACCGGTCCCCGCGCCGCGAGGTTGGAGAGGCTGCTGCAAGGGAGTTCGCCGCGCGGCTGCTGGCAGAGGGGATGAGTCCGAGCGAGGTGGTCCGGCAACTGACGGCCCAGTTGGGAGTACGCCGCAACCGTTCCTACCAGATCGTACATTCGACGCAGGCACGCGTCCGCCCGGGGGCGGACTAGACGCGCAGCTTGCCCGGGCGGGTCTACAAACCGGAGTGGCTCAGGGATTCATGCAGAACTCGATCGTTCTCCTGACTCTGGTTGCTCTGATCGCGGGCGGGGCCGACGGCACGATCGGTGGAGCACGGGCGGCACACGCCGGTCTTCCGGGTGCCGCCGGAGGCCGGCCGGCCGCGCCCGCCGAAGAGCTCCTCGCCGGTGCCGCGCCCCCCGGGCCATTGGCCGATTCGACCGTGACCATCGCCCGGCTCCACTACGAGGGCGGAGGCGACTGGTACGCAAACCCGTCGTCGCTGGCCAATCTGCTGGAGAGAATCGGCAGGGACACGGGGTTGCCGGTGGCCCCTCGCGAAGCCACGATTACTCTGCGCGACCCCGCGCTGCGCGACTACCCCTACCTTTATATGACCGGTCACGGGAACGTGAGCTTCCCGCCGGATGAGGCGGCGGCGCTGCGCGACTACCTGCTGGGAGGGGGCTTCTTGCACGTCGACGACAACTACGGCCTCGACGAGTCCTTCCGCCGGGAGATCGCCAGTGTCTTCCCCCGCCGGGAGCTGGTCGAGATTCCGCCTGACCACCCGGTCTTCAACACCTTTCATGCCCTGCCCGAAGGTCTCCCCAAGGTGCACGAGCACGACGGCCAGCCGCCGCAGGCCTTCGGGCTGTTCGATCGCGGGCGGCTGATGCTGTTCTACAGCTACGAGAGCGATCTGGGGGACGGATGGGAGGACCCGGAGGTCCACGATGATCCGCCGGAGACCCGTGAGCAGGCGCTGCGCATGGGTGTAAACCTGTTCGTTTACGCCATGACCCGGGGGACATCCTGAACCCGGCACCCGACCGCACCGTGCGCGGGGCGTTCGAGGCCGTGCGCGGCCATGTCGGCGCCCGCTTCGGGGTGGCGGGCGCGTTGTGGGGCACCGTTCCGGTAGCGGTCACACTGGTGTTCGCCTGGTGGCTCGGGGGCACCGGAGGATGGCGACAGGGAAGCATCGTGCCGCTGGTGCTCGACGGGGCGGGGGGCGTGGCGGTCGCCGCCCTGGTGGTGTTCACGCTCTGGGTGCGGCGGCGCTGCCTGGACGAGGCCCGGGTCGCCGCCACGATGGAGGACGCCGCCGGTCTCGCCCCAGGGCTGGTGCGCGGCTCCCTCCAGCTGTCCCGGTCGCTGCCGCCCGGCGTCTCGGTCGCCCTCGCGCGCCGGGCGGAGGCGCGGGTGGCGCGCCGCCTCACGACGCCCCCGGCCGTGCTGGCCGGGTCGCTCCACCGGCGCAGCGGACGATGGATCCGGCTGGGGGCGGGTGCCCTGGTGATGGCCAGCGTCCCCGTGATCTCGGCATGGGTCTCGTCGCCGGAGCGGTCGCAGCGCGCCTGGTCGGGACTTGCCACGCCATTCGGCGTGATGACGAGCCCTCGCTTTGCACCACTGGTGGTCCGGCCGGGGGACATCGAGGTGTCCCGGGGATCGGATGTGCACATCGACGTGGACGCGGCGGGACGCCTGGAGGTAACCCTGCATTCGCGCGCGGCAGGTGACGTGCCCCGTGCCGACTCGCGCGAGGTGGTCGACGGCACGGCGTCATTCTACGTCAACAGCGTGGAAGCCGCCTTCGAATACTGGGCATCGACGCCCGACGGCAGCGTCAGCGAGCGCTACACGGTCACGCCTGTGGATCCCCTGTTTGTCGCCGATCTGACGCTTGAGCTGACCTTCCCGCCGCATAGCGGCCGTTACGCGGAGGAGTATCGGGGGGCCGCGCCCCCTCTCAGTTTGCCCGTGGGGACACGTATTCGCGTGGACGGGCGCGCGAGCCGGCCGCTTCAGCTCGCCACCCTCGCCACTCAAGACCCTGACGGACCCGAGATGGCGCTCGAGGTGGACGGGCCCCGGTTCCGGGGCGAGTGGGTGCCGCGTACCGGCGGTGTCTACCACTGGCTTCTCCTCGACTCGCGAGGCAGCGGCCCGGAGATTCCGCCCGCGCCGCTCGACATCACCCTCGTGCGGGACTCGGTTCCCGCCGTTGCCATCGTCTTCCCGGGGCGGGACACCATCCTTCCGCTCTCCATGGAACAGCCGTTGGTGGTACAGGCGCGCGACGACTACGGGCTCACGTCGGTCGAGTTGGTCGCCTATCGCATGCGGTCCCTGGGCGAACCGGAAGACCCGATCGTCCGCAGGATGGAGATGGCCGGCACCCGCAGCGCCCTGGTGCGCCCCCTCCTGGACGTCTCCGGCTGGGGACTGCTCGCCGGGGATGTGGTCCGCTATCGCGCTCGCGTTCTGGACAACGCCCCATCCCCCCAGGTGGGAGAGAGCCCGGAATACGTTCTTCGAATGCCGGAGGCATCCGAACTGCGCTGGCAGGCGCAGCAGATGCTGGAGGACGCGGCGGCGGAGGTCGAGTCGCTGGCGGAGCAGGCAGGAGCCGCGGCCGAGGAGACCCGCGAACTGGAGCGCCGCAACGAGGCGGAACGCGCGCAGGAGCGGAGGAACCCCGGAGCCCGGGGAGAAGAGGAGCTGAGCTTCGAGGAGCAGGAGGAGCTGCGGCAGGCTCTGGAGGCGCAGGAAGAGCTGGCCGAGCAGGTGGATTCATTGAGGCGCGAGTTGTCGGAGGTTTCCGAATCGATGCGCAAAGCCGGTCTCCCGGATCCCGAGTTCCGGGAGGAGATGGAGGAGCTGCAACGTCTTCTCGAGGAAGTGATGACGGAGGAGTTGCGCGAGCGCATGGAGCAGATGGCGCAGGACATCGGGGAGATGGAAGAGGGCGCTTCCATGGAGGCGCTGGAACAGCTCGCCGAAGACCAGGAAGAACTGCGCAGGCGGCTGGAGGAGTCTATCGAGCGATTCCAGCGCGCGGCCGTGGAGCAGGAATTGCGCGCCGCCGAGGCGGAAGCCGGAGAGCTCGCCCGCAAGGAGGACGCTCTCGCCGACGCGATGGAGGAAGGGGACACTCTCGGCCTGCGCGCCCAGCAGCAGGCCGAGCTGGAGGAACAGGTGGAGGGCCTGCTGGAGCGGAT
Organism: Longimicrobiales bacterium; assembly: GCA_965237885.1. GTDB lineage: Bacteria > Gemmatimonadota > Gemmatimonadetes > Longimicrobiales > Gaopeijiaceae > BD2-11. The sequence goes on along the minus strand of CBDEGN010000002.1, from coordinate 3,756,270 downwards.
GGAGAAGGCCCGCGAAGACCTCGGCGAACTCGAAGAGCAGCAGGCCGGGGACTACGCCCAGACGGCCAGCGAGCGGACGGGCGATGCACGCCAGGAAATGGCACAGGCCCGCGAGCAGGCGGAAGCTGGAGAACCGCTCGCGGCCGCGAGCGAAGCCCGGGAGGCGGCCGAATCGCTGCGCGAAGCCGGGGAAGCGTTGGCCGAGGCGCGCGCGGAGATGACCGAGACCATGGAAGACGCCGCCCGCGAAGCCCTTCAGCAGACGGCGAACGATGCTCTCTCCCTGGCTCGGCGCCAGTCGGAACTGCGCGAACAGATGCGGCGGGCAGACGCCCAGCAGCAGGCAGCCATGCGGGCCGATGAGGCCTCCCTGCTGCGGGGCATGCGCAACATGGCGGAGAATCTGAGCGCGGGATCACGCGCGTCCGGTCAGATAAGCCGCGAGGTCAGCGCCGCCATCGGCGAAGCGATGGAAGCGATCAGCGAGACCCTTGAGGCGCTCGACAGCCGACGCGGATCCACGCCATCCCCGACCGCGACCGCGGAGATGGCGGTTCGCGCGCTCAACCAGGTGGCACTCCAGGCGATCGAGAACGCCGGACAGGTGGGGCAGGACGGGGCCTCGAGCGGCGCTGGCGAGATGCAGGAGATGCTGGAAGCCATAGCCAAGCGGCAGGGCGACTTGATCATGCAGACCGAGGACCTCGTGCCCATGCAGCTCGGGCAGCAGGCGCTCGCCCGGCAGATGCAGCAGCTTGCACAGGGTCAGGAAGCAGTTGCCGGCGAGTTGGGCGACCTGGCGCAGCAACCCAACTCCGAGGAACAGGCCCTCGGAGATCTACAGGATCTTGCCGAGGAGGCGGCCGCGGTGGCCGAGATTCTGGCCATGGAACGCTTGCGGCCCGAGACCATCGAACGCCAGGAACGGCTCTTCCAGCGCCTGCTGGACGCCGGACGCAGCCTGGAACGCGACGAGGAGTCGGAGGAACGGGAATCGGAAGCTCCCGGCGACTTCGAGCGCAACGCGGTCGTTCCTCTCAATGACGATGACCTGAACGCCCTGCGCTTCGAGCTCCCGGGAGCGGAGGTGTTGAACCGCCTGCCTCCGGCACAGCGGCGGCTGGTCATCGAGTACTTCGAGCGCCTGAACCAGGCCCCGCTGATTCCGCCTTCGGGAGGTGGCCAGTGAGGAGTGGCGCACGACGGATCTTGCGCGGGGCGCACGCTCTGGTGATGGGCGTTGTCCTGTCCATGACGCCGGAAGCTGCCGATGGCCAGGTCTCCTCCCGGCAGGAGTCGCGGCTGTTGCGCGAAGCCGCCCGCGCCGAGTCTGCCGGAGACTACGCGGCTTCGTTCGAGATCCTCACCTCGCTGCTGCACGAACGGCCCGCTTCGTCCGGGGCCATCTTTGCGCTGGAGCGCGTGCTCCGGGCACAGGGCCGGGTTTCGCAGGTGCTCGCTCCCATCGACGCGTTCGTGGCGGTCGATCCGGTGTCGACCGGACCGCGCTATCTGAAGCTGAGGATCCTCTTCGAGGTGGATTCTCTCGCCGAACTGCGCTCCGCGGCCGAGGCCTGGATCGCGTGGAGCCCGGCTTCGGCGGACTCGTATCGGGAGGTTGCGCGCGTGTACGAGCGTGCATTCGGCGGGGAAGAGGCGCTCTCGGTGCTGCAGCGGAGTCGGGCAGCGGTGGGGGCCGGCGCTCTTTCGCTGGAGACCGGTGATGTTCTGCTCCGCCTTGGCCGCCCGCGCGAGGCCCTTCTGGAATGGGCGCTCGGCCTCGACCCGCCGGGAACCCAGGCGCCCGCGGCGCTGCGCCGCATGGCCCGCACGGGTGCCGAGAATCCCCGGCTTGTTCCGGAGATCGTTCGCGAACTCGCCGCCGGTTCCGGGTCTGATGCGCGCAAGAGGGTGGCGATCGAAATCGCCTTGGAGGCCGGGCTGGAACAGGAAGCGCTGAGCCTTTCCGGACAGGTGGTGTCGGAACTTCCGCAGGGTGAGCGACAGGGCTTCCTGACCGCGCTGTCGCGGCTCGCGGAAGAAAAGGATGCCCGCCGGCTTTCACTTTGGACGCTGCAGGAGTTGCGTCAGGAGACCCCGAGGGGTTCGGTGGCGCGGACGCTGGACCAACAGATCGCCGTGACCTCGCTCGTAGCCGGCGACACGGCTCGCGCGCTCGCGGCCCGGGAGAGGTATGCGCGAGGGCTGCCCGAGCGCTCCCCCGAGCGGCGACGCGCCCTCGCCGAGGTGATACGCCTGAGGACGGCGACAGCGCCACCGGCCACCCTTCTGGAGAGGTTCGTCGCCTTCCGCGAGGAGTTTCCGGGCGCACCCGAGGCCGACCGGTTGGCGGTTGCGCTCTCGGCGCGCTTCCGTGAGGCAGAGGACCGGGAGTCCGCCGTCATCGTCCTGGAAGGGGTCGAGGGTTCGCTCAGCGCCCGCGAGCGCGCATGGCTCGGCATTGACGCGGGGGACCCCGAGAGCGCCCGCGCCAACCTGATCCTCGCTGCGGCAGGACTGCCCCCCGCCGAGGCCACCGCGATCGTCCAGTTGGTGGGCGTCATCGACCGGGTCGGCGAGGAAGCGGCGAAGCTCGCGGGCAGGACGGCCGTTTCACGCCACCGCGAGGGTGCCGCGGCCGCGTTCGACCAGATCGGCGATGCGGTGCACGCAGTGCCCCCGCAGGACCAGCCCCCTCTGCTGGCCATGGCGGCGCGCCTCGCGGACGAGTCCGGCCAGGGCAGCGAGGCGGCGCGCCTGCGCGAGACTCTCGTTGCCACCTTCCCGGAGTCGGGCGAGGCTCCCGAGGCCATCCTGCAGTTGGCCCGCTACCGGGGCTCCACCCTGGCCGGGGTCCAGGCGGCCATCGAGTTGCTCCAGGACCTGATCGTGGCCCGTCCCAACAGCGCCGTGGTCCCCGTCGCCCGCCGGGAGCTGGAGCGGCTGCGATCGCCAGGAGGTGCCTCATGAAGTTCACACTGTGGCCGTTCCCCACACTCCGGATCGGGCGCGCGGCTCTGCTCGCGGGTCTTCTGTTCGTTCCGGGAGCCGGACGGGCCCAGCATCTCCTGGTACCGATGGACAGGGGCCAGGATGACCACTTGAAGGCCTACGGATTGACCTACTGGAGCCTGGAGCGAGGCGCAGCCGCGGAATGGCTTCTCAACTATCGCGACGGCTCCTTCCTCCTGCCGGACCGGCAGGACATCCGTCGAGAGGCGGCTTTTCGCGGCGTGAGTATCGAGTCCGTCAGCGCGGCGGATGTCGCCCGGATACGCGGGGTGGTGGCACGCTCCAACATGGAGACGGTCATCCTGGAGAAGGCCCCTACCGTGGCGATCTACACGCCGGCCAACACCACTCCCTGGGACGACGCCGTGACCATGGCGCTCGAGTACGCGGGGATCACCTACGAAAAGGTGTGGGATCCGGAGGTCCTGAACGGGGATCTGGAGGACTACGAGTGGCTCCACCTGCATCATGAGGACTTCACGGGGCAGTATTCCAAGTTCTTCATCACCTACGCGGGGGCCCCGTGGCTGCAGGAGGAGGTCGCCCGCAACCAGGAAGTGGCGACGGCCTTCGGATACCCGCATGTGCCCGCGCTGAAGAAGGCGGTGGCGAGCGAGATCCTGGAGTTCGTGGACGCGGGCGGCTTCCTCTTCGCGATGTGTTCGGCGACCGAGACGCTCGGACTGGCGCTGGCGGCCCGCGATGCCGACATCGCCGCGGCCTTCGCCGACGGAACACCCCCGGCGCTGGACGCCTCCGCGTATCTGGAGTGGGACCGGGCGATGGGATTCCAGGACGCCGAAGTGCAGCTGTCCCCCTCGGTCAACGCGTTCAGCGACATCGACGGCCATCAGGTCAACACCCCGTGGCGGGAAGAACTGGGTTCGTTCACGCTCTTCGAGTTTTCCGCAAAGCTGGATCCCGTGGCCTCGATGCTGACGCAGAGCCACGACGACGTGCTCCCCGACTTTTACGGGCTCACCACGTCCTTCCGCCTCGACCGGATCAAACCAGGGGTCATCGTCCTGGCCGAGGAGGGCAACTGGGCCAAGTACATTCACGGCAACCGGGGTGAGGGGACCTGGACCTTCTACGGGGGACACGACCCCGAGGACCCCGAGCACCAGATCGGCGATCCGCCCACCGACCTCTCGCTCCACGCCAATTCGGGGGGATATCGCCTCATCCTGAACAACGTTCTCTTCCCGGCGGCACGCAAGAAAAAGCGCAAGACCTGAATCCGGCCGAGGGAGAGATCAAGTTATCGCACCGCCCCTAACGCCTGAGCGGTCCCGCCCTCAGCCCGATCTGGTCCTCGCCTCCGAGGCCGCACGCCGGATCCGCGACCAGGTTGCCCGCGCAGGAGGGCGGGAGGTGAGCTTCCTCGCCACCGTGACGCCCGAGCGCGTCATCGTGGATCCCCGGCCGGTGGCCCGGGGCAACCGTGCCGCCGTGCTAGCGGCCGCGGCCGATGCCCACCCCGGCGAGATCATGCTGCACAACCATCCCTCCGGGGTGCTGGAGCCCTCGGACGCCGACCTGCGAGTTGCCGGCCAGCTGTATGAGGCCGGAGTCGGCAGCGGCATCGTCGACAACCAGGCTCGGGGTCTCTATGTGGTGGTCGAGCCGCCGCCGCCCTCGTCGCTCAAGCCGCTCGACGTCGCCTCGCTGGAAGCGCTCGCCGGGCCGGACGGCGCCCTGTCACGCGTGCACGAGCGCTACGAGGACCGGCCGGGCCAGCGCGCCATGCTCGCCGAAGTGGCACGGGGGTATAACGAAGGCGGCGTCACCCTGGTGGAGGCGGGCACCGGGACCGGCAAGTCGGTCGCCTACCTTCTTCCGGCGGCAAGCTGGGCGATCCGCAACAAGGAGCGCACGATCGTCTCCACCAACACCATCAACCTCCAGGAACAGCTGGTCGCCAAGGATCTCCCGCTCGTGCGCGAGCTTCTGGACGAGGACTTTCGCTGGGCGTTGATGAAGGGCAGGGGAAACTACATTTCCATCCGCCGAGCCCATCTGGCGGCGGAGAGCGCGGATACCCTCTTCACGGACGACCGCGGCCGGGAAGTGAACGCGCTGCTCGACTGGATCGCGGCCACCGAGGACGGATCGCGCGCCGATCTGGCGACGGCTCCCTCGCCCGAGGTGTGGGAAGAGGTGCAGTCGGACGCCGACATCTGCCTGCACGCGCGCTGCCCTCACTTTCAGGCGTGCTTCTACCAGCGCTCCCGTCGGGTGGCGGCTTCAGCCGACGTGCTGGTGGTGAATCATCACTTGCTCTTCTCGGATCTGTCTCTGCGCATCGCCACCGACAACTTCACCCAGTCCGCGGCGCTCCCCGCATATCGGCGGCTGATTCTGGATGAAGCCCATAACGTCGAGGATGCCGCCACCAGCCATCTGGGCGCGAGCCTGAGCCGGAAGGGGCTGTCCGCCACACTCACCCGGCTCGACCGCGTCGCGAAAGTTGTGCAAAGAGAGCTTGCCGGCCTGCCCGTGGCGGGAGGAGACGGCCTCCCCGTCCGGGACCCGGCGGCGGGCGAGGCGGCGAAACCGCTGCTGGAACGCCTCAAAAGTCGCGTGCGCCCCGCTCTGGCCCGGACGCGGCAGGAATTCGAGAACTTCTTCCAGATCCTGGAGGAGGTTGTCCCGCTGCAACCGGGGGTTCGCCTCAGGCTGGGCTCGGATCGGCTTCCGGAGCCGGTCAGCCAGGAGCATGTGCGCAGCGGATTGGAAGTCTTTCTGGACGCACTCGGAATGCTGGCACGCGAAGCGTCCGAATTCGCGACCCGCATCGAGCTCACCGACGAATGGCGCGAACCGCTGCAGGGAAGGGTCCTCGATCTGCGCAGCATCGAGCGCCGTCTGGCCAACGCGTCACGAAGCCTGCGCCTTGTTCTGGATCCCGCGGAAGAGGGGCAGCGATTCGTCCGCTGGGTGGATCACCGGAGTTCGCGCCGCAGCAAGCGCAGGAACCTCGAACTCGCTGCGGCCCCAATCGAGCTGGACGAACTCCTGCGCGAGACGCTGTTCAAGCGCGTCCAGACCACGGTTCTGACATCCGCAACCCTGACCACGCGCAAGGACTTCGGCTTCCTGCGAGGGCGTCTGGGTCTGACCTTCGACGCGGGGGAAGCGCCGGGGCTCCGCGTCGTCGAGGCGCGCATCGATTCTCCCTTCGACTTCTCCGCGCAGACGTTGCTGTGCGTTCCCTCCGATCTTCCGAGGCCGTCATTTGAAGGCCTCGCAGGCGCTGGTTCGTTCCATGTCGCGACGGCCCGGGCCGTCGCCACCCTGGCCGACATCTCCCGGGGAGGACTCTTCGCGCTCTTCACCTCACACGGGGCGTTGCGAGCGGTGGCGGAAGCGCTGCGCGCGAGTGGCGACGCGCGCTGGCCGCTGCTGGTCCACGGAGAGGACTACCGGGCTCGGCTGCTCTCCCGGTTTGTCGAGGCGGGAAATGCGATTCTGCTGGGCACCTCCTCCTTCTGGGAGGGGGTGGACGTGCCCGGCCGACCCTTGCGCGCGCTGCTGATCCAGAAGCTCCCCTTCAGCGTGCCGACCGACCCCGTGATCGAGGCGCGCATGGAGGCCATCGAGGCGGCGGGGGGCAACCCGTTCCAGGAGTTCATGCTGCCCCAGGCGGCGCTCCGGCTCCGCCAGGGGTTCGGCCGTCTGGTGCGCTCTCGCCGCGACCGGGGAGCCGTCGTGCTGCTCGACTCGCGCATCTTAACCCATCGCTACGGTCGCTACCTGCTCGATTCTCTCCCGGCGGCGCCTCTCGTGCGCGGGCCCTGGCGGCGCATCGAACACAGCCTGCGTGAGTTCTACAGCTCCGAGGCATCGTCTCCTGCGGATCGGAAGAAGGACCCGGGGATCCCGTGATCCAATTGGGCGTCAGCCGGATGCAGGCGGGGCGGGCGAGGCAGAGTGCGGTACGAGGGACCGTCAAGCTTGTCACCCGCGTCCAACCCGGTAGATTACCAGCGTTCGCGGTCGTCCCCTTTACGGTACCGGAGACCCACCCTCTGAACGGCACCGAAACAGGCCTGGATCTATGACAAGGATCGCCGGCATTCTCGTCGCAGCTGTCTATGCGGTCATCACATACCTGGCTTTCAGCAATTCGGCGGACGGCTGGGCCGGCGGTCATAGCGATCTGGGTTTCTGGTGGGCGGTGATCGGCTGCTTCCTCGCCATCGCCGGGTTGGGGGCGCTGATCGGCACCCTCCTGCACACGCGGAAGAGGAACCGCTCCTTCTCGGGCGGTTAGAAATCGGAGCCCGCCCGCTCGTGTTGGCGGCCGTGTTGCGGGTTGGGGCTCGACTTCCCGAACCGTTACTCACCCTGAACTCTGACAGGCACGGGCGCGTTCCATGACCCTTGACCGTACCCCCACCAAGATCGTGTGCGTAGGCAAGAACTACGCGCTGCACGCGCAAGAGCTGGGCACCGACGTTCCGTCCGAGCCGATCATCTTCCTGAAGCCGATATCCTCCCTGCTGGCGCCGGGCGCGGCCATCCGGATGCCCCAGTGGGCAGGTCGGATCGACTTCGAGGGGGAGATCGGGCTGGTTGTGGGAAAGCGCGCCCGCCGGGTTTCGCGCGACGACGCCTGGGACATCGTCGAGGCTATCGTGCCCGTCAACGACGTGACCGCGCGCGATTTGCAGCGCAGGGACGGACAATGGACCCGAGCCAAGAGCTTCGACACCTTCTGCCCGGTCGGAAAACCGATTCCGGTCGCGGACGTGCATCTCGGCCAAATGGAAGTGATCACGCGCGTTAACGGTCGTGTGCGACAGCAAGCCCATGTGGACACGATGGTCTTCCCCATCCCCGAGTTGATCCGCTTCATCAGCGCCGTCATGACCTTGGAACCCGGGGACCTCATCGCCACCGGCACCCCCGACGGCATCGGCCCGCTGTCTCCTGGTGACGAAGTCGTGGTCGAGATCCCGGGCGTAGGCCTGGTGGCGAACCCGGTGACGATGGAGGAGGCAGATTCTTCCGGATGAGCGATGCGCGCGCGGCTCGCACGACGGCTTCCCCCGGTACTTCCCGGAGGGTGCGCTGGGTCGCGGCAGGCATCTCGCTGGCGACGCATGCGATCGTGATTCTGGTCTATCCGTCCTTGGCGCCCACGCGCGCGCCGGCGCGTAACCCGACCCCTGTCTTCGTTCCCTCGGCGGAGGACGGGATGCAGATGGTCCGGTTGGTCGAAATCGTCGACGTGACACCCGCCGCCGCTCTGGAGCCGGAGGTGGAAACCTCGCCCGAGCCGGAGGAAGCGGAGCCCGTGGAGGAGGCGGGTGCGGAAACCGTCGTGGTGGTCGTCGAGGCCCCGGCGAGTGACCCGCGCACTGCGGCCGAGAGGCTGCGTCCATGGATGAACGACCCCGAGGTGTGGCGACCCATCGATCCCGAACTGCTCGATCTCACTCTGGAGGAGCGCGCCCGCTTCGAGATGGCCGCGGTTCTCGCCCTGTGGATCGACTCGATCACCACTGCGGAGGCCGCCCGGGTAGCCGCGACGGACTGGACCTACACAGACGAGGGCGGGGGTCGCTGGGGATTTTCCCCGGGCAAGATCCACCTGGGCAACGTGACCCTGCCTCTCCCCTTCAACTTCGGTCCCGATCCCTCCCGCATAAACGAGCTGCGGGAGCGCGAATGGGAGTGGATGGAGTTGCAGCGCGGCGCCATCGCGGCCGCCGTTGAGCAATCCTGGAAGGACCGCCGCCGCGCCATTCGCGAGCGAATGAACGCAGAACGGGCCGCCGAGCGCGGCGACACGATCCGACGCCCGCCGGGGAGATGACTGGACTGGACCTGCCTCCCCGCCTCGATCCCGGCCTGATCGAGCCCCGCATCTACCGCCGCTGGCTCGACGGCGGATACTTCCGCATGACCGCGAAGCAGGTCCGCGAGCGGGATGCGGAGCCCTTTGTGGTCGTCATCCCGCCCCCCAACGTGACCGCCATCCTGCACATGGGACACGGGCTGAACAACACCATCCAGGACGTCCTGGTGCGCTGGCGGCGCATGCAGGGAAGGGCGGCCCTCTGGGTCCCCGGCACGGATCACGCCGGAATCGCCACGCAGAACGTGGTCGAGCGCCAGCTCGCTGCCGAGGGCAGGACCCGCTACGACCTGGGCCGGGAAGCCTTCGTCGCGCGCGTCTGGGAGTGGATCGACAAGACCGGCGGGCTCATCCTCGAGCAGTTGCGTGCGATCGGTTGCTCGTGCGACTGGGAGCGCACCCGCTTCACGCTGGAACCCGCACTGAGCAAGGCCGTGCGGCACGTTTTCGTGCGCCTCTTCGAGAAGGGGCTCATCTACCGCGGCGAGTACATCGTCAACTGGTGCCCCCGTTGCCTGACCGCGCTTTCCAACGAGGAAGCCGAGGGGCATGAGGTCGATGGGACGCTCTACGACCTGCGCTATCCGCTGGAAGAGTCCGCGTGGGAGCTCGCCGAAGAGGCGCGCGCGCGCGGCGGGGCGCTGGACCGGATGCCGGATGGCTCCTGGTGTCTGACGGTTTCCACGACCCGTCCGGAAACCATGCTGGGCGACACCGCGGTGGCTGTAAACCAGGGCGATGAACGCTACGCCGGCCTGGTCGGCGCGCACGCCCTGCTCCCGCTGGCGGACCGCCGCATCCCCATCGTCGCCGACGATTTCGTCGACCGCGAGTTCGGCACGGGCATGGTCAAGGTCACGCCCGCGCACGACATCAACGACTTCGAGATCTCGCGCCGCTCAGGCGCCCCCCTGCTGAATATCCTGACCAGGGACGCGCACCTGAACGAGAACGTGCCCGAATCCTTCCGCGGCATGGATCGAAAAGAAGGGCGGCGCGCGGTTCTGGATGCTCTGGGAGAGCTGGGGCTCCTGGCGGGCTCAAGGCCCCACGTGCACGCCGTGCCTCACTGCTACCGTTGCGACACTGTCGTGGAGCCCCGGCTGAGCAAGCAGTGGTTCGTGCGCATGAAGCCCCTGGCCGAACCGGCGCTCGCCGCGTCACGCGACGGCGTCGTGACCTTTGTCCCGCGGCGGCGCCGGAACGACTACGAGAAGTGGATGGAGAACATCCGCGACTGGTGCGTGTCCCGGCAGCTGTGGTGGGGGCACCGGATACCGGTGTGGTATTGCGCCTGCGGAGAGGTCTTCGCCGCCCTGGAGGACCCGGAGGCCTGTCCCATGTGCGGCTCCTCCGAACTGGAGCAGGATGCGGACGTGCTGGACACCTGGTTCTCGTCCTGGTTGTGGCCTTTTTCGGTCTTCGGATGGCCGGAGGAATCGAACGACCTCAAGGTCTTCTATCCCGGGCATGTTCTCTCCACCGCCCCCGAAATCCTGTTCTTCTGGGTGGCCCGGATGATCATGTCCGGGTTCGAGGTTATGGGTGAGACCCCCTTCACCCAGGTCTACCTGCACGGCACCGTGCGGGACATCACGGGGCACAAGATGTCCAAATCCCGTGGCAACGGCATCGATCCGCTGGAGGTGGTCAGGCGATTCGGGGCCGATGCCCTGCGCTTTACCATGGTCGCCGAGTGCGGGGTCGGAGCCGACATCAGGCTGGACCATACCGATCTGGAAGCCTCGTTTGCTCCCGGGCGCAACTTCGCCAACAAGCTCTGGAATGCGGGCCGCTTCACTCTCGCGAATCTCGGGGACGAGCCTCCCCCCCGGCTGGCGGATGTGGAGAACGAACTGGAGCTGGCAGACCGCTGGATTCTGTCCAGGCTGTCCGTTTCGTCCAGAGAGGTTTCCGAAGCGCTTGAGGCGTTCCGCCTGCACGAGGCGGCGGAGCGGCTGCGGCATCTGTTCTGGGGCGAGTTCGCGGACTGGTACCTGGAGATCATCAAGCCGCGCTTGCGGGGCGATTCCGGCGAAGGAAGCCGAGCGGCCGCCCGGGCGACGCTGGGGCATACGTTCGACGGCATCCTCAGATTGCTCCATCCTGTCGTGCCCTTCGTTACCGAAGCGCTCTGGGAACGGCTGCAGTTGCCGGCGGGCACCGAACGCCCGCCCGCTCTCATGGTCGCGCCATGGCCGGAGCCGCAACCCGCCAGGGAAGACCCCGCGGCCGAAGGAGAAATGGCGGCCTTGCAGGAGCTGATCACCGGTCTTCGGCGGCTGCGCAAGGAGTACGGAGTGGGAGAGGGTCATCGCGTCGGCGTCGTCCTCGGCAGTGTGCCGGCCAGCTTCGCAAACACCCTGGCGGCCGAGGAGGAGGCGCTGATGCGCCTCGCGTGCCTGGAATCGGTGGCGTTGGACGGCCATCCGCACGGCGTGGGCGCGCATGCCGTTCTGCACAACGGCAGCGAGGTGTTCCTTCCGCTGGAGGGCGTGATCGACCTGGACCGGGAGCGCGCGCGCCTGCGCAGGGAGGTGGCTCGCCTCGAGGGGCAAATGCACGGCGCGCGACGCAAGCTCGACAACCGAAACTTCCTTGAGCGAGCGCCCGAACGAGTCGTGGCTCACGAGCGCGAGAAGCTTGCCAGTTTCCGCGAACAGCACGACAAGCTGCAGGAGAAACTGGCGACACTGGCGGACCGGTGATGACCGCTGGGGCGGCGCGGACGCGCCGGCGGGAGAAGACTCGGCCGCGGATGCCGGCCGGACTCGCGTCGTGGCGGGGGTGGTTCGGGCGCACCGCCCCAGCGCTGCTCCTGACATCAGCCGCCGGCACGCTCATGGTCGGCTGCGCCCGCGAGGGCACGCCTCCGGGTGGCCCTCCCGACCGGCTCCCTCCGATCGTGATCTCCAGCGAGCCGGACACTTTTTCCTTCGTGGAACCCTTCCGCTCGCCGGTGACCTTCCGCTTCAGCGAACGCATCAGCGAGCGCCCCGGCGCCGGCACCCTGGACCAGGCGGTGGTGGTCTCGCCCGCCTTGGGCGAGGTGCGGGTTTCGCACGGGCGCGAGGGTCTCTCGGTGCGGGTACCGGGTGGGTTCGAGTCCGGACGGATCTACCGCCTTACGGTGCTGCCGGTCATCCAGGACATGTTCGGCAATTCACTCCAGCAGCCCTATGAATTGTTTTTCTCCACCGGACCGGAGTTCACGGCCAACGTTGTCGCCGGCTCGGTCGTCGATCGGCTGACCGGCGATCGTCTGCCGCAGGTGCGAGTGGATGCGGCGGTTGCCGGAAGCGACGTCGTGCATACCAGCGTCACCGACACCGCCGGGATCTTCGCGCTGCGCTATCTGCCGGCCGGGGAATACGTGGTGACCGCCTATCTCGACCGCAACCGTAACGGTGAACCCGACTTCACCGAACCGCAGGGCTCGCGCCCCTCTCCGCTGGGTGGCACGGCCGAGGCCACCGATACCGTGATCGTACTGGATGTGGAGCTCCTGGCCAGAGACACCACCGCGGCCCGGCTCGCGCGCGTGGTCGTGGAGGACTCCATCAGCCTGCGCCTCTCCCTGGATGACTACGTAGATTCGGAACTCCCGCTGGACGATATTCGCGTGACGATCACTTCGGACAGCGTGGACAGCCCGGGCACGGCGGCGGTGTTGCACGAGCACGAGGCGGAGGCGTATCGACGAACGCTGGCAGACAGCATCGCGCTTGTGCGGGCGGTGGAGGACAGTATCGCGCGCGCCCAGGCGGCCGTGGACAGCGTCCCTGGCGCGCCGGCCGACTCGGCCGCCGTCCCCGAGGCTCCGGCGGCCGATCCCGACTCTGCGGCGGCGGCCGTATCGCGCGAGGCCGAACCCGAGGAAGAGGAGCCGGAGCGCCCCCGGCCCCAACAGGCCGTGATCGTGATCCTGGACGGCGTGCTCGTTCCGGGCGTGCTGTACGAAGCCGAGGTTGAAGGGATCATCAACATCAACGGCATAGGCGGGGGAGGGGGAAGAGCCGCGTTCACCCGTCCCATCCCGCAGGTGGCGGCCGAGGATACGGCCCAGGCGGCCGATAGCATCCCGGGGGACACCATCCCCGACAGTATCCCGGGGGAGCCGCCGTCTGCCGGAGACACCGTTGGCCGGGACACCATCCCCGCCGGGTCGCCCGTTCAGGGTGATTCGGTAGCCCCGGGAGACACGCTGGTCGCTCCCGCGGACACTGTTCGAAGAGACACCATTCCCGCCCCGGCCGGGGATTCCGTACGCCGGGATACGGTTCCTGCTTTATCGCCCGCAGACACGGTGCGGCGCGATACGATCCCGCCCATGCCCGCGGCGCGCGGCCGGTTCTTTCGCAGCTTCTTCCGCCGGCCCGCCCGATGACCGATCCCCGCCGCCGCCTGCCAGGTGTGGACCGGGCACTCGCCTCGACCGGGTTCGCGCCGCTCCTGGCCGCGCATCCCCGACGCCGGATCGTATTCCACCTGCGCGCGGCGCTGGACCACGCGCGGGAAGCGCTCGCACGGGGAACGACCCGGGTCGCTCCCGACGCGGGTGATCTCGCCCGCGAGGTGGAGAAGGCCCTTCTCCTCGACGGCATTCCCTCGCTGCGGCCGGTCATCAACGCCACCGGCGTGGTTCTTCACACCAACCTGGGCCGCGCGCCCATCGCGCCAGCCGCCCGCGCCGCCATGGCTCGCGCCGCCCGGGGATACGGCAATCTGGAGTTCGACCTGGAGCGGGGAGCCAGGGGCTCGCGCTACGTTCACTGCGTTCAGTTGCTGCGCGAACTCACCGGGGCCGAGGCGGCGCTGGTCGTCAACAACGCTGCGGCCGCGCTGGTGCTGGGAGTGAACACCCTCGCGGCAGGGAAGGAAGTGGCGGTCTCGCGCGGGGAGCTCGTGGAGATCGGGGGGGGGTTCCGCATCCCCGAAATCCTGGTCCGCAGCGGGGTGACGCTGCGTGAGGTAGGCTCCACCAACCGTACCCGCATCGACGACTACGAGGAAGCCCTGCATACGGGCAAGGTCGCGGCGCTGTTGAAGGTGCATCGCTCGAACTTCCGCATCGAGGGCTTCACCGAAGAGGCTTCGGTCTCCGAACTCGCGGAGCTGGCCGACCGATCCGGGGTCCATTTCTTCCACGACCTCGGCACCGGACTCATGGTGGACTCCGCTTCGCTTGGCCTTGCGGGCGAGCCCCAGGTGGCCGAAAGCCTGGCCTCTGGGGCTCATGCGATCGCCTTCTCGGGCGACAAACTCCTGGGCGGACCACAGGCCGGCATCCTGCTTGGCCGAAAGCGTCTCATCGCGCACATGCGCCAGAATCCGTTGTGCCGCTCGCTGCGCGTGGACAAGGTGACCCTGGCCGGCCTGGAGGCGACACTGCGTCTCTACCGGAATCCCGCACGCGCCTTGCGGGAAATCCCCGCGTTGCGCATGATCGCTGCCTCCGCGGAGGAGCTGCGCCGGCGGGCCACCCGCATGGTCGCCGCTCTCGAACCCCGCGGCGTCCGGGCGCGCGTCATCCCGGCCAAGTCGGTCGTCGGTGGCGGGACTTGTCCGGGGGTCACCCTCGACACCTACGTTGTCGAGCCGGATACCGGATCACAGTCCGTCGCCGGGCTCGCCCGGCGCTTGAGGAATGGCGAACCGCCCGCACTCGTGCGAGTGAACCACGATCGCATTACAATCGACTTGCGTACCGTCGAACCCGGCGAGGAAGCCCGGTTGGTCGACCTCCTGGTCGAGGCCTGCGCGCCGAGCGCCGGCTGACGCGGACATGGGCGACGGGGTGGAAGGCCGAGCACGGGAACCGGAGATTGGCGGTCAAACGGGAACACAGACGCCTCTCTCGGGTTTTCTCCCGTTGATCAGTCGGCCGGCGAAGGCCGAACCATCAGGAGCGAGATGATGCAGATTACACTGACGTCCGGTGCCACCGAAAAGATAAGGCAGTTTCTGGAGGACCATGACCCCAGTTCCGGGGCAGGGCTGCGTGTGGCCGTGCTTCCGGGCGGATGCTCGGGGTTCCAGTACGGGCTCAATATCGAAGAAGCGCCCGAGGAAGACGACGAAATCCTGGAGCTGGACAACTTCCGGGTCTTCGTCGATCCTTTCAGCGCCCAGTACCTCGAGGGCATACAGATCGACTATGTGTCGAGCATGATGGGGCAGGGCTTCAGCTTCACCAATCCGCAAGCTTCGGGCGGATGCGGCTGCGGAAGCTCGTTCACCGTCTGACCACCTCCCCGGGTCCGAACCCGCTCGCACACAGCGCCGTACCGGGCAGAGAGCGCAAGTGATTCGTCTGCTGACCTTTACGGGCGGTGGCTTCCAACAGAACGGGTGGCTGGCCGTCTGCGAGGCAACCGGTCAGACGCTGGTCATCGACCCCGGAGCCGCCGCGCCCGAGATGTGCCAGGCGATCGAGGCACGCGGACTCGACGTGAAAGCGATCATCCTGACGCACGCCCATCTGGACCACGTCGAGGGAGTTCCGGACATCCGCACGGTCACGGAGGCTCCCATCCGGCTCCACCCGGACGACGGATTTCTCTACCACGCTGCGGCGGAGCAAGCGGCGGCGTTCGGCATGCGCGTGCCGGAGCTGCCGTTGGTGGACGGGGAACTCGCCCACGGGGACGAACTGGCATTCGGCGAATGCACTTTCCGCGTACGCCACGCCCCGGGCCACTCCCCCGGGCACGTCGTCCTGGTGAATGAGAACGAACGGATCGCCATCGTTGCTGATGTCGTCTTCGCAGGTTCCATCGGGCGCACCGACCTTCCGGGAGGGGATTTTCACCAGCTCATCCAATCGATCCGCGAACAGGTGCTGACCCTCGCAGACGACACGCGCCTGCTCACCGGCCACGGTCCCGAGACCACCGTGGGACGCGAGCGCCGCACCAACCCCTTCCTGATGCCCTACTACGGAGGCGAGTTCGTTTGAGCCTTCCGGTGGCGGCGTTCGCATCCGGTTCGGGTTCGAACCTGCAAGCCATCCTCGACTACCGCACCCGGCTTGACGCTCCGCTCTGGCATGTCGAACTCGTGGTCAGCGACAACAAGCAGGCCAAGGCCCTTCGGCGCGCCCGCCGTACTGGCATCGAGTCGCGTTGGATCCCTGTTTCCGGACGCCCTGCCGCGGATGTCGCGGCCGAGACGCTGGAAGTCCTTCATTCCGCCAACGCCCGTTTCATCGCGCTCGCGGGCTACCTTCGCCTCATGCCGTCCGCGGTCGTGGGCGCGTTCCGCGAAAGGATCGTGAACATCCATCCCGCGCTTCTCCCGGCTTTCGGAGGGAAGGGGATGTACGGAATGCGCGTGCATGAAGCGGTTCTGGCGGCGGGAGCGCGGGTCACCGGGCCCACGGTGCACGTCGTGGACGAGGAGTACGATCGGGGCCCCATCCTCGCCCAGTGGCCGGTGCCGGTGCTCGCCGGGGACACCCCGCATGCGCTCGCCGCCCGGGTGCTTCGCGTCGAACACCTCCTCTATCCCCGCGTCGTGGACCACATGAGCACGGCTCTGGCCCACGGGCAGAGGCCGAGCCACTTTTCGCCGCCCGGAACCGAATTCCTGGCGAGTCCGCAGGCCGCATCCGGAGTGGAACAGGCGCTCGCCGCCAGCTTTGCACGGGAGTAAGGGAACATGACTCGGAAGCGGGCGCTGCTCAGCGTCTCGGACAAGAGCGGCATCGAGGACTTTGCGCGGGGTCTTGTTCGGCGAGGCTGGGAGATCGTCTCCACCGGGGGCACGGCGCGGGCCCTCGCCGCCTCCGGGATCCCCGTGGTTTCAGTGGCGGCGGTCACCTCCCACCCGGAGATGATGGAGGGACGCGTAAAGACTCTGCACCCCGCCATCCACGCGGGCATCCTGGCCCGCTCCGGCAACGAGGGAGACGCCGCGGCGCTAACCGCGCAGGGTTATGCGCGCGCGGGTCTGGTGGCGGTCAACCTCTATCCCTTCCGCGAAACCGTGGCGAAGGGCGGGGTGACGGTCGCGGAGGCGATGGAGCAGGTGGACATCGGGGGACCCACCATGATCCGGGCGGCGGCGAAGAATCACCGCGATGTCTGGGCTGTTGTGGATCCGGCCGACTATCCGCGCGTGCTCGCCGCCCTTGACCTTGAGGAGGGGTCCCCGGGACTGAGACGCCAACTGGCGGTGAAGGTCTTCGCGCACACGAGTGCCTATGATCGTGCCGCAGCGGATTGGCTGGACAGGACGCGAGAAGGCGAGGAAGACGGGACACCCGCTCTCGCGAAAGCAGGGGTGGCTGCTCACGCGGGAGAGCAGAGGTTTCCGGCCGAACTCAAGCTGACCGCGGGGCTTGGGGAGACCTTGCGCTACGGGGAAAACCCGGACCAGCCGGCCGCCTTCTACCGCTGGCGCGGATCCACGCGAGTCGGGCTGGCCGGTCTGGAACAGCTGCACGGGAAGGCGCTCTCGTACAACAACTATCTCGATCTCGACGGGGCGCTGCTGTGCCTCGCTCCCTTCGCCTTCTCGGCGCGTCCGGCGGTGTGCATCGTCAAGCACACGACCCCCGCGGGAATAGCGTTGGGAGAGACGCTGGAGGACGCCTACCGGCGGGCATTGCGCACCGATCCCGTGAGCGCCTTCGGGTCGGCGATCGCGGTCAATCGCCGGATCGATGCCCCAACCGCCGAGCGGATGTCGGATCTCTTCATCGAATGCCTTGTGGCGCCCGGTTTTGACGACGACGCACTGGCGCTCCTTACGAGGAAACCCAGCCTGCGACTGCTCGCCATGCCCAGGGACCCGGTCGCTGAAGAAGATCTTCCGTGCGACCCGGGCCTCTTCCCCTGGTGGAGGCGCGCGTCCGCTGGAGAACGTGCTTCCGCCGCTTTCCTGGCGGCACACGCCAGGGCGCCCGAGCCACGCACGGTGCGCAGCGTGTCCGGAGGACTTCTCGTGCAGGCGGTCCCATCACCGCCGTTCTACGGGATGCCGGGCGCAAACTGGAAGGTCGTCAGCAAGCGGGCGCCTTCTCCGGCGGAACTCGACGATCTGGACTTCGCCTGGTCGGCCGTCGCCGGGGTGAAGTCCAACGCGATCCTGCTGGCACGCCAGGGAGCGACGCTGGGCATCGGCATGGGCCAGGTGAGCCGAGTGGACGCGTCCGAGCTGGCGGTAAAGAAGGCCTCCGACGCCAGACTCCACCTGCTAGGTTCAGCGCTTGCCTCGGACGCTTTCTTCCCCTTCCAGGACGGCGTGGACGCCGCGGCCACCGCCGGAGTTCGGGCGATCGTGCAGCCTGGCGGATCGATCCGCGACCCCGAGGTTGTCGCCGCCGCGGACGAGCACGGCATCACGATGGTTTTTACGGGACGGAGGCTGTTCCGGCACTGACGTGGACCGGCTTCGCCCGCCTGACCGGTCCATGTGATTGCCTGGCCATCGATGACGCGCCCGTTGTTGTCGAGAGCCTGAGCCATGAACTCCCGAGTCTCGCCAGCGCGGTCATGGCATGCTGAACACCTTGGCGAAGGCGATGCCGTGCCGTCGCTTGCCGTTCACCAGCACCTGATCCGGGTTCATGCCTCGCAGCGTGGCTACATGGAACGCTGCTCCGTCGCCGACCGTCAGGCGCGTCGAGTTGAACGATGGCGCCATTCTTCCCAGCGCCTCTCCCAGATCGATGTCGCCTAGGCGCGACAACTCCTCGGATCCGTAGATGTCGACCGGCACTGGAAGGAGCACCGGATCCTGGATCCGTGCCCGCGAGCCGACCACCACCAGGAGCGAATCGCCGGCGATGACCGTATCCGAAGGTTCCTGCGCTGCGGCCGCTACCCCGGGAAGGGTGACAACTGTGACCGCGATGGCCAGAAACGGGCGCAGGGATCCCGTGTTACCGGCCATGCAAAACTTCACAGATGTGGCCGTCCAAATCTGCACACTTCCGGGTCCGAGGAGCGGAGGCGGTAGGGGGTTGGACCCGAGGTTGGCGGGTGTTCCGGGACTGGCTCGGCAATCTTGCGTCTCCATTGAACGGAGGAGGCGCAGTGATCGGGAAAGAGAAGCGGGTGCTCTTGCGACATTATCTCGAGCAGGGGATGCCGAAGGCCGAGATCGCGCGGCATCTGAAGATCAGCAGGCGGACTGTGTACAACTGGATCGAAGCGGGGCAGCTGGACCGAGGTGCGGACAGCAAGGCGGTGAGGTACGGACCCAGGCCACGGCGGCCGTCGAAGCTCGACCCCTACAAGGGCATCATCGACGCGCGCCTGGCCGAGTATCCGAAGCTGAGCGCCGTGCGGCTGTTCAACGAGGTGCAGGCGGCGGGCTATGGGGGCGGCTACGGCCAGGTGAAGCGCTACGTGCGCGAGGTCCGGCCACGGGAGCCTGTGGAGCCGGTCCGGAGGTTCGAGACCCCGCCGGGCCACCAGGGCCAGGTGGACTTCGCCGACTTCCGGCTGCCGTGGGGCAAGCGGCACGCGCTGATTGTGGTGCTGGGCTATTCGCGGCGGATGTGGCTGAGGTTCTACGAGCGCCAGACGATGCCGGTCGTGATGCGGGGGCTGGAGGCGTCGTTCGCCTACTTCGGCGGCGTGCCGTCGGAGCTGCTGTTCGACCAGATGAAGGCCGTCATCATCGGCGACAAGCGGGATGAGGGCGGGCGGCTGATCGAGAACCCGGAGTTTCTGCGCTTCAGTCGGCACTGGCGCTTCCGGATCCGGTCGTGCCGTCCGTACCGGGCCCAGACGAAGGGCAAGGTCGAGCGGCCGATCCGCTATATCCGGGACAACTTCTTCTACGGCCAGGAGTTCGTGTCCGACGACGACCTCAACGCGCGGATCCTGCTGTGGCTCGATGGCGTGGCGAACGTTCGGATCCACGGTACGTTGAGGGAGCGCGTGGCGGACCGGTTCGACCGGGAGAGGCCATACTTACGTCCCATGGCTCCTTGGCCTTACCGTCCCGTGGTGCCGCGGCCCGAGCCCTGGACGAGACAGACCGAGGCACCCTCGACACCCCAGGTCGTGGAGGTTGAACGTCGTCCGCTGTCCGAGTACGCCGGGATCACGGGAGCGCTCTCGTGAAGTCCCGGTCAAGGAGCGTGCGCATCGCGGCCCAACTGGCCGATCTGAAGATGCCTGGCGCCCTGGAAGCGCTCGATGACGTACTCGCTGGCGTGGACGGCGGCGGAACCACCGCGGCCGAAGCCATCGAGCGGCTGCTGGCCGCCCAGATCACGCTGCGCAACAGCCGGCGCCTCGCCACGGCCATGCGATCGAGCCGTCTTCCGGCCATCAAGACGCTGGAGGACTTCGACTTCAGCTTCCAACCCTCGATCAAGCGGGAGCAGATCGACTCGCTTCACGAACTCGGGTTCCTGGAGCGGAAGGAGAACGTCGTCTTCCTCGGCCCGCCCGGCGTCGGCAAGACGCACCTCGCGATCAGCTTGGCCATCACCACGGCCGAGAGCGGGCGCCGGGTCTACTACGGAACTCTGACCGACCTCATCGACTCCCTCGAAGAGGCCGAGGCAGCCGGCCGGCTCAACCACCGCCTCAAGACCCTCACCCACCCCGCGCTCCTGGTCGTGGACGAAATCGGCTACCTCCCGGTCACCCGCAGCGGCGCCATCCTCTTCTTCCAGCTCGTCAACCGCCGCTACGAGCACGCCTCGACCGTGGTCACCTCGAACAAGGGCTTCGAGCAGTGGGGCGAGATCCTGCACGACGAGGTCATGGCCGCCGCGCTGCTGGACCGGCTGCTCCACCGCTGCCACATCGTCAACATCCGGGGCAACAGCTACCGGATGCGACGCCACATGGAACTCTCCAAGGCCATCCACCCAACAGCCTCCCGCGCCGTCTCCGCGGAGCACGCCGGGAACCGGGAAGCAGCGTCATGATGGGTGTCCGGACTCCATCGGGAGCCCCCGCTCCGGTCGCTCCGCTCCCTCCGTGGCGGCTCCCGAAAAGTGTGCATTTTTCAATGGCCACAAGTGTGCACTTTTCGGTGGCCATTGACATCCCGATCGCGACCGCTCGCTCTCTATCCGTGACCGCTTCCGGGAGAGAGGAATCAGGAACCCGATCACAATATCCTCCGGCAGCGGGGAAGGGGCCGCTCGCTGACGGTTTCATGATAGGATTGGACGGAGCCTCTTGCAACGTGGGTTCGACCGTCACATGGGACGTGCCGCGTGCAGAGGGTGCGGCTGGGTCATGGTCAGTCCGCGCCCCCGTTCAGTGTCACCGCGGGTGGGTTTCCATAGGCGTCAACTGTCGGTTTCAGGGTCGTTGGAGGGATCATCGCCGCCTGGGGGGCCGATCTTGGACGCAGCACGCTGCGACGGACCCGGACGGCGGCGGCGGTCACGGATGTCGCCAGTCCTGCGGTGTTGGGCGATCAGCCGGGTGAGCTGGGCTCGGGAGAGGCCGGTCATCCTGACGAGGTAGGCCTTGACCAGACCTTTGTCTGGCTTGCTGAGCCCGTGGTATTCGAATCTAACCAACGTTTGCCGGATGACGGCGTAGGTGGACTCGCGATCATCCGCCCGCACGTTCACGGCCCTGCTATCGTCCAGAAAACGCCGGATCTGGTCGAGAGTGCGAATCCGGTCGGGGTGAGAGGTCACGGTTGTTTCCTCCAGGCTGGGAGTTGATAGAAGATCTCTTCAAGTGTCAGTCAGGCTCCATCCATTTGTTGTGGACTCAGGCTCACTTTACGGTCATTGGGTGTTTTTCAGTCCAGATACTCTCATGCGGCTTCATTCAAGATTCTCTTCGATGACCAAAAGTATTTGTTTGGGGACCCGGATCGAGACAACATCTTGTGGACCCTGACTGTTGTCCGCAACGTACCACAGTTCATGCGTGCCAGCAGCAAGCACGTCCCCGGATTTCAGGCTCATATTTCGGGCTCGTATTTCGGGCTCATATTGTGAGAGCAGTTCAGCAGTATGCTGGCATTGGAAGCAGTTTGTTGGATGAATTCTCGTTTCTGGACTGTCGCTTTCCTCTGTCCAAGCTGTCAGTGCCGGGACCTCGCACGAGCGCGCCGCTAACTGACGGCAATACAGCAAATCCCATGCCGGGACGCAAGCCCGTCAGACGACGGTCAGGTTCGGTGCCGGGACAGGGTTTTCGCCAGCCTCGATCCCCACAGCCCCGACATCTGCTGCTTTTCAGAAGGGCAGTCTGTCCTCAATTTAGGACAAGCGTCGGGTGTGACCTTGGCTGTGACCGAAGTCCGCGACGCGTGCCACCGGGGAAGTGTCGCGAGCCTCCGCTGCCGCCCGGAATCGATGGCTGGGCGCGCCTGTTCCGGCTTGACCGGGTCGGTGCGCGTCGGTAGCTTTCTGCCTCCCGGACTCCTGCGAAACTTTCCTACACGCGCGGGCGGCTCGATGTCGGACGCCTACCTCCCGATCCTGCTCATTTTCGGGGTTTCCGCCCTCAACGCGGTCTTCATGGTACTGGCGTCGCACATCCTCAACCCTAGCAGGCCAACTCCCCAGAAGGCAATGCCTTACGAATCAGGCATGGTTCCGCTGGGCGACACCCGTGCACGGTTTTCGGTGAAGTTCTACCTGGTTGCCATCAGCTTCATCGTCTTCGACCTGGAGGCGGTCTTCCTGATCCCTTGGGCGGTCGAGATGCGCGAGTTGGGGTGGAGCGGCTTCATCGCCGCCTCCATCTTTGTTGCGGTGCTCACCGCAGGACTGGTGTACGAGTGGAAAAAGGGAGGCCTGGATTGGGACTGAGCGGACAACCCGGTGAGAGCCTGCCCGTAGCCTCCTCTCCACCGGGCGGGCTGTTCGGAGCAGGAATGCCGACATTTCTGACGACCCGCCTCGACTTCGTCGTCAACTGGGCTCGGCGCAACTCCCTCTGGCCCATGCCCTTCGGCACCGCATGCTGCGCGATTGAGATGATGGCCGCGGCCGCCAGCAACTTCGACCTGGCGCGTTTCGGGATGGAACGCATGTCGTTCAGCCCCCGTCAGGCCGATGTCCTGATCTGCGCGGGGCGGGTGCCCTACAAGCTCGCTCCCGTGCTTCGGCGCATCTGGGATCAGATGCCTCAACCCAAGTGGGCCGTCTCCATGGGCGCGTGCGCGTCGTCGGGCGGCGTGTTCGACGTGTACTCGATGGTGCAGGGGATCGACACGATCATCCCCGTGGATGTCTACGTGCCGGGATGCCCGCCGCGTCCCGAAGGGCTCATATACGGACTCATGATGATTCAGGAAAAGATCCGGCAGGAGCGCTTGACCGAGCACGGCGAGCTGCGCGCCGAAGACCCCGCGGCAACCGCCCGCGCCCGTGCGGAGGCCGACGAGGTGCTGGCGCTCTCGGGCCCCTTCGGCAACTCGACCCGGCAGAACCGGGTGAGCGGCCCCTCCGGATCCGACGCCGCCGACCGGCCCGACGACCGCGTTCCGTGACCGCACAGAATCTTGGCGGAATGCCAGCTTCCCCTACCGTCGAGGCGCTGCGCGAGGCGTTCCCGGATGCCGTGGTGCGCGACCTGGTGCAATCGGGAGACCAACAGGTGGTCTACATCGACCCGGCGCGCAATACCGAGGTGCTGGCCTGGCTGCGCGTCGACCCCGCGGAGCGATTCAACCTGCTGGTAGACGTGACCGCAGTGGACTACGGGGACGGGCGCCCGCTCGAGGTCGTCTACCAGCTCTGGTCCATCCCGCACCGCAAGGCGCTGCGGGTGAAGTGCAAGCTTCCGCTTTCCCGGCTCTCGATCGCATCGATGACCGGGCTTTGGCAAGCGGCCAACTGGCTTGAGCGCGAGGTCTACGACCTTTTCGGCGTCGAGTTCACCGGGCATCCGGATCTGCGCCGCATTCTCATGCCGGAGAACTACGCCGAGGGCCATCCCCTGCGGAAGGATTTCCCCTTGAGGGGCCGCTTCTCCCGCGCCGAGCAGACCAGGCGCGCCCTCTCCCAGGACCTGGAGCAGTACTACATGCCGGAGGAAATGGAGGGCCACGGGGCTCCCCAGATTGTCCCCGCTGACGAGCCTTCCGCCCCGGCGTCGAGGAGCTAGCAACGTTGGCGCGAAGGACGATCGAGATCCCGGTGGGACGCGGCGCGGAAATGGGCATGGACGCGCGCCCGTCGATGGGACCGCTGGCTCCGGTAGACATCGCTGAACCCGATATCGGGTCCGAGCAGATGCTCATCAACATCGGCCCACAGCACCCCGCGACCCACGGCGTACTGCGTCTCCTCTGCGAGCTGGACGGCGAGACGGTCATCTCCGTGACCCCGCACATCGGCTACCTGCACTCCTCCTTCGAGAAGCTGGGCGAGTACCGCACGTACAATCAGATCGTGCCGCTCACCGACCGCATGGACTACCTGGCGCCGCTGATCTACAACTGCGCCTACGCGATGGCGGTGGAAAAGCTGATGGGCATCGAGGTCACCGAGCGCTGCAAGGTGGTGCGCGTGATCTGCCTGGAACTGGACCGCGTCTTCTCTCACCTCCTCTGGCTGGGGACGACCGCGATCGATGTCGGGGCCTTCACGCCCTTCCTGTATGCCTTCCAGGAACGGGAGCGCATTTATCAGCTCCACGAAGCTCTCACGGGAGCCCGCATCACGACTTCGGCCACGCGCATCGGCGGCATGATGTCGGACCTCCCCCCCGGCTGGGCGGAGGGGGTGCGCGATTTCATCGACACCTTTCCCCGCACGCTGAACGAGATCGACTCGCTCCTCACCACCAACGCGATCCATCAGGGCCGCACCATCGATATCGGCGTGATCGGCCCCGAAGAGGCGATCAACTACGGGCTCACCGGCCCCAACCTGCGCGCCACCGGGGTGGACTACGATGTCCGCAAGGACAAGCCCTACTACGACTACGAGACCTACGACTTCGCTGTCCCGGTCGGCGAGAACGGGGACTGCTACGACCGCTATCTCGTCCGCATGGAGGAGATGCGCCAGAGCGTGGCCATCCTGAGACAGGCGCTGGATCGCCTCCCGGGCGGTCCCATCAACGTGGAGGACCCGCGCGTCAGCCTCCCGAGCAAGACCGATTGCATGAGCGACATGGAATCGATGATCCACCACTTCAAGCTGATCATGGACGGCATCAATGCACCCGCCGAGGACTGCTATTTCTCCGTGGAGGGGTCGAAGGGAGAGCTGGGCATGTACCTGGTGGGCGACGGCGGCCCCAAGCCGGTTCGATGGCGCATCCGTCCGCCTTCCTTCGTCAACCTGTCCGCGATAGCCACGCTGGCCGAAGGGCACCTGGTGGCGGATCTGATCATGATCAACGCGAGCCTCGACATCGTGCTGGGGGAGATCGACCGGTGAGTGCCCCCACCCGGGTCCCGTTCCGCAACCCCGGCTGGGCCGGCAACGTGGGAGAGTTCGACCTCAGCGAGGCGGATGTGCGCGGGACCGACTTCGTGGGAGAGCGGCCACTCGAAGGGGGTCATCCCGCAAGCGCGCCCTCGTATCCCTACATGCTTCCCGACAAGGATCCCGACGCCGTCCTCTTCGAGGGTCCCTATCTGGAAAGATTCCGGAAAATCCGTTCGCGCTACCCGACGGCGCGCGGCGCTCTCATCCCCACGCTGAACCTGGCCCAGGAGCTGCGCGGCCACATCTCTCCGGAGACGATGGACGAAGTTGCTGCCCTCCTCGGTCTGGCGTCGGCCGAAGTGCGGGGGACGGTCACGTTCTACACGATGTACAACAAGCGGCCGGTCGGGAGATTCCTCATCCAGGTGTGCACCAACATCAGCTGCAGCCTGTGCGGGGGCGAGGACGTTCTCAACGCGTTCCTCGAGCACACCGGCACCGAGCCGGGGGAGACCTCGGCGGAGGGCGATTTCACCGTCATGGAAGTGGAATGCCTCGCGGCATGCGGTTTCCCGGTCGCCGTGCAGATCAACTCCCGCTACTACGAGAACGTGCGGCCGGACGACGTGCCCGCGCTCCTGCAACGACTCAGGGAGCACGCGCAGTAGATGGCCTACCCCTATGTGCACGAACGAGAAGTGCGGGTCATGTCGCGCAATTTCGGAGACCCGGGCGCCCGCACTCTCGAAGGATACCGCGAGCGGGGCGGGTACCAGGGCCTGGCGCGCGCCTTCGAGATCGGTCCGGCCGGGGTTATCGACGAGGTGAAGGCGTCCGGGCTGCGGGGCAGGGGGGGCGCGGGCTTCCCCACCGGGCTCAAGTGGAGCTTCATGCCCAAGGCCGCGGTCAAGCCTCACTATCTGCTCTGCAACGCCGACGAGTCGGAGCCGGGCACCTTCAAGGACCGCGAGCTGATCCGCTGGGATCCTCATCAGCTCATCGAAGGATGCCTGATCGCCGCATACGCGATGGGCGCGGGACACGCGTACATCTACCTGCGGGGCGAGTTCTTCGAGGCCAGCCAGGTTCTGGCCCGCGCGGTCGAAGAGGCGTACGAGCACGGGTTCGCCGGCGCCGACATCCTGGGCTCAGGAAACCACATCGACGTGACTGTCCACGTAGGAGCGGGCGCGTACATCTGCGGGGAAGAGACCGGGCTGATGAACTCGCTGGAGGGCCGCCGCGGCGAGCCTCGGGTCAAGCCGCCGTTCCCGGCTGCGGTGGGAGTGTATTCCATGCCCACCACGATCAACAACGTGGAGACCCTGGCGGCGGTGCCTCACATCGTGCAACACGGAGGCGACTGGTACCGGCAGTGGGGCACCGAGAAATCCCCCGGCACCAAGCTCTTCTGCGTGAGCGGGCATGTGAGGAAGCCCGGGAACTATGAGTTGCCGCTGGGCTTCCCGATGATGGAGCTGATCGAAGACGTGTGCGGAGGCATCGCGGGCGGGCGGGCGCTCAAGTCCGTCATCCCGGGCGGCAGCTCAGTGCCTCTGATGTCGGCGGAGGACTGCCGCCGATGCACGTTGTGCTACGAGGGGGTTGCGGCCGCCGGCTCCATGCTCGGGTGCGCCTCCGTGATCGTGATGGACGACGCCACCAACATCGTCCGCGAAGTCCGGCGCATGGTGCAGTTCTACGCGCACGAGTCGTGTGGTCAGTGCACGCCGTGCCGCGAGGGCACCTCCTGGATGACGCGGGTGCTGCGCCGCATAGAGGCGGGCAGCGGCACCGAAGCCGATCTCGACACCCTTCTGGACATGAGCGCCCAGATGACCGGAACCACCATCTGCGTGCTCTCCGACTCGGCGGCGGCCCCCGTGGTTTCCTCTATCGAGAAGTTCCGGGACGAGTACCTGGCCCTGATTCGGCGGGGCCAACGAGCGGAGGTCGCGTGAGCACCGTTACCCTGACCATCGATGGCCGGCAGGTCACGGTCCCCGCGGGAACCACCCTCCTGCACGCGGCGGAGGAGATGGGCGTGCAGGTGCCGCACTACTGCTATCATCCCGCGCTGTCCGCGCCTGCCCAGTGCCGCCTTTGCCTGGTGGATGTGGAGGGCGCGCCCAAGCCGATGCCCTCGTGCGTTACCCAGGCGCAGGACGGCCAGGTCGTGCGCACCGACGCGGGGCTGGCCCGCGAGATGCGCAAGGGCGTGCTCGAGTTCTACCTCATCAACCACCCGCTGGACTGCCCCATCTGCGACCAGTCCGGCGAGTGTAAGCTTCAGGACTATGTGCACGCCGAGGGCCGGGCGCATGGACGCGGGGTCGAGCCCAAACGCGTCTTCGGCCGGGACGATTTCGGGGGCGACGTCCTCTTCTACGGGGATCGCTGCGTCATGTG
Source organism: Longimicrobiales bacterium (assembly GCA_965237885.1). Lineage (GTDB taxonomy): Bacteria > Gemmatimonadota > Gemmatimonadetes > Longimicrobiales > Gaopeijiaceae > BD2-11. The sequence continues at coordinate 3,728,656 of CBDEGN010000002.1, read as the reverse complement.
CACGCGTTGCGTGCGCTTCATGGAGGAGGTCGCCCAGGACCCCGTCCTGACGGTGGTGGAGCGTGGCGATCGGGCGGTCATCGACACCTTCTTCGAGCAGGGGCTGAGCGATTCCCCGTACTCCGGCAACATCGTCGACATCTGCCCGGTCGGCGCCCTGGTCTCGAAGGATTTCCTGCACAAAGCTCGCGCCTGGGACCTCGACCACACCTCGTCGGTGTGCCCTAACTGCTCGCAGGGGTGCAACATGGAGGTGCACACCCGAGACAACGTGGTGCACCGTCTGAAGCCCCGGGAGAACCCGGAGGTGAACGGGCACTGGATGTGTGACTACGGCCGGAGCCGCTACGAGTGGATGAACCGGAGGGACCGCCTGGACGCTCCCTTCGTGCGAGGCGCTGACGGGTGGACCGCGCCTGGGTGGCACGAAGCCCTGGCCGCACTGCGGGAGCGGCTCCGCGGATGCCGGGGACCGGTTCGCGCGGTCGCCTCCGCGAACGCGTCCAATGAGGATCTGGGTGCGCTCCAGGAACTGGTCGCGCTGCTCGGCGGCGGAGACATCGTGTACCGATCGCTCCGGGCACTCGACGAAGTCCCGCTTCCCGGCTTTCCCGTGCTGACCCGGCGGCGGGATCTCGCCCCCAATACGCGCGGCGCGGACTTGCTCGGAATGCGCCGGGTGGGAAGCGACGACGCCACTGGGGGGTTGGACGAGGTCGCCGCCACCACGGGCACCGTGATCGTGTTGGGCGATGAGCTGGCCGACCAGCTGCACGACTTCGGCGCCCAGTCGGAACTGTACATCTACCTCGGAGCCCATCCGGCGCCGGCCGCGCAGGGCGCACACTTCGTGCTCCCTGTCACCGCTTTCGCCGAGCAGGAGGGGACCTTCACCAACGTGCAGGGGCGGGTACAGCGCTTTCAGCCCGCCCTCCGGGTAACCGGTAACGCCCACCCCGCGTGGCTGGTCCTCGGCGCGCTCGCGGCGGCTCTCTCGGAGGAGCCGGCCCCCGGGAGCGCCCCGGAGGCATTCGCCCGGCTCGCCGCCCGCGTACCGGAGTACGAAGGGCTCAGCTACGGCGAGATCGGGACGCTGGGGGCGCTCTCAGGCCGCCACGCCGCCCTCGCGGGTGAGCGATGAACGATCTCTCGTCCACGGCATTCCTGGTTGCTGCGGCCGCCAAGGTTCTGGCGGTCTTCACCGCTCTGATGCTGGCGATCATGTACGCCACCTGGGCCGAGCGTCGCGTTTCGGCCTTCATTCAGGATCGCCTGGGGCCAAACCGGGTGGGACCGTTCGGGCTTCTGCAGCCCATCGCGGACGGGATCAAGAACATCATCAAGGAAGAGACCAACCCGGCCACCGCGTCGCGCTTCTTCTTCGTGCTGGGTCCGATGCTGTCGATCACCCCGGCGCTGGTCACTTTCGCCGTGATTCCCTTCGCCGCGCCGCTGCCCACCCCGTGGGGGACGGTGGACATGGTGGTCGCCGACCTGCCGATCGGAGTGCTCTACATCCTCGCCATCGGTTCGCTGGGGGTGTACGGGATCTTTCTCGGCGGCTGGTCCTCCAACAACAAGTACGCGCTCCTGGGCGGATTGCGCGCGTCCGCCCAGATGGTGAGCTACGAGGTGGGGCTCGGGCTTTCGCTGATTCCGGTCCTGATGCTGGCGGGGAACGTCACCCTCACGCGCATCGTCGCGGAGCAGCAGCAGCTGGGCCTGTGGTACGCGCTTCCGCTCTCGCTCGCCTTTCTGTTGTTCCTGATTTCCGCCTTCGCCGAGACCAACCGACTGCCCTTCGACATGCCGGAAGCGGAGTCGGAGCTCGTCACCGGATACCACACCGAGTACTCGTCGATGAAGTTCAGCATGTTCTTCATTGCCGAGTACGCGCACGTGATCACCGCGTCGGCGCTGATGGCCACGCTCTTCCTGGGCGGATGGGACATTCCCTTCTGGAAGGGGGACAACTTCTTCCTCCATCAGGGCGAACTCGTCTCGGGCCTCACCGCGGCCGGGGAGTCGATCCCTGCCCGGCTGTCGGTGTGGACGACGCTGCTCACCCTGGGCGCCTTCCTGGTCAAGACCACCTTCTTCGTGATCCTCTATATCTGGGTGCGCTGGACCCTGCCGCGCTTCCGCTACGACCAGGTGATGCACCTGGGGTGGAAGGTGATGTTGCCCTCGGCGCTGGCGTACGTCATGCTCGTGGCCGGCAGCATCCTCGTCCTGGAGGAGCTCGGTGTCGCCGGCGGATTGCGACTGGGGCTGGCGCTGACGGCAGTCAGCATGGTCGCCACCGCCATGTTCGCCCTCTACCTCGACCGGGGCCGCATCATCACGGGGGCGGCGCCCTCCGGCCGGGCCGGCGGCGCGCGGGCCGCCAACCCATGAACCCACGGGAGTTTCCATGGCCATAACGGTGAAGGTGATTCGCCGGCCCGAAGCGACCAGAAGCTCGTACCTGAGAGCCGCCCTCAAGGGGATGTCGCTGACCTTCCGGCACATGGTGAATCCTCACAAGGTGACGCGCAGCTACCCCGAGGAGCCCACCGAACTCCATCCGCGCTGGCGTGGCACCCATCGCATGGAAGTGCACGCCGACGGACGCCCCAAGTGCGTCGCCTGCGGGCTCTGTCCCACGGTCTGCCCGGCCAACTGCATCCGCCTGGTCGGCGGCGAGGACGATCAGGGCAATCGCTACCCAATCGTCTTCGAGATCGACGAGTTCCGGTGCATCTTCTGTGGCATGTGCCAGGAGGTCTGCCCGGTGGAAGCGATCCATGTGGGCCAGCACTTCGAGAACGCCGAGTACACACGTGAGCGCTTCGTGTACGACCTGGACCGGCTCATGGAGCAGGAGCACCCGGTGACCGCGCTGTGGGACCCCTCCGACCCGGCCTCGGAGTGATGGCATGGAGCTGATCCTCTTCTACGTCTTCGCCGTGACCGTCGTGGGCGGGGGCATCGGGGTGGTGGCGAGCAGGAACCCGGTGGCCAGCCTCATGTTCATGGTGGTGGCCCTGGCGAGCGTCGCCGGCATCTACGTGCTGCTGGAGGCGCACTTCCTGGCTGCCATCCAGGTAATGGTGTACGCCGGGGCCATCATGGTGCTCTTCCTCTTCGTGATCATGCTCCTGAACCTGGGGCACGACTACAAGGACGACCTGGTGCGCGGACTCTATGCCGTGTGCGCCTTCGTGGTCTCCGGCGCGATCTGCGGCCTGCTGGCGACCCGCTTCGGCTCGGCGGAGGCCAGCCCGTTGTACGAGAGCTTCCCCGGCGCGGCGGCGATGGACCTTGAACTCGCCGAACGCGGGGCCATCTCGCTTATCGCACGGCCACTCTTCCAGGACTACGTCGTCCCCTTCGAGATTACCGGGATTCTGCTGCTGGTCGCAGTGGTAGGCGCGGTTGCACTCGCCAAGAAACGAGTATGAAGGTCTCCACGTGCTGACCGAAGCCCTGACGACCAGCGCCCTTCTGTTCGTGATCGGCACCTTCGGCGTGATCGTGCGCCGCAACGTCATCATCATGTTCCTGTGCATCGAGCTCCAGCTCAACGCGGTGAACCTGGCTCTGGTGGCGTTTTCACGTTACGTCGGCGTCGAGGGCCAGGTCTTCGTCTTCTTCGTCATGACCGTGGCCGCCGCCGAGGCTGCGGTCGGGCTCGCGATCATCATCTCCATCTTCAGACATTACCAGACGGTCAATGCCGACAATTTCAACCTGCTCAAATGGTAGGTAGATGACGCTCGCGCCGCTGTCGGGACTCATCCAGGAAGGCGCGCAGGCGGCCGGGTACGAACCCGTGTTCCCCGGGCTCATCGTATTGCTGCCGCTGCTCGGCTTCCTCGTGAACGGCATCCTGGCGCTTCAAGTGGGCCGCCGGACGGCGGAAGCGGTGCGCGCGGGCAGCGACCCGGTCAGCCAGCCAGGCACGGACGATGGTCACAAGCGCTGGGTCTCGCTGGTCGGACCGGGTGTGGTCGGCCTTTCCTTCGTTCTGGTGCTGGTCAACTTCGCGGGGATGTTCCACGCGGACCTGCACGATCCGGTGGTGGTGCGCTACTGGAGCTGGATGGCGACCTCATCTCTGGAGGTGGACGCGGCCCTTCAGCTGGACCAGCTCAGCATGATCATGATGCTGGTCGTGACCGGGGTGGGGTTCCTCATCCACGTCTTCAGCGTGGGGTACATGCGCGACGATCCCGGATACGCGCGCTACTTCTCCTACCTGAACCTCTTCGTCTTCTTCATGCTGGTGCTCGTCCTCGGGGCGAGCTTCCCCGTGATGTTCGTGGGGTGGGAAGGGGTGGGTCTGTGCAGCTATCTGCTCATCGGCTTCTGGTTCCAGGATCGCGAGAAGGCCGATGCGGGCAAGAAGGCTTTCATCGTCAACCGCATCGGCGACTTCGGCTTCCTGGTCGCAATGTTCCTGATCTTCACCACCTTCGGCACGCTCGCCTTCGCGGAGGTTTTCCCGGACGCGCCGGACCTGGTCGAGTACGGGGGCGCCACCGTCACCGCCATCACGCTCTTTCTCTTCCTGGGCGCGGCGGGCAAGAGCGCCCAGATTCCGCTGTTCGTCTGGCTGCCGGACGCCATGGCCGGCCCCACTCCGGTCTCCGCCCTGATCCACGCCGCGACCATGGTGACCGCCGGCGTCTATCTGGTCGCGCGCACATCGGTGCTGTTCGCCCTGGCCCCCGTGAGCAGCGCAGTCGTGGCCACCGTGGGCGTGCTCACCGCTCTGCTCGCCGCCACCATCGCGCTGGCGCAGTACGACATCAAGAAGGTGCTTGCATACTCCACCATCTCCCAGCTGGGCTACATGTTCCTGGGGGTCGGCGCCGGAGCCTACGCGGCCGGCATCTTCCACCTGATGACGCACGCCTTCTTCAAGGCGCTGCTCTTCCTGGGCTCCGGCGCGGTGATTCACGCCATGCACCACGCGCTGCACAGCACGGACAAGGACTGGGACCCGCAGGACATGCGCAACATGGGCGGGCTGCGCCGCTCGATGCCGATCACCTGGATCACGATGTGGGTCGCGACCCTGGCGATCGCCGGCATCTGGCCTCTGGCCGGATTCTTCTCCAAGGACGAGATCATCTGGGCTTCGGGCATCGCTGCCTCCGGAAGCTACCGTGCCCTTTTCTCGCTCCTGTGGGTCCTCGCGCTGGCGACAGCGATGCTCACCGCCGTCTACATGGCCCGCCTCATGCTGATGACCTTCCACGGGGCCAACCGCACCGGACGGAAAGAGCACAGGCACCTGCACGAGGCACCCCGGGTCATGACCATCCCGCTGATCCTGCTGGCGATCCTGTCCGTCGTGGGCGGGTGGGTCAACGTGCCGGAAGAAGTGGGCGCCTCACTGCTCGGGCTGGGCGGCGCCCTTCCCACCTCCGAGTGGCTGCACCACTGGCTGGAGCCCATCACCGCGGGCGCCGCGGAGATCCGTGCCGAGCATCTCGGGGAGGCCGGGCACGAAGCCCCCATCGGCGGGGGAGAAGTGCTGTGGGCCGGTCTCTCCACCCTGGCGGCCCTGGCGCTGGTTCTCGTCACGACGCGGGCGGCCACCCGCTGGAAGGTCGTCCCCGCCACCGAGGCCGCCGCCCCCGTGGGGATCAGGAACGTGCTCTTCCGCAAGTGGTACGTGGACGAGTTCTATGACCGGTTCGTCGTTCAGCCGGTCCTCGCGGCCTCCCGCTTCGCCTGGCGCTTCATCGACGCGCTGCTGATCGACGGCACCGTCAACGGCCTCGGGCTGTTTACGCGGGCTGGAGGCACCTTCGCCAGCTTGTTCCAGACCGGGCAGGTCAACACCTATGCCCTCGTCCTCACGCTCGGGGTTCTTGCGATCCTCGGCTTCGTGGTGTTCTAGGGGAGTCGGCCATGGCGAGCTTGCTGGAAGCGGTGGCGTTCGACTCCTGGATCCTGCACGTGCTGGTGTGGGGGCCGATGCTGGCGATGCTCCATGTGCTCCTCGAGAGCGAGGAGCGGGCGAAGTACATCGCCTTCTGGTGGAGCCTGGCGCTCTTCGTCGTGAGCCTGGGGCTGTGGGGGTCGTTCACGGTCGGGGATCCGGGCTTCCAGATGGCGTCCAGCGTCCCCTGGATCGAGACATGGGGCGTCCACTACGCCCTCGGCATCGACGGCATCTCGCTCTTCATGGTGCTCCTGTCCTCCTTCATGGCACCCATCACGATCCTGGGCTCGTTTCGCTACATCACCCGTCGCCAGAAGGCCTTCTACGCCCTCATGCTCCTGCTGCAAACGGGGATTATCGGTGTCTTTACGGCGATGGACCTGCTGCTGTTCTACGTCTTCTTCGAACTCACCCTGGTGCCGATGTACTTCATCGTCGGGGTCTGGGGAGGCAAACGCCGCGTTTACGCGGCCGTGAAGTTCTTCCTGTACACGGCGGCGGGTTCGCTGCTGATGCTGGTGGGAATCCTCTACCTGTACACGGCCACGGCAGACGGATCCTTCGCCTATCTGGACGTCGTGGGCGTCCCGCTCTCGATGCGGGAGCAACTCTGGCTGTTCGCCGCCTTCGCCCTCGCGTTCTCGATCAAGGTGCCCCTGTTCCCCTTCCATACCTGGCTCCCGGACGCGCACGTCGAGGCTCCCACGCCGGGTTCGGTGGTGCTGGCCGCGATTCTGCTCAAGATGGGCACCTACGGCTTCCTGCGCTTCCTGCTGCCGTTCTTCCCGGCCGCTGCCCAGCACCCGACGGTGGTGGCGGTCATGCTGGTGCTCGGCACGACGGGCATCGTGTACGCGGCCTGGGTGGCGGCGGTGCAGCCCGATGCGAAGAAGCTGGTGGCGTACACGTCGGTGGCGCACATGGGCTTCGTGGTCATCGGCATCTTCGCCCTCACGGTGAAGGGCATTCAGGGGGGGTTGGTGATCATGATCTCGCACGGCATCTCCACCGGGGCGCTCTTCCTCATCCTCGGGATGCTGTACGAGCGCCGTCACACCCGGCTGACCGGGGAGTACGGAGGCCTGGCGCGCGTGGCGCCCATGCTCGCGCTCGCCCTGGTGATCACGGCCCTCGCCTCCATCGGGCTTCCCGGCACGAGCGGCTTCGTGGGCGAGTTCCTGGCGCTGCTGGGCACCTTCGAAACCCATCCGGTCACCGCCGTCATCGCCACCAGCGGCGTCATCTTCGCCGCCTACTACATGCTTCCGATGGTGCAGCGCGTGCTCTTCAACGAACTGGACCGCGAGGAAAACCGGTCGATCCCCGATCTGTCCCGGCGGGAAGTCTTCGTTCTGTCACCGATGATCGCCCTCATGATCGTGATCGGGGTTGCTCCCACCCCGATTCTGGAACGCATTGAACCGAGCGTGGACGCCCTCGTGGAGCACGTACTCATGACTCGGCCCGCCGAGGAGTCGTCCGACTCATGACGCTCGACTTCTCCACCTCCGCGCACTACCTGCTGGCATTGCTGCCCGAGTTGGTTCTGTCGGTCTGGGCCACGGGAGTGCTGCTGGCTGGCGTCTGGAGAGGAGACCGCAAGGCGGCATCGCCAGGCAGGAGCTCCGGAGGTCTCGCCGTTCTGGCGATGGTGGGCGTCGCGGTGGCGGCGGTTGCCAACGGGTGGCTGTACGGGCTCATCCCGGAACAGGGAAGTACGATGATCGCGGTCGACCGCTTTCATCTCTTCGCCAACTGGATCTTCCTCATCGCCGCAGCCCTTACCCTGGCCATCTCCCCCACCTACGTGAAACGGCAGCGGCTGCAGGAAGGGGAGTTCCACGCCCTCGTACTCTTTGCCACCGTGGGCATGATGCTCATGGGGGGCACCCGTGACCTGATCGTGATCTTCCTGGCCCTGGAAGTGATGTCGATCAGCGCCTACGTGCTCTCGGGCTTCAACCGGCGCGACCCGAAGTCGGCGGAGGCGGGGCTCAAGTATTTTCTGCTGGGGGCTTTCTCGACCGGCTTCCTGCTCTACGGGATCGCACTCGTGTACGGCGCCACCGGAAGCACCAACGTGGCTCTGATCGCGCTCACCATCAGTACGGGCGCGGCCGTGGCGGGGCTGCTTCAGGTCGGCATCGCTCTGCTGCTCATCGGGTTCGCCTTCAAGATCTCCGCGATCCCGTTCCACATGTGGACCCCCGACGTCTACGAGGGCGCGCCTTCACCGGTGACGGCGTTCATGTCGGCGGGCGTGAAGGCGGCGGCGTTCGTGGCCTTTGCGCGCGTCTTCATCGTGGCCTTCGGAGGCGTCACGGAGAGCTGGTACGCGATCGCGTGGTGGCTCGCAGCGATCACGATGGTGATCGCCAACGTCGTCGCCCTGGCTCAGACCAATGTGAAACGATTGCTCGCCTACTCCAGCATCGCGCACGCCGGCTACCTGCTTGTGGCCATCGTGGCCATGAACCAGAGCGCCACCGCGGGATTGCTCTTCTACCTGCTCGTCTATACGGCGATGAACATCGGAGCCTTCGCCGTGATCGTGTGCGTATCCCGCCACGGGGAAGAGCGGCTGGGCATCGATCGCTACACCGGGCTGGGCGCCAGGCACCCGGCGCTGGCCGTGTGCCTGACGATCTTTCTGCTGTCGCTGGCCGGATTCCCCGGGACCGGCGGGTTCATGGGCAAGATCTTTATCCTGCAGGGAGCCGCCGAGGCCGGGCTCTGGACGCTTTCCGTCATCTTCGTCCTGACGACCGTGGTATCGTACTATTACTACCTGCGGATCGCATGGTACATGTGGATGCGCGAATCCTCCGACCCGGCGGCGGGCGACCCGGTTACCGTACCGCTGGCAATGCGCTTCGCGATGGGTGCCGCGGTCGCGCTCGTGGTCGTACTGGGCATCTTCCCGGAAGGGGGCGTGAGCTTTGCACGCGCGGGCGCGGAAAGTGTCGTGGCGGCCGGTTCGTTCCTCCTGGGAGCCGCTCCCTAGGGATGGGCCGTGCGCTCCCGCACCGCTGGCGGCCGGGGATCGCCGGATATCCGGGCACCCTTCTTCGACAGGCCGTACTTCACGGCGCAGGATGGTTGTGAATTTCTCTCCTGAAATATTCCGGCAATACGACATTCGGGGCATCGTCGGCGCCACCATCGACGCCGGGGTGGCGCGGGTCGTTGGGCGTGCCTATGCTACGGCGCTCGGCGCGCGCACCGGTGATGCGCATCCGCGCATCGTGGTCGGGAGCGACAACCGCCCCAGCTCGGACGGGCTGGCGGATGCACTGTGCGAGGGGATTCGCTGGGCGGGCGGACACGTCGTCAGGCTCGGCACCGTGCCCACCCCGGTCGTCTACTGGGCCGAGCGCAACCTCGAAGCGCAGGGCGGGGTTCAGATCACGGGCAGCCACAACCCCGCCGAGTGGAACGGGATCAAGATGACCATGGGTGGCCGCCCTCTGTACGGCGAGGGGATTCAGGAGCTGCGACGGCGAATCGAGGAGGGCAGGGTGCTCCCGGGCGACGGTTCCGAGGAGGACGCAGCCGTCCTCGACCGCTACATCGCCGATGTCGCGCGCCGCTTTGAAGGGACGCGCCCGCTCAAGGTCGTGGTGGATTGCGGCAACGCGTCCGGAGCCCTCACCGCCGTGCCCGTGCTGGAGGCCATCGGGGCCGATGTAGTGCCCCTGTATTGCGAGCTGGACGGCACTTTCCCGAACCATCACCCCGACCCCACCGTCGACGAGAACATCGTGGACCTGGCCGCCAGGGTGCGCGAGACCGGGGCGGCGCTGGGCGTGGGCTTCGACGGCGATGCCGACCGTATCGGGGTCGTGGATGAGAATGGCGCAGTCGTGCGCGGCGATATCCTGCTCCTCCTTTTCGGTCTGGAAGTGCTCGAACGCCGGGGTCCGGGCCAGAAGCTGGTCTTTGACGTGAAGTGCTCCCAGGCGTTGCCGCGGGTGTTCGCGCAGGCGGGGGGGTTGCCTGTGATGTGGGCGACCGGACACTCGCTCATCAAGGAGAAGATGCACGCCACCGGCGCCCTCATCGGCGGCGAACTCTCGGGGCACATCTGTTTCGCCGACGAATACATCGGCGTCGACGACGCGGTGTACGCGGCGTGCCGACTCCTCCGCCTGCTGGCCTGTTCCGGCCGCCCGCTCTCGGAGCTGGTGGGGGATCTGCCGCGCTACGCGTCGACCCCGGAGTACCGCATCGAAGTCCCCGAACACCTCAAGCGCGACATCGCCAACGCCGCGCGCGCGTACTTCTCCGAACGCTACGAGGTGATTACGGTCGACGGCGCGCGCATCCTCTTCGATGGCGGCTGGGGACTTCTCAGAGCGTCCAACACCCAGCCCGTTCTGGCGGCACGCTACGAAGCCGACACCGAGACCCGCCTGCGAGAGATCCGGGACGAGGTCGAAGGCTGGCTCAGAGGCCAGGGCGTCGATGTCTGAGCCTCGCCGGCGTTCCTGGAAAGGCGGCCGCATCCTGGCCGTCACGGTCGCGATGGCCGCGGTGGTTCTTCTGCTGGGTCGCGAGGCGATCGATCTTCTCGTCGAAGTCCTCTGGTTCAGGTCCAACGGATACCTCGACATCTTCTGGACGCGCACACTGTCGACCTGGGGCGTCCGCCTCGCGGTCATGCTGGCCACGGGCGCGCTGGCCTACGCAAACGTGCGCCTGTTCGCCGTCGCCGTTCGCTCGCTGCGCATACGCAGACGCTTCGCCAATCTGGAGATATCCGAAAGGATCCCGCTCGTCTGGATCTCACGCGGAACCCTTCTGGTCTCGGTCCTGGTGGCGCTCTGGTTCGGCGCGGTCGTGCCCCCGCAGGCTGGATTGGCGTTGCTGCTGCTGCTGCGGGCTCCCGGGTGGGGGGTGAGCGACCCGATCCTGGGACACGACCTGTCGTTCTACGTCTTCGCCCTGCCGGTGATGGGCGCAGTGATCGCGTTCGCGCTCCTGCTGGTCTTCTTTCTGTTCAGCCTGTCCATCGCGGTCTATGCCTCCACCGGCACTCTGCGCCTGAACCGGAGCGGCGTCCAGCTGGAGAACCTGGCTCGCCGGCATCTCACCCTCCTTGTCACGACTTTCCTGATCCTCCTCGCGGTTCGCTTCCAGATCGCGCGCTACATCCTGCTGCTGGACGGGAACTCCGATATACAGGGGCTGTTCGGGTTCACGGACGCCGCCGCCCGCCTGCCCGCTCTGGGAGTGCTCGCCGTGATTGCGCTGGGCTCGGCGGGGTTGGTGGCGTGGGGGGGCTCGCGCGGCAAGGTGGTCCCGGCCGCCGCTGGACTGGCCGCCATCGGCCTCGGGACCCTGGTGCTCGCCCAGCTCTACCCGGCCACCGTGCAGCGCTTCCGCGTCGAACCCAATGAGCTCGAGAGCGAAACCCCCTACATCGAGCACAATCTGGAGTTCACCCGCATGGGGTTCGGAATGGACCACTTGCGCCGTGAAGGCTTCGATTACCGCGCGACGACACAGGACACGCGCGCGGCCACGACCGCCCAGTTCGCCGGGCTGCCCGTCTGGACCCCGAGCGCCCTTCTGAGCACCTACCGTCAGCTCGAGGCGCGCTTCCGCTACTACGAATTCAGCGATGTGACCATCGACCGCTACCGGGGTCCCGCAGGCCTCGTTCCGATCGCGCTGGCGGTGCGGGAGATCGAGCCGGGCGGCATCGAAGACCGTAACTGGCAGAACCTGCACATTCGCGAGCGCTATATCGCCGGGATGGGAGCGGTGGCGAGCGCGGCCGAGCGCCACACACCGGAAGGACGCCCGCCGACGATTCTCTCGGCCATCCCCCCCGAGTTCACGGAGGGCGCCGCGGCTCCCGAGAGTCTGCGCCTGGTGCGGCCCTCGATATTCTTCGGCCTCCGCCCGCAGACCTACGCCATCATCAACCCGACCACCGGGGCCTTCCTCGACCCGCAAGGGCAGCCGGGCCAGGCGGGTGTCGACTTTCCAGAGGGCATCGTGCTGGACTCGTGGCTGCGCAAGCTCGTCCTCGCCCTGCGCTTCCGCGACGCCAACCTCCTGTTCGCCTCCGAGGTGTCGCCCGATAGCCGTTTCGTCTTCCGGCGCCAGGTGACCGCCAGGGTGCGCGACATCGCCCCGTTCCTGCGCTTTCCCGAGCCCCCGTACCCGGTCGTGGATGACGGTCGCGTCGTTTGGATGCTCGACGCTTTCACCGCGACGCGTCATTTTCCGCTCGCGAGCGCGTACGAGATCGAGCCGCGTGCTTCGGTGAGCTACGTGCGCAACAGCGTAAAAGCGACGGTGGACGCAGTAACCGGCCGGGTGTCCTTCTATGTAGCAGACGAAGACGACCCCCTGCTGGAAGGCTACCGCCGCAGTCTCCCGGGGCTCTTCCAACCGATCGCAGAGATGCCGCCCGGGCTGCGTGAACACATCCGGTACCCGCGCGAACTCCTCCGCCTGCAGGGTAGGGTTCTGTTCCAGTATCACCTGGAGACCGCGCCCGCCTTCCACGGCCAGGAAGATGTGTGGGCTCCGGCCACCGAACTCGCCCAGGGCACCAGTCCGGTTCCTTACCGGCCCGAATACGGCATCTTCCGATTGCCGGGGGTTGAGGCGCCCGAGTATCTGCTGACTACGGCCTTCGTGCCCGCGGGTCGGCAGAATCTCACCGCACTGCTGGTGGCGCGCAGCGACGGGGACAGCTACGGGGAGCTGATCCTCTACGATATCCCCGTGGAGGAGCAGGTACCGGGACCGAGGTTGGTGGAAGCCCTGGTGGAGCAGGACCCCTTGATTTCCCAGCAGCTATCGCTGTGGCGCCAGGGAGGCAGCGAGGTCTGGACCGGCCACCTGCACATCGTGCCGGTGAACGGCACCCTGATGTACATGGAACCGATTTTCCTGGCTGCGGAATCGGACGCAATCCCCGAACTGCGCCGGTTCATCGTCAGCGATGGCCGCCGGGTCGCGATGCAGTCCACGCTGGACGCCACGGTGGCCGCCCTCGCCTCCATGATGACCCCGGAGGGCGGGGACGACGCGCAGTCGCAAGACCTCGGCTCGCTCGAGTCGCTCGCGTCCGACACGTCGTCCTGGCCGGGCGATGCCCTGGACCTGCTCAACCGCGCGGAAGAGGCGCTCCGGGCAGGGGATTTCGCGAGCTTTGGGACATCCCTGAACGAATTACGCAGCCTTCTCGAGCGGCTCGACACAGGCGCCGGATCGTGAGCAACGCAACTTCCTTGATCCCGGCCTGCCGCCGGGGTACCTTGGTCGGCTGCCTGTCCCGGTACCCTGCCGGGCGTGCCCTCAGTGGCCGCATCGCGGGGGGCACGTCGCCATTCATTGCGGAGAACATCGAATGAACCTACACGAGTTCCAGGCCAGGGAACTCTTCCGCGAGGCCGGCATGCCGGTCCCGCGGGGCCAGGTCGCGACCACCCCTGAAGAAGCCGCGGCCATCGCCCGCGAGTTGGGGGGCGCCGCGGTGGTGAAGGCTCAGGTCCACTCCGGAGGGAGAGGGAAGGCCGGCGGTGTGAAGCTGGCAGCCACCCCCGAGGAGGCGGCCGCTCACGCGCGCGCCATTCTGGGAATGACAATCCGCGGTCTCACCGTGCACAAAGTCCTGCTCGTGCCCCTCGAGGAGATTGCGAGCGAGTGCTACGTCGGGATTCTGGTCGACCGGGCCGTGCAGGCGCCGATCTTCATGGTGTCGCGGGAAGGCGGGGTGGACATAGAAGAGGTCGCGGCCACCAACCCTTCCGCCATTCGCAAGCTCAGGGTGGATCCTCACTTCGGCCTGCTGGCACATCAGGCCTACTGGCTGGCGACGACGCTTTTCGACGACCCTTCTCTGGTACGCCAATGTGCCGGGGTGCTGTCGCAGCTCTACCAGGTCTTTATCAGGAACGGCGCCTCCCTGTGCGAGGTAAACCCGCTCATCGCCACGGCGGCGGGCGAGGTGAAGGCCATCGACGCCAAGGTCACGGTCGACGCCAACGAACTCTTCCGGCTGCCGCGCCTTGAGGCCTTGCGCGATCTGGATGCGGAACCCGCTGCCGAGACCCGGGCACGGGCCGCCGGTCTGAGTTTCGTGAAGCTGGACGGCGACGTCGGGTGCTGCGTAAACGGAGCAGGGCTCGCGATGGCGACCATGGACCTGGTCAAGTACTACGGCGGGGACCCGGCCAACTTCCTCGATATCGGCGGATCCTCCAACCCCGAGAAGGTCGTTGCCGCGCTGAAGATCATCACTGCCGATCCCACCGTGAAGGTGATTCTATTCAACATCTTCGGCGGCATTACCCGCTGTGATGATGTGGCCCGCGGCATCGTGGAGGCGACCCGTCGCGTTGACATCCCGGCGCCCATCCTCATCCGGCTCACCGGAACCAACGAAGCCGAGGCCCGTGCCATCCTGGCGGATGCGGGGTTTTCCGCGTTCACGTCGATGGACGAGGTGGTGCGGGCGGCGGTGCAAAGGGCAGCCGCCGCGTGACCTCCCTTATTCAGCAACAGCCGGCCCAGGCTTCTTCCCCAAACCGGACGGTTCCGCTCCATGTCGATTTTCGTCGATGAATCCACGCGCGTGGTGGTCCAGGGGATCACCGGGCGTGACGGGTCCTTCCACACCGCCCGAATGATGGAATACGGCACGCGCGTCGTCGCCGGCGTGACCCCCGGAAAGGGGGGCCAGGTGTTCGAGGGACCGGACGGCGTCCGGGTGCCGATTTTCGACACCATGAACGACGCGGTCGCCGATACCGGGGCAAACAGCTCCGTCGTCTACGTACCTCCGCGCTTCGCTGCGGGCGCCATCATGGAGGCTGCCGAATCCGGCGTCAGCTTCATCGTCGCCATCACCGAAGGAGTCCCGGTGCTGGACATGACGCGGGCCTACGCCTTCGTCGCGGATCGCGGCGCCCGGCTGCTCGGCCCCAACTGTCCCGGGGTCATCTCGCCGGGTCGGGCCACGGTTGGCATCATCTCCGGGGATATCGTGGTGCCCGGCCCGGTGGGGGTGGTGTCGCGCTCCGGCACGCTCACCTACGAGGCCGTCGGCCAGCTGACGCACGCGGGCATCGGCCAGACCACCTGCGTGGGGATCGGCGGCGATCCCATTATCGGCACGACCTTCATCGACTGCCTCAGGGCCTTCGCCGCAGACGGGGAGACCCGGGCGGTCGTGATGATCGGTGAGATCGGCGGCACCGACGAACAGGAGGCGGCGGAATTCGCCAGCCGGAACCTCGAGTTGCCGGTCATCGGGTTCATTGCGGGCCAAACCGCCCCTCCGGGCCGCCGCATGGGGCACGCGGGAGCCATCATCAGTGGATCCTCGGGCACGGCGGAGGAAAAGATCAGGGCCTTCCGCGAGAACGGCATCGCAGTCGCGCGGCGGCCCGTCGACATCGTAGACCTGACCAGAGAAGCCCTGAGATGAGCCAGACACTCGCCATCATCAAACCCGACGCGGTCTCCTCGCGGAAGACCGGTGCCATCCTCGCCCATCTGGAGAACGCCGGGTTCCGCATCCGGTCCATGCGCATGACGCGACTCTCGCCCGCGCAGGCGGCCGCGTTCTACGCGGTTCACCGTGAGCGGCCCTTCTTCGACTCGCTCGTTGCCTTCATGACGTCAGGTCCCGTCGTTCCCCTCGTGCTGGAGGCCGACGACGCCGTGCCCAGGCTTCGTCAGGTCATCGGGGCAACGGATCCGGCCGAGGCGGCCGCTGGAACCGTTCGCGCCCTGCACGCGGAGTCGAAGGAGCGCAACGCCATCCACGCTTCCGACTCGGATGCCAACGCGGCCATCGAAACCGCTTTCTTTTTCTCGCAGCACGAGAGGCTGGGCACAGCATCGCGTTGACGTGGCGCGGTGCACATCGCTAGCTTTTTTCGCTATGCTACACTTGAACTTGAACGCGTTGCACCGCGAAGGCACACTCCGCTTGCGGGCGGCTTGCCCGGCCTCGGATTTCGCCCTTGGAGGAAGGAGTCCAAGGCTGCGGGAATCGGTCGACGTGGCTCTGGAAGCGAGGTACACGCCTGCGGACCACGTCTTCGTTAAGGGCCGCTTGTCGACGACGTTGGCACAGGTATGTCGCCGCTGCCTCGAACCGGTGCAGCAGGCCTTCGTACTGCCGGTCCGTTTCCTGTTCATACCTGCGGATGACCTCGGCCCCGACGCTGACGACGGCGAAGTGCATACCTTCCTTCCGCACCTCGCCCAACTCGACCTCACCAGCCCGCTGCGCGAGGAGTTCGCGCTTTCGGTCCCGGCGTTCGTCGAGTGCCGCTCCGATTGCCGGGGGCTCTGTCCACAGTGTGGCGCCAACCAGAACGTTGCCAGCTGCGACTGCTCACTGCGGCATCTCGATCCCAGATGGGAGCGGCTCCGGGCACTCACGAATCACTAGAGCGAATCATCATGGCCGTACCCAAGCGACGTACATCCAAACAGCGGCAGCGGAAACGCCGCACACACCATCGGGCGGAGCCCGTCGCCGTGTGGAACTGTCCTCGCTGCGACGACCCGCAGGTCCCGCACCGGGTGTGCCCCACCTGCGGCTACTACCGCGATCGTCTGGTCATCGAAGTCGACGTCGACTGACGACAACGCCGACTGACAGTCGTTGATGAGAATCGCACTCGATGCAATGGGAAGCGACAGTGCTCCCGCGGCTGAGGTCGCCGGGGCCCTGGACTGCCTGAATCACGGAACCTCCGATCTCACGATCGTACTGGTGGGAGACCGTGAACAGATCCGTGCAGAGCTGGACAAGCACGGCGCGGCCGAATCCGGCCGACTGGAGATCGTACACGCTCCAGACCGCGTCTCCCCGAATGAGTCTCCCGCCTCCGTCGTGCGGCGCAAACCCGGTTCTTCCATCGTCACCGGGATCGGGCTCCAGCGACGGGGCCAGGTCGATGCCTTCGTCAGCGCGGGATCCACGGGTGCGGTGATGGCGGCCTCGGTGTTCGTGCTCAAACGCCTCCCGGGGGTGGACCGACCCGCCGTCGGCACCCTCCTGCCCACCACCAGCCGGGCCCACCTGCTGATGCTGGACGCAGGGGCGAATGTGGATTGCCGTCCCCAGCACCTGCTGCAGTTCGCTTTTCTGGGCCACATCTACGCACAGGACCTCATGGGCCGGGAGAGCCCCCGCATCGGACTACTCAACGTCGGTTCCGAGCCGGAGAAGGGAGATGAACGCTCGGTGGAGGCGCACCGGTTGCTCAGCCAGACCGAACTCAACTTCATCGGCAACGTGGAAGGGCGCGACATTATCCATGGCTGTTGCGACGTACTGGTCACCGACGGGTTCGCCGGCAACGTGCTCCTGAAGTTCTACGAATCGGTGGCGGGATTTGTGATTCACGTGCTGGATCGCGAGCGAAACCGGATCCGCAAGCCCCTGCACAGCTCGACGATCGAGATGCTCGACTACGCGGAATACGGAGGCGCTCCTCTCCTGGGAGTGAACGGCGTATCCGTCATCTGTCACGGGCGTTCGCCCCCCAAGGCTATCAGCAAAGCCATCGGGGTGGCCGCAAGAGCCGTAGAGACTTCCATGATTGGGCACATCGCACGCTACCTGGGCGAGACGGCGGCACGGATGCCATGACCCGACCCCGGCCGATAGCGGAAATCGTCAGCACGGGACGATATCTCCCGGATCGCGTACTCACCAACGCGGACTGGGTGAAAATGGTCGACACAACCGACCAGTGGATCCAGGAGCGCACCGGAATCCGGGAGCGTCGCCTGGCGAGTCCCTGCACCTCTGTCTGTGACATGGGCACCGCAGCCGCGCAGCAGGCGCTGGAACGGGCCGGGGTAACCGCGAAGGACGTGGACCTCCTGCTCGTGTCCACCGCCACTCCGGACCGGCTCCTGCCATCCACCGCCTGTGACATTCAGGCCCGGCTGGGGGCCAGCAAGGCGGCCGCCATGGACATTTCGGCCGCCTGCACGGGCTTTCTGTATATCCTGGCCCTCGCCGAAGGGTACATCGCCAGTGGCATGGGAGAGGTGGTGCTGGTGGTGTCGACCGAAAAGATGACGTCGATCATGGACTGGGAAGACCGCTCCACCGCCGTCCTGTTTGGCGACGGAGCGGGTGCCGGCGTGGTCCGCCGCGCAACCGGGGACCGAGGCATTCTGGCCAACGACATCCGATCGGACGGGAACTTCGCGGATCTCCTGCAGCGACCGGGCGGGGGCGCCCGGCGTCCCTTCGACGAATCCGTCCTCGCGGACCGGTCCCACCTGCTCATGATGGAGGGCAGGGAAGTCTTCAAGAATGCCGTGCGGGCGATGTCCAAGTCGGCTCGCCACGCGATTCGGCAGGCCGGATGGACTTCCGACGATGTCGACCTCCTCATCCCGCACCAGGCCAACATCCGCATCATCGAGGCGACCGCCCGCTACGCGCGCGTCCCCATGGACAAGGTCTACGTGAACGTCCACCGCTACGGGAACATCAGTTCCGCTACGGTTCCGGTGGCACTCGACGAAGCGGCGGAGTTGGGGCGCATCGGTCCCGGATCCAACGTCCTGCTGGTGGCCTTCGGAGCGGGCCTCACCTGGGGCGCCACGGCCATCCGCTTGTAGCGGCCCCCCGCCGCCGATCGTTATCACGTGTCACTGGCTCTACTCTTCCCCGGACAGGGGTCACAGTTTCCCGGGATGGGACGCGACCTGGCAGCCGCCTATCCGGAGGCTGCACGAGTCTTCGAGCGCGCAGACGACATCCTCGGGTTTTCCCTTTCGCGCCTCGCCTGGGAAGGCCCCGAGGACCTGCTGCTCCAGACGCACAACGCACAGCCCGCGATCCTGGTCCATTCTCTCGCCACGCTCGCGGTCCTGAGGCCGCGGCTGGGACCCATCGCCTGCGCCGCGGGGCATTCGCTCGGGGAGCTCTCGGCCCACGCCGCCGCAGGCACCTTCGAATTCGAGGCCGCCGTGCACGCGGTGCGGCGCAGGGGCGAGCTGATGCGAGAGGCGGGGCGTGCCCGCCCCGGAGCCATGGCGGCCATCCTGGGCTTGGGGGAACCCGAAGTGCGCGGATTGTGCCGAGCCGTGTCCCGGCCGGGGCGGGCTTGTGTCCCGGCCAACGTCAACGCTCCCAAGCAGATCGTGGTCAGCGGGGATGCGGAGGTGATCGACGAGGTCCTGATGCGCGCCAGGGAAGCCGGTGCCCGGCGGGCCGTGCGACTGGCTGTGTCCGGCGCTTTTCATTCCCCGCTGATGAGCGCGGCGGAGGAGGGTTTGCGGAACTGTTTCCGGAGCCTATCTTTCGGTCCGCCCGAGTTTCCGGTCTTTTCGAATGTGACCGCCGAGGCCGTCCGGGATCCCGGCCTCGCGCGTCGGCTATTGGTCCGGCAGCTCACTTCTCCGGTATTGTGGTCCCAATCGGTGCGATCCATGGTCGAAAGCGGTGTGGAGCGGTTCGTGGAGATCGGCCCCGGGTCCGTGCTATGCGGATTGAGCCGCCGCAACGTCCGGGGCACCCCTGCCATCTCTGTGGGCACCGCAAGGGGCGTCCGGAAGCTGTTTTCCGACTCCGTCGCGGCCGAGAGCGGACCATGAGCGGCGAGCTGGCCGGACAGACCGCCCTGGTGACCGGCGGATCGCGGGGTATCGGGCTCGCGATATCACAGGCCCTCGCGGAAGACGGGGCCAGGGTGGCCATCGCAGACATCGACGACGAAGGAGCAGCGTCTGCCGCCACTCAACTCGCGGGCGCCGGTCACGCCGGCTATTCCTGCGATGTCGGAGACTCGCAGCAGTGTAGCGCCACAGTCGCAGCGGTGACGAAGGCTCAGGGAGTCGTCACTATTCTGATCAACAACGCCGGCATAACCCGAGACAATCTTCTCTTGCGCATGAAAGATGAGGACTGGGATGAGGTGATGAAGGTTAACCTGAAGGGCGCCTTCAATATGACCCGTGCCGCATGCAGAGGAATGATTAAGCGCCGATCCGGTTCCATCGTCAACATCAGCTCCGTTATCGGCCTCATGGGCAATGCCGGTCAGGCCAACTATGCGGCCTCCAAGGCGGGGCTCGTGGGACTCACGAAGAGCGTCGCGCGGGAGCTTGCCAAGCGGGGAGTGCGCTGCAACGCGATCGCTCCCGGCTACATCGAAACGGACATGACCGCCGGCCTTGATGAGCGTACCACCGGGGAGTTGGGGGCGCGCATCCCGATGGGCCGGCTGGGCAAGCCTTCCGACGTCGCGGGCGTCGCGCGCTTTCTCGCCGGACCGGAAGCTCGGTATATTACCGGCCAGGTCCTCGCCGTGGACGGCGGCATGGCGATGTAGCCACAAACACATAGTCACTCATTCACGGCGGAAGACCGCAACACCAGGGAGGAGCAAAGAGATGGCGGACAGCATCGAGAGCCGGGTGAAGGACATTATCGTCACTGAACTCGGTGTCGAGGAAGATCAGGTTACCAACGAAGCTTCGTTCATGGAGGATCTCGGAGCCGACTCGCTCGACACCGTAGAACTGGTGATGGCCCTGGAAGAGGAATTCGGGATCGATATCTCCGACTCCGACGCCGAGCAGATGCGCACCGTGGGAGACGCGGTCCGCTACATCAACGCCGCCGCCGGTTCCTGACCCGCGGAGTGGGAACCACGCCGCTGCGCGATGTAGCATGACGCACCCACCAGCGAACAACACGCCAGGCGGAAGCCGGCGGGTGGTCGTCACCGGCCTCGGCATGATCACGCCCATCGGTCACGACACGCCGTCTTCCTGGGCGGCTCTGCTGGCCGGGAAGAACGGCGGCGGCCCGATCACCCACTTTGATGCCGACGAACGGTACGCGACCCGGATCGCGTGCGAGGTCAAGGACTTCGACCCTGCTCCGTACCTGAACAAGCGAGAGATTCGGCGCTACGATCGCTTTGCCCAGTTTGCCGTGGTTGCCGCGGACGAGGCCATGGCGTGCGCAGGTCTCGAAGGATGTCCGCCCGGGGTTCGCCCGGAGCGTTTCGGGGTCATCATCGGCAGCGGCATCGGGGGAGTCGACACCTACGAGAGCCAGGTCCGGAAACTGGTGGAGTTCGGACCCCGAAGAGTCAGCCCGTTCTTCGTCCCGATGTTCATCCCCAATATCGGCTCCGGACTGGTCTCGATTCGCTACGGCGCTCAAGGTCCAAATCATGCTACCGTCTCCGCGTGTTCGTCGGGAGCTCACGCAATTGGAGACGCCTTCCGCGTCATTCAGCGCGGGGACGCGGACGTTATGGTGACCGGCGGCACGGAGGCTGCCATCGTTCCCATCTCCATAGCCGGATTTGCCTCGATGAAGGCGATGTCGACCCGCAACGACACCCCCGAGACCGCGAGCCGCCCCTTCGACGCCACCCGGGACGGCTTCGTGATCGGCGAGGGAGCGGGCTGCCTGGTGCTTGAGTCACTCGACACCGCCCGGGCTCGAGACGCGCGTGTCCTGGGGGAAGTCATCGGATGCGGGGCCACTGCGGACGCGTACCACATCACCGCGCCGGTCCCCGGGGGCGCGGGCGCGCAGCACGCCATGCGGCTGGCGCTGGAGGACGGCGGTGTCCCTCCGGACGCAGTCGGCTACATCAACGCGCACGGCACCTCAACGCAGTACAACGACGAGGTCGAGACCGCCGCCATCAAGGCGGTGCTGGGGGAGCACGCGGCTCGGGCAGCCATCGTGGGCAGCACCAAGTCGATGACCGGCCACACCCTGGGTGCCGCGGGCGCGATCGAGTCGATCATCGCGCTGAAGGTCCTGATGGAAGGCAGGATCCCGCCCACGACCAACTACCGGCATCCCGACCCTGAGTGCGACCTCGACTATGCCACCAACGGGGCGGTCGAGAGGCCCGTGGAGATAGCCCTCTCCAATTCGTTCGGCTTCGGGGGGCACAACGTGTGTCTGGCCTTCCGGCGCTGGAACGCGTGAGTGAGCCCGGCGCCCACGCATCGCGGAGTTTGTGCATGAGGGTGGGCACGGGATACGATTCGCACCGTTTCGACCCGCGCCGCCGGCTGATTCTGGGAGGTGTGGAGATCCCCGGAGCTCCCGGGCTCTCGGGCCATTCCGATGGAGACGCGGTCGCTCACGCGGTCACCGACGCCTTGCTGGGCGCGGCCGGGGAAGGCGACATCGGAAGCCACTTTCCCCCGGGCGACCCGCGCTGGCGCGACGCCGACTCGATCGATTTGCTGGGCAGGGTGGTCGTTCTCCTGCGGCGCCGACGGCTTCATGTGATCAACGTGGATGTCACCGTGATCTGCGAAGCCCCTCGCGTCGGGCCGCATGTGGGCGGAATGCGCTCGCGTCTCGGCGATGCTCTCGGCACGGGGCCGGACGCGGTATCGATCAAAGGAAAGACGAACGAGGGAATGGGCTGGATTGGTGCAAGGGAGGGTATCGCCGTCCATGCCGTCGCGCTCATCGGCGAGGGGGAGGCATAGACGCGGCCCTTTCCTACCTCGCCTCGCTCCCCGCCGGGCTGGCCTACCTGCTGCTGGCGACCGGGGCGGCTCTGGAAAACATCATCCCTCCCGTGCCCGCCGACACCTTCATTCTCCTGGGCGGATTCATCGCAGCCCGTGGTCCGGCGGATGTGCCGGTCGTCTTTCTGGTGACGTGGCTGGCCAATGCCGCGGGGGCGCTGCTGGTTTACCGGGCAGGCTATCGCTTCGGGCCGTCCCTCTTCGAGACGGGACCCGGCAGACGCCTGCTTCAACCGGAACAGCTCAGGCGCCTCCGGCGCTTCTACCGCCGGTGGGGAACGCTGGCCATCTTCATCGCCCGTTTCTTCCCCGGCCTGCGAGCGGTGGTGCCCGCCTTCGCCGGGGTCAGCCAGCTCTCCTTCCTCACCGTCGCCCTTCCGGTGGTGGTCGCCTCCGCCATCTGGTACGGCACGCTTGTATGGCTGGGCGCCATGGCGGGAGAGAACCTGGAGGCGATGGTGGAGTGGTTCGGAGTCACCAACCGCCTTCTGCTGGTGATCGTGACGGTGATTGTCGTGATCGTTTCGGTGGTGTGGATACGAACGCGCAGGGCGCCGCCGACTCCCGACGATGACTGAGCGAGAACGCGAGCCTGGTGCCCGAGCCTTCCGAGAGGAACTCTTCGCGGACTATCTGGCCTTCGAGCGGGGGCTGTCAGCGCGCACCATCGAAGCGTACGTGCGTGACATCGCGCGGCTGGTCGAGTTTCTCGCGCATCGGGGCATCGCCCAACCCCGGGACGTCACCCGCCTGGAGCTGCGCGACTACGTGTACTCCCTCAAGGACAGGGGACTCGCACCGACCTCGATCCGGCGCGCGCTTTCTTCGGCACGGGCGTACTTCGGCTTTCTTCTCGAGGAAGAGGCCATCGAGACGGATCCCACCGAGCAGATCGAATCTCCCCGCGTGTGGCGCACTCTTCCCGGGGTGTTGAGCGTACGAGAGATCGAGCGCCTGCTCGAATCCCCGGACCTGTCCGACCGGCTGTGCTGGCGCAACCGGGCCATTCTGGAGTTGATGTACGCCACCGGAATGCGGGTCTCCGAGCTGGTGGGGTTACGCCTTCAGAGCCTCGACATCGAGGAGCGCGCCTGTCTGGTGTACGGCAAGGGCTCGAAGGAGCGCATGGTGCCCTTCGGCGCTGCAGCGGAGCGAGCCCTGGTCCGCTATCTGCGCGACGTCCGCCCGCAACTGGAGCGGGGCAGGGGGGAGGGAGTCGTCTTCCTCAGCGCCAAGGGCAGGCCGCTGACGCGAATGACCGTGTGGAGCATCGTGCGAACGGCGCGCGAGCGGGCGGGCATCGAAAAGCCGGTCTCCCCGCACACGTTGCGCCACAGCTGCGCGACGCATTTGCTGGAGGGAGGCGCCGACCTGGCCGCGGTGCAGGAACTGCTCGGCCACGTCGACATCACGACGACCGAAATCTACACGCACGTGGACAGAGAATTCGTGCACGAGATGCACCGGACCCATCACCCGCGGGGCTAGGTCGGGCGGGACGAGACCGGCCGCCGCGAACCCGGACGCGGGGACCTACGCCGGCGCCGGAGACGACTACGGTTGGCGGCTGGCCGCCCGGTCGAAGATTTCGGCCTGGCTCTCCGTGTCGCGCACCAGCGCGATGGCGTCCCGGAGCACGGGATCGCGCTGAATGCGGAACTCCAGCATGCGCCCGTCGTCGTTCATGCGCTGAGAGAGCGCAATCTCGAGCCGCCAGATCAGGTAGCCTCGAACCACGGGATCTTCGAGGGTCGCCTCGGGAACTCCCGCCTCGCGCATCTCTGCGACAAAATCGTCCAGAATCCGGCCAGGCATCATCGCCTCGGCACCGGCGTTCTGGACGGCCTGGGCACGTTCGAATCCGGCTTCGGCGAGCCGAAGGATGAAGGGATATTCAACGGCTCGGGACTCTTCCAGCAGCTGTCGTTCGACGATCAGGAGAGTGTCGCCTTCGATCTCGAGGTCGGGGAAGACCCCGCCGCCGCCCTTCAGCTCACGCCCCCCTTCCGTGGTAAAGACGGGGAATGTGTCGGGATCTTCGGGAAGTGCGCGCCCCTCGCTGTCCCGCCGGCGATGCAGGGATCGACCCAGTGGCGTGTACCACTCCCCGGTGGTCAGCTGCAGCTGCCAGCCCTCCGGCAGGGGAATGATGGACTGCACGACGCCCTTTCCGAACGTGCGCTCACCCACCACCAGCGCACGGTCGTGGTCCTGAAGCGCTCCGGCCAGGATCTCCCCCGCCGACGCCGTATAGCGATCAACCAGGACCACCAGGGACCTGCCGCCGACGCGGGCCGGCTGCCGGGTGTAGGCCGCGTCTTCATGCTCGCCGGGACCCCGGCTCGGGATCCGGCCTCGGGTGCTGACGATGCGCTTTCCGCGATCGAGGAAGAGGTCGGTCAGAGTGAGCGACTCGTCCAGGTATCCGCCGGGGTTGCCGCGCAGGTCCAGGACGACCCCTCTCGCATCCGCCAGGACGGTGAACGCGGAGTCGATCTCCGCGGACGAGTTGCGAGCCACCCGATCCAGATGGATGTAGCCGACACCTTCGTCCACATAGTCGACCGTGACCGACGAGATGTGAACCTGGTCGCGTTCGATGGGGTGTGGGATTGGCGCGGCAAACCCCTCTCGCTCGACCGACACGTTTACCATGGTTCCGGGGGTACCGCGAATGCGCTCGGCGGCGTCTCCGGTGGTCCACCCCTCGGTGCTTTCGCCATCCACGCCCACGATGACGTCGCCCACCTGCATCCCGACCCTCTCGGCCGGCGTGGAGCGGAAGACGGCCGTCACCGTGATGCGGTCGTTAAGCTGGCTGATCTGGACACCGATGCCCGCGTAGTTGCCCGTTGTGGCTTCACGGAACTCGTCCACGTCCCGGGGAGTGAGCACGGCCGCGTAGGCATCGTCCAGCGCCGAAATCAGCCCCCCTAGCGCACCCCGCCAAAGAAGCGGAGCGTCCACGCCGGAGCGTCCGAGGCTGTCGAAGGCGCTCAGGAAGTGCTGATCGCCCACCGGCGACCCCGTCTCCGGCAGCACGAAATGGGGGGCAGCGGAATCGGCGCTGAGAGCGAGCTCCGACGCTGTCACCTGGATCAAGCCACTGAGAGCGGCGCGCCAGAGGGTCGAGTCCTCGGGAGTGCTCAGGCTGTAGCGTTTGATAGCCTCGAAGGCGCCAAGGAACTGCTTGTCGCCCACCGTGGACCCGGCTTCCTCTTCTGGCTGCGAGGGCGATCCGGCGCTCTGCCCTTCGAGGTTCGAGGCACAGACCAGCAGCGCGAGCAGGAACGCCGTCTTGATCGATCTCATGCGGGTCATGTCGACTCGTGGCGGAGGGTGTCGGGTCGTTGCAGGAGTAGAACCCGGGGATCCGAGGCTCGTTCCCGGATCGTGACGGCTACTATCGTGCAGGGTG
Organism: Longimicrobiales bacterium; assembly: GCA_965237885.1. GTDB lineage: Bacteria > Gemmatimonadota > Gemmatimonadetes > Longimicrobiales > Gaopeijiaceae > BD2-11. The sequence continues at coordinate 3,702,776 of CBDEGN010000002.1, read as the reverse complement.
GAGTGCATCGCGGCAACCGGTTCGGCGCTTTGGCGAATTTCACCTTTATCTTAGTTTGTTCGAAGGCATCCCGCTTGCGGAAGCCAGCACCGGAACGCCCCTCCCACGAGGGCTTGCCGAATGAGCCTGAGAAAGCCATCGCCTCCGCTGGTGGCGGGCCTGGTCCAGATGAAGCCCCGCAAGGGGGACGTGAACGCCAATCTTGGCAGGATCCGCTCCCTTGTCACGGCCGGAGGAACGGACCACGACCTCCTCGTCTTCCCGGAATCCTGTCTGACCGGATATTTCCTCCAGGGGGCGGTCGCGGAGCTGGCATTCACCGCCGACGAGGTGGCCGACATGCTGGGGGCGGCCCCCGCGGGCGGCCCGGACCTGGCGCTGGGGTTCTACGAGCGGCATCGGCACGAAGTCTACAACAGCGTCGCCTACTTCACCGCGGACGGCGACCGCTACCGTGCGCTGCACATCCATCGCAAGATGTTCCTGCCGACGTACGGACTCTTCGACGAAGCCCGCTTCGTGGAGGCGGGCCGGGAACTCCGTGCCTTCGATACTCGGCTCGGTCGCATGGGCATGCTCATCTGTGAAGACGTGTGGCACTCGCTGACGACCGCCGTGCTGGCCCTGGACGGCGCGGAAGTCATCCTGATTCCCAGCGCGTCGCCGGCACGCGGATTCGTCTCCGGAAGTGACCGCCCCACCAGCATGAAGCGCTGGGACCCGATCCTGGAGGGGCCGGCGATGGAGCACGGCATCTTCGTGCTGGTCAGCCAGTTGGTGGGGTCGGAAGGAGGCAAGCTCTTCGCCGGCGGTTCCGTGGCCGTGGCGCCCGACGGAACTACACTGGCGCGCGGGCCGCTGTTTGAGGAAGCCGTGGTCACAGCCGCTCTGGACCGATCCGCCATCGACCGGCACCGGTTTGAATCCCCGCTGCTCTCCGACCTGGAGCAGCAGCTGCCCAGCCTGCGCGATGCGCTTGCGCGCGCCGGACGCGAACGGGGCAGGGGAGCAGACGATCGTGGCCCGATTGCGCAGGATGCCCGGCGAGCCGGCGGCGGGCCCGGCCGAATGCATGCCCGGCAACCTCGAGCCGCGACCCACGGCCCGGTTGCGGGCGATGCCTCGATGCTCGATCTGAACCTCGATCTGACCGAGCGCGCGCTGGTGGAGTTCATCCGCGAAGAGATCGTGCGCCGGCGCGGGTTCGAGAAGGTTGTGATCGGCGTATCGGGGGGAGTCGATTCCGCGGTCTCGCTCTTCCTCGCCGCGCGCGCGCTCGGCGAAGAGAACGTCACCGGGCTGCGCTTGCCGTACGCCACCTCGTCGCCGGAGAGCCTGGAGCACGCGGCCCTGGCGCTGGAGGCGACCGGCGCCATCGGTCGCACCCTGGACATCACCGCCTCGGTGGACGACTACATCGCCCGCCACGAACCCGGCATCAGCCCGCTACGTCGCGGAAATCTGGCCGCACGTTTCCGCGCCCTCACCATCTTCGACCAGTCCGCCCTCCTGCGCGCGCTCCCTCTCGGGACCGGCAACAAGAGCGAACGGCTGCTGGGCTACTACACCTGGCACGCCGACGACTCCCCCCCGGTCAATCCCCTGGGGGATCTTTTCAAGACGCAGGTGTGGGCGCTCGCGCGCCATCTGGAGGTCCCTTCCCAAATCGTGGAGAAGCCAGCCAGCGCCGACCTCGTCCAAGGCATCCACGATCACGACGAGCTGGGCATCTCCTACCACGACGCCGATCCGATCCTGCACTGGTTCCTGCGAGGCTATTCGCCTGCTGAACTGGTGCGGCGCGGCTTCGCCCGGTCGCAGGTCGACATCGTCTGGAACCGGCTGAGCGCGACCCACTGGAAGCGTGAACTCCCTACCGTGGCCGTCCTTTCATCCACGGCGATCGGCGAATCGTATCTGAGGCCGGTGGACTACTAGGCTGGACGGGTTTCTCAGGTCGCAACGCGTTTCTCGACGTTACTCGAGAGTCTGCCATTTTGGCAGACTGACAATTTTTGACAGATCGGCGACAGGGTTTGCCAACGCTGTTCAGCCGGGGGTGGGGCGCGCACGCTCGCGAGGCCTCACAATTCCGCCGCCTTGCGCCGCAACAACTCCAGCAGGGGAACCGGCGTCAACTCGCTGTCGATGATGGCTGCGAGCTCTTCTTCCCGCTTCCAGCGCGCCTCCAGGCTCGCCAGCTCAAGCTCCAGCAAACGCCGCTCCGAGTCCTCGTTGGCAGCGATCTCGAGGGCGATGCTGCCCGTGCGCGGCAGTGTGCCGAGCCGCGTGCCTTGCTTGACCAGCACCCGGGCGAGCCCTTCGCTGCCGCCGACCTCCTCGATCAGGCGCGTGGCGGAGGTGATCCGCTTCTCGGAAGCGCCTTCGAAATGGTGGTAGGCGAGCATCCTCTGCAGCGTGCGCTCCGCGTCGGCGCCGGTAAGGCGTAGCCCGCCGCCATCGGGTCCCGTCGCGCACACCGGGCAGGACCGCCACACCGCCAGCGGCATGTCGGGCCCGCCCGACTGGATGGTCAACCCGGCCCGCTCCTTGAACGAGAGGGCCCGGAAGACGTAGCCGCAGCGCCCGCACTCCCGCCGGCCGCACCACGCCTCCGACCCGAAACGAAGCCATCGAGCGCCCCCAGTCGTGAGCCGGGGCGCATGTTCCCAGAGCAACCATGCACCGATCAACCCGATGCCTCCGGTCAGCCAGCCGCCGATCGCGGCAGCGCCCACGGCCGTGCCCGCCAGCGACACCTGCTTGAACCGCTTGCGGCGGGCGCGGAGTTCGCGGCCGTAGCGCCACCACGCCTCCTCTCGACGTCCGGAGCGGCCGACACGCACGATCTCGAGCGGGCCGACGGAGAGAAGGGCGATGTTGTCGGTTTGGGAAAGCAGACGCCCCTGGTCGACGGAGATCCTTTCCAGTTCCTCCAGCGCCTCCCAGCGGTCGAGCAAAGGCACCAGCGACCATCGCCTGCACCCGCCGCAGACGACCCAGAGGCGACCGCGAGCCGCATCGTATGCCACGCGGCGACCGCGTGGCAGGTACTCCAAGGTGTCGTTCTCGGGGAAGGAGACCTGGCAAACCAGGCAACGTGTGTACACCGGCGCGAGAACTCCGGAGAAGCGAGATTATCCGCGACACGGAGCGGCCGAGTGCCGTCCACGCGCCCGGACGAGGGTCACCGGAAGAATCCTCGGGCATCCCGGTCGTTGAAGCAACGGTACCGTCACCCGCCGAAACCTTTGACGTCATCCAGGTCTTCGGGCTTGGCGGACGCCGCCCGGCACGGCACATTCCGCGGAGTCCTACCGACACCCGATCCCTGAATCCCCGAACCCGATGGTCCTGGTCCTCGACAACTACGACTCCTTCACCTGGAACCTCGTGCAGATGCTGGAAGCGCTGGGCGCGCAAACCCGCGTCGTGCGCAACGACGAACGCACAGTCGGGGAGATCGACCAGCTGGCCCCGGATCGAATCGTCATCTCTCCCGGCCCCTGCACGCCGAAGGAAGCGGGAATCAGCATCGATCTCGTGCGAGCCCTCGGGCCGCGAACCCCGATTCTGGGGGTCTGCCTGGGGCATCAGGCGATCGGAGAAGCGTTCGGCGGCGCGACGGTGCGCGCCGCGCGCGTGATGCACGGCAAGACCGCGCCCATCCGCCATTCGGGCCGCGGACTCTTCCGGGGGCTTCCGTCACCGATGACGGTGGCGCGATATCACTCGCTCGTCACCGACCCGGCCGCGCTGCCCGCGGAGTTGGAGGTGGTGGCCTGGACCGATCTCCCCGGCGAGGAAGACGAAATCCAGGGGATGCGCCACCGGATGATGCCGGTCTGGGGGGTTCAGTTTCACCCCGAGTCGTACTTTTCGGACGCCGGCACCCGGCTGCTGGAGAACTTCCTCGGCCTGTAGCCGACCAGGGGCGACGGCGCACTGACCCGGGGATCTCGACTAATCCCGGCCGCAGTTGCCCTTACGAGATGATCGGCGGAAGACCCCGCTCCACCAGCAGGCGATTGAAGTCGGCGATGTCGCCCGCGGCCAGCTCCGCCCAGCGGCGCAGATACTGCTCCAGCAGAACCCCGTAGTTGTCGCCCACCTGGCGCATCGAGTCCGTCGGCGGATCGTCCGATCCGGAAGAATACCCCGCCAGACTCGCGATCTTCGCCCACAGCTGCCGGGGCCAGCGGATGGTGTCCTGCCGGGCCGACCCTCCCGTGAGCCTCAGATCGAAGAGCTCCATCTCCAGATCGATCAGCGCCTGCGCGAGTTCCTCTCCCACCTCGGCGACCTCGGCGTAGAGAGGGTTCCCGCGGACCCGCTCCTCCAAATCGGCCAGCCCCCGGCGCGTCCACTCGACACGGTTGATCAGCTCTGCCGTGGAATCGCTCATCTCGCGCAATCCCAGCTGCAGGGCCAGCTGCGCCCGCATGTCCTCGGCGGACGCGGTGGACGCGGGATCCTGCAGGATCTCAAGCTCCGCCGCGCGCTCTTCCGTGCCGGCAACAAGCCTCACGCGATAGCGTCCGGGGATGGCAAGGGGACGGACCGGGCCGCCGTCCGGAGGGGGCCGCCACCCGTCCTGGCCTACCCCGCGGTGCGCGTGCTCCAGGGCAGGGGTACGCAGCCGCGGTGTTGCCGAGGCCTGATAGCGCAGATCCCACATCATGCGGTTCATGCCGGCGCCGGCATTCCCGGAGAGTGTGCGCACCGGCTCCCCCTCCATCGTCTCCACCTCGAGCGTGACAGGCCCGGCCAACTCCTTGCCCAGATGGAAGTTGATCGATGCCCCATAATCCGGATTCTCGCCGGCCGCCGGGTCGTCCGGCTGGCTGTTGCGCGCCTCTCGGGGCAGGAACCGATAGGCGGGCCGGGGCGCAAACAGGTGCACGCCGCTCTCGGCCATGTCCGCGCCAAGCTGCTGCAGCGGCGTGATGTCGTCCAGGATCCAGAAGCCTCGCCCATAGGTGCCGACCACCAGGTCGTTGAAGTGCGGCTGGATCTCCAGCCAGTGCACGGGCGCGTGGGGCAGGTCGCCCTGCAGGGGCGTCCAGCGCACACCGTCGTCGAAGGAGACGTAGAGGGAGTTCTCGGTGCCGAGGTAGAGCAGTCCGGGGCGCACCGGATCCTCACGTACCACATGCACATAGCTGAACACGCTGCGCGGAATGTCGTCCGCGAGCGAGCGCCAGGAAGCCCCGTAATCCTCCGTCTTGTAGACGTAGGGATCGGTGCCGCCCAGCTGATGGAAGTCGAAGGTGACGTACGCCGTCGCCGGATCGTGGCGGGAGGGCTCGATGTTGCTCACCGTGCCCCACTCCTCCAGCCCGTCGATGTTGCGGGCCACCTCGGCCCAGCTGCCGCCTCCGTCCCGCGTTACGTGCACCAGCCCGTCGTTGGATCCTGCCCAGATGGTGCCCGCCGCGATCGGGGACTCGGCGATGGCGAAGAGCACGGAAGCGTAGGTGGGACTCACGTCTTCGGTCGTAAGCCCTCCCGTCTTCTGCATTCTCGTGGTGTCGGCGCGTGTCAGGTCCGGGCTGATCAGGCTCCAGCTGTGGCCCCCGTCGGAGGTCCGGTGCACGTGCTGACTCCCGGCGTACACCACGTCGTTGTCGTGCGGCGAGATGTGAACGGGGAAGGTCCACTGGAAGCGGTAGCGAACGCCCGCGGCGTCCCAGCCCTCAGGATTGTCGGGCCATATGCTTACGGTCCGGGTGATGCCGGTGGAGAGCTCATGGCGTTCCAGAATGCCCTCGTAGCATCCAGACCAGACGACGTCGTTGGTCACCGTGTCTGGAATGGCAAACCCGGTCTCGCACCCGCCCACCGACCTCCATGCCCCCACCGGGATCGCACCCTGGGTGAGGGTGTTGGAGGGGCCGCCGGTGGAGGGCCCGTCCTGCCGGTTGCCGTACAGGTTGTAGGGAACACGGGTGTCGGTGTGGACGTGGTACATCTGCGCGATGGGCAGGAGCGGGCGATACCAGTTGCGTCCCCGGTTGGTGGAGATGCGCACGCCCTGGTCGTTCCCGATGATCATGCGGTCGGGGTCGAGCGGATCGATCCAGATGTCGTGGTTGTCGCCTCCGGAGATGACCTCGAAAGACACCCCACCGTCCAGTGAGCGCGTATGCACCGTAGACATGAAGTGCACCTCGTCGGGATCGTCCGGCGCCACTCCCATGCGCGAGTAGTACAGGGGACGCTGCGCCAGAGCGTGGTCGGCGTTGACCATGGTCCAGGAGCGCCCTCCGTCATCGGACCGCCACAGCGTCCCCTCGTGCTCGTCCAGCTCCTCGTAGTCCCGGTTGGAGTTGGTCTCGATGAGCGCGTAGACCCGGTCCGGGTCCGCCGGCGTCATCGCCAGCCCGATCCTTCCCATGGTGCCCCGGGGCAGCCCGGCCCCCTCCAGCCGGGTCCAGCTGTCCCCGCCGTCGCGGCTGGTCCAGATGCCGCTCTCGGGACCGCCGCTCTCGCGCCCCCAGGTCCACATCTGCATCTGCCAGGTGGCCGCGAAGAGGATGCGCGGATTGGTAGGGTCCATGACCACGTCGATCGCGCCGGAGTTCTCGCCGGAGAAGAGGACGCGCTCCCAACTCTCGCCGCCGTCCGTGGTGCGGAAGAGCCCGCGCTCCTGCTGGGGACCATAGAGGTGCCCCGCCGCGGCGACGAAAACGATGTCCGGGTCGGCGGGATGGATGACGACGCGCCCGACCCTGCCGGTCTCCTCCAGGCCCATGTGCCGCCAGGTGCGCCCGGCGTCGGTGGAGCGATAGACGCCGTTGCCGATGGAGACGTTGGAGCGGATGAAGGCCTCCCCCGTCCCCGCCCACACCACGTTGGGATCGGAGGGAGCCACCGCCAGCGCTCCGATCGACTGGGCCGGCTGGTCGTCGAAGATCGGCTGCCAGCTGTGGCCGCCGTCCTCGCTCTTGAAGACGCCCCCCGACGCCGCCCCGAGGTAGTAGACGCCGGGGTTGCCGGGCTCGCCAACCACGGCGCTGACCCGGTTGCCCACCGGGCCCACGTGACGGAAATCCGCGTCCGAGAAGAAGTCGTCCGGCAGCTCGCGGGGAGCGGCCAGCTGGGCGCCGACCCCGTCGGCCGCGACGCCGGCTGCGAGAAGGGACAGGAGGAACACGCAGGCGAATGCCGGAGTGGGAGAGCTGACGGCCATGGGGAAACTCCGCAGAAAGGGCTACCTGGGCGACGCCCACAAAGGTAGGCCGGGGGCGGCATCGGGCAATGCGCCCGGTCGCCACCTGGAACAACTGTTGAGTTGTCAACATCCTGGTGAGCGCCGACAGCTGAAGCTACCCCACCCCATCTTCTGGAGTTATCCCGCCCGCCGCGCTATCTTGCTTCTCGTTGGGAAACGACTGCGGTTTCGTGAGCGACCCGCGGCGAACCGGGTGAATGGGAACCAGCGCGGAGGCCGTCTCTTCAGCATGACCGAGTGCGCATGAATGCCCGCGTCTTGGGTATTGTACCGGCCCGGCTCGCCTCCACCCGACTCCCCAACAAACCCCTCTTCCCCATCCTCGGCCGCCCCCTCATCGAATGGGTGTGGCGCAGAGTTCGCTCCATGTCGGTGCTCGACCACGCGATCGTGGCAACGGACTCCGAAGAAGTGGCGCACGTCTGCTACGAGCTGGGTGCTCCGGTTGAGATGACCTCGCCCGACCATCCCTCAGGAACCGACCGCGTCGCCGAGGTGGCCGGCCGCGACCCGTACCGCGATTTCCCGGTAGTCGCCAACATTCAGGGGGACGAGCCGTTGCTGGAGGAGCGTCATCTGGCAGCGGCCATCGAGCTGGTTCAGACGGGCGGATGGGACATCGGGACGTGCGCATCTCCAGTGGGGGATCTGGAAGCGTGGAAGGATCCCTCCGTGGTGAAAGTCGCACGCGCGGCGACGGGGCGGGCACTGTACTTCTCACGCTCCGGGATCCCCTACAAGCGCTCCGCGAGGCCGAATGCGGCCGACTTTCTGCGTGAACCCTACCTGCGTCATATCGGCATCTACGCGTACGCGCGCCACGCGCTTCAGGAATGGGTGGCAATGGCCCCGACCGCACTCGAGCGTCTCGAACAGCTCGAGCAACTGCGACCCCTGGAATCCGGCATGCGCATCGGGGTTGCGGTGGTCGGGTTCGCCCACCGCGGAGTCGACACGCCGACCGACGTTCTCTACACGGAGAGGAGACTACGGGAAATGCAGCAGCAATCTTCAAGCCCGGCGAGCGGAATATGACTGAAAACCAGATCGACCAGACGCGTTACATCTTCGTCACGGGCGGCGTGGTGTCGTCGCTGGGGAAGGGAATCGCCGCCGCTTCCCTGGGGCACATCCTGAAGGACCGGGGTCTGCGGGTGACGATCCAGAAGTTCGATCCCTACATCAACGTCGACCCGGGGACCCTCTCTCCCTTCCAGCACGGCGAAGTCTTCGTGACCGACGACGGCGCGGAGACCGACCTGGATCTGGGCCACTACGAGCGGTTCATCGACGAGTCGCTGTCGCAGGCGAACAACGTGACCACGGGCGCCATCTACCAGTCGGTCATCAACAAGGAGAGGCGCGGCGACTACCTCGGCTCTACGGTGCAGGTCATCCCGCACATCACCGACGAGATCAAGGCCGCCATTCGCCGCCTCGCAGCCGGCAACGACGTGATCATCACCGAAATCGGCGGAACCGTGGGTGACATCGAGAGCCTGCCTTTCCTGGAGGCCATTCGGCAGTTCCGCCAGGAAATGGAGCGCCCGTACGTCGCGGTGATCCACCTGACCCTGGTGCCCTATCTGGCCGCGGCGGGGGAACTCAAGACCAAGCCCACCCAGCACGCCGTGCGAGAGCTCATGCAGATCGGGATCCAGCCGGATGTCGTCATGTGCCGAGCCGAGCGCTCGCTGGATGCGGGCATCCGCCGCAAGATCGCGCTCTTCACCAACGTGCATCCAGACGCGGTCGTGGAAGCCCTGGACCAGGAGACCATCTACGAAGTGCCCTTGGAGCTGCACCGCCAGCGCCTGGACGAAGTGGTTCTGGAACGACTCGAACTGGAGGCCCCCAAGACCGACCTGAAAGCATGGAAGGGGGTGGTGCGGCGCATCAAGGATCCGTCCCGGGGCAAGGTCCGCATCGCCATCGTCGGCAAGTACACCCAGCTGGTGGACTCCTACAAGTCGATCGAGCAGGCGCTCATCCACGGTGGCATCGAGCACGACGTGGGGGTGGAGCTGGAGTGGATCTCCAGCGAACGATACGAAGGCGACCAGGATCCCGGCGAGCTGGAAGACTACGACGCCCTTCTCGTCCCCGGGGGATTCGGGAAGAGAGGCGTGGCGGGGATGTTGAACGCCATCCACTGGGCTCGAGAGAACGGCTTGCCCTACTTCGGCATCTGTCTCGGCCTGCAGTGCGCCATAGTCGAATTCTCGCGCAACGTCTGCGGGCTCAAGGACGCCAACTCCTTCGAGTTCGACCGCGCGACGCCGCATCCGGTCATATGCCTGATGGACTCCCAGGCCAACGTCACCCGCAAGGGAGGGACCATGCGGCTGGGTCAGTGGCCCTGCCGGCTGCTCCCGGGATCCGGCGCCGAGAGGATCTATGGCCGCAAGCTCGTGCAGGAACGGCATCGTCACCGCTACGAGGTCAACAACGCCTACCGTGATCTGCTCTCGAGGGAGGGGTTGGCGTTCAGCGGACTGTCGCCCGACCGCAACCTGGTCGAGATGATCGAGATTCCCGGGCATCCCTGGTTCGTCGGCTGCCAGTTCCATCCCGAATTCCTGAGCCGCCCGACTCACGCCCATCCTCTCTTCGCGTCGTTCGTCGAGGCGGCCACCCGCCGCGCCGGCATCGCGCCCGTCTCCCCGAGGGCAGTCACCGGGAGAGTCGCCCGCTGAGGGACGCCAACGTGTTTCAGAATTTCTTCCTGATCGCCGGGCCATGTGTGCTGGAGGGCGACGACGTCAACCTCACGGTCGGGGACGCGTTGGCCGCGCTCTCCGCCCGGCATCAGCTGCCGGTGCTGTTCAAGTCGTCCTTCGACAAGGCCAACCGCTCGAAACTGACATCGGCGCGGGGACCGGGGTTGGAGGAAGGCTTGAGGGCGCTGGAACGGGTGAAGGCGAATTGCGGATTGCCGGTTCTCACGGACATCCATGATCCGGTTCAGGCCGCGCCCACCGCGGAGGTGGCGGACGTCATCCAGATCCCGGCGTTTCTCTGCCGGCAAACGGACTTGCTGACGGCCGCGGGCAGCACCGGATCGGCGATCAACATCAAGAAAGGCCAGTGGATGTCCCCGGAGCAGATGGCGCATGCGGTGCACAAGGCCCGTGACGCCGGCGCGGGGGATGTGGCGGTGACCGAACGCGGTACCTTCTTCGGCTACGGCGACCAGATCGTAGACATGCGCTCCTTCGCCCGCGTGCGAAGAGCCTGCGGCACGCCGGTCGTGTTCGACGGCACCCACTCCGTGCAGCGCCCGGGACACGCCACCGGGGGCACGAGTGGCAACCCGGAGTACATCGCGTGCCTGGTGCGCGCGGCCGTGGCCGCCGGATGCGACGGGCTGTTTCTCGAAGTGCACCCAGCGCCGGCCGTCGCTCCCTCGGACTCTTCCAACATGCTCGAGCTCGGCGCCCTCGGGCCGCTGGTTGAAGACGTGCTCGCCATCAGGCGGGCGCTCGCATGAAGCTACCGGGCGGGGGACTGCCCATCGAGGCCGCACGCCGGACCAGGCTCGTCATTTTCGATGTAGACGGGGTGCTCACCGATTCCGGTGTCTACATGGGTGCTCTCCCGGACGGCTCCCCGATCGAGTTCAAGCGCTTCGACATTCAGGATGGACTGGCGATAAAGCTCCTCATGGGAACCGATGTCGAGGTGGCGCTGGTTTCGGGCCGTGTCTCGGCCGCCACCGCCCTGCGCGCGCAGGAACTCGGCATTGAAGAATGCCACCAGGTGCCCGGCGCGATGAAAATGCCAGTGGTACGAAACTTGCTGCGACGTAAGGGGTTTACATGGGATGAAGTCGCCATGCTCGCCGACGATCTGCCCGATCTTCCCGTCTTCCGGCGGGTAGGATTGCCCGTCGCGGTCGGGAACGCCACACCGGAGCTGGTGCGGGACGCGGTCTGGCAGACACGCGCCCATGGGGGCAGGGGAGCGGTGCGGGAATTCGTGCGAGCCCTTCTGGTCGCCCGCGGACAATGGGAAAACGTGGTCGAGGGGTATTGTGAAGCAAGGAGCGATGATGTCCCCGCGAAGGACACACCCGGACACGGGGGCTGAAGCGTCCCGCGCCCACACGCCATCCCCGCAGCGAGAGCACACCGACACGGCCGGTCCGGCGATCGCCGAGGCGGCGCGGGTGCTGCGCGCCGAAGCGAACGCCCTCCTTCACCTGGCCGGACGCATCGACCTGGAGTTCGTTCAGGCCGTTGAGGCCATCCTGGCCGCCCGCGGACGGGTCATCGTCTCGGGAATCGGCAAGAGCGGCATCGTCGGACGCAAGATCGCCGCCACCCTTACCTCCACGGGGACCCCGGCGCTCTTTCTGCACCCGGTGGAAGGTCTTCACGGGGACATCGGCATCGTCTCCCGCGAAGATGTCGCGATCCTGATCTCGAAGAGCGGCGATGCCGATGAACTCGCCGGGCTGACGAAATACCTGCTCCGCTGCGGAGTCCCGATCGTGCTCATGACCGGCAACCCGGGCTCGCTGCTGGCCCGACACGCGACGGCGCTCATCGATTGCTCGGTGGCGGAGGAAGCCTGCCCCCTGGATCTGGCACCGACAACTTCGACCACGGCCACCATGGCAATGGGCGACGCGCTTGCGGTCGTTCTGCTGCGCCGGCGAGGCTTCGAACCCGACGACTTCGCCCGGCTGCATCCGGGCGGGGCCCTGGGCCGCAAGCTGACGCTGCTGGTGGACGACGTAATGGTCGCGGACGGCTATCCGTCGCTGAGTCGGAACGCGCGCGTACGAGACTGCATCGTTCCGCTCGCCCGCATGCGCGGCACCGTGCCCATTGTGGACGATGGCGAGAAGGTTGTGGGTGTCGTGACCGCCGGGGATCTCACTCGGCTGATGGAGTGCGAGCCCGACTTCCTTCGTACCCCCGTCCGTGCGATCATGAATCCGCAACCCAAACTGGCCCGCCTGGGAACCCTCGCGTCCGCCTCCGCCCGGGATATGGAGATGCACGGGGTGATGGCGCTGCCGGTGGTGGACGACTCCGGCATGCTCCGGGGTGTCGTACATCTTCACGACCTGATGAGATCGGGAGCTCTATGATGTTGAGAAAGAAGAAGATGGCCGCCCTGCTCGCGTGCGCGGCATTGGCAACCGGCGGATGCGAGGAGCAGGTGGCGACGACGCCGCTGCCGGAGGAGTTGCAGAACATCGACGCCGACCAGGTGCTCTTCGACATTGTGACCCATGTGACCGTGGACGGGATCAGGGAGGCGCGCATCGAAGCCGACACGGCCTATCTGTGGCAGGACTCGTCGTCGGTGGCGCTGCGCACGGTCAGCCTGATCATGTACGACGAAACCGGGGAGGAGCGGGCGCGCGTGACCTCGCGAAGCGGCCTGCTGGACGAGGATACCCAGCGCATGATCGCACGCGGCGACGCCGTCCTGGTCATGCAGGACCGCCGCATCGAGAGTGCCGAAATCTACTATGAGCCTCAGAGAGACCGGATCTGGAGTGACTCTGCCACAGTGATGGTGATGACCGACGGAAGCCGGGTCGTGGAGGGATCGTCTTTCCTCTCCGACGCCAACTTCCAGAACATCTTCATCCAGAATCAGCGGACGCGGAGCGGCGGAGGTCGCTGAATTTGCGCAGCCCGTTGGCTCCGGCGGCCCTGGCGGCGGGCGCGGCTCTGTTCTGCGGGACGGGCGTTGCGGCGCAGGAGACATGCGATCTCCTCAGTTCCCGTTCCTCCACCGTTCGGGTGACCGCCGAAGCAGTCTTTTCCTACATAGCGCAGCCCGTTTTCGGTTGCGACGGCGGAGTCACCATCCACGCAGACAGCGCCGTCCTGAACGATGTGGCGGGCCATACGCGCTTCATCGGCAACTTCGAGTACCGCGATTCGACGGCGTTCATGACGTCGGACCGGGCCGATCACTACGCCTCGGCGGGCCGGTTGATCGGTGTCGGCAACGTCCACATCATCGACGAGGCCACGGGAGCCGTCTTCGAGGGTGACAGCACGGTGCTGGTGGGTTCCGGCTCGCGGCGGGCAACGGGCGAACTCACCATCGTGGGGCAGCGCGCGCACGCGGTCATACTGGTGGCGCCGCAGAGCGCCACGCCGGACTCCATCCAGGCCGAGCAGGACTCCATCCAGGTGCCGCCGGATTCCGCCGCGGTGGCCACCGACTCTGCTTCGGCCATGGACTCAACCCGGACTGTACCGGATTCCGTGACGGCAGGGCCGGCTTCTCCGGCCGCCCCGGCGGATCCAGCCCTGGCTTCGCCCGACTCCGCGACGGCCGCGTCTGATTCAGCGCAGCACGCGGTCGAGCCCGGGGCAGCGCCGCCCGAAGCGGCCGCTCCTCCGCCCGGCGCGACCGCACCCGACTCCATCGCCGCCCCATCCGACTCAACCGGGACCGAAGGCGATTCAGCGGCTGTGCCGCCTCCGGCCCCCGACACGACTCGCGTCCCCTACGACATCGACGCCGAGAGAATCTACGTGAGGGGGGCGGGCCATCTCCTGGCGACGGGGAACGCGGAGCTCTACAACGACGAGTTCCGCGCGATCGCGGACTCCATCGAATACCTGGAAGCAGAGGGCAAGCTCTTCCTGCGCGGAACGGCGCCTCGCATGTACGGATTCGGTGCCGAGTACGTGCTGAGCGGCAGCGCCGTGGACCTGGACCTGGACGGGAGCCAGGTCATGGCCCGGGGCGACGCTGCACTCTCCGGCAGCGAAATCGACCTGACCGCGCCCGAGATCCGCGTGTTGATGCAGGACGGGGTGCTGGACCGGATCGTAGCCATGCACGAGCGCCCGGCCGAACCCGAAGCTTCCGAACCGGGAGAAAGCGTCGCTGATCTCGCCCAGGACTCCGGGTCGGTGGCGGACGCCGGCGAGGGGGAACCCGACCCGGCGACGGAGTCAGCCGACGCAGCCGCGCCCCCCGAAAAGACTCCGGATGTCGTCCGGGACGCGCCTGCAGAGGCTCTCCGCGAGGCAACCCCGGGCGGGGAGGCGGCCGGCGAAGAGATGGCCGGCGATGTCGGCGCTGAACAAACCGCGCCCGGCGAGGCGGCCGATTCGACCGTGATGCAGTTGCCGGCTCGTCCCAGGGCAGTCGCCGAGGCGTTCGAGCTGGAGGGGGACTCCATCGAGGTTCAGGCTCCCGGCGAGGTGCTCGAACAGGTCATCGCGGTCGGCAATGCACGCGGGGTATCGCTCGGCCGCGATTCGCTCAACACCGAGCGGACCCCCGAGATCGCGCGCTCCGACTGGGTCTCCGGCGACACGATCATCGCCTTCTTCCAGCCAGTCGCCGCCGGCGAGGCATCCGCCGAAGCCGAGGCTGAACCGGTTGCGGACACGGCGGGCGGCTACCAGCTCGACCGGCTGGTCGCCCGAGGCCAGGCGGCAAGCCTCTACCGCATGAGCCCATCCGAGGAGGCCGACAGCGGGGAGGGGGAGGAGGACACAGAGGCCGGCGGGACCGAACAGGTCTCGAAGGAAGAGGTGCCCGAGGAACAGGTCTCCGAGGAAGAGGTAGAGGTGCCCGAGGAAGAGCCGCCGGAGAATCACCTCGCGCTTCACTACGTGCGGGGGGACCTGATCACTATCTTCATGGCGGGCGGCGAGGTGACCTCGATTATCGTAGAGGGTGACGCCCGCGGTGTGCAGCTCGAGCCCATCGCGCCGCCACCTCCCGACAGCACGAGCACGCTACCCCCGTCAACACGGAGATGAGATGACGCTGGAGCGTTTTCTTGAACTGATGCAGGAGCTGGAGCCGCACGACGTCTCGGTGGCGGTTGCGGTTCTGGAGCTGATCCGGGGCGCGGATGACTCGGGATGCGTGGCTCGCGACGACTGGGTGGCGTCGGTGCGCAGCCAATACGAGACGCTCGAGCTGAACCTGAAGGCGTCCTGGCGCGAGAGGGGCGGTGAGCTCGGTGGCTATCTCGAGGAACAAGTGATCGGGCGCCTGGAAGCGGTGGGGATCGCGGGGCGCGCACCCCGTGACGATGGCTGGGAAAGGCTTGCGCTCGATCCCGGGTTGTGGCGGGAATTGGCTCCCGAACGCGATGCGCTGATAGCGAACATCGAGGCGACGGCGGTCGTTCTGCAGCACAAGTTCGGCGTGTTGGCCTCGGAGTCGGCGGACAACGGGACCTCGGCGCCGGCCAGTCGGCTGGTCGGCACGGGCCTCACCAAGAGCTACGGCGGGCGCAAGGTCGTGAACGACGTGGACATCGCCGTGGAACAGGGCGAGATCGTCGGATTGCTGGGTCCGAACGGCGCCGGCAAGACCACCACGTTCTATATGATGGTCGGGCTCATCTCACCGCAGGCCGGAGAGGTGCGGCTCGACGACCGGGTCATCACCGGAGTTCCGATGTACAGGCGAGCCCGGCTGGGCGTCGGGTATCTCGCCCAGGAGCCGTCCGTCTTCCGCCGCCTCACGGTCGAACAGAACGTACTCGCCATCCTGCAGACGCTTCCCCTGCCCAGGGCGGAGCGCAAACTGCGCCTCGACGAATTGCTGTCTGAGCTCTCGATCACCCACCTCCGCCACTCGAAGGCCTTCTCGCTCTCCGGCGGGGAGCGGCGGCGGCTGGAGATAACGCGAGCTCTGGTCCAGCAGCCGAAATTCATGTTGCTCGACGAACCCTTCGCCGGAATCGACCCCATCGCGGTGAACGACATCCAGCAGATCGTGGCCGGTCTTCGTCACCGGGGCATCGGTGTGATCATTTCGGACCACAGCGTGGAGCAGACCCTGGAGATCGTCGACCGCGCCTATATCATGCACGAAGGCCGGATCCGCGTAGTGGGAACGGTTTCCGAACTGGTGTGGAACGACGAAGTGGCCGAGATCTACCTGGGTCCGGTGCTGACGGATCGCATGCGCAAGCGCTTTAGCCCTCCGGCGCTGGCATGACCGGCCTCGGAACAGGGCTCGTCCAGAGCCAGCAACTCAAGCAGGAAATGAAGATCAACCCGCGCCTGTATCAGGCGATGGAGTTGCTTCATCTTCCGCTCCTCGACCTTCAGCAGCGCCTGAAGCAGGAAATGACGGAAAACCCCTTCCTGGAGTTGGTCGAGGGCGACACCGAGCAGGAACTCCAGCTCGACGAGGAGTCCCCGGACGAGGAAGAGGACGAGGTCGACTGGGAAAGCATCCTGCTCGACGGATTCGACGCCGGGGGACATCGCCCCCAGTACGAGCACCGAGACTTCGACCTTCCCACGCCGTCCAGGGCCCCGGACCTCCACGACCACCTGGAGACTCAACTCCAGCTGCTGAAGCTTTCCGACCGCGATCACCGCATCGCCCAGGAAATCATCGGCAACATCGACGATGACGGCCTCCTCCGCTGCTCTTTGGAGGAGATTTGCGAAGCCCTCAATGCCTGGCTGGCGGAAATGCGGGGCGTCGCGGTCTCGATGGGTGAGCCTTTCGAGCAGGAGGAACTCGACCAGGTGTTCGCGCCGTACCGGCTGCGGGAAGTCGAGGCGATGCTCGACGTGGTCCAGAACATGGATCCGTCCGGCGTGGGGGCACGCGACCTGCGCGAGTGCCTCCTGATCCAGCTACGCGAATCGGATCAGGAGGACGGGCTCATCCGGATTCTCGTCGACGAGCACTTCGACGATCTCCTCGGTCATCGCTGGGCCAACATCGCCAGGGCCCGCGGGGTGACGCCACGGGTCGTCCAGGAGACCGCCGACCAGCTCGCCAAGCTGGATCCGAAGCCGGGTCTCAGATACTCGCCGGAGCCGGAACACTATATCGTCCCGGATCTGATCGTCGAGATGATCTCCGGGGAATACATGGTGTTCGCCAACGACACCAGCGTGCCCCAGCTGAGGCTCGCACGCTCATACCAGGAAGTCGCCCGGGACAAGCGCCTGTATCAGGGAGAGAACAAGGCGTTCATCGCGAGCAAGCTGAATTCGGCCAGCTGGATGATCCAGGCCATCGAGCAACGCCGCCAGACGATGCTCAAGGTCATGCATTGCATCGTGGACCGTCAGCACGACTTTTTCGAGAAGGGCGTTCAGCACCTTCGCCCTCTCACCCTGAGAGAGGTCGGGGATCACATCGGCATGCATGAGTCGACGGTCTCGCGGGTGACCAACGAAAAGTACGTTCAAACGCCGCGCGGTGTCTTCAGCCTCAAGTACTTCTTCTCCAGCGGGCTCGCAACCACCAGTGGCACGGATATTTCCGCACGGGGTGTCAAGGCGAAGATGCAAGCGCTGATTTCTGAAGAGGACAGCCGAAAGCCGCTCACCGACATGGCACTGGTCAAGCTGCTGCGCGCCGACGGTGTGAAAATCGCGCGCCGCACGGTGGCAAAATATCGTGACCAGCTTGGCGTCCTTCCGGCGCGCATGCGCAAGCGGCTGTGAGCGAACCACCCCTCGCCGACTCTCCGCACTCGCGCCGGACACTTCGCCCGGGATGACGCGCCCCCGCGTACTGGTCGTAATCGGCACGCGCCCGGAAGCCATCAAGATGGCTCCGGTGGCGGACGCGCTGCGCGAGCGTGATGCGTGCGTCGAAACCGCCGTCGCCCTCACCGGCCAGCACACCGACATGGTCGGCCAGGCCCTCGATGCCTTCGCCATCACCCCGGACTTCGATCTGAACATCATGAAGTCGGGACAGACCCTCTACGATGTGGGCCGGGGTTGCATGGAGGGGCTCCGCGATACGGTGCGCGAATTCGCGCCGCGCATGATGCTGGTCCAGGGCGACACCGCCAGCGTTTTCTTTGGTGCACTGGTGGGTTTCTTCGAGCGGGTTCAGGTCGGACACGTAGAGGCGGGGTTGCGAAGCCACAATCGGTGGGCCCCGTACCCCGAGGAGCTTTTCCGGCACATGACGGACACGCTCTCGGATGTCCATTTCCCGCCAACGGCCGCGGCGCGTCAAAACCTGCTCGCCGAAGGCATTCCTGACGGCTCGGTCCACGTCACGGGCAATACCGTGGTCGACGCGCTGCTGCGGTTGGCGCACCTCCGGGGCAGCGTAGAAAACGACGTGTTGGGCGAAGCTCTGGCGGGAGCGCGTCGTCTCGTGCTGCTCACCGCGCACCGACGCGAGTCCTTCGGCGAGCCGCTGCGCGAAGTCTTCGGTGCGGTTCGGGAGATCGCCGACCGGGTCCCCGACGTGGAAATCGTCTATCCGGTCCACCCCAACCCGCAGGTGCTGGTCCCGGCGCGCGAGTTACTCGCCGATCATCCGCGCGTCCACTTGACGGAACCTCTGTCGTATCCGGACCTTCTGCGGGCGCTGAGGAGAGCGAGCCTGGTGCTGACCGACTCCGGAGGAATCCAGGAGGAGGCCCCCACCTTTGGCACGCCCGTTCTGGTGCTGCGGGAGGTGACCGAGCGTCCGGAAGGAGTGGCCGCGGGGGTGGCAAAGCTCGTAGGAACCCATCGGGGCCGCATTGTCGGCGAGGCCCTGGCGGCGCTGGGGAATGTGAAGGGGGAAGGGGAAGGGGAAACGCTCGCCAACCCCTATGGCGACGGCCGGGCGGGAGCGCGCATCGCCGACATCGTGGTGCACCGGCTCACCGGTGAGCCGCGCCTGACGCGTGACTGGCACCCGGGGACGGCATGAACATCCTGATGCACTGTGTCTACTTTCCTCCCGAAGTCGGGGGACTGGAGAGCCACGTGTACAACCTGTGCCGCGGACTGGCGGACCGGGGACACCGGGTGCACATCGTCACCTCCATGTCTCAGCCCGGCCTGGCCCGGGAGGAACGCATGGGCGGCGTACAGGTCTCGAGAACCTGGCTCCCCGGGCGGAATGCCGCGGGATGGTTCCTCCATTCGGTCTGTTCGATGCCCCGCACGGTGCGGGCGAGCGCTCGAGCGGATGTCGTTCACGCCCAGGCCTTCGCGTCGATTCCGCCCGCATCGCTGGCGGGACGGATCCGGAACCGGCCGCTGGTGACGACCATCCACACCTCGCATTTCCTGCGGCTGGCCGCAAAACCGTCTTGGCGACCGGGCTTGCGCACGCTCCTGCGGGCATCCGACCATACTTTCGCGACGAGCTCGGAGATCGCCGATGTGGCCGACGATCTGGTGCCGAGTCTCTCGACCGAAGCAGTCACCAACGGCGTTGAGACGTCGGTCTTCTGCCGGAGCAAGGCCTCTCTGCCGGCCACGCCCGGCCCTCGGCTGGTGGTCCCGCGCCGGCTCTTTCCCAAGAACGGGGTAGAGTATCTGGTCCGCGCCGTCCCCGAGATCGCGGCCGCGTTTCCCTCGGTGGAAGCGGTCCTCGTGGGCGATGGCCCGGAACGCGAGCCTCTGCAGCGTTTGAGCGCACGCCTGGGGGTAACGGACCGAATCCGCTTCCTCGGAGCGCGTCCCAATGCGGAGATGCCCGGCATCCTGTCGTCCGCCACGCTGGCGGTGATCCCATCACTGATGGAGGCGACTTCCGTCGCGGCGCTGGAAGCCATGGCCTGCGAACTGCCCGTGGCTGCATCTCGGGTCGGAGGACTGCCACAGATCGTGGACGAGTCGGTCGGAACGCTGTTCGAGCCGGCTGACCCGGCCGATCTCGCCCGGAAACTGATCGCTCTTCTGAGCAGAACGGATCTGGCAGCGGTCGGTCGGCGTGGCCGGGAACGCGTCGCCCGGCAGTGGAGCAACGATCAGCTGGTAGAGCGGCATCTGCAAGTATACCGGGCCTTGCAAGCGGGGGAGAGCGCGATCCGTGGCTGAAGACAGATTCCTGGTACTGATCCCGACGTACAACGAGCGGGAAAACCTTCCAAGGATCGTGCCCCTCGTGCTCGAGCAGGATGAGAGCATCGACATCCTCGTCATCGACGATGCCTCGCCCGACGGCACTGGTGAGCTGGCCGACGAATTGGCCGCCGCCGACCCCCGGGTCAACGTGCTCCATCGAACGGAGAAACTCGGCCTGGGGCCCGCGTACCTCGCCGGATTCCGATGGGGACTCGATCGAGGCTATCCGCTCCTGTGCGAGATGGATGCCGACCTGTCGCATGCCCCGGACATGCTCCCCACGTTCATGGAGCGGGCCAGGACTGCCGATGTGGTCATCGGATCCCGCTATGTCGATGGGCGCGTGACGGTTGTGAACTGGCCCATGAGCCGGCTGCTCATCAGCTACTTCGGCTGCTGGTACGCCCGCGTCATCACCGGCCTCCCGGTCACCGACGCCACCGGAGGATTCAACTGCTGGAGGCGGGAAGTGCTGGAAGCCATCGACCTCAAGCGCATCGCGTCCACCGGATACGCCTTCCAGATCGAACTGAAGTTACGCGCGGCCCGCAAGGGCTTTCGGCTGGTCGAGGTACCGATCGTCTTCAGCGAGCGCGGCTCGGGGGAATCCAAGATGTCCGCGAAGATCGTGCGCGAGGCTGTTTGGCGAGTCTGGACGCTCCGCCTGCGCGACTTGCTGGATCGTCTGTGAGGTTCGTGCCGGGCCGGCCGGGGAAGACCCGAGCCAAGCCCGAAACGCCAAACCCGCCGCCTGGCGATTTCCAATGGGGTTCCCATGGGGTTCAGGGGCTTGTTTTCTCAAACTATACATAATACATATTATACGCAGTGTGCAAAGCTTGTGGAGATTCCGCTATCAGGAGTCGGCGAGGTTCGAGGCATCGTTTACATGCCGCGTGAGAACGAGAACGCTAAGTAACGCCAGCGTAATCAGATAGAATGAGCGATGGGTCCGCGAACCCGCTCGGCGCGGGTTTTGCAAGTCACGGTTACTCGGGCGCTTCGGCGACTACCTGTTGGTCAAGGCGCCAAGCGGTCCAACCGGCTGGATGGCGACCCCGGAGAAGCTGGCGGACGGTGATGGCCGCGGGTAAGGCGAAGCTTATCCGCGGCCATCACGAGCGCGCATCTCGGCCAGGCGCATCTCGATGATGCCACGGCCAAGATCGGTCTCGCCCAGCTCGTCGAGGAGATCCTCCAACAGGGCCTGGGCGTCAGCGTACCGACCCTGCGCGGCCCGCACGCGAGATGCGTCCGAGAGAGCGTTGCGCAGCTGAAAACCCAGATCGGTTTCGGCGGCGATGTCCAGATAGGTCTCGACCGCCTCGTCCCAGCTGCCCTGCTGCTCGTAGGCGGCCGCGAGGAGAAAGCCCGCCTGCAACGCCACCGGTTCGCCGAGGCGGCCGCGCAGCGGCAGGAGGACGTCGATGGCCGCCTGAACATTGCCGTTCTCGAGGTGAACCTGCCCCAGCAGCAACCGGGCCTCCGCCGCGCTCGAGGCGTTCTCGAACCGCTCCAGGAATCGGTTCAGCTCGGCCAGCGTCTCCTCCGTGCTCACCACGCCCACGACCTGATGGATCTGCTCCAGCTCGATCGTGCCCTGATCCTCGCGCGCTTCCCTGAAGTTGAAGTAGTAGACGGTGGCAGCGACCGTGAGCGCGGCTACGATGCCCGCGAAGATGAGAGTCTGGGCGTTCTTCTGTGCCCAGACGGAGGCTTCGAGGACCCGACTGGTAAAGAGGTCGTCGTCGTCAGCGTCGGGGGCTGCCGGGCGCCCAGGGTCGGGACGGCGTGTATACTTGGACATGAAGTGAAGACGGTCCGGGTCTGGCGGGAATGAGTCGCGCTCGTCTAATGGGCGTCGTCGACCTCGGCAGGTCTGATAACGCCATGAAAAAGCTAATCTTTGCGCTCGGTTCGGGTCAACGGGGCCGCCCCTCTAGCGCAGCGTGCCCCGGGGCCGCAGCGCGTTCCATCGATCGACGAACGCCACCGCGGCGTCGACGAAGGTTTCGGTCGCGATGCGCCCGCGCTCGGCGGTCCCTTCGGCGGGATCCCGTTCGCCCCAGACTCCGGTGGTCGACATTTGCGCGGCCGAGGTTCCCTTGCCGGTCGCCGCGTCCTTGAGTCCCTCTGCCAGAAACACCGCGAGCGCCGTCGGATCGCCCGCGAGCACCTCGGGCAGCATGGCTTCCATGTGCGGAGGCATGGTCACTTCCGCGACCTGGACGGCGTCCAGATCCACCAGATCGGGAATCTGGTACAACGATGTGGCGGTCTCCCCGGTGCCGCCGTGACGGTCGAGCACGGGGGCAGACTGCGCCGGTTCCGGGTCATCGTTGCGGGCGGTGAGCGGACCGGCGACCGCGCCCAGGTCGACCGCGATGCCCTCCGTTTCCTGGTTGATGCGATCTACGATGAACGTCGTAATGGCTCGATTACCCCCATGCGCGTTCAATATCAGGAAGCGCTTGAAGCCGTGCCGGATCAAGCTCTTGGCGGCCTCCACGTAGACTTCCTGGATGAGCGTTGAAGGAAGGCTGACGGTTCCCGCGAATTCCATGTGATAGGGCGACTGCCCCGGCAGGAGGATCGGCGCCACCAGCACATCGGCCCGCTGGGCCACGCGTTTGGCACGTTCCACTCCGTTCAGGTAGTCGGTCCCGATGGGCAAGTGGGTTCCGTGCTGCTCGAGCGACGCAACCGGGATGATCACCATGTCGGTTCGAGTGAGGAGATCTTCGACCTCGGGACGGGTCATGTGAGGGAGGTAGTTGCGGACCTTGAGGACCGGGGGCAGTTCGCTCGCCTGCGCGGCGGCGGCGCACGGCGTGAAGGCGAGCCAGGCTGCTGCAAGGATGGCTGCGGGACGGCGCATGGGTTCCTCCCAGACTCGGAGTTCGGGGGCACGATGAGTGTCGAGGTGCTTGGGCGGTCGGGAGCCCGGGAGGACTCCCTGAACCAACCTAGCGCTCTCGCGTCCGGTTTTCGATTCGGCGATGGACGGTGGGTGTCCCCCTTCCCCGTTCGACCGTCAGTGCGGGCGCCGGGGGGATCCCTATGTGCCGGAGCGGGCGTGGGGGCGAAGTGCGGGATGCAACGCAAGCACGGCACCCACCAGGAAAAACGGCATGGCAGCGAGCGCGGCCGACTGCGCCCCGACGACGTCCCCCAGCACCCCGACCAATCCCACACCCAGCGAGCCCGTGCCCCACGCCAGACCCATGACGATGCCCGACCCGACGCTGGCTCCGGTCGGAAGGATCTCTTGCGCGATGACCACGGTGGGCGGGAGCAAGGCCATGTTCAGCAGCCCTGCGCAGGCGAGAGCCGCAAAGGCTCCGGGGCTGCCCGGCGGCAGGCTGACCGCCAGGACGTGCGCCGGGGCCGCGAGGATGCAGATCCCGGCCAACAGCCTGGTACGGTCGATGCGGTCGGTCAGGAGGCCGGCGACGATAGTGCCGCCCGCCTGCAGCCCCAGGTAGACGCTGAGCGATACGGCGCCGATGGTTTCCGACCCTCCGACCTCATCTACGATGATCGGGTACAGCGTCAGAAACGCTCGTTGGACGAAGGCCCCCACCGCACTGATCCCGAACACCAGGCCGAGGGGTCCGGCGAGCGCGCGCAGAATCCTGCCCGGTGGAGGTGGCGGCACGGGAGTTCGTCCGCGGACCGGAACAGGCAGGAAGAAGAGGGTCGCCACGCCGATGACGATTCCCGGAAACATCGCCACCCAGAGACCCTCCAGGGTCAGAAAACCAACCAGAGCGACCGCGGTAAGGGGCCCGACGGCGAAGCCCAGGTGCCCGCCGAACGAGAAGATGGAGACGCGCAGGCCACTCCCCTTCCCCTCCGAGACGCGTCCCGCAAGCGACACCGCGGGCGGGTGAAAGAACGCGCTGCCCAACCCGCCCACCGCCAGAACCAGGACCAGCATGCCGAACGACGGCGCCAGTCCGATGAGACTCAGAAAGACGCCGGAGACGATCGGCCCGAACGCCACCAGCCAGCGGCGCCCGACCCGGTCGGCCACATATCCCATGACCGGCTGCGGCAGCGACGAGGCGAGCGACAGCGTCATGGTCAGCACCGCGGCCATGGCGATGGACAGACCCAGCTTGTCCATGAGACGCGGCAACAGCGGGTGCAGAAAGGCGACGTAGGCGTCGTTCGCGAAGTGCGCCACGGTAAGCGTCACCGCCACCTGGAGGGCGCTGCCACGGTGCCGGGGCGGACGTGACGGTGCCGGACTGCGGGATGGAGTCCGGGTCGCCTCCGTCATCTCGCCGGCATCCGGTCGAACGGCCGGGGTGCCCCGACGATCAGGCCGGCCACCGCCTTGGCGGTCAGCCTCTCGGGACCGAGTGAACTGCGAAGACCACGCCCTGAGGATCCATGCAGTGCGCGATGAAGTCGCCTCCCGGCACCTGCATCGGACCCATGATGACCTGGCCGCCCAGCTCCTTGACGGTCTCGGCCGCGACATGCGCGTCGGGCACGCGGACGTAGTACACCCACCCCACGCCCATCCCGTCGGGAGCGTTCAGGATGCCGCCCAGCGGGTGGGCGCCCCGGCTGAACATCTGGTAGACGCCCCCGGCGCCCATGTCCATTCTGTCGGCCTCTTCCCAACCGAACACCTCCGAGTAGAAGGACCACGCCGCGTCCCTGTCGCTGGTCGCCAGGTCGCACCAGGAGAACTCGCCGACCGCTGCCGGCCCGTCGTGGCCCCCTGCCTCGCCCTCGGGCTCGATGACCGCGATGACCCCGCCCTGCGGGTCCGAGATCACGGCGAAACGGCCCACACGCGGAACATCCATCTCCCCGAGAACGCTTCCCCCGAGGCCCCTCACCTTCTCAAGCGTCTGGTCAATGTCGGGGGTGGAGAGGTAGACGAGCCAGCACGGCGGGACATCCGGCGCCGGCAGGTCCATCAGGCCGCCGATGGGAGTCTCGCCGTTCAACCACATTTCGTAGGGTTTATCGCCCTCTTCCCAGACGCTCGTGTTCCAGCCGGTGATCCGCTGGTAGAAGTCGCGGGCCGCATCCGGATCCGTCGTCATCAGCTCGTGCCAGGAAAAACGGCCCAGTGGTATTTTGGACATGGGTCTCCGTTGTTGGACGTTCACGCATCCCTTCGCGAGGCGCTCAATACTAAGCCCGCCTGCCGCGCCGGCCAACCGACTCCAACCGCCGGCACTGGCGCCAACCCCGGGTTGGCCAACAGTTTGAAAACGTGGACACCCCGGATTCAAGGAGTGCCGCTTGCAGGGTATGCCGGCACCCCAAGGCCCGCTCCGCAATTGTCCCGTCACGAACGAAGGAAGCAACCCGATGAAGACTCGCCGTCGGATCGATCCCAAGTGGGCGATTCTGGTGCTCGTGCCCGTGTTCTGCCTGATCGCCCCTACGCCGGGCGTCACCCAGGAACTCGGGTCCGTGAACTTCCCCACCTCCGGCGCGGCCGAGGCCCAGCCACACTTTGAAGCGGGTCTCCTGCTGCTGCACAATTTCGAGTACGAGGATGCCGCGACCCGTTTCAAGAGGGCCCGCGAGATCGACCCGGACTTCGCGATGGCGTATTGGGGCGAGGCCCAGACCTACAATCATCCGATCTGGATGGAGCAGGACCGCGGTGCGGCCCGGGTGGTCCTGAGCCAGTACGCGCCGACGGCCCGGGAGCGGCTCGCCCGGGTTCCCACGTCGCGCGAGAGGGACTGGCTGGAGTCGGTGGAGATCCTGTACGGCGACGGCTCCAAGGAGGAGCGCGACTTCCGTTACCGGGACGCCATGAGGCGGCTGGCCGAGAAGTACCCGGACGACCATGACGCCCGCGCCTTCTACGCCCTTTCCCTCCTGGGGACCGCCCACGACGGCCGCGATTTCGCGACCTACATGAAGGCGGCCTCCGTCGCTCAGCCGGTGCTCCAGGAAAACTCGATGCACCCCGGCGGTGCGCACTACGTCATCCACGCGTTCGACGACCCCATCCACGCGCCACTCGGGCTCCCCGCCGCCCGGGCCTACTCCCGGATCGCGCCGGACGCGGGCCACGCCCAGCACAGGACCTCCCACATCTTCGTGGCCATGGGCCTCTGGGACGATGTGGTGAGCGCAAACGTCCGCGCCCGCGACGTGCAGAACGCGGGGCTGGCACGGAAGGGACGCCGCGCGAACGTGTGCGGCCACTACACGTCGTGGCTGCACTATGGGTATCTGCAGCTGGGACGACTCGGGGAGGCCGACGCCGGAATGGCCGCGTGCATGGCTCGCATGGCCGATGACCCGGGACGCGACGAAGCCGGGTACTTCGTGCAGATGAGGGCCCGTGCCGTGATCGACCCCGGGCGTTGGGCACCGGTCGGGATGATCGCCGCCGATCTGACCGCGTTTCCCGACCTGGCGGTCCCCTACGACTTCGTGGACGCCCTGTCCGCCCTGCGCACGGGCGATCTGGATGACGCGCGCCGGCTGCGGTCCCGGCACGGCGAGCGGGGCGACCAACGCAACCCGCGGAGCGCCATACTGTTGACGGAGCTGGACGGTCTCATCTCCTTGGCGATGGGCGATGCAGAATCCGGCATTGCACTGCTGAAGGAGGCCGCCCGTCAGGAGGAAGCCCTGCCCTACGAATTCGGCCCGCCGGCCACGCTCATGCCGCCCCACGAACTGCTCGCGGTGGAGCTGGCGGCGCTCGACCGCCAGGCCGAGGCGCTCAGGGCCTGGGAGGACCAGCTGGCGCGCACTCCGAAGCGCACCCAATCCCTGCTCGGATTGGCCCGTACGGCCATGGCTCTGGGGGACGAAACCGCGGCGCACGAGGCCTATACCGCGCTGGCGGAAGCGTGGTCAAGAGCTGACGAGGAAGTGCCCGGGCTGGTGGAGGCCCGGGCCGCGGGGGCATCGCGGCAGGAAGACGGCTGAGCCAGGGCGGCGAGGACTTCGATCATGAATGACGACACGACGCGCCAAAACAGCGACCGGAACGACCTTGCCGCTGCGGACGCCGAGATTTCACGGGACCCCGAAACCCTCGAGCGCGTCTTCCGTGAGGGGGTCTACCCCTACCACGACAAGATGAAGCAGCGCAAGTACGAGCGGAAGAAGGCCAGGCTGCAGGTCGAGCTGCTCAAGGTCCAGCGCTGGGTTCGGCATTCAGGGATGAAGATCGTCATCCTGTTCGAGGGGCGCGACGCCGCCGGCAAGGGCGGCACCATCAAGCGGTTCATGGAGCACCTGAACCCCCGTGGCGCGCGCGTGGTGGCCCTCGACAAGCCCAGCGACGTGGAGCGGGGCCAGTGGTACTTCCAGCGCTACATGAAGCACCTTCCCACGGCTGGAGAGATGGTCCTCTTCGACCGTTCCTGGTACAATCGCGCCGGCGTCGAGCGGGTCATGGGGTTCTGCAACGGCAGGGAGTACCTCGAGTTCCTGCGCCAGTGCCCCGAAGTGGAGCGGATGCTCGTCAACAGCGGGATCCGCCTCTTCAAGTTCTGGTTCTCGGTGTCGCAGGAGGCACAGGCGCATCGCTTCGGCCTGCGCAAGATCGACCCGCTGAAGCAGTGGAAGATCTCCCCGGTCGACCTCGCGTCGCTGAACAAGTGGGGCGCGTACACCGAGGCCAAGGAGGCGATGTTCTTCTATACGGACACGGCCGACGCACCCTGGACGGTGATCAAGTCGGACGACAAGAAGCGCGCGCGCATCGCCGCCATGCAACACTTCCTGTCCAGGCTCCCCTATCCCGACAAGGACACGTCCGTCGTCACCGGGCCCGACCCGCTGATCGCGGGGCCAGCCACGCGGGTGGTCAGTCGCGACGAACCGATGACGGCCGCCCCGGGCACAGCGGGCGCGGTGACCAATGGATGACGTTCGGGCGCTCGGCTCACGAATTCCCGAGCTCTTCATAGCCGCCTTCACCCTGGCCTGGTCGACCTCAGGCTGCAACGAGAACGCGACCGCCCCGGCCCGAGCCCATCACGATCGCGGCCACCTTCTCCGAGACGGGCCCGCGCTCATCCGCCCGCCGCCGCCGAAGCCGAGCCCTGTTTCCTGAGGTAGTGCTCCCTCAACCGCGCCAGACCGGGAGCGTCAAACAGGTCGGACCGCCCTCGCACGGGATGCAGAGCGCATCCGCGTCAAAGCATGTGACGTCGCAACCCGCGTCTCTCATGAGCCGGACCGTGCGCGGGAACCCATCGATGGCGATGCACGTGCGCGGGGCCGTTGCAAGCACATTGAGGTTGAGTCCGTTGGAGGCCTCGAATTCCTCGTCGCTCGCTTCCAGACACCGGACCCCCCGCTCCCGCAACAGCTCATGCAGCGCGACGGGCAGCAGGCGCGGATGGACCAGCGCCAGATTCCGGTCCAGCGGGCTGACGACGGACAGCAGATGCAGGCAGGCGGCGCTGCCGTTCCACACGGGCAGGTCGAACGCCCGCAGCTCGATGCCCAGGGGTGTGAGAATGACCCGGAGCTGATCGATTCCAGACTGGTTGGTTCGGAAGGAGCGTGCCACTGCGAGGGTTCTGTCATCGATCCACAGCAGGTCCCCGCCCTCGGCCATGCCAGGTGGATGGATGGCCCCGATCACGGGCACGCCGAGCCGCTCATAGAGCGCTTCGTGAAGCTCTGCCTCAGCGCGTCGCAGCGTCTTCCCCGGGCGTAGCACGATCGCGCCCTGGGAGGTCATGAACGAGGGGTCGAAGACGAAGATGGAGTCGGCAAGACCGTCGTCCGCAGCAGGAATCCACTCGATCTTCGCGCCCGAGCCCGCGACACATTCGACGAACGCGTCGTACTGGCGCGCCAGGCGATTCGCATCCAGCGGCCCCGCGTAGTGCCAGAACGCGGGATCCGCCTCGAAGGTTGCCCGGGCCGGGCGGCGCATCGCGACCCGTCGGAGCGGCGCCACCATGCTCGCCACACCGAAGTCGTTCACCCCCGCGTCCCCGGCTCGTGGGTACGACGTGGGCTGGGGGTCATTGCGACGCCCCCGGCCCGGCGCTCCCGGTCTGCCTTCCGGGCCCGTCGCTCGCGGCCTGTCCTCCCCCGGGCAAGCCCGCCAACCGCCAACGCATCATCGCAAAGACGGGCACCCCACACAGCAGCATCAGGAATCCCCAGAACACGGTCTCGGCTCCCGCGCCCACAACCGCCCACAGCGAGAACCCGAATGCCAGCACGCTCACGATCACCCGCGCCAGCGCCGCTGTGCCGGCGCCCCCGCCCCTCCGTGACTTCGAGCGCTCGCGGAGCCCCATCATCAGTCCGGTCATGCTGGTGAAGACGTACGGAAGCAGCGTCGCGAGGGTAGCCAGCAGGATAAGGAACGTGAACGCCTCCACCAGACCCCGGGAGTAGTTCATGGCGATCAGGATCGTCGCGATGACACCTGACAGGACAAGCCCTGCGACGGGAGTACCTCGCCGGCTCAAGTGCGCGAACCGCGCGGGAAGCAGACCGTCGAGCGCCGCGGCTCGCGGGATCTGGCCCGTCATCAGAACCCAGCCGTTGAGCGCGCCGAAGCAGGAGATGGTGGCGCCCGCCCCGATGATCCAGCGCCCCCAGGTCCCCCAGATCGAGCCCGCCGCGTCGGCAAAGGGCGCCGTCGACACAGAGAGGTCCGCCGGAGCGATGATCCCCATGACCGCGGCCGTGCATGTAATGTAGATAACCGCGGAAACGGACGTCCCGAGGATTGTGGCCCTGGGGATGGTCCGCGCCGGATCCCGCACGTCGGCCGCCGGAATGGTCCCGGCTTCGAGTCCCAGGAACGCCCACAGGGTGAGCGCCACCGTCGCCGTGACGGCACGGAAGGAATTCTCGCCGGTCGGGTTGAACGGCTGGAAGTGGTCGGCCTCGAAATAGAGGAACCCGACGGTCCCGACCACCACCAGCGGCAGCAGCTTCAGCACAGTGGTGACGAGCTGCAGCTGCCCCGCCGTGCGCACCCCGTGAACGTTGACAAGCACGAGACTCCACAGGGCGACGAGCGCCGTGATCAGCCCCGCGGCCGGCGAGACCCCCAGCACCGGCCAGAAGACGGTCGCATAGCTCGCCGTGGCCACTGCCAGGGCCGCGTTCCCGGTGAGCAGCGAGATCCAGTAGGACCACGCGATCCAGAACCCCACGAAGTCCCCGAACCCCTCGCGGCCGTACGCATACGGGCCGCCGACCTTCGGCAGGGTCGCCCCGAGTCTCGCCAGCACCAGCGCCAGGCACATGGCGCCTCCGGCGCTCACCAGCCAACCCACCATGCTGATGCCCCCGAACGGGGCCAGTGCCGCGGGGAGGAGGAAGACGCCCGAGCCTATCATGCTCCCCGCGACCAGCGAGGTGCACATCCACAGCCCGAGACCGCGTTTTTCCGTCACCACCAGGCCGGATGAGCCTTCCCGGTCACGAAGTAGCGCGCCCGCGGCCGGGGACTCTCGAGCGCGTAAACAAGCTTCCGCGGCACTGCCTGCACCCCGCGTTCAGACGAATCCCCGGCCGGATCCGCGCTCGTAAGGCGTGGCTTCATGGTCTCCTCGTAGTGCAGGGTCGCCAGGACACGCCAGCCCCGGCGTTGCAGAGCCCTCGCGGCCTGAAGTCCGATCCCGGATGAGCAGCCGGTGATGAGGATGGTTCTCATGAGTTTCGCCCGGTCCATGAGAAGGCGGGAGGGAGCGCCGCCAGACTAGCTTGCGGCCCGGGGGACTGCAACCGGCGCACCATGTCCGGCTCACGCAGGGAAAGGTCCCGGTTCCCCGATCGCACGTTGACGCCCGGAGCACGCCCCTCGCCTCGTGCGCCTGTAGATTACGCCATGCCCGCTTTCTCATCCAATCGAGAGCGACGCCTGTGGACGTGCGTCCTGGCCGTCATCGTGGCGATCTATGCGACGCTGGGCCTGGCGCGAACACTGGCCGACGCGCTGCGCGACACCGGCGTGGGAGAGAGCCTCTTCGTCTTCTGCTTCCTCCTGGTGCTCACGACGATCGCAACACAAGGGTTCAGGACCCGGCCGCGGGTCACGGAAGTCGGGGTCGCGCTGGGTGTCGCGGCCGCCTACCTGCTGGTGTTCGCCCGCATGGCGGTCCCGACCGAGCGATCACACCTGATCGAATACGGCGTGGTGGCGGTCCTCTTCCACGAAGCACTCAGAGAGCGATCCGAAAACGGTCGCCGCATCCCCTTTCCCGCCGTGCTCGCCGTCCTGGCGACCGGGCTGTTAGGCGTGGTCGACGAATGCATCCAGGCGATCCTGCCGAGTCGCGTGTTCGACCCGCAGGACATGTGGTTCAACGTGCTGGCAGGCGTGATGGCAGTCGCCGCGAGCATGGCGCTGCGGTGGGCGCGGCGGCGCGGTTCGTGGCTCCGGGGCTGGCGCAGGACCACCCCGCCATAGCATCCTCCAACCGGGAACCGACCCACGACCCGGAATCAGGAGTACGACCCATGCAGAGAGCACTCAGCGGCTTGCGGCGAGGCACGGCCCCGGCCGCCTTTCTCGTCGCCTGCCTCCTCCTCTCCGCGACCGCGTGCGGGACGGCGGAAGCGCCGGCCCAGTCCAGCACGGCCGGACAGGCATCCGGGGACGTGGTCTTCCCTGCCACCAACCGCCCGGATGTGCGCGGTGTCACCGGCGCCGTGTCGGCCGGGCACCCGCTGGCGGCGGCCGCCGGACACGAAGTCCTGCGCCGGGGCGGCAACGCCATCGACGCGGCGATCGCCATGGCAGGGGTGCTGGCCGTGGTCCGCCCACACATGAACGGCGTGGGGGGCGACGCCTTCGCCATCTACTACGAAGCCGAGAGCGGCCGCGTGTACGCCATGAACGGGAGCGGGCGCGCCGGCGCGCTGGCCACCCCTGCCCTGTTCGCCGAGCGAGGACATGAGGAGGTGCCCGGTAACGGCCCGCTGTCAGTGTCGGTGCCCGGCGCGGTGGCAGCCTGGGACGATGCTCTGAGCCGCTTCGGCACCCGCCCGCTGGGCGAACTGCTGGAGCCCGCGATCGGCTACGCCAAGGGCGGGTTCCCGGTGTCCACGCGGCTCGCGAGCGACATCGCGGGCTCTTCGCGGTCGCTCAACGACCCCGCGCGGGCGCTCTATCTGCCGGACGGCGAGCCTCCCCCGGTGGGAAGTTTGCTGCGGAACCCCGCGCTTGCGGCCACCCTTGAGCGTATCGCCCGGGACGGCAAGAACGGGTTCTACCACGGCCCCGTGGCCGACCACATCGGTGCCTTCCTGGAGGCGGAAGGCGGCTACGTGCGCGCTTCCGACCTGGCGGCGCACACGACCACCTGGGTGGAGCCGCTGCGTGGCGACTTCCAGAACTACACCATGCTGGTCCTCCCGCCCAACACCCAGGGGATCGCCCAGCTACAGCTGTTCGAAATGTCCAAGTCGTTCGACATGAAGGAGATGGGCCACAACAGCGCAAGCTATCTGCACACCCTTATCGAGATGAAGAAGCTGGCCTTCGCCGACCGGGACCAGTGGGCCGCCGACCCGGAATTCAGCGACATTCCGCTGGATCGCCTGCTGGACCCCGACTATCTGGCCGGACGTGCCCGACAGATCGACCCGGATGCCGCAGCCTCGTCACGCGCGCCTGGTGTAGGAATGGACATGGCGGCGGGCGGTGGCGCAGCGACGCAGGACGACTCGGGTGACACGGTCTTTCTCACCGCCGTGGATCAGTGGGGCAACGCGGTGAGCTGGATCCAGAGCCTGTTCGCGGGCTTCGGCTCGGGTCTCCTGGAGCCCGAAACCGGGATCGTCCTCCACAACCGGGGAGCCCTGTTCAACCTCCAGGCGGGCCACCCGAACATCATTGAGCCCGGAAAGCGGCCCTATCACACCCTCACGCCGATGATGGCGCTGCACGACGACGGCAGCTTCGCCTTCACCCTGGGCACCCCCGGGGGCGACAGCCAGCCCCAGAGTCTCATTCAGATCGTGAACAACCTGGTCCTCTTCGGCATGACGCCCCAAGCCGCCATCGAAGCGCCCCGCTTCCGCAGCTTCAACGGACTCCAGGTCGCCTTCGAGGACCGGTTCAGCGGATCGGTACTGGGAAAGCTGGCGACTCTGGGCCATCAGGTCGAGATCGTGCACGGATGGACCGCCACCTTCGGCGGAGCGCACATGATCCTGCGCGACCGGAACGGCACCCTCACCGCCGCCTCCGACCCGAGGCGCGAGGCGTACGCCATTGCGTACTGAGGCGAGGGTCCCGGCCGCGGGGGCGGTGCCGGCGAACGGATTGGCGCTGACCGCGGGAGCGGTTCAGACGATGGCGCCGGTCCGCACGTCGGGGGCGGTGTCGTGACGGGCATGGCGCGTGCCCTGGCAGTCAGTGGAGCGACGCTGGCGTTCCTGGGCGTGGCCCTGGGAGCGTTCGGAGCCCACGCCCTGCGGGCTCGCTTGGAACCCCGCGACCTCGAGATCTTCGAGACCGCGGTGCGCTACCAGATGTACCACGCCCTCGCGCTCCTGGGCGTCGCGTGGCTGGCGACCCGACTCGCCGATCCGCTGACGAGCTGGGCGGGATGGCTGATGGTCGCCGGCACCGTGGTCTTCTCGGGCAGCCTCTACCTGCTCGTCCTCACCGGCCCCCGCTGGCTGGGCGCGATTACCCCGATCGGCGGCGTGATGCTCCTGGCCGGATGGCTGTTGGTGGTGCTTGCTCTCCTGCGCAGCGGTGTCTGACCGCTAGTGTAGTGTATCAGAAGTCCTTGCGCAGTACACTGCGGTGTGGTAGCCTTTCCCGTGGGCTTTCAGGGGACCTTAGGGGGGAGACTTCAACGCCATGGCGAACCATCACACGCGAGCGGTACCGGAGATCGACGACGGACAACGAGAGGAGTTGGAGCGCTGGCTACGGCGGTCCAAGACCGGGCAGGCTCTTGCTCTGCGTGCCCGGATTGTACTGGCGTCTGCCGAGGGCGGGAGCGACGTGAGCGTGGCGGACGGCCTCGGTACGACCCGTGTGACGGTCGGCAAGTGGCGGCGGCGGTTCATCGAGAAGGGATGCGACGGCCTTCTGGACGAGCCGAGGCCGGGTGCGCCGCGCACGGTCAGCGACGCGGACGTCGAACGGGTGGTGACGACCACGCTCGAGTCGATGCCGCGGGGCGCCACGCAGTGGAGCACGCGCTCGATGGCGAAGGCGTGCGGCCTGAGTTCCGCGACGGTGAACCGGATCTGGCGGGCCTTCGGCCTCCAGCCCCACCGCACGGAGACTTTCAAGCTCTCGGCCGACCCCCTGTTCATCGAGAAGGTGCGTGACATCGTCGGGCTCTACATGGCCTCGCCGGAGCGGGCGGTCGTGCTCTGCGTGGACGAGAAGTCGCAGATCCAGGCGCTCGACCGCGTCCAGCCGATGCTTCCGCTGCGTCCGGGGACACCGGCCCGGCAGACCCACGACTACAAGCGCAACGGCGTGACGTCGCTCTTCGCCTCCCTCGACATCGCCACCGGCGAAGTCATCGGGAGATGCTACCCGCGCCACCGATCCGTCGAATTCAGGAAGTTCCTCACGGTCATCGAGAAGGCGGTCCCCAAGGAGCTGGATGTCCATCTGGTTCTCGACAACTACGGCACCCACAAGACCGCGATGATCCACAAGTGGCTTCTCAGACACCCTCGCTTCCACCTGCACTTCACCCCAACCAGCGCGTCATGGCTCAATCAGGTCGAACGCTGGTTCGCGGAGATCACGAACAAGCGGATCCGGCGCGGGAGCTACCGAAGCACCCGGGAACTCGAGCAGGCCATCGAGGACTACCTGACCGTCTACAATGAGGACCCCAAGCCCTTCATCTGGACGAAGTCCGCAGACGACATCCTGGAATCACTGAAGAGTTACTGTATAAGCATTTCTGATGCATGACACTAGAAGACGACGCGCTTCGGCCTCAGCTCGGTGATCCAGATCCCGGAGTTCAGGTCCGAGGAGAAGATGCGTCCCTTGAAGATCTGGGCGCCCCAGGTCATGGGCCAGTTGGGCACCACCATGTCGTCATCCCTGGGCACGAAGGCCGCGACCTCCCTGCCCTGCTGGTAGAGGTTGCCGCGCAGCTCGCCCGAGATGTCGAGGACGCGCAGCCCCGCCTGATAGTATCCGATGTAGAGCCGGTCGCCCTCGGCCCAGACGTTGTGCGCGCCCGCTTCGGGCACCTCGTACCACGCCACCTCGACCGGGTTCTCGATGTCGGAGTAATCCACCACGTGAATGAACCCGCGCGCTTCGATGGGCCGTTCGGAATCCCATCCCGGAGGGAAGATCTCGTCGCCCAGGAAGAGGTAGCGGCCGTGGCGCCACGCCACGTGGGTGTTGCCGATGGGATACTTGAACTGGCTCACGAAGGTGGGCTCCTGCGCGGTGCCCTGATGGGTCCCCGCCCCCACGTCCAGCATGATCACGCCGTCATTCCAGTAGGACAGGTACGCGTAGCCGTCCTGGACGATGACGTCGTGCAGCGTCTTCCCCTGCTTCTCGAGCCCCCAGCGACCCACCTCGACCGGGTTGACCGGGTCGGAGATGTCGATGATGTGCAGGTCGGAAGTGCCGTTGTGGCAGGCGTACACGAGGTCCTCGTCGCCGAGGATCCAGACGTTGTGGACCCCGCCGGTCAGGCTCTCCTGGTATTCGGAGAGGACGACCGGATGGGCCGGGTTCGCGAGATCGAGCAGCACCATGCCGTTGCGCCGGTTGGACGCTCCCTCGCGCGTGACGATGGCGAGGCGGTTGTTGGGGTGGATCTTCACATCGTTGATGCGGCGGGCATCCATCTGCAGGGAGTCGGTCAGCACGGGTGTGCCGCTGTCGGTAACGTCCCACACCTTCATCCAGTCGTGCATGTAGGTGCCGACGTACACGTAGTCACGCCCGTCCACTCCCTCGAACGCCCACATGTCACCGGAGTGGTGGGAGGAGATCGGCCCCCGCCCAACCTGAATCAGCTCTGAATCGGCGATGCGCTCGGTCACCTCCACGTTGGCGGTGCGCACAACGCCTTCACCGATCACCGAATAGACGACGTACTGTCCGGGATCTTCGGCCACGAACACGCCTTCCGCCCCGTCGGCCTCGATCTGCGCGCCCACCCCCGCCACCGTCCAGGCGGGCAGCAGCCGGGGCCCGGCGGCGCCCGACGGGAGGCTCGCCGCCGCCCGGAAGCGCACCACATCGCCGGTGCGCACGGTGGAGGCGGTCGGCTCGAGCGTGTAGGCAAACCCGGGGTCCGCCTCCACTGCGACCTGCACGGTCTCCTCCGCGTCCCCGGAGCGGATCGTGATGGCGGCGCTGCCCGCGCCGAGCCCGTAGACCCGCCCCAGGGCGTCCACGCTCGCCACGTCGAGCGCGCCCGACGCATAGGTCGCGGCCGGTGCGTCCAGCACCTCTCCCAGCCGGGTCGTGGCGGTCAGGATGATGGGCGCGCTGGTTCCCGCCACGATCGACGCGGGCGCGGTCACCGCCAGAGTGGCGGCCCCCAGTTGCGGCACCGTCAACTCGGCGAATCCCGCAACCGTGCCGCCCACCACTGCGGCCACCTGACCCTTCCCCGGCCGCAGGGCCGTCACCCGGCCGGACGGGTCTACCGAGAACAGCTCGGGGTTGAGCGACATCCAGCTTACCGAGGCCCCGTTGATGAGCTCGCCTTCGGCGTCCAGAACCTGGGCGCTGAGGTTCAGCACGGCGTCGACGGCGACTTCGGCAGTCGCTGGAAGCACTTCGACGCGATCCGGGGCGGCCTGCACCGCTGCGACCAGTACGAGCGCATGTGCGAAGGACATCATCTGGTTTACCTCGAATGACGGAACGTGAACAAAGGCCGGCCCTTGGGCCTCACGACCTGGAACATGCCCTCGGCAGGACTCGAACCTGCGGCCCCCGGATTAGGAATCCGGTGCTCTGTCCACCTGAGCTACGAGGGCGAGGGATCCCCATTTTACCGCCGTTTCCTTCAGCGGAGCAACGCCACCACCGCAAAACCGGCCACCAGGA
This sequence comes from Longimicrobiales bacterium, assembly GCA_965237885.1. Taxonomy (GTDB): domain Bacteria; phylum Gemmatimonadota; class Gemmatimonadetes; order Longimicrobiales; family Gaopeijiaceae; genus BD2-11. The sequence continues at coordinate 3,665,752 of CBDEGN010000002.1, read as the reverse complement.
GTATCCCGAAGGCCCAGGTAAGGGCATTGAAGTGCCTGTCGATCACGTCTCGCAGCGCGGAGCCCCACTTGTAGACCAGAGCTCCCAACAGGAAGAAGCGGAGCCCGCGGGCCACGCAACTCGCCAGCATGAAGATCCAGAAGTCGATGGCAAAGACCCCGGCCGAGAGCGTAAACACCTTGTACGGGAGAGGGGTCAGGCCGGCCAGGAAGACCACCCAGAAGTCGTAGCGTCCGTAGAGGTCCTGTACGCTCGCAAAGCTCTCCGGCGACACCCCCGGCACGTAGGCGAAGAAGAACTGGCCGAAGACGTGCCACGCCCCCGCCCCGATCGCGTAGCCGATGGCGCCGCCCGCAACCGAAGCCGCCGTGGTCAGCCCCGCCAGGCTCAGGGACGAACCCGGAGCCCCCAGGCAGAGCGCGAGGAGCAGCGGATCGGGGGGAATCGGAAAGAAGGAGGACTCCGCCATGGCCAGCAGGGCGAGCGCCCGGGCCCCGTGGGGCGTCTCCGCCCAGCTCAACACCCAGTCGTAGAGGCGGCGCATCATCTGAGCGAGATGCCCTATAGCGCCAGGTTCCACGCGCGCACCTCTTCCAGCAGCGTGTAGTTGGTAAGGTCCAGGTGCAGCGGGGTCACGGAAACATAGCCCTCCTCCACGGCCCGGAAGTCGGAGTCGGAGGACCCGCTCCAGGTCGGCACCGCGGTGCCGATCCAGTAGTACTCCTTCCCCATCGGATCGCGTGCCCGCAGCAGAGAGTCGCTGTATCTGCGGCGACCCAGGGTGGTAATGCGCACTCCCTTGACCTGCGTGGGCGGAATCGATGGGAGATTCACGTTGAAGAGGGTGTGGGTCGGAGAGGGCCTCGCCAGCACCTGCTCCAGAAGGTCGGCCAGCGGCTCCGACCAGCCCAGCTCCTCTCCCAGATCTCGTCCGGCGTACGACACGGCGACCGAAGGGATGCCCAGCACCGTCGCCTCCATGGCCGCCGCCACCGTACCTGAGTAGAGGACATCCTCGCCCATGTTGGACCCGTGGTTGACCCCGGACAGACAGACCGTCGGGCGCTCTTCCAACAGCGCGTTCAGAGCGAGGATGACGCAATCCGTGGGCGTGCCGTCCACCACGGAAGCACCGCTGGGGGCGATACGGGCGCGCAGGGGGTGGTGCAACGTGAGCGAGTGGCTGGTCGCGCTCTGCTCGCGGTCGGGAGCGACGACATGCACGGTGCCGAGGCGGCGCGCGGCGCGCTCGAGGACGGCGAGCCCCGGGGCCATGTAGCCGTCATCGTTTGTACACAGGATTCTCATGACGCCGGGCTACGAATCTCCCGTGGGCTCCGGAACCGAAAGAATCTCCATCAACTCCTGTAGATCGTTCCTGAGATGGCTGAGCAGCTCGGGCCCGACTGCCTCCTTGCGGGCCGCCTTGAGCCCTCCCTTCCTGAGCATCTGGGCCAGTTTCCGGCGCGCGCCTTCGACAGTGTACTTCTCCTGGTACAGGAGACGCTTGAGAAGGAGTATCAACTCGATCTCGCGAGGACGATAGACGCGGTTGCCGGCCCGGTTCTTGACGGGACGGAGTACGTCGAACTTGGTCTCCCAGTAGCGCAGCACGTGCGACTCGATTCCGGTCAGCTTGCGCACTTCGCCGATGGAATAGTATGCACGCTGTGCAATCGGTTCGTTCACCGCCTCCTCCCGGGGATCCGACGCGGAGACGCGTTCACGACCAGTCTTCCGGCTTGGGATCCCGCATCATCAGGATGTGCGCCGCTTCCGCAGGGTCTGTCTTCCCCATCAAGATATCGTAAACCTGCTGGCAAATCGGCATTTCCACTTGATGCGCCGCGGCAAGCGCGTGGACGGCTTCGGCGGTCTTTACGCCCTCTGCCACGGCGGTCATGTCCCCGAGTATGTCGTCGAGAGAACGGCCGCGACCGAGCTCGAAACCCACGCTGCGGTTGCGGCTCACGTCACCCGTACACGTCAGCACCAGGTCCCCCATCCCCGCCAGACCGAAAAACGTGGGCTGGCTCGCACCCATGGCGACCCCCAGCCGCGTGATCTCGACCAGCCCGCGGGTGACGAGGGCGCAAAGGGTATTGTGTCCGAAACCCAGGCCGGCCACCACTCCGGCGGCGAGCGCGATCACGTTCTTGAGCGCGCCGCCCAACTCCACCCCGATGACGTCTTCGGTGGTGTACACGCGAAAACTGGGGCCCTGCAGGGCAGCCTGAACCAGCAGGCGCGCTTTCTCCGAGCGACTCGCGGCCACGACCGCAGTCGGTTGTCCATGCACCACCTCCGCCGCGAAGCTGGGTCCTGACAGGACCGTGAGGCGCTCACTCTGCTCCGCGCTAAGGAATTCCCCCATCACCTCGTCCATCCGCCGGAGCGTGGCGATTTCGATCCCCTTGGAGGCGGAGACGACCACGGCGCCAGGCCCCAGGAAGGTCGCGGCGCGGGCCATGACCGCCCCCGCGTATTGGGCGGGGCTCACCGCCATGACGATCTCCGCCCCGGCGACCGTGCGCTCGATACTTCCGGTTACGCCCAGCGATCGCGGCAACCCGACCCCCGGCAGGAAGAGACGGTTTTCGGCCTCATCCCGGATCTGACGCACGACTTCCGGTTCGCGCGCCCACAGGCACACATCGTGACCGCGCCCCGTGGCCAGGGCGGCCAGCGCGGTCCCCCAGCTGCCGGCCCCCAGCACGCCGATTCTCTTGCGGGCAGCGTCCTCAGCCACGTTTCCCCCGTCGCGCGCCGCGATCGTCGTTGATGCGCTTTTCCTCGCCACTCATCAGGCGCCCGATGTTGGCCCGGTGCGCCCAGACGATGAAGGCGCCGGCCAGGAGCGCAAACGCGCCAACCCACGGGTCTCGCGAGCCATTCAGGCCATACCGGACCCACACCGCGACCGGGAGCGTGACCGCCGCCGCGATCGACGCCAGCGAAACAATGCCGCGTACCGCAAAGACCAGCACCCAGACGAGCAGCGCGGCGAGCACGGCGAGGGGCGACAGCGCCAGGAATGCTCCGGCGGCGGTGGCGACGCCTTTCCCCCCCCGAAATCGCACCCAGCAAGAGAAGGTATGACCGAGGATCGCCGCCGCGCCGTACGCCACCGCCCAGCTGCCAGCCGGGCTGCCATCAAGCATGGGAAAGGCCCACACGGGCAGCCAGCCCTTGGTGATATCCACCAGCCCCACCGGGACTGCCACCCGCATCCCCATCGCCCGGTAGATGTTGGTCGCGCCCAGGTTTCCGCTTCCCTTGCGCCGCAGGTCCACGCCCCCGAGGGCCTTGCCGACCACGTAGCTCGTAGGAAGCGAACCGGCGAAGTAGGAAGCCAGCACCCACACAATCGGCGTCATCGCCTGGCAGAGCCTCCATCAGCCTTGAAACGCATCCGCAGCGGAGAACCCGACAGAAGCCATCGACTGCGGAATCCGTTCTCAAGGTAACGAACGTAGGCCGGCTGGATCTCCCTGGGGAGGTTGCTGAAGAGCACGAAGGCCGGCGGGGTGACCCCGACCTGGGTACCGTAGAGCAACTTGACCGCGCGGCCACGCGAATGCGCCGGAGGATGGCGAGCCACCAGCCGGCCCAGCTCGCGGTTCAGCTCGGGGGTGGGAATGCGGCGCTCCCGCTCGGCCTGGACCCGGAGCACAAGGTCCAGGGTCTTGCGAACCCGCTGGCCGGTGAGGGCCGAGGCGAAGATCACCGGAACCCAGCGCAGGAAGGTGGCCCGCATGCGCACATCCCTCTCGATGCCGGCGGCGGTGAGGGTGTCCTTGTGCGCCAGGTCCCACTTGTTCACGACCAGGATGACCCCGCACCCCTGATCCCACGCCGCCTCGGCCACCTTCACGTCCTGCATGTGGACGCCGGATGAAACGTCTGCCAACACCAGGCAGACATCCGCCTCCCGGATGACCCGGGTCGCCCTCAGCCACGCGTAGTACTCGATGGAGTCGTGAATGCGGGCCTGGCGCCGCAGCCCGGCGGTGTCCACGAAGACGAGATCCCTGCCGTGATAGCGCAGCGTCGAGTCCACCGGGTCGCGCGTGGTGCCCGCCACCTCGCTGACCACCATCCGCTCCTCGCCAAAGAGCCGGTTGACGAAACTGGACTTGCCTACATTGGGCTTGCCGATCACCGCCACTCGCACCGAGTCGGGTGGCTCGGAGAGAACTTCCGGCTCGGGAAGCGCGGCCAGCACCACGTCCAGCAGATCCCCGCTTCCCTTCCCCGAGATTGCACTCACGGGCACTGGCTCGCCCGCCCCGAGCGCCCAGAATTCGTGATGCGAGGTCTCGCGCGGCAGGTTGTCCACCTTGTTCGCCACGAGCAGAACCGGACGCTCCGTCCTGCGCAGTTCGGCGGCGAGCTTTTCGTCCAGCGGGTGAATGCCCTCTTTGGCATCTACCACGAAAAGGATCAGGTCGGCTTCCCTCGCCGCCGCCAGCGCCTGGGCGCGCACTGCCCGTTCGATGGGGCTGTCGCTCCCCTCCACCACCCCCCCGGTATCCACCAGGAAGAAATCCCGCCCCGCCCAATCGGCCCGGGCGAAGTGCCGATCACGGGTGACGCCGGGGGTCTCGTGTACGATCGCCTTGCGCCGCCCCAGCACACGGTTGAAGAGGGTGGATTTGCCCACGTTGGGACGACCGACCACCGCGATCACCGGGAGCCGCGCCCGGGTCATCGCTCCGACAGTATTCGGGTGATTTCGTGTCCGGCGGACACCTTCGCAGGCGCCAGAGCTCGCTCGAAATCGGCGAGCGGATAGTTGTCGATGAACACCTCGTCGGCGTTCAGCGCCTCGCCCGGAATCAGGACGATGTCTCCCGGCCTCCCCTCCCCCAGCGCGGCGCGCATGTCCTTGCCGGCCAGCAAGCCCGCCACCGAGACGCCGTCTCCGAAGTAGTGGTTGGTCACCACCACGACCTCGACCCGCGCTCGCGTCGCGGCCGCGAGTTTGCCCGCCCGGGCCTGGATCCACGGGCCCATCGACCGGCCGGTCACCACCCGAATGCGGTGTCCGGAGAGGTCCGGCAGCGCGTCCATCCCTCCGTCCAGGTCGTCGAGAAAACGTCGCACCGCTCCCACCCCGTTCTCGGTCAGGGAAAGATCGTCGTAGTAGGAGACGCCCGGCACTTCCATCCCGGCGATGAGGAACATCTCGTCGGCGGCGTAGGCCCAGCGGGTCTCTCTCACACCGGCGGCGCGGGCACGGGCGCCTTCCACCTGACCGACCACGGCCGCCGCTTCGGCTTCGGCGAGACGGCGTACCGCCCGATTCTCGTTGTACTTGGTGAGCCCGACCGGAACCACCGAGAGAGATCGCACTCCCGGGCCCAGCGACCAGAGATCGTCGATGGTACGGTCCAGATGCGCACCGTCGTTCCACTCCGGGCAGAGCACGACCTGGGTGTGCACCTCGAGTCCACCGGCCAGCAGGAACGACAACTGGTCCATGATGAGGCCCGCTCGCTTGTTCACGAGCATGCGCACGCGCACGTCCGCTTCGGTGGCGTGCACGCTTACGTACAGCGGCGAGATGCGCTGGTCCACCAGGCGTTGCATGCCCCGTGGCCCCAGGTTCGTCAGGGTGACGTAACTTCCGTAGGTGAAGGAGAGACGGAAATCGTCGTCACGCAGCCACAGGCTCTGCCGCGCCTCCTTCGGGTTGCCGTCGATGAAGCAGAAGACGCATTCGTTGCCACACTCGCGGATCTTGTCGGGCTCGGGGATCACCCCCAGCGGCGTGCCCGGATCCCGTGCGATGTCGTAGAGAAAGTGCTCGCCCGCGGGAGAGACCGTTTCCACGGCGAGTTCGGGGTCGGCGACCAGAAAGGCCAGATCTATGCCGTCGCGCACACGCTGTCCGTTGATGCGGACAATGCGCGTACCGATCTCCAGCTGAAGCTCGTCGGCGATGCTTCCGCTCTCTACTCCGGCGATTCGAACCACGATAACGACCCCTGCCGCTCAGCGACCGCTCAGCGGCCGCCCGGCGCTCCCTCCATCTCCGCAGCCTTCAACTGGACGACGATCACCTCGACCGGATCGGGCCCTTCGTTCACGTCGCCGTGCAACTCGCCCGGCGGGTCAGCCTCCAGCCAATAGGCGCTCCCGGTCTCCCAGGTCATGTCGCGCCGCTCGCCGGCATCGTTCACCACCGTCAAGGTTCCACCCTTGAGGGCGATGATGGCGCGCGGATTGTCGTGGCGATGCATCTCAAGCGGCTGGTTGGGCACGATCACGCTCTTCCAGACCTCGACGTGCTGGTTCTCGAACTGGGGGGTGCGGCCCGTCGACTGCTCGGGCTCGCCCTGTGACCGGGCTTCGGGCCCGCAGGCGGCGAACCACATGCAGACCGCAAAGACCGCAGACTTGGTCGGCTTCATGACGCGCGGTTCTCCAAACGTGGGCGGGCGCAGAAAAACCCGTGCGAACCCCGCCTCGGGAACGATGCGGAGCATGAGGGCTGCGGCCTTGAAAGGCGACCGGGGTCGCGAGAACTCCGGGCCGCGGTCACAGGCCCCGGAAAGAAAGCGGGCGACCGGGCTCGAACCGGCGACCCTCAGCTTGGGAAGCTGATGCTCTACCAACTGAGCTACGCCCGCAAGCAGGCTCCGCTGCGAAGAAACCCGGGCGACGGTACCCGTGCCGTCGCCCGGGGGTTCCGCGGTTCCTACGAAATGACCTCGAAACGATAGGCGATCACATCCTGGTCGCTGTCGAACTCGACCCGGAAGACCTCCCTCATTTCAGCCGCCGGTACGGATACGGAGATATCCTGGGTCCCGAGTTCAACACCGCCCGCACCGAAAAAGAAGAACCGGACATCGACCGAGCCGCCTTCGGGCAGCGAACGATTCAGAAGGTCGCCGTTGACGACTCCGCCGCCCCCGCCGAAGGGCTGCAGGATGGTACCGTCGATCTCGAACTCGAGGGCCTCCATCTGCTCCAGAACCCGCACCGCCTCCTGCTCTTCCTCCTGATGAATCAGCCCCTGGGCCATCAGCCGGTAGACGTTGTTGTTGTACGGGTCGATCTCCATGAGCGACAGTGCCACCGGGTACAGCTCGTCGAGTTCCTCGGCCAGGTAGAGGGCCTGCGCGTAGTTGTAAAGCGCATCCCGGCTCTCGGGAATGAGCTCGTACGACCTCCCGAAGGCCTGCGCCGCCATCGCGTATTCATCGGCATTGTAGAGACCGATGCCGGTCACGTAATAGTCGCGCGCGTTCAGGTCGGTGCGGGCCAGGAGTCCCTGATAGATCTCTGCGGCTTCGGCGTCGCGCTCCATTTCCATCAGGACCACGGCCAGGTTGCTCAGAGCGGTGACGTTGTCGGGGTTGCGCTCAAGATAGGTTCGATACGCCGCCTCGGCCTCATCGTTGCGTCCGGCGCCGGCGAGGATCTGGGCCAGGTTGAAGGCCGCGATTTCCTCGTTTTCAGCCCAGGTCATCTGGGTCTCGGCGGTCTGTTGCTCGAAGAGCGGCCCCCGCAGGAGCTCGAGCGCGGTCCGGTACCAGTCGACGGCTTCGCGGTCGTTCCCGAGCTGCGCGTGGATGGAACCGAGATTGAGGATCGCCTCGGGTCGTCCCCGATAGATGGTGTGCGCCGCCTCCAGCAGCGGGATCGCACTTTCCCTGTTATCCGCCTGAATCTGGTTCACGCCCATGTTGAAGGAGTTCACCCAATGCTGCTCGCGCATGGGGTTCAGATCCATGAAGTAGAGCGGGTAGAGATCCTCGGCCTTTGTCCACATCGAGTCGGCGCCCACCAGGTCGTTCAGGCCCACGTAGGCCTCTCCGGCCTGCCGGTAGGACTGTGGATTGCCGGGTTGGGATTCGATGCCCTCGAGCGACGCCGCGAGCGCGTCCCGGTAACGCTGCCGGCGTGCCTCCGGGTCGGCGTTCTGCATCGCCTGCGACAGGTTCAGCGCGGCCGTGCGGGTGAACATGTTGTCACGCGGCGGCACCCCCTGCTCTACGCCAGGCGGCATGGGCGTATCGCTCGCCTCGCCACCACTTCCTGAACCGGCGGCGCAACCGCCCGCCACGATCACCACACTCGCCGCCAGCACAACTTCAAGCTGGAACTTCATCCGGCTGCCTCCTCTTCTGTTGATGCGTGCGGGGCGCAGCGCAGCACGCGATTTCGGAGTACTTCCCCTAAACGTACCCGTAGAACTTGACAGTATCACATGAAGGGGGACTCTCGTCAAACCGTGCAGGGGGGAACCCAGCCCCCCGTCGCCGCATTGCGCATCCTCCGCGAGCGCCGCCGCCCAGGGCTGTTCGGATCGGGCGTGGGGAATGCGGTCAGACCTGCCCCGGCCGGGACATCGCCGCGGAAAGGCGCGTCAGTGTTTCCTCGCGACCGTAGACGTGCAGGACCTGCCCCAGGTCGGGGCCGCTCTCCCTGCCGGTCACCGCCCTGCGCACGGGATGGAAGAGCGCCGGACCCCGCGCGCCGGCCTCCTTTCCTGCGACCCGGATCGCCTGCCCGATGCCGGGAGCTTCCCACGCGGGCAGGCTGGCGAGCCCGTCGGTCACCGCTCGCAGCACAGCCCTCGCCCCCGCGTCGTCCCGCAACTGTGCCTGGACGCCCTCCAGCTCCGGTCCGGAAGCCACCAGGAAGAGCGAAAGATGGTCGTTGATTTCCGCAAATGTGGTCATGCGTCCGCGGATGACGTCAACGGCTTGCGACAGGTCATACGGGTCCGTGGGAACCCGCGCCGGATCGACGAAGGGCGAGACCGCGGCGGTCAGCTCGGCGAGCGGCATGCGGGCGATGTGCCGGCCCGACAGCCAGCGCAGTTTGTCGGCGTCGTAGACCGTGTTGCTGGTGCCGATGCGGTCCAGCCCCACCTCGTGGACCAGCTCCGCCGGGCTCAGGATCTCTTTGCCGCCGGGCGAAGACCACCCCAACAGGGAAAGATAGTTCACGACCGCGGCGGCCGGATACCCCGCCTCCCGCAGCCGGGCCAGCGATGCCGCGCCCTCCCGCTTCGAGAGCTTACGCCGGTCCTCGCCCAGCACCATCGGCAGGTGGGCGAAGACGGGCCGGGGGGCTCCCAGCGCGTCGAACATCGCGGCCTGCTTGGGGGTGTTGGAAAGATGACCCACCCCCCGGATCACGTGCGTGATGCGCATCGCGATGTCATCCACGACGACAGCGAAGTTGTAGGTGGGCCGCCCGTCTGCGCGCAGGATCACGAAATCACCGAATTCACCGGGTGGAAACGTGACGGTTCCGTAGACCTCGTCGTGGACCACGATTTCGTCGGCCGGGACGTGGAATCGCGTCACGGGACGAGCCCCCGCCCACTCCTGCCGCGCGCGCTCGTCCGCCGTGAGGTTGCGACAGGTGCCGGGGTAGCGAAAGCCGGTTTCCGCCGCGCCTTCCAGGTTGCAGTAGCACGGGTACGCCAAGCCTTCCCCGACCAGTCGCCGGGCGGTCTCGGCGTAGCCGTCGCGGCGTTCGCTCTGCCGGTACGGGCCGAAGGGTCCTCCCACCTCCGGGCCCTCGTCCCACAGCATGCCGAGCCAGCGCAGGTCCTCCAGGATCGACTCGAGCGAATTCTCGACGGTGCGCTCGACATCGGTGTCTTCGACACGCAGGATGAAGGTTCCCCGGTGATGGCGCGCAAACAACCAGTTGAATACCGCGACACGCGCGTTTCCCGCATGCAACTGGCCTGTGGGGCTTGGGGCAAAGCGGGTTCGAACGCTCATCTGGTTCTCTTCTATTTGCCGAGGTACGTCAGGACCCGCGTCGCCAGCACGTCGCTGAAGCCGGGCAGCCGGGCGATCTCAGCCTGGCTGGCCGACCGCACGCCGCGCACCGACCCGAAACGGGCCAGGAGCGCCTGGCGCCGACTCTTGCCGATCCCGGGAATCTGCTCGAGTTCACTCTGGATGGTGCGGCGTCGTCTGAGCTGGCGATTGTAGGATATCGCGAAACGATGGGCCTCGTCGCGCATGCGCTGCAGAAGATGTAGTGAACGGTCCGCGCGCCCCATCCGCACGGGGCCGGCCCGCCCGGGCAGGAACACTTCCTCCTCGCGCTTGGCCAGCGATGCCACCGCTGTCTCCTGCAGCCCCGCCATGCGCAGCGCCTCGCGTGCGGCGGAGAGTTGCCCCTTGCCACCATCCACCAGTACGAGGTCGGGAACCGGCGCCTCCTCCCGGACCAGCCGCTTCGCGTAGCGGGAGACGGCTTCTTCCATGGAGCGGAAGTCGTCGTTGCCCCAGTCGCCACGGATGCGCATGCGGCGATACCCGGCCTTGCGCGGCTCTCCGTTCTCGAAGACCACCACGCTGGCGACAACGTCCGTTCCCTGCGTGTGGGAAACGTCCAGGCAAGCCATCAGGCGGGGAACCACCTTGAGCCCGAGTCGGTTCTGCAGGTCGTACAGCACTTCGTCGGCACGGTCGGCCGCGTATTCGAGGGCGGTGACGCGGTCCTCCATGGTATGGCGTGCGTTGGCGTTGGCCAGTTCGATCAACCGCACCTTGTCGCCCCGCTGCGGCCGGTGAAAGACGACCTTGCGCCCGGCCGCCCGACTGAGGATGCTCTCGAGCACCGTGCGATCCTCGAATTCGGCGGGGACAAGCACCTCCCGCGGCAGTTCCGCGTGCCCCTCCCGCCCCGATCCCAGATAGAAGCGTGAGGCCACCGCTCCCAGGAGCGTTCCATCGTCCTCGTCGGACAGGCTCGAGAGACGCCGCGTTTCGCGGCCCAGCAGAATGCCTTCCCGGATGCGAAGCACCACGGCGGTGCCAAGCTCGCCGTCCCGCGCCAGGCCGATCACATCCTGGTCCCCGCCCCCCAGGCGGTAGGCACGCTGGCGGCGGCTGAGCGCATCCAGCCCCTTCAGCACGTTGCGGTGCCGCGCCGCGGCTTCGAAGTCGAGCGCATCCGCGGCTGCTTCCATGCGAGCCTCCACCCTCCCGCGCACGGCCCGGGTCTCTCCCCCCAGCACCCGCAGAATCTCCTCGATCATCTCCCGGTAGGACTCCTGGCTCTGGCGTCCCACGCAGGGCGCCTGGCAACGTCCGATGTGGTGATCGAGGCAGGGACGCGCCGGGGCTTCGCGGGGGAGCTGATAGCGGCAGGAGCGTACCGTATACAGCCGCTTCACCACCTCCAGCGACTGCCGCATCAATCCTACTGAAGTATAGGGTCCGAAATAGCGCGATCCGTCCTGGCGCAGCCGCCGTGTCACGAACACGCGGGGAAAGGGCTCGGCCACGGTCACCTTGATGTGGGGATAGCTCTTGTCGTCGCGCAGCTGAATGTTGAAGCGGGGGCGGTATTCCTTGATGAGGTTGGCCTCCAGGATCAGCGCCTCGGCGCCGGAACCGGCCACGATGGTCTCCACCTCTGCGGTGCGGCGCGCCAGCTCGAGCGTACGCAGCGACTGGGAGCGATCCGGGCGGAAATAGCTGCGCACCCGCGCGCGCAAAGAGTTGGCCTTGCCGATGTACAGCACCTCGCCATCGGGGCCCTTCAGCAGGTACACGCCCGGAAGGACCGGAAGATGATCGAGTTCCCTGGCGGTGATCGTCATCCGCCTCCCCCGATCCGCAGGCCGAACCAGCGAGTGGCGGCAAGATAGACGATGCCGAACGGGAGCAACGTGCCTGCGGCGGCCACGATCGGATGCGATCCCGCGACCAGCAGCGTTCCCCCCTGCCCCGCGGCGGCGGCGAGCAGGCCCGCGCCCAGCAGGCGGACCATGCGCCCACTGGCCACGCCGTGCGGCCCCAGCGTCCGGCCAAGTCTTCTGCGCAACAGTCCGTACTCAAGCCACGCCGCCAACGACGTCCCCAGGGCGAGACCCGCCCCACCCAGCCGCAGATGCCCCGCCTCGAAGCGATCGAAGGGAAACATGAGCGCGCCACCCACGAGCAGCGAGACAACCACGCGAAGTCCCGCCACTCGGGCCGGTGTGCGCGTGTTGCGCATCGCGTAGAACGCCGACGACAGCATGCGCGAGTTGGCCGAGGCGAACAGCCCCGCGCTATAGGCAGCGAGCATGATGTACGTAGCCACGGTGTCGGCCGGGCCGAACTCGCCCCTCTCGTAGATCACGGCGACGATGACATCCCCGAAGAGTAGGTAGGCGAGCGCGGAGGGGATCACGAAGTAGGCCACCCGTTCCAGCGCCTGCGATACCTGGCCGGCCAGAACTTCCCTGGCCTGCTGGCGCTGCCGCGAGAGCTCCGGCAACTCGGCGGCCGCGACCGAAAGTCCGAAGAGCGAGATCGGCAGGATGTAGAGCACCTGCGCGTAACCGAGGATCGCCACGGCTCCGGCGGCGAGAAAGCTGGCCAGCTGAAGTTCCACCAGCGCGCTCAGGTTCACGATCCCGCGAGCCGACACGACCGGAACGAAGTTGCGGATCGCTTCCCGGATCCCGGGCACTCCCAGATCCAGCGAGGGGCGAAAGTATCGTAGCCGACCCGCCAGGAAGGGGAGCTGGATCCCCAGCTGCAGCACACCTCCGGCAAAGGCGCCCCATCCCAGGGCCACGATGAGATCGTCCGCTTCGGAGGCCCAGATCCAGCCCAGCGCGACCAGGGTGGTGATCATGGCCGCGTTCCAGAGCACGGGAGCGACGTAGGACACAAAAAAGCGGCGGTGGCTGTTCAGAATGCCGAGTGCCCAGGCGGAGAGGACCAGCACGCCCGCCATCGGGAAGAGAATGCGCACCAGCTGCACGGTCAGGTCCCGAACCTGCCCATCGTATCCGGGTGCGACTCCCGCCACAATCACCGGGGCCAGAGTCGCGCCGAGGAGGGCGAGCAGCCCCGCGACCGCGGTCAGAATGCCGAACGCCGCCCCGGCAAGACGTCCCGCCCGTTCCAGTTCGCCCCGCTCGAGCAGCTCGGCGTATACGGGAATGAAGGACGCGCTGAGGGTGCCCTCTCCCAGCAGATTCTGCAGCACGTTGGGGATGCGCAGCGCCGCCCTCCACGCCTCCGCGAACACGGTGGTGCCGAAGAAGAACGCGAACAGCATCTCGCGCACGAGCCCGCTGACCCGGCTCGCCAGAATTCCCGCCGCCACCAGAGCCGCGGCGCGGCGCCCGTCTCTCGCGGCTGGGTCTCCCGACTCAGCGCTCGTAGTCACCCGGGGGGAAGATTCTTGTCCTGAGAGCGACCGGCGAGAAGCTGGTGGATGAACCTGCTTTCCTCGGACAACCGGTCGACTTCCGAACTGAGCCGCTCGGTCTCGCTCTCCAGAAAGGCGATGCGCTCGTGGGCCACCCGGTCCCCTTCGCCGAGACCACGGCGCTCGAGCCGGGTCGCGAGAGCCTTGCCGACCTGGGAATCCAGCACGATGGACAGGATCGGTATCAGCAGGACGATGAGGAAGAGCCAGAGCCACATGATGCGAAACCAGGTTTGAGGATGCCTGCCTGACAACGCTCCGGCGTTCAGCGCTGAAGCGACCCGACGCTGGCGATGTCGGCGCCGCGGAGCCCGTCGCCGGCCAGCCGGACGGAGAAACGATCGTGGAGCGTGTCCAGAAACTCGCTTCCGTAGCGCACCAGGTAGTAGTAGGCGTTGAACAACCGCTCCTGCGGACCGCCCCGGGGATACAGGTGCAACTGAGCCTTTTCAAGCTGTTGCAGCGTCGTAAGCTTCTCCCTCTTGAGGCTGTGGATGACCTTCTTGCGCATCTGTTCCAGCGCGTCGAAGGCAACGGTGCGAACGTGCTTCGCGGGGCCTGTGAGTGTGGAATCCAGGGTGGCCACGGCGCGGCTCAGCCGATCCACGCCACTGCCGATACCCCCGCGCAAGTCCTCAAGTGCCTGACGCACCGTCTCGGGAACGTCCTCGCGCACGATTTCTCCCGCGAGTTCGCCGTAGGGGCGGGCGAAATCCTGTAGAGACAGCCCCAGCTTGTCGAGCACCTTGCGGATCTTGGGTTCGATGATCGTAACCGCAATCCGGGGATGGACGACGGGCATCCGCGCCCCGCATGCCTCGAACAATTCTGCGAGCTGGGCGAAGTACGCGATTTCTCCCGGTCCCGCGACGTAGGACACCACGGGGAACACCGTGCTCTCCACGATCGGGCGCAGAAGGACATTGGGACTCAGCACCCGCGCGTCGGCATCGGCCCGGTCGAGGATCTGGCGTCGGGTCAGCTGCCCGTTCGAGTACCGGAGACGGAAGCCGCGTCCGCTGCGATAGATGCGCTCACGGCCCGCGCCCCCCTCGAGGAAGAGGTTGACCCCGTCGGCCAGGATGGGAACCTGCACGGGGTAGCCGGCGCTCCGCAGCCGCTCGACAGCTCTGCCCAGCAGCGACTCCTGCTCGACCGCTCCTTCCAGCGCGGAGGCAAGCACAGATCGCGATGCGTGCTTGAGCGGGAGCGAGGAGGCGTGCACGAACGCCATTCCCAAGGGGCCCAACCACTCGGCAAGCACCTCGGCGAAGGCTTCACCCATGGATTTCTCGGGCGTGTACGCTGAGCGCAGCTGGCGCGCGCAGCCCGCCTTGAAGTCGTTGTCGGGAAACAGGGAGAGAAACTCTTCCAGCACGGGTACGATGGCCCCACCCATGGCCACGCGGTGGATGGGCCGGCTGCCGTGCTCGGCGGTGTCGGCTAGCTCGAGACGACGCAGCTGGTTGGCCACGCTCACGGTATGGGTGTGGTCCACCTCCTTCCAGTCATGGTCTTCCGACGCCACCCAGAAGAGGGGAACGACGGGCTTCCCCAGCCGGCGTTCCAGCGTATCCGCCAGACGCACGGCGGTGAGGGCCTTGTATACACTGTACAGGGGACCGGTGAAGAGACCGGGCTGCTGCCCGGTGGTCACGAAGAAGCCACCCTCTTCGACCAGGCGGCTCAGCCGCGCCCGCACCGCCGGCGTAGGGGCATGCACCGCCTCCACCGCCCTGGCGCGCGCGGCACGGTCGAAGCGCCCCGCCACCGCCTCGGCCGCCGCATCGTAGCTGACCGCGAGGGCGGGGTCGCCCCGGAAGAAGGCGAGAGCGGCGGGGTGCCCGGCGAGGTAGTCCGTCACCAGACGGGAGCCCGAAGGGTGGCCGACACGCAATTCCAGCTTCACGGCGTCTTGCCTCCGGCCAGCGAGCGTGGGGCCTGCCCGCCCCGGACATTATGCGGCGGTATCTCCGGTTCGGGGCCGCGTTCGCGGGCTGTGATGTGCCCGGCCATGGGACGGCGCTCGGGCGGCCTGTCGCCCGCCTCTCTCGTCGAAGCAGCCGCAGGTCTGCCAGGAAGGGCGCGCTCCAGCCATTCCCGACCCTCCTCGACCTCGACCTCGAGATGGAGAACGCGAGTGTCCACCCCGAACTCGCCGAGTCGCCCGAGCTTCACCGCATCCTTGGCCGTGGTGACAACGGTGCGTCCGCGAGCGCGGCCCGCGATGGCGGTCACGTCCGCGGCAGAATACTCGTGGTGGTCCGCAAAGACCATCGGTTCCATCTCCATCCCGGGGTGCTCACGTTCGAGCAAGCCGTGAAACTGCGGGGGGTTGGCGATTCCCGACAAGGCCAGCACGGCACCTGAGGGAGCGGGCACGGAAGCCCCTGCCAGATCCCTCCACCCAGAGGGTGTCAGTCGTACCAGCACGCAGGGAATGCCATGCGTCGCTGCGAGCGACGCCCCCCGACGACGCGCTTCGTCAAAACTAGCGCCTCGGCGAGTCACGACCACGGCATGCGCGCGCCGCAAGGCTCGCTCGGGCTCCCGGTATGGACCCCGGGGGAGGAGCCGTACCGGAGTTGGATGTTCCGCCGCCACCAGCACCAGGTCGAGGTCGCGCGCCAGTGTTCGGTGCTGGAAGCCATCATCCAGAATCACCACCTCAGCACCCTGCCCCACGACCGCCGCAGCCGCGCGCGCCCGGCGGCGGTCGGCCGCGACCGGCACGTCGGGATTCCAGCGCCGGTGCAGCGATACCTCGTCGCGGGCGTAGCCGTTGGTCACAATACCGGGCGCAACACCCCGTCGCGTCAGCCATGCCGCCAGCCACGCCGCGAAGGGGGTCTTGCCGGTGCCTCCCACCGCCAGGTTGCCGACCGACACAACCGGCACGCCGGCCGACTGGATCCGGCCCCGCCCCGAATCATAGCGCCGGTTGCGCAGCGCGACTGCCGCCGCAAAGGCCGTTTCCAGCGGCGCGAGAGCCAGCCCGGCCACGGCAGCCGATCGGGTGGACGCCTCCCATACGGATCTCAGCCCCGCTTCCACCGCCGTGCGCGTCATACCGCCGCCCTCGCCAGCGAGGGGAACAGCAGAGACTCCGCGATCCCGGCCACGCGTCGGGCCGCCCCCGCCGATCCGAGCGCGCGGCGAACCTCGCCCAGACCCGCGACCGTGGCGCACCGCTCGTGCGTATCGTCCAGAAGCGGGAGCAGCTCGCGCTCAAGCCTCGCGGGCGTCGCATCATGCTGGATGAGTTCGGGCACCACCCGCCTGCCGGCAATGAGGTTGGCCATGGCGATGTGGTCCACGCGGACCAGCCGGCGAGCGAGGGCGAAGGTGAGCGGATGAGTCCGGTATACGGTCGCGAAGGGCACTCCCGCGAGCGCGGCTTCCAGGGTGGATGTACCCGACTTCACCACTGCGGCGCGGGCATGATGCAGCAGGCTCCTCCCGTCGTTGACGACGGCGGAGGCCACGCTCTCATATGCGCGCACGGGCAGGCCCGGCGCGCGCGCGACCACGGTTTGCAGCCCGGGACGGGCCTCCTCGAGCCGTCGGGCGGTGGCTTCGAACAGCCTCAGATGGCGGTCGAGCTCCTGGCGACGCGATCCCGGAAAGAGTGCCAGAAGGGGTCGGTCCGGATCGAGGCCGTGCGCACGGCAGTAGTCGGTGCGCGCCGGCACTCTTTGCTCGACTTCCAGAAGGGGGTGTCCCACAAACGTCGCGCGCGCGCCCGCCTTGCGAAGAAAACTCACCTCGAAGGGCAGGATCACCGCGACGTGGTCGGTGTCGCGCGCCAAGCGCCGCGCGCGCGAGGGCCGCCAGGCCCAGACCTGGGGAGCGATGTAGTACAGTACCCGGATTCCGGCCGCCCTCGCGTGCCTCGCGACGCGCAGGTTGAAGCCCGGATAGTCGATCGGGATGACCAGGTCCACGGCGTGCCGGTGCATGGCGTCGCGAACCCGGTGCATGAGCCTCCAGAAGAAGTCCAGGTGCCGAAACACTTCGACAAAGCCCATGACCGCCAGCTCATCGAGCCCCGCCATGCACTCGACTCCCGCGGCCGCCATGCGCTCGCCCCCCAGCCCCAGCAACCGTGCCGACGGCCATTTGTCGCGAAGTGCGCGGGCAAGCGCGGCACCGTGCAGATCACCGGAGGGCTCCCCGGCGAGCAGGAGGATCACCGGGTCGCGCTTCATGAATCAGAACCGGGAGCCCAGGTACCATATGATGACCAGCACCAGCAGCAGAAGGGCGAGCAACTTCGCGGGGGGCTTTCCCCTCTTGGCGTCGATCCAGTCCTTCTTGCGGTTACGACGTACGCGAATGAGCGACATGATCCAGAATCCTCTTCTCGATGCACAGCGTGATCTCCAGAGCTGCCCGTCCTTCTCCCCCGGAGACGATCGGCTCACGGCGCCCGAGAGCCGCGTCCCTGAAACCCTCCAGCTCGACCTGAAGCGGTTCTCCCGCGAGGCCCTGGAAGGGGATGCGCTCAACGATGTCGTCCAGTCCCGGGGTTGCCGCGGAGCTCCGCGCTGTTCCCCTCCCCTTCACCCTGGCCTGTGCAGCCTCCCCAAGCAAGGCAGGCAGATCATGCCGCAGACGCAAGAACTCACCCCGTCCCCTCGCCAGGTCGATCCGCAGATATCCTGAACGCTGGAAGACGCGCAGCATTCGTTGCCCTTCACCCGACACGCGGCTGGCGGTCAGGTTGGCGACGGCACCGTTCTTGAAAGTGAGGCGCGCGTTGGCGATGTCGACGGAAGGGGTCAGCACCGGAATCCCCGCGGCGGCGATCTCGGCCACCGGCGCCTTTACGAGCATGCACACCAGATCCACGTCATGAATCATCAGGTCGAGCACGACTGCCACGTCCGTACCGCGCCGACCAAACGGCGCCAGCCGATGTGACTCGATGAAGAGAGGAGCGCCGATGTACGGGGCCGCGGCCCGGAGAGCGCCGTTGAACCGCTCCACGTGCCCGGTCTGCACCACGGCCCCGGCTTCCTGCGCCGCCGCGAGAATGCGATCCGCGGCCTCCAGTGTCGGCGCAAGCGGCTTTTCGATGAGGACGTGAACGCCACGATTGACTGCGGCAAGCGCAACTTCTTCGTGGCAGGAGGTCGGCACCGCCACAACCAGCGCATCGACCATGGCGACGAGCTCCTGCAGGCTCTCCGTCGGCCGGAGCCCGAGCTCCCGCGACACGAAGTCGGCGCGGGGTGCGTCCACATCGAAGAAACCCGCCATCTCGACGTCAGGCAGGTCGCGCAGGATCCTCGCGTGATGGAAGCCGAGGCTTCCGACACCGGCCACCCCCATGCGAATCGGGGTGCGGAGTGGACTCATCCGAGGATGATGCCGCGTTCGCTGTTGCGGATGAAGCCGAGGAAGTGGCGAACCTCCGGAACCTGCCGGACCTCCGATTCGACCCGGTCGATGCCCTGAGACACGTTGAGTCCGGACTGGAAGAGGATCCGGTACGCCCGCTTGAGGTACTTGCGGGTCTCGGCCGGAAACCCGCGCCGCTCCAGTCCGACGGAGTTCAGCCCGTAGAGTCGCGGAGGAACTCCCGCCGCGCGGCAGTACGGTGGCACATCCTGCGAAACGCGCGATCCTCCCCCCACGAATGCGTGCGCACCGATACGGACGAACTGGTGAATGGGAACGATGCCACCGATGATTGCCCAGTCCTCGATCGTAACGTGGCCGGCCATGTTGACGGCGTTGGAGAGAACCACATGGCTGCCGATGCGGCAGTCGTGCGCCACATGGGTGTAGGCCATCAACAGACAATCGCTCCCCACCACGGTACGCCCGGAAGCCGCCGTGCCCCGGTTCAGGGTCGCGTATTCCCGCACGACAGTGCGGTCCCCCACGACCAGTTCGGAGTATTCACCCTGGTACTTGAGGTCCTGGGGCTCCGTGCCGAGCACGGCACCCTGGAAGATCCTGCAGCTTTCGCCGACGGAGGTATCGCGCTCGATAAGAACGTGCGGGCCGATGTGGGTTCCCGCGCCCACGCGTACGTCAGGTCCGATGACGGAATAGGGTCCGACAACCACATCCGTCCCCAGCACCGCCCCGTCGTCCACAATGGCCGTGGGGTGGACCCCGCTTTGCACGGCCCCCGAGGCGTCCAGCAGCGAGTCAGCCATCAGCCCGTAGCCTTCGCCATGAATGCGGCCTCCGCGACCAGGTTTCCATCCACATACGCCTCGCCCTTCATGCTGCAAATACCGCGCCGGAACCGCAGGAGTTCGACTTTGCACACGAGCTGATCTCCAGGCCGCACCGGGCGCCGAAACCTCGCCTTGTTGATCGACATCAGGTACACCTTCTTGTCCCGGGGATTGCCGACGGAGTCGATCAGCAGCAAACCACCGATCTGGGCCATCGCCTCGACGATAAGCACGCCCGGCATGATCGCACGCTCGGGGAAGTGTCCTTGAAAGTACGGCTCGTTGATGGAAACGTTTTTGATGCCGACGATTTTGCGGCCCTCCGTACTCACGATCCTGTCCACCAGGAGCATTGGATAGCGGTGCGGGAGATAGCTCTGGATTCGCTCGATATCGAACTCGGGCGAGGCCGATTCCGCGCCCGACAGCTTCTTGAGCAGGCGGCCGAGTTCGATGTTGCCCCGATGGCTCGGCCTCTCCGCCACCACATGCCCGCGCAACCGGGCCCCCAGCAACGTCAGGTCCCCGAGCACGTCTCCCACCTTGTGGCGCAGGAACTCGTCGGGGAACCGGAGCCCGTTATTCGCTACGCCCCTGTCGTCCAGGACGACGGTGTTCTCGAGAGAAGCGCCCAGGGCCAGGCCTCGGGCCCGCAACTGCTCTGCTTCGGACAGAAAGCCAAAGGTCCGCGCGGGCGCGATGTCGGCTCGAAAGTCGGGCCCGGAGACCCCGAATGAACCGGTCTGGCGCCCGATTGCCGGGTGCTCGAAGTCGATGGTCGCGGTGATGCGCAGCTCGGGATCGGGGGCGACGATGTAGGATTCGTCCCCGGCCGCGCGCAACACGACCGGCTCATCCAGCTGAACCACGTGCGCGGGCGCGTCTTGCTCGACCACTCCCGCCTCATCGATGACATTCAGGAAGTCCAGGAAACTTCCGTCCCGGATGGGAACCTCAGGTCCGGACAGATCCGCGCGCACATTGGTGATCTCGCTCGCGCCCAGCGCGGCCATGAGATGTTCGACGGTGAGGATCCGGGCCTGCCCTCGACCGATGCTGGTGCCCAGCTCAGTTCCCACCACATAGTCGAGAGTCGCGGGAATCTCGGGTTTCCCCGGCAGGTCGACGCGCCGAAAGAGTACTCCGGAATCGGCTTTCGCCGGATGGAAGGACACGCTGGCCGGCTCCCCCAGATGAATCCCGATGCCGTCCAGGCTCACCTTGCGGCCAATCGTCCGCTGACGAGCGCGGGTCATGAAGTCGCACGCTCCGGGGCTACGGTTTCCGGGTTGTTCTCCAGCGCGGCCAGCCGGTCTTCCAGTCGCTTCACCCGGGCCTTCAACGCGGGCAGCTGGCGCATCGCCGCCATCGACTTCCAGAATTCGGCGCGCGGACGTCCGGGGAAGCCTACCACGCTCGTCCCGGCAGGTACGTCGCGGAGGACACCGGTCTGTACCGCGACCCGCGCCCCGTCTCCGATCTCGAGATGCCCGGTCGCACCGGACTGGCCCGCCATCACCACGCCCCTTCCGAGGGTCGTGGATCCGGAGATCCCCACTTGGGCAATGAGAAGGGAGTGTTCGCCCACGGTCACGTTGTGAGCCACATGCACCAGGTTGTCGGTCTTGGTGCCGTCGCCTATCACGGTGTCCCCGATGGACCCCCGGTCGATGCAGCAATGGGCGCCCATTTCGACATCGTCGCCGATGCGGCAGCCGCCCACCTGACGGACCTTCTGGTGGCGCCCCCGGTGGGCCACATACCCGAACCCGTCGGACCCTACCACCGTGCCCGCGTGGAGAACCACGCGCTGTCCCAGCCGGGTTCCGGGATACAGCACGACCTGAGGGTACAACTCGGAATCATCACCGATCCGTGAGCCGCGGCCCACCGACACATGCGCCCCGATGCGCACCCGGTCCCCGACCTCGACATCTTCCTCCAGCACGGCGTAGGCGGCGATACACACGTCCTTGCCGAGCCTGACGCCTCGGCCCAGTACGGCCGAGGCGTGGATTCCGGGACGGGCAGGCGGGGAAGGATGTAGTCGTTCGAGGAGTTGCGCCAGCGCCACGCGCGGCTGCTCCGTGACCAGCAGGTTTGGGACCCGGTCGCGAACCGACGAGGACAGGTCCGCGGAAACCAGCACCGCTTCGGCCACGGACCCGTCCAGATGCTTCAGGTACCCGCGGTCGGCGAGGAAGCCCAGCTTCCCCGGACCGGCCTGGGCGAGAGGTACGACTCGCCGGAAGGTCCATCCGGGCTGCCCTTCCAAACGCGCGCCGGTGGCGGCGGAGGCTTCCGCAAGATCCAAGACCCCGGCCCCGGCTGCTCCGGTGGCTTGCTCGGATGTCGAAAAAGACGGTGAGCTCACGGGTTGCCGGTCGTCGCCATCTGGACGAGCCGGTCGATCACGACCTGGGTCAGGTTGAGGTTGGGGTCCGCGGAAACGATCGCCTGGGCGGAGAGATCGAAGATGATCGCGTAGCCACCTTCCGTCCGGATCTGGTCGATGGCTTCGGTCACCTGGTCCATGATGGGCTGCACCAGTTCCGCCTGCCGTCTGCCGGCTTCTCCCTCCAGCTCCTGGGCGCGCTGATTGTACTCGTCCTGCTTCGCCTGGATGCTCTGGCCCTGTGTCTCCCTGGCCTGAGGCGAAAGCGTCAACTGCTGCTGTTCGAACTGCTGAATCATGCCCTGCAGCTCTTCGCCCATCTGGTCCAGTTCCGCCCGGAACCGGGCCATGTCGCGCTCAAACTGATCCTGCGCCTCCGTGGCCCCCGGAGCCTGGGCCAGGATCGCCTGCGAATCGATGTACCCGAGTCGCAGCGGCCCTTGGGCCGCCGCGTTGTCGGCCAGCAAAAAGAAAAAGCCAGCCGTGAGAACAACCGTTAATGCACGCATACTCCGAGCCTCTCCGAAAGCGCCAGTCATGGTAGAATCTTCTCGATCATCCTGTGAAACCACAGCCTGAAAGGATGTCTCCAAGGGCATGTAGCTCGCAAGGCCTGGCGGGCCGAATCCACCGCTCCTTCGTCAGAACCCCGGTCCCATCCGGAAATGCAGCTGCCATCCGGGGTTGGTCTTGTCGAAACCGTACGCGTAGTCGAGGCCCAGAGGTCCGAACGGTGTGACCAGCTGGGCGCCGACGCCCGCTCCCCGGAACAGACGGGTGGGTGTGAATTCGGCCGCGCTCACCCAGACGTTACCCGCATCGTAGAAGAATCCGAGCGACATGTTGTCGTTGAAGCGAATGTCGTATTCAACGGTGAGCGAGATGAACGCATTGCCCAGTCTCTCGCCTTCCAGGACCCCCGAGCCCGATCCCCGGTCGAAGAAACCGGCCGGGGTGATCGTGGTCTCGTCGTAGCCGCGGAGTCTCTCGCCGAACTGGACGCCCCCCATCCAATACCGATCAAAGGGGAAGCGCTCCGCATTCCCGAAGATCATCCCGGCCCGGACACTGAGCCCCAGAGCGGTCCGGATCGGCCGCGCTCCGCTGCCGATCTGGCCCACGGGCGCGAACCAGGTGCCCTCGACCGCGTACTTCATGAAGTCGCCGTCCCCGCCCAGAAGACCTCCGTTCATCTCGGCGGAGATGACCTGCCGGGATCCCTGGGTCGGGAACAGATTGTGGTTCAGCGTCTGCCTCTGAATGCTCGCGGAGAGTGTACTCAGCGTCCCGGGGTCCCTGCCGAACAGCGACGAGTCTTCGGACCTGGAAAACAGGTCGTATTTCGTGCGGGAGAGCGAGTATCCGAGGAACAGCCGGGTGCGCAGAGAACCCGGGAGAGGAAGCCCAAACCGGAGAGAGCCTCCCTGCAGCCGGCGCTGGCCGGTGGTGAACTGGAAAAAGCGGTCGCGGGTGTAGAACAGCGACACGGTGCCGCTCACGCGAGTCCGTCGCAGTGACGGATCGGTATAGGACAACGTGAAGTTGTTGATGTAGCGGCCAAAGTCCCATCGCACGCTGCCCGACTTCGCCTGTCCGAAGAGATTGGGCTGGTCGTATCCGAGGAACCCGGAGAGCCCGTAGCCACCCCCCATTGAAGTGCCGAAGTTTACGGTCCCCGTCTGCCGCTCCTTGACCCGAAAGACGATGTCGACGTTTCCGCTTCCGTCGTCGGTGGGCTGGAGGCTGGGCAGTTCCATCGGCGTCTCGAAGTATCCAAGCGCGGAAACCGCCTGGTAACTCTGGATGAGTCGTTCCTCGGAATAGATGTCTCCCGGCAGGGTCATGAGTTGGTCGCGTACGACCCGCTCGTGGGTGTAGTCGTTGCCCTCCACCTCCACCCTGCGGATGTAGGCGGGAGCCCCCTCCTGGATGCGCCACCCCACCAGCAGGGTGGGATCGCCGTCCCCGTTGGCCTCGTCGAACTCGTAGAAGGGCTCGACGTTGGCACCCAGGTAACCGTTGTTCCGGTAGAGCGAGCCCACGGCCGCCGCGGCTGCCTCGAAGGCGGCGGCGTCGAACACGGGGTTTTCTTCGTCATCCCCCCCGATCCCGAAGCTGCTGAGCAGTCCTCCCTGTCCGGGCTGGTAGAACGATTCGATGCGGTCGGTGGGGAAACGGCTGTTGCCCTCGACCACGAACTCCCGCACGCGGTAGCGTGGTCCTTCCTCCACGGCCACCTCGAGTCTGGACTTCCCCGTCTCCGGATCGATGACGAGAGTGTCCCGCAGAACCGCGAAGTCGAGATAGCCCCGGGATCGGTACAGCTCGGGCAGCCGGGCGAGCAGATCTTCCTGAAGTGTGCTCTCCTGATACGAGCCCTGTCGGAACCACCAGAACCCTTCCGCCTGCGTGTCGAGGGCGCTCCTCAGGTCGTCGGAACCCACGTGCTCGTTCCCCGTGAACTCGACCTCGGAGACGGTCACGCGCTGACCTTCGGTCACCTCCAGTACCAGCCGCACATGCCCCGGTCTGTCTGGTACCTCTTCCACCCGCTCGTCGATGCGCGCGAAGGGGATGCCGTCGTCGGCGAGTTCGTTGCGGATGAAGTCGCGCGCGATCGCCAGCTTCTGGGGTGAGTACGGCTCTCCTGCGCGCAGGTCGGCGGTATCGCGCACGGAGCCTACGCTGAGCCGTTCCAACCCCTCGATGGTCACGGACTCCATCACGTCCTGCTCCTCGACGTCGAGAACCAGCAGGACCGGCTCGCCGCCCTGGCCTCCCTGAGCGCTGATCGTATAGTCGCGGTACTGTCCGGTGGCCCAGAGCGCTTTCAGTGCGGTCTGAATGTCGCGGAAGGAGATGGTCGTTCGCGGCTGCAAACCGAGGTCGGTGAGGATTTCCTCGTCGGTCAGCCGGACATTGCCTTCCACGGTGATGGAATCGACGAAGGTGCCCGCAGCGGGGTCCGCCTGCTGCGCCGCCAGGAACGCGGGTGAGAGGCATGCGCCCGCGGCGAAAACTGCCGCCCGCCGTCCGAAGCGCGCGGAAACGATTGCGCCGTTGAGTCCGTTCACGTCTTGGTCGCGGACGCCGCCCCCACGGAAAGACCGTCGCCCGCCTCGTTGACATCCGCCTGGATCTCGTCCCCCGCCCCGAACTCCGCTACCAGGATCATCTCCGAAAGAGGGTCCTCCAGATAGCGCTGGATCGCCCGCCGGAGCGGTCGCGCCCCGAACTTCTCGCTATAGCCCTTATCCGCGAGGAAGTCCACGGCAGCATCGCTGAGCGTGAGGGTCAGGTCTTCCTCGTTCAGGCGTTCGTGTATTTCCAAGAGCAGGATGTGGACGATCTTGCCGATATCGTCACGGCTGAGTGAGTGGAAGACGATGGTATCGTCCACGCGATTGAGAAACTCGGGATTGAAGGTGCGCTCAATCGCCTCCTGCACCTTGCCACGCATGCGTTCATACCCCGATTGAGCGTTGTCCTCATGGAATCCCAGGGTACCGCCCTTCGAGATGTCCCTGGCCCCCAGGTTGCAGGTCATGATGATGACCGTGTTCTTGAAATCGATGGCCCGACCGTAGTTGTCGGTCAGGTGCCCTTCGTCGAGCACCTGCAGCAGGATGTTGAAGACATCGGGGTGCGCCTTCTCGATTTCATCGAGGAGGACGACCGAATAGGGACGCCGCCGCACCGCTTTGGTCAGAGCGCCGGATTCATGATAGCCCACGTAGCCCGGTGGCGCGCCGATGAGGCGTGACACCGAGAACCGCTCCATGTATTCGCTCATATCCACGCGAATGAGGGCCTCACGATCGGCGAACAGGAACTCGGCCAGAGCCCGCGCCAGTTCGGTCTTCCCAACCCCGGTCGGGCCGGAAAAGATGAACGATCCTATAGGTCGCCTCGGGTCCTTCAGCCCGGCCCGGCTGCGGCGAATTGCCCGCGACATCGCCTGTATGGCCGGATCCTGGCCGACGACCCGCTTGTGCAACTCGTCTTCCATGTTGATGAGGCGCCGGGTTTCGGCCCGCCTCATCCGTGTCACTGGGATGCCGGTCCAGCGGCTGACGATGAAGGCGACGTCGTCGGCGTTGACTTCGGGGCGATGGTCCCTGCGCGCTTCCCGCCACGCTTTCTGGCGCTCGCGGATCCGGCGTTGAAGCTCGCGCTCCTCGTCGCGCAACTCCGCCGCGCGCTCGAAGTCCTGATTACGGATCGCCAGCTCCTTATGTCCGGCCAGCGCGGCGAGTTCCTCCTTCAGCTCCTCGACCTCGGGAGACGGCACTTGGCTCGCGATGCGCGCGCGCGACCCGGCCTCATCGATCACGTCGATCGCCTTGTCGGGCAGGAAGCGGTCGGTGATGTAGCGGTCGGACAGCTTGGCCGCTGCCTCCAGCGAAGGGTCGGACAGGACGATTCGGTGGTGGTCCTCGTAGTGCCCGCGCAGACCCTTGAGGATGTCGACCGTCTCCGCGACCGTCGGCTGATCCACAATGACCGGCTGAAAACGCCTTTCCAGCGCTCCGTCCTTCTCGATGTACTTGCGATACTCGTTCAGCGTGGAAGCACCGATGCACTGGAGTTCTCCGCGGGCAAGTGCCGGCTTGAACATGTTCGATGCGTCGATGGCGCCCTCGGCCGCTCCCGCTCCCACAAGCGTATGCAGCTCGTCGATGAAGAGGATCACGTTGCGGCCCTGCGAAATCTCGTTCATGACGGCCTTGAGGCGCTCCTCGAACTGGCCGCGATACTTGGTTCCCGCGATGACGGCCGCCATGTCCAGTGCCAGCAGCCGGTGGTCCTTCAAGGCCTCGGTGATCTCGCCCTCGGTAATGAGCTGCGCCAGCCCCTCGACGATGGCCGTCTTGCCTACTCCTGGTTCACCGATCAGCACCGGGTTGTTCTTCTTGCGGCGGCAGAGGATCTCGACGATGCGTTCGATCTCCACACGGCGGCCTATGGTGGGGTCGAGCTTGCCCCCCTTGGCGAGGCTGGTGAGATCGCGGCAGAAATGGTCCAGCGCCGGGGTCTTGGACTTCTTCTCGCTCTTGCCTCCGGCCGGAACGGCGGAGCCCCCACCCACATCCGAACTCATCTCGGAGCCCAGCACCCTGAGACACTCCGCGCGCGCCCGGTCCAGGCGCACGCTCATGGAGTTGAGCACCTGCGCCGCGATGCCCTTCTCTTCCCTGAGAAGCCCCAGCAGCAAGTGTTCCGTGCCTACGTACGAGTGGTTGAGTTCGCGTGCCTCAGCCAGGGCGAACTCCAATACCTTCTTTGCACGTGAGGTGTAGGGGAGCTCGCCCAGGGCGATGGTGGCCTTTCCCTTGCGGACCGCCTCCTCGACTCGCTCGTGAACCTGGCTCAGATCCACACCCAGATTCATCAATACCGTGGCCGCGACCCCTTCCCGTTCACGGATCAGTCCCAGCAGGACATGCTCGGTGCCCACGTAGTCGTGTTGCAGCCTGATGGCCTCGTCTCTGGCCATCGCGAGAACTTTGCGCACCCGATCCGTGAAATTGTAGTTCATTTGTCTTCGTGCCCGCGGGTCGTCATGGGTCGGGGACGGCGTCGGAACCGCTCTGTGGAGGCTCCTTGTCCGGGATCACTACACCCTCGGTCGCCAGGATGCGGCGCACGTAGGTGGCTCGGTGCACGTCGCACTCACCGGGTGGAAGTTTTCGCCCCGCTGCTTCCTCCAGGTGGGCAGATTGCGCGAAGATCATGATCTTGTTGAGCGAGTATACACGGAGCCCCGGGAGAAGTTTCAGCGCCGCGCCCAGTCGAACACCCGACAACAGGTTCATCATCTCCTCGAACGAAATGGACCTGGCGTAACGCAGTAAACCGTAGGCACGCCATATCTTATCTTCTGTAACCTGATACGCGTCCCGGAGCAGAACGCGACGCTCCCGTCTCTCGTATTCGATGACTTGGCGCACCATGCGGTCCAGATGATCGACCAGGTCTTCCTCCGTTTTTCCGAGCGTGGTCTGGTTCGAGACCTGAAAGAAATTTCCCACGACCTCCGACCCCTCCCCGTACAGCCCGCGAAACGTCAGCCCGACCTGACTCAACCCCCGGAGGACGCGGCCGATTTCCTTCGTGAGCACAAGCCCCGGGAGGTGGATGAGCACAGAAGCTCTCAATCCCGTGCCGACGTTCGTGGGACAACTGGTGAGGAATCCGAGCTCGTGATCGTATGCGTAGGGGAGTTCCTGGCCCAGGTCCTCGTCCAGCCGATCCACCAGGCTCCAGGCCGCTTCCAGGGCGAGTCCCGACACCAGCACCTGCAGGCGAAGATGGTCCTCCTCGTTCACCATCACGCTGACCGGTTCCCGGGTCGAAAGCACGACTGCCGCCGCACGCTGGGGACCGGTCTCCGATCTCTCGCCGAGCAGATCCTGTGAGATGAGCCTTCTCTCGAGGAGGATCCGCCGGGTCCCCGGGTCCAGGTCGGCAAGAGGGTGAACGTTCGCCTCGGCGAGCAGGTCGACCCTGGCCGCCGTCCGGGTGACCCGTCTGAGCACCGCGCGGCGATCATTGACGCGCGACCGCGGACCGAACGCATAGCCCTGAAGGTTGCGGGCCAGACGAACGCGCGTGGAGAGGACGATATCGGAATCCGGGCCGCTCGCGTCGAGCCACCCGAGGCCGTGATCGAAGATCGGGGAAAGATGATCCACGGGTCCGCCTAGCGCGTCGCGGGTTCGAGAGAACTGATCTGGTCCCTCAACTGCGCCGCTTGCTCGAAGTCCTCCGTATTGACGGCGTACTGCAGCTTGCGGCGCAGTCCTTCGAGTCGCTTCTCACGCTGGGAGGCCGTGGGATCGGGGGGCAGATACACTTTGCCCACGTGTTGCACGCCGCCGTGGATACGCCTCAGGAGGCTCTTCAGGTAAAACTCGAAAGTCGTATAGCAGTGCGGACATCCCAGCCGTCCGCTGTCTCGGAATCTCGCGAACGTGAGACCACAAAAGGAGCAGGTTCTGTCTTCCTCTCCGGCCGCGGCGCCCGTCTCCGCACCCGTCATCTGCGACAGGAAGTCGGCGAGCGGAGAATTGTCCGGTGGCGCGGGCTGACTGATTCCGCGCGCGGCGGCGCATTCCTCACAGAGGTGCAACACGCTGGCCACGTCGTCCACGATCCGGGTCAGGTGGACGATGGCGTCCGCCGTGCCGCACTCGCCGCACACCCGGGGATCGTCGCTCACCGGCTCTCGTCTCCCTCTACCAGTATCCCGCTCTCGAGCCGCAGGATGCGGTCGGCTCGCGCTGCCAACGCACGATTGTGGGTTACCAGCACCATGGCCAGATCGTGGTCGTCCCTCAGTTGGAACAGCAGGTCGTGGAGTTGTTCGCTGGTCCGATGGTCGAGGTTGCCGCTGGGCTCGTCAGCCAGGAGAACGACCGGGTCGTTGGCGAGCGCGCGGGCCACGGCCACGCGTTGCTGCTCTCCGCCCGAGAGCTGCCACGGCTTGTGTTGCAGCCGCGCGCCAAGCCCCACCGACTCGAGCAGGCGACGCGCGCCCTCCTCCGCCTCGGATCGCGGGTGGCCGGCGATCAGTCGTGGCATCATCACGTTCTCGAGTGCAGTGAATTCGCGCAGGAGATGGTGGAACTGAAACACGAAACCGATGTGATGGTTTCGGATCTCGCAGATGGCCCCGTCGTCCAGCCGCGACAACGGCCTTCCGTCCACCAGTACCTCGCCCGATGTCGGCCGGTCAAGCGCTCCCAGCAAGTGGAGCAGCGTGCTCTTGCCTGCGCCGCTGGCACCGCTGACCGCGACCACCTCTCCCGCCTGAACTCGAAGGTCTACCCCTTGCAGAACCCGGAGTTCACTTCCGTTGCCGCCGACGAAGGTGCGCGCCAACGAGCGGGCTTCCAGGGGGAGCGCGACCCGTGGGTCGAACTGCCGTACACCCTGGATCGGGGAGTTGCCCAGCCCGGTCTCCGCCGAGCGGCCATCCTCATTCATGCCGAATCGCCTCCACCGGCCGCAGACGGGCGGCGCGGGCTGCCGGATAGAGTGAGGCCAGGAAGCTGATTCCGATGGTGAACACAATGATGAGCGCGATGTCCAGCACGCGCACCGCGACCGGCAGATGGTCCAGATAGTAGAGGTCGGCCGGAATTGAGATGAAGTTGTACCGATCGAGCGCCCAGACTATCGCCAGGCCCGCCGTCACTCCCAGCGCGCTTCCGATCATGCCGATCCAGAGTCCCTGGAGCCGGAACACGCGCAGAACCTGCCGGTCGGTCATGCCCATCGACTTGAGGATGCCGATCTCCCGGGTTCGGTCCACAACCACCATCACCAGCGTGCTCACGATGTTGAAGGCCGCCACCACGATGATCAGGCCAAGGATGACCGCCATCCCGAACTCCTCGAGCCTGAGAGCGGCGAAGAACGACTGGTTGGTGGTTATCCAGCTCTCGGCAAAGTAGCCTGGCCCGAGCGCCGCCCGAATCGCCCGGCCGACCACATTCGCTTCCCAGAGGTCCTCGACCCGGACCGCGATGCCGCTGACCTGGTTCGTTCCGTCGATGCCGAGCAGGTCCTGGGTCGCCGCCAGAGGCGTGTACATGTTGCGCAGGTCGTACTCGTACATGCCGGTCGTAAACGACCCCGCCATTTCGAATTTGCGGATGCTGGGATAGGGGTTGCCGAAGCCATCTGTATGGATGTTCTCCAGTGACATCAGCACCAGCGTATCGCCCTTGAAGAGCTGCATGCGCTGCGCGAGCCGACTTCCCACGAGGACCGGGGGGAAACCCGATTCGGACTCCCCGAGAGAGTACACGCCGTCCTGCAGGTCCCGCTCGAAATCGGTGACGGGCACGCCTTCCGGGATGGGCTGCACGCCATACAGATCGGCCGTCTGCGCATACTCCTCGCGCTGGATGCCGACACTGGTGACCACAAAGGGAGTCGCCCCCACGACACCCTCGACCGCGCGGACCTGCTCACGTATCCCTTCCCAGTCGTCCATGCGCAGCGAGCTGCCCGCCTGAAGCACGAGCACATGCGGGTTGGAGCCGAGAATCTTGGCCCTCATCTCCTCCTGCAAGCCGTTCATGACCGAGATCACGACCACCAGGGCGGTGACCCCGAGGGTGACGCCCCCGAGCGCGATCCAGGTGATGAGGGAGAGGAAGCGTCCCTGCTTGCGGGCCGACAGGTAGCGGCGCGCGATGTACCAGTCGAGACGGCTCAACGCACTCCTCCGCCCGTCACTCGGGCCTCAGGATGGGAAAGAGAATCACATCGCGGATGGCCGGCTGATCGGTAAGCAGCATCGTCAGACGGTCGATGCCCATGCCGACGCCGCCCGTGGGCGGCATCCCGTACTCGAGGGCCCGGATGTAGTCTTCGTCCACTCTGTGAGCCTCCTCGTCGCCTCCGGCCGCAAGCCTCGCCTGGTCCTCGAAGCGCGCCCGCTGGTCAACCGGATCGTTGAGTTCGGAAAACGCGTTGGCCACTTCGGTGCCCAGCACGAACAGCTCGAATCGCTCCGTCAGGCGGGCATCACCCCGCTTCGCCTTCGCGAGCGGCGAGAGCTCACGCGGGTGATCCAGCACGAAGGTAGGGGATCGCAATTCCTTCTGCACCAGCGCGTCAAAAAGCTTGTTGATGAGCCTTCCCCGCCCCGCGCCCTCGAGATCGGGGAGAGCGAGTGCTCGCGCCCGCGCGAGAAGCGCCTCGTCGTCCATCTCCAGAGGGTCTTCGCCGAGGGCTGCGCCCAGTGCCTCCATGAGCCGGATGCGCTTGAACGGGGGGACCAGTGAAATGCGCTCACCCTGGTAGGTCACGATGGCATCCCCCGTGACCTCGGTCGCGATCTCCGTCACGAGCTCCTCCACCAGCGCCATCATGTCGTGGTAGTCGGCAAACGCCTGGTAGAACTCGAGCATCGTGAACTCGGGGTTGTGAAACCGGCTCAGACCCTCGTTGCGGAAGTCCTTGGACAATTCGTACACCCGCTCGAAGCCGCCCACGATGAGCCGCTTCAGGTAGAGTTCGTCGGCGATGCGCAGGAAGAGCCGTGTGTCGAGAGAGTGGTGACGAGTGACGAAGGGACGAGCCGTCGCGCCCCCGTAGAGAGGTTGCAGCACCGGCGTCTCGACCTCGAGAAAGCCGTGGGCGTCCAGGAAACGGCGTGCTGTGGTCACGATCCGCGAGCGGGCGCGAAAGACCTGCCGCACC
Organism: Longimicrobiales bacterium; assembly: GCA_965237885.1. Classification (GTDB taxonomy): domain Bacteria; phylum Gemmatimonadota; class Gemmatimonadetes; order Longimicrobiales; family Gaopeijiaceae; genus BD2-11. The sequence continues at coordinate 3,633,745 of CBDEGN010000002.1, read as the reverse complement.
TCCGGGTTGACCGCCAGATCGGCGTAGCGCTGGCGATAGCGCGCCGCGGTGTCGGCGAAGCCGCTGTGCGTGGTGCGTTCCCCGGTCCCGCTGTCCACTTCCGTCTTGCCCAGCGGAAGCGGCCGCAGCGACTTCGTAAGCAGCGTCCAGGCGCTGACCTGTACCGTGATCTGGCCCATGCGCGTGCGGAAGAGCCGGCCCTGTAGGCCGATCCAGTCTCCCAGGTCGAGGAGATCCAGGTTCTCGAAAGCCTGCGCTCCCACCAGGTTCCTGCGGAAATACACCTGGATGCGCCCGGAGCCGTCTTCCAGATCGGCAAAGGCGCTCTTGCCGTGACCGCGGAACGCGACCATGCGACCGCCGATGCGTACTTCCTCCCCCTGCCCCCGCTCCGAGAGCGCTCCCGCCGCCTCCGCGGCTTCAAAGGCGGACGCGGCCGCGCGCGCCCGGTGGGTGCGCGCGTAGTTGTAGGCGAACGGCTCGATTCCTCGTTCGCGCAGCTGGCCGAGCTTCTCCATGCGGGTCTGCACGCTGCGTTCCGGGTCGCTTGGGCCGGAAGGCGCCGGGCGGTCGGCCTTGCCACTGGTAGGTTGCGTCATAGCAGATCTGGGAGAGGACGACCGGTTCAGCCGACGCCGACCGCCCCGAACTGTTTCAGGTAGGCTTCGATGAAGAGGTCGATCTGGCCGTCCATCACCTTCTGGACATCCCCAACCTTTACGCTGGTTCGGTGATCGTTGACCATCGTGTAAGGCTGGAAGACGTACGAGCGGATCTGATTGGCCCACGCGTTCTCGGGCTTGGTGGCCTCCACCGCCTCACGTTCGCGGTCGCGCGCCTCCATCGCCCGCCGGTGGAGCGCGGCCCGCAACATCTTCATCGCGGTCGCACGGTTCTTGTGCTGCGAGCGCTCCTGCTGGCAGGACACCACGATGCCGGTGGGCAGGTGCGTGATGCGAATGGCGGAATCCGTCTTGTTGACATGCTGGCCCCCGGCCCCGGAGGCGCGAAAAGTGTCCACGCGCAGGTCGCCCTCATCGATCTCGACCTCGACTTCATCGTCGATCATGGGATACACGAACACGCTGGCAAAGGAAGTGTGGCGGCGCGACTGGGAATCGAAGGGTGAAATGCGTACCAGGCGGTGTACACCATTCTCCGCCTTCAGGTACCCGTACGCGTGATCACCCTCGATCTCGAGCGCGGCGCTCTTGATCCCGGCCTCCTCGCCCGGCTGCAGATCGAGCACCTTGAGCGTACATCCGCGCCGCTCGGCCCAGCGGCTGTACATGCGCAGCAGCATCTCCGCCCAGTCCTGGGACTCCAGGCCACCGGCACCGGGGTGAACGGTGAGCAGCGCCCCGCGGTGGTCATCCTCTCCCTGCAACATGGTTCGGAGTTCCAGGTTGCCCACGCCCGCGGCGAGCGACTTGACGTCGGACGCCCACTGCGCCTCGATCTCCTCATCCTGCTCGACAGCCAGCACATCGGCCCATTCGCGCAGTTCCCCGGCGGTGGCGGCGAGTTCGCGCCAGGGGGCCACCCAACCCTTTAGCCGGTTGGCGTCCGCGATGAGCTGGCGCGCCTCTTCCGGGTTGGACCAGAACGTCTCGCTGGACTGGGCTTGTTCCAGCTCTTCCAGCTTCGCCTCGCGCGCCTGGATGTCAAAGGTACCTCCGCAGTTCGGAGATTCGCGCTTCGAGATCGCGGAGGCGTTCAGTGGTTTCGTTAGACATGGGTTTCGCTCGTTGGTCTGCCTGTCAGTAGATCTTCTGTCCGCGAGCCAGAGTGGCGTTGAGTTCGTCCTGAAAGCAGCGGCTGCCGACCGCCGCCGACCGCCCAACCTGTCTCACGTATTCCGCCCAGGACCGGCGCACTTCGTCCGCGAAGTCCTCTTGCAAGGTACCTCTTTCCAGGGCGCGCTCGTACCTGTCTGGATGGTAGCTGATCATGTCGGACACCAGTACCCGGGCCAGGCGGGCGGCCCGGTCCCCGGGATCGATCGTGGCGAATGGCGCGGGTGGCTTCGATTGGCGCCGTTTCCGCGGTCGCCCCGAAGATTCCGGTGCCCCCTGGACCCGCAGCCTGGCAAGCTCTACGAGAAAGACGTTGGCGCAGTTGCCGCAACGCGCGCGGATGCCGCCCTCCGGCACTTTCCCTGAATCGACCGGATAGCTCGCGGAACAGGACGGGCAATGGACTGTGAAGACGGTGTAAGACGTCAAGGGCGACCTCCTTCGGGCTGCGGCCAAAACACCTCCCGGTACACTAGGAACCGGGCGGATAACACGCCATGATGCATCTGGCCGACGCGGACGCCACCGGGAATCATGGGAGCAGCTGCCCGCCCAGCCACCACCGTCCGCGCGCCTCGGGAGCGGCGAACAAGCGGACCACGGCGTTCGAGTCCGCGGCGCGCAGGCGAGCCGTGATGAATGCGTCAAACGCGGCCACCAGGTGATTCGCGAGGATCACTCCTACGACCGTGGTCACCTGGCGCAACGCGGCATCGCTTCTCCGAATCAACCTGTCGTACTCCGCGCGATTGACGTCGTCACCGTTCCAGTCCCAGTAGAAGTCCGGGCTGATGCTCCGGCTGGCGTAGTACGCCATGGCCTGTTCGTACTCCGGCGAGCCAGGTCCGGGAACGCCCTCGGCCCTGGGCACCAGAAAGATCTCGTTGGCCAGCGACCAGATGTCGCCGTTATAGGTCGTGGTATCGGTTTCGGGTTGAATGCCTCCCATATAGGGATCGACGTCGAAGGCCCCCGACGCCCCGTACTTCCCGAGCGCCTCGTAGTACTCGAAGTCGCCGTCCATGCGTTCCACGGCCGCTCCCCGGCGCGCGACAAACCACGCCAGATCGCGGTATCGGGCACGGAAGTCATGCCCCGTCCGCTGTCTTTCCCACAGTAAGCCCCAGCCGATGACTTCAACCGCCATGAACCCGAACCAGCGACTTCGCTCCAGACGTTGCTGGCCCCATCCCGGCAACACTGCAGAGTAGAGCAGCGCCCGGGTCGGCGAGATCGACGGAGCGAGTAGCTGGGCGACCGCTCCGGCCGAGCCGGTCGAGAGAGTAGAGCCCCCCGTGACCGGCCCGCGGGATCCAATGGAGACAAAGGGGGAAGCCGGGGAAACCGCGCCGCTTCCGGCGGCGGGGATCAAATCGGGCGGGCTCTCTGCCAACGCTGCTTCCCAGAGTGGTGAGGGCGCCTTCGGTATCGCGAGCGGACTCTGGCCCGACAAACCCCCGGCGCCCGTCACCAGAAGCATGGCCGTGGCCCAGGCCGGGCGAACGCCGCACACCGGGCGGGCGCGACGGATCGGGCGCGGGCGGCACGTCGGGGTCACCCATGAGCGATGCGCAGCCTGTGCGTGCGTTGCCGGGTTCGAGCCGGCGTCCATCAGAAGACAACGCCCAGGCTGACGTGCACGGGCTCGGAACCCGTGCTCAGCGACGTGCGCGTGAGCGACCGCGCGATCGCGAGATCGAATCGGTTGAAGCGCAGGCCCAACCCGAGGGCTGGACCCCCGGCCTCCCCGTCGCTCCCATAGGCATAGCCGGCGCGCACCGACAACACCTCGGTCCCGGTGGTGGCGACTTCAGTTCCCACGTACACGGACGGCGACCCCAGATCGTGCCATCGCTCCTCCATCTCCACCGTCAGCCGCAAATCCAGGGTCGAACGGTTCTCGAAATGATCCAGGATGTCGTACATCACCGCCAGGCGCGCCCGTGCCGGAAGGGGATCCGCTTGTTCGGCGTTGACGACCTGCAGATCCGGCCCCAGGTGCGCGATCATCACCCCGAGCCTGAGAGGCACCGCATCCGAAAACGTCGCCTGAATCCCGGCGTCCACCGCGTAGGTGGTCGCGGTCACCCCCTGGTCGAGGCACTGCCCACGGCATGCAATGCGGAACTGCACCATCTTGAAGTTCGTGCCCACGCTGACCCGGTCGGCCAGCTCGGTCGCGAACGAAATCACGCCCTGGTAGCCGCGCACGCTGATGGAACCGAGCACTTCGCCGGTGAAGCCGGTCAGCTGCTGGTCGCCCACGTTCAGTTCCTGATAGGAGACTCCCAGCGTGCCCACCGACGGTCTGCCCACGAGGAAGGAGAACGCGGTTGCCTCGCCCGCGAGCTGGTCGCCCCGATAGAAGAAGAAGCGGCGATCCTCGACCGTGGCGAGCCCCGCCGGATTCCAGAACGCGCTTTCCTGGGAGGGCAAGGCCGTCATCGCGCGTCCCATGGCGATCGCATGAGCACCCACGGGCAGAATCAGGAAGAGCGCGCCTTCGTTGGTCGCTGCCCTCCGCGTGGCAATGGCCGCCGACTCCATGGTCGCGGCGAGTTCCGGTCCCTGTGCGTCTCCGGGCGAAGGCCACAGACCCGCGAGCAACAGCCAGACGGCGCGCGGGCTACCGGGCGCGTTTCGTCTCATGCTCGCGGGGAAGGGCAAATCCCAATCTCCGAAGGTGTCCACGCTTGCGCCGCCACCCGGCGAGCACCTTGACCCAGAGGTCCAGGTAAACCCGCCGGCCGATGAAACGCTCTATCTTGATCCGGGCCCGGGAGCCAAGCTCACGGATCGCCTGCCCGCCGTCTCCGATCAGGATTCCCTTTTGCGACTTCCTCTCCACGTAGAGAACGGCTTGAATATAGACCGGGTCCTTGTTTTCGCGGAACTGTTCCAGCTGACACGACACGGAGTAGGGTATCTCCCGGTCATACAACTCGAAAACGGTCTCGCGAACCAGTTCGGCCGTAAAGAATCGTACCGAATCCGAGGCGATCTGGTCCGGCGGGAACAGGAAGGGTGACAGGGGCAACTCCGCTTCCAGCGCCTCTCGCAACTGCCTCACGCGGGTGCCATGAAGCGCCGACACCGGAAAAGCGCGCGCGCCCAGCCGTCGCTCCGCGTCCGCGACCAACCCCTCGATCGCCGGCTCCGGCACCCCGTCAACCTTGTTGACCGCCACCAGCCGTGGAGCTCGAGTCTGCTCCAGCAACTCGCGCAGGGCACCCCAGGGTGTGCGCCGTCGCATCGAAGTCGCGTCCACCACAACCAGGACAACGTCGGCGTCATGGACAGCCCCATAGGCTACCTCCACCATGCCGCGGTGGAACAGGTCGCGCGCGGCAAACAGCCCCGGAGTGTCGACAAAGACGATCTGGTGCGCTTCGCCGGAGTAGATTCCGGCCACCCGCTGCCACGTAGTCTGAGGCTTTGGGGTGACGATGCTCAGCTTCTCGCCCACGAAGGCGTTAAGGAGCGTCGATTTGCCGACGTTGGGAAGTCCGGCGAGAGCCACTGTGCCGGCCCGGGTCTCGTTCATGGACGGAGAGGTATCGACGAGTGAAAAAGAACCCCCCGGAGATTGACTCCGGGCGGCCGAAAGAGAAGCTGGCGACGACGTACTCTCCCACCGGGTCGCCCCGGCAGTACCATCCGCGCAGCGGGACTTAACGGCCGTGTTCGAGATGGGAACGGGTGTTTCCCCCGCGCTCTTGTCACCAGCAACAAAAGAGCATGGGCTGTGAGAGGGGTCCCGGGCGTGTCCGGGGCGTGCCCCCCGCGTTGGCGGGAGACCTCGGGTTTTGATGAGTCGCGTTTTCCGAGACACCACACGGGGTGGCGCCTCGGTCTGTCGAACCCCCTTGCCGGGGGCCCTCAATTTGATGCAAGGAATGCTGGTCAAGCCTCTCGGGCACTTAGTACGGCTCGGCTGCACATGTCGCCATGCTTCCACCTGCCGCCTATCAACGTGCTAGTCTCGCACGGCCCTTCGGAGGGCTTACGCCCTGGGAGTGTTCATCTTGAGGTGGGCTTCCCACTTAGATGCTTTCAGCGGTTATCCCTTCCCGACGTCGCTACCCGGCGATGCCCCTGGCGGGACAACCGGTACACGAGAGGTCAGTCCATCCCGGTCCTCTCGTACTAGGGACAGATCCTCGCAACACTCCAACGCCCACGACGGATACAGACCGAACTGTCTCACGACGTTCTAAACCCAGCTCATGTACCGCTTTAACGGGCGAACAGCCCGACCCTTGGGACCTTCTCCGGCCCCAGGATGCGATAAGCCGACATCGAGGTGCCAAACCGCCCCGTCGATGTGAACTCTCGGGGGCGATAAGCCTGTTATCCCCGGCGTACCTTTTATCCGTTGAGCGACGGCCCTTCCATTCGGAACCGCCGGATCACTAAGGCCTACTTTCGTACCTGCTCGACCTGTCGGTC